>JANXRE010000103.1 GCA_025353165.1 Acidobacteriota bacterium | reverse complement strand
CGACTCTTCGCCGAGGTGACCGAGCGCTGCGTCCGCCGCGGCAGTCACACAGCCGTTCGAATGTTGGAGACAGCCATGCTCGACTATTTGGACCAGCGGAATCAGCATCCCAAGCCCTTCGTATGGACCGCCGATGCCGATTTGATTCTCGGCAAGGTTGAGCGACTTTGCAAACGTATTTCCCGCTCAAAACACTAGTTTCACTCAGTCTCGGTGTTCAACGGCTCCTGTTTTCGCACCAAGAGCAAATGCATTGCGAGTGGCACCTCGTCAGGATGGATGGCACACCACACAGCGATCCGTTCCAACTTCAGGGAATCGTCTGCAATGGCGCTGATCTCGAACAACTCAGCCTCAACGGCCTCTAGATCTCGCATATTTACCTTATCTTCGCATACGTCAATCGCCTGCATGAGATTTGGGACTCATTACACTACCTGCTCTCGGCTTATGACGGAGACCTTCCCAGGCTGTTCAAAGTGAAGGTGAAGTTTGCGACGCGGATGGCGCGGACTCGCGAGGCCGAGCACGCCTACGCCGTTTTCGTCAGCTCGATCGCGGCGCAGTTGCCCGAGTGGTGGAGTTCGGGTCGCGCACGGCGGACGACCAGGATGTCATGCTCAATTTATTGCGATCCTCCTCGGCGATTTCCAGAGGTTTCTTGGGACGTCCCGTACGCATACCTAAGTATGCAGCCTAATCGTTACTTATAAAACGTATTTCTCGCTCAGGACACTAGAGCACCGGATGATGCGGGAGGGGGATTGCCTTTCTATAGGAAGAATGTTTGGTTCTGCGCGAGAATTTGGAGAAGTGGTCACCGATAGCATGGTGGCACTCGGCGGTCCTTTCGTGCAGAGGCCGCCGCGTCAGTGATTCGTCTAGATCGATGTCGGTACTTGCGCGGGTCAGGCCGATTCCTGCTGGAGCCGCGGGCTGAAGATACCCCTTGTCGGCATCGCAACGAAAATGATCGTGGCGGGTGGTGCACGCGAAGCCCGCGTTCCCGGCACGGGTCGGGACGGCGGCCCCAGTTGCGCCACCGTGAAGGACTTCGAGGGCTGGAAACCCGTGAGGGGGCGCGCTAAGGTCGCCAGCCCGCTGTAGGGTCAAGGGCTCGCGCTCCTGCCGAGCCGGAGGGGAGCTATCTTGGGCGAGCACCCGGTGGCACTATGCGCCAGCCCTTCCGGCGGTCCTGCTCCGGGGGTCTTCCTAAAGAAACGCACGCGCTCGCATTCCGGCAGTCGGTCATTTGCCGCTCACGTCCCTTGCTGCGCCGCTACTTCTTCCCGGAGTGCGGCAGTTCCCGCCAGCTTGATTCGCCCATTTCCCACATTGAACTTCGACGCCGCGTGCTTGATTCGTTTCCATGCTTCATCTCGCTCGTCGTCCGTTACCCCTTCCACTTGGTTGAAACGGCTGATTGCGTTGCGGACGTGGGCGGCATCGTGGATGGGCTCTTTGCGCTGCTTCGGGAATGCGAATTCTCCGTCGCCGACCTTGTCTCGATCATTTTCGTCCATCTTGCTCATACGGTCCTCCGTTCCACATTATCCGTCTGCGAGTTGGGTCAGAGCACCCGTTCCATCCCTTTTGGCGCCATGCGCATCCTCGCTTCGCAGCAAGAGACCATTGCAGACGTGATCTGTTTTTGGGACCACGGTATGGATGAATGTGGGCTGCTTCCAACACATCAATGCAGTCGCAGCCCGCCAATGCACAGCGGTTGTCGTAGGCTTCCATGAGTTTCCTCTGGAATTGCGGTTGACCACGCCGCCTAACTAACTATGGTGGCGACGAGCCGATCTCGGGCATCCGGAAGTGCTCTCGGATCGAATGCACCCTCCTCAATCGCAGCCTGCGTCGATTGCTCTAGTACATCTTTGTCAAGCGCCAAAATCAGTTCGTCCCTCTCGCCATAACCGAAGGTACATGGGATGAATTGACCGTTCTCGTCCTTGAGTGGCACGCCGCCTCTTCGGTCGAAACGAAACTTGCAGTTCTTGTGACCTACCCAACCCTTTCCTGAAAGGTCACGGTTCAATTCGTTGTGACACTCGGGACAGAAACCGTCATTGGCTGGGCTATCACTCGTCTTCATGGTGTTCCTCTAGCTTGGCTTGTGCAACCGGACACACCCTTGGAAGCTGATCCAGGATGTCCTTGATCGACGACCCGGTTGAGCAGTAAAGGTCCGCTGGCAGGTGCAGCCCTTCCCGCCCCGACATTTCCAAACGTTGAAGAGGTGGGGTTTGCCTGGAATGTGCGCACTCGCGTTCACCCGGTCCCCACGACCCGCCCCTCGCGATCGAGCACCAGCTTCTCCCCGCCCCATTCCACCGTATTCCCGAACATTCCCGCGGCCCACACCACGGATCCGAACCAGTCGCGCAAGGGAATCAGCCACCATAGGCGCAGGACATCGGGGCTGCGCAAAACAAACCAGCCCGCCGTCACTGCCGTCAAATAACGCAGTCCCAGTAGAACCGCCGCGATCCACCACTGGCCGCACAGCGCCGCAATCAGCGCCCACGTGCTCGTGTGTGTGATGGGCAAACCCGCATATGCGCCGCGCGATACCCGGATCGTCCGCGCCCACCGCACTTGGTGCCGCCACACCTCCCGCCAGCTCGCTCCCGCCAGGTGCGTCTCGACGATCACATCCGACAGCACGCACTTCAGCCCGAGATCGTGTATGCGCCGGCCGAGCTGGTAATCGTCGGCCAGATAATCCCCGACGGAGGCGATGCCGCCGATGCGTTCCAGGTCGGAGCGCCGCAGGCAAATGGTTGCGCCGAGCGCGAACTCGTCGATGCCGACGAACGGAGCGACAAACGTGCTCGGGGCGAAGTCCGTCGCCACGCCGAGCGCCTCGAACCGGCCTGGCAGCGTCTCTGCGGTGGCCCGGTAAGCGCACGTAACCAGCCCGATGCGCGGGTCCTCCAGGGGAGCGACCACGCGCCGCAGATAGTCGCGCGGAACGCGGATGTCGGCGTCGGCAATGAGAATCAGCGGATTCTTCGAGCGCCGTTCGAGGTCGATCAGTACCCCTACCTTGCGGTTCGGAGTCGGCCTCGATGCGCGGGTCTCGCAAAGCACCTCGAACTCGCCTGGGTAGTCCTGCTCCTGGTTCGTGCGAATTGCCTCGTTGGGCAATTCGTCCTGCGCGCGAACCGGCTTCAGGATGGAAACGCCCGGCGCGAACGACCCCGGCGCAGGCCGCTTGCGAAGCATTCCAACAGAGGCCAGCGTTGCGACGATCTGGTAACCCCCGGACGCCGCGGCGATCGCCACCCAGATCCAGAACACGGGATCACTGCGCCAGCAGCGCGACTCCGAAAGCGACCAGCGCAACGCCGGCCCACCGCGTCCGATCCACGCGCTCCTTTAGAAGGACGCGCGCCAGGATCGTCTCCACCACCAGGCTGCCGGCGGTTGCAGGGACGGCGAAACTGAGGTCGGCGAAGGAGAGCAGCTTCATGAAGGCGAAGAAGGAAACCGCCATGAATCCGACCGCCAGGATCAGGTACTTGCGGCGGGCAAGAGCGGCGAAATAGCGCCCCAGCCCGGTGGGATGAAATTCAGTCAGCTCGCCGACGTGCTTCATTTCAGCGCTCTGCAGCAGGTCGCCCACCACCGTCGCGCCGACGATGACGGCTACCAGCAGCCACTCCCTCATCGCGCAGTCCTCACGCTCGTGCGCCCGACGATTGCGGTCCCCGCGGCAATCAGCAGCGTACCCGCCCACCGCTGGCCCGAGATGCGCTCATCCAAAAAATACCGGCCCAGCAGCGCCGATGCCACATAGCCCAGCGCGGTAACGGGCAGCACGTAAGAGAGATCGGCCCAACCTAGCAGCGCCATCCGCGTCAGCAGCCAGATAATCAGGAGCGTCACGCCGGCGGCCACCCACGGGCTAAAAATCGCAGTGACGTAGCCCACCGGCGACAGCGACAATTCGCCGGCATAGGCCTTCATGCCGCGCGTGAGAAAGAAATTGCCGAGCGCGTTGCTCACAATCACGATGATTGTGAAAAGCCGGGTCTTGGCGAGCAGCCTGCGTGAACTCGCGTCCATGCGCTGGCCGCTCTAGTCGCCCGAGGCCATCGCGCCCGCTCTGGCCGCCGTCTCCGCTCTGTGGTCCTTCACAAACTTCTTGCGCTTGGTCCGCAGCGCCAGGTACTCGCGCGCTTCCTTGTACAGCCTCGGCAGATCGTTGTTGACGATCGCTTTCCGCACGATGCGCCACGCGGCTTTCGGACGGAAGTAGTATTCGTCGTAGAACTTCTCGACCCATCCCACCAGTTCCCCGCGATCCAGTCCTTCATACACCACATTCGGAAGCTGATGGCCGGATTCGTCCGTCATGCCGTCGATCGAAATCAGCCCGTTCTTGGTGGCGTAGCTGAAGAACTCCGTGCCCGGGTATGCGTGGGCGATGGACACCTGAATGGTCTCGCAATCGATCTGCTTCGCAAAGTCGATGGTGTTGCGCAGAGTCTCGCGGTTCTCGCCCGGAAGGCCGACGATGAAATCGCCGTGGATGGTCAGCCCCAGCTTATGAGCGTCCTTCGTGAAGCGCCGGGCCATCTCCACGGTGGCTCCCTTCTTGATGTTCTTCAGAATCTGCTGGTCGCCGGATTCATAGCCCACGATCAGGAGCCTGCAACCGGCTTCCTTCATGGCCTTCAACGTCTCGTAATCCGTGGTTACGCGCGACGTGCACGACCACGTGAAGTTCAGCTTCTTCAACTCCTGGCAGAGCGTGATTGTCCGTTCCTTCTTGTAGTTAAACGTATCGTCGTCGAAGAAGATTTCTTTTAGGCCCGGGAACTTCTGCAAAGCCGAGCGGCATTCGTTCGCCACATCCTCGGCCGAGCGCAGCCTCCAGCGGTGGCCGGAATGCGTCTGCGGCCAAAGGCAGAACGTGCACATGGCCGGGCAGCCGCGGGAAGTATAAAAGCTGATGAACGGATTCAGCAGGAACGGGACGTTGTACCGGCGAAAATCGAGGTCGCGCGAATAAACGTCGGTTACCCACGGAAGCTCATCCAGATTCTCGATGTACCCGCCGTCCGGCGTATGGCGGATCTCGCCGTTTTCGCGATAGCTCACCCCGGGGAGTTCCGCGAGCGGCGTGCCCTTTGCGTACGCGACGATCTGGTGGTCGAACTCGCGACGGACTATGAAGTCGATAACCGGGTTTTCCCGCAGCACCGTCTCCGGATCTACCGTCACGGGCGGACCCACAAATGCAACTTCCAGCTTCGGATTCGCGTCCCGCATCATGCCGGCGATCTTCACATCGACATGAAATCCCGGGGTGGACGTGAACAGCACCAGCAGTTCGAAATCCCTCCCGATCTCCACCGTCTGCTCAATGGAAATACCATGGGGCGGCGCATCCACTACCTTGCTGTCGGGAAGCATGCCCGCGGGGTAGCAGAGCCATACCGGATACCAATAGGATTCAATCTCCCGCGAGGCCGGCCAGCGGGAGCTTGCTCCGCCGTCAAAGCCTTCAAACGACGGGGGATTGAGAAACAGGGTTCGCATGTATGCCTTGAATGACGCGCCTTACTGGCTCACGGGTACCACGGCCGGCACCGAGGCGTGCTCGTCCTCGCCGTCATGGGAGTAGTTCGAAAAATTGATCGACATCTCCGCCTTGCCCCAGAATCGCGTGTCGATCGTGCTCTCGATATGCTTCGGGAAAGCCACCCCGTCGCGAATCTCGTAATCGCGCGTGAACTCCACCTTTCTCAAGAAGATGGAAGGGTTCTTCACGAAGTGCCCAGATTCCCGGTAGGGAAGATAAGTGCTCGCGTCCACCCAGAGCTCGCCCTTGAAGAGCCCGACCGCTTTCTTCCGGGGAGTGAGATGGAACACGTAAAGCTTGCGCCCATCCTGTTCGTAAACCCCTTTGTACTTGAACTTGTAATTCTTCGGCGTAATTCCCATCTCGGGAATATTCTGGCTCTCGGTTTCGGCGCGAATATATCGAACGATGACGTCGTTTTTGATCGTGTTGTCGCCGATGAACTTCAACCCCTGATAGGTAATCTGGCCCAATCGCGAGATGTGGCGCAGAGCGTGAAGCTTCCCTTCTTTCTGCAACTTAGGGAGATTCGCGTTGATGTCGACGTCCATCTGCAGACCCCGGAGACTGTTCTCCTGGGATTGATTTTGGGCGACGTAACGGCCAATGACTTCGTTCCCGACGGAATCGTCCGATTCCTCGGCCGAAGTTAGGGGAACCAGGATCAGAACAGTCGCCAGAAACGATATGAATGATTTCCGGGTCAAGATAGTTAGAAAACCTTCTGAACTCGTAGCTAATACTCTAGCATGCCGCACGCGGCCGCCTACCAACTTAGATGCCCGGCGCTCCGGGAAGGGCTCCGCGTTTCATCACTGCGGGTTCTCATCAAAAGGCCCGCTCAACCTTCCAAGATTTTATCACGGTCGGGTCCGGCGTGACCTCCGACGGTCTTCTCGCCCGCCACTCCCGGTTTCATTGTGCCGCCACCTTCTCGACGAAGAGCTTGTGCACCCTCGCATCCTCCGTCAATTCCGGGTGGAACGTCGCCACCAGGTGCCGGCCCTGTTCCACCAGTACCGGATCCGCGCCGTACCGCGCCAGCACCGTCACGCCCTCGCCCACCGACCGGATAATCGGGGCGCGAATGAACACCGCCTCGTAGCCGTCCCTTAAACGCACGATGCGGCTGTCGAGTTGCCGGCCATAACCATTCCGCTCCACTCCAATGTTCATGAGCCCCAGTGATTCCTGCGCCGGATTCGTTACTTCCTTCGCCAGCAAGATGGCCCCCGCACAGGTGCCGAAAATTGGCTTCGTTTCGCCAAAGGAGCGCAGCGGCTCAAACAGATCCTCGCGGCGCAGCAATTTCAGCATGGTCGTGCTCTCGCCGCCGGGGATGATCAGACCGTCCACCGCTTCCAGGTCTTCCCGGGTACGCACCTGGACGGCGCACGCGCCCGCCCGCGCGAGCGCCTTTTCGTGCGCCTCGAAATCCCCTTGCAGCGCAAGAACGCCGATGGTCGGTTTCGCCATTACCAGCCGCGCGTCTGGAACAGCTCCTTTTCGTCCATCTGCCGGATGTCCAGCCCCGGCATCGCATCGCCCAACTCCTCGCTAGCTTCGAGCAGCTTCGCCGGATCCCTGTAGTACGTCGCGGCCTTCACGATGGCGCGGGCGCGGGCCTCCGGATCGGACGACTTGAAAATGCCCGAGCCGACAAACACGGCCTCGGCGCCGAGATGCATCACCAGCGAAGCGTCCGCCGGCGTCGCGATCCCGCCCGCGGAGAAGTTCGGGACCGGCAGCTTGCCGTGCTCCGCCACCCACTCCACCAGCTCGAGCGGGGCCTGCAAATTCTTCGACTCGTGCACCAGTTCTTCCTTGCCGAGCACGGTCAGTTGCTTCATTTCCTTCTGAATGGTGCGCATGTGGCGGACCGCTTCGACGATATTGCCCGAGCCGGCTTCGCCCTTGGTCCGGATCATTGCCGCGCCTTCCGCAATCCGGCGCAGCGCTTCGCCGAGGTTGCGCGCGCCGCACACAAACGGCACTTTGAACTGGCGCTTGTCGATGTGGTGCTCTTCATCCGCGGGAGTGAGCACTTCGCTCTCATCGATGTAGTCCACTTCCAGCGCTTCCAGAACGCGCGCTTCGATGAAGTGGCCGATGCGCGCCTTGGCCATGACGGGAATGCTGACCGTCTTGATGATCTCGCGCATCACGCGAATATTCGCCATGCGCGCCACGCCCCCCTCTTTGCGAATGTCGGAGGGAACGCGCTCCAGCGCCATCACCGCGACCGCGCCCGCGTCCTCGGCGATGCGCGCCTGCTCGGCGTTCGTCACATCCATGATCACCCCGCCTTTCAACATCTCGGCGAGTCCGACCTTCAAACGAAACTCATCGTTCATGTACATTGCAATTACTCCTTTCGTTCAAACCAGCGCGGGCTCCGGCGCCCGCTCGAGTTCCTGTTGAAATACCGCCCCTAGAAGCGCGATGCCCTTCCGGATCTGCTCCGGCGAGGCTCCCGCAAAACTCAACCGCAGCGCGTTTGAATGATCGCGCGTCACAGCGAAATAACTTCCGGGGAGATACGAGACGCCCGCCTGCTGCGCCTTCCCCAGAGTTTCCAAGGTGTCGATGCCGCCGGGCAGCCAAATCCATACGTGCATCCCGCCCTCGGGCCGCGTGAATTCAGAACCGTCCGGCAGATCCGCGGCGCAGGCTTCGAGCGTTACGCGCAGCCGCCCGGCTCCGGCGCTGAGAACGCGCGTGAGATGCGCCGACAAACGTCCGGTCTGTGCGAACCGCAGGATCACGGCTTGCGAAAGCTGGTCGGTGTGCAGATCGCACAAGCGCTTCGCCTCGGCCAGCCGGCGCACGATCTCGCG
Organism: Acidobacteriota bacterium; assembly: GCA_025353165.1. Lineage (GTDB taxonomy): Bacteria > Acidobacteriota > Terriglobia > Bryobacterales > Bryobacteraceae > TMP-7. Next base: position 7,934 of record JANXRE010000103.1, on the reverse strand, counting down.
CGGTCCAATGATCCAGCCGACCCGAAGTCCGGGGAACGCGATCTTGGAAAAGCTGCGCAGGAGGAGAGTCCCGGCGTTCGGATCCAGGGACTTCACGGTGCGGGCGCGAGAGCCGTTGTACCGCAATTCGCCGTAAATATCGTTCTCGACCAGGGTCGTCGAGGCAGATTTTACTGAACGGAGTACTCTGTTACGTAAACCAGAAGGAATGCTGGTACCCGTCGGGTTTTGGAAATCCGGCGTGATCACGGTAAGGCGCGGACGCTCGGATTGGAGCATTTGCTCGAGCCTGTCAATGTCCATCCCGTTCCGGTCCACCGGAATGCCCAATAATCGCGCACCGTCCTGTTGGAACGCCGCGCGCAAACCCGGATAAACGGGATCTTCCACTGCGATGGTGTCGGCTGGACCCGCCAATACCCGGCGAATGAGGTCGAGCGCCTGCTGGCAGCCGCTGGTGATCAGGATGTCGTCGTTCGGGCTGGCCTCACCCGCCGTGCGGGCCTGTTCCAGTAGGTATTCCCGCAGCGGAGCATACCCGTTCGGCACACCGAGCTGCAGAATGGCTAGAGCCTCGGGGCCCTCGATCACTTCGCGGCAGGTCTGGCGGAAATCGTCCAGGGGAAACAAATCCGCGTCCGGGCGCGACGCCGCGAAACCGATGGTCGGCTGGATGGCGGTCCGGGCGCTCACGAAACTTCCCCGGCCGACGTGTCCGCGAATGAGGCCCTCGGACTCGAGCAATTCGTAGGCGGCCGATACGGTGGCCCGGTTCAGCCCAAGCTGACCAGCCAATTCCCGCGTGGCGGGTAAACGCGCACCCAGCGGTAGCGCTCCGGTCCCGATGGCTGACCGAATGTAGTCATACAATTGTCTGTACAACGGAACATTCAGGGCTGAATCGAGTTGTGGCGAGAGAAGCATGCCAATTGACCCCAATATACAGCATTGGATCGTGCTGAGCAAGCCAATCGGTGGAATGTCGGCGCCCAGTAGAAATATCCCATGCGTCATGGTTTCCGGCATCCCCCCTTTCCCTTATCTGAGAACGTGTTCAGAACGGCGCGGAGGGAAAGGGGTAGGCCGATGAGCATTGCAGCCTTTCCAAAAACGGGACATTGCTACTTGGCGTTGACAGCCAATCAGTGGAAGCGCTCCCTTTGATACACTTCAGTTTGAAATCATGCCTTCGTTCCGGCTAATCGCGGCGGTCCTCGCGCTGATCCTGGTCTGCGGCACGATTTCAGACGCCAAAAAGAGAAAGAAGAACGGGCAGAACGAGGAGGAAATCACTCAGACGCTGCCGCTTCTGAAGGATCCGCCGCTGGCGGTGATCGCGGAAACGAACCGGCTGACGTTCCGCACCTCTCCGCTATCGGCGAAGGGACTTCTTTCGCCGCAGGTCCGCGAAGCCCTGCGCGCGCTGATTCGCGCCAACAAGGGCGCGGTCATTGTGAAGTTGCGGGCTTTTGTCGCGGGAACCGGCGATGTGCGGAGGGTGCAGACGATTCTGAGCGAGACGTTCGCCGAGAAGAAACTGGCGCTGCCGGCGCTGAGCGTGATCCAGGCGGGCGCGCTGCCGATGGACGGCGCGCAAGTCGTGATCGAATCTATCGCGGTGGAAAAGAGCGAAGTGAACCCGCACGGGTTGGCTTTCTTGTCCGGGCAACCTGCGCCTTCGACGGCCAAGTCGGTCGAACAACTGGAAACGGCGCTGCGCGGCATCGGCCTAAGTGGGACGCGCGCGCTGCGGGTGACGTGTTTCGTCAGCGCGATCGAAACGGCGGGCGACGCCCGCGCCGCGCTGGTTGCAGCATTTCCGAATGCCGCGTACAACATCGTGCAGATGGAGCGCGTTCCCGTGGAGCCGGCGGCGGAATGCGAAGCGGTGGCGGCCCTCGAGCGGACGGTGGGCGCCGATCTGCGTTTCGAGAATCCGGGCGGACTGAATGACTCGCAGGTGGTCCTGGTTTCCGCGCCCCGCTTGGTCCTCACCGGCACGCAACTGGCTTTTCAGGAGAAGGAAACGGACATTCGCCTCGCGATGGACCGGCTCGGCAAGACGCTCGAGTCGCAAGGCGCGAGCTATCACGACATCGTAATGTCGCACGTTTACGTGCTGTCGCGGCCGGCCATCCAGGCATTCCGCAAGATGCGTTTCGAATTCCTGGACCGAAAACAGCCGCCCGCGAGCACGCTGCTGCCCTTCGAGGGCCTGCCCTCGGTGGACGCGTCGTTGGGTATCGACCTAGTCGCGGCGCTGAAGCGGTAGCGCTGGCCCGCAAAATTGATGTAAACTTGTAGTTCGCCCTCCCATCCGACTCCATTCGAGGAAAGAAAAATGTACGCAGTAATCGAGACCGGCGGCAAGCAGTACCGAGTTGCGCCGGGCGACACCATTCACGTAGACACGGTCGCGGGCGACCCGGGCACACAGGTTGAAGTGGCCGGCCGCGTTCTGGCCATCATGGGCGACGACCAGCAGTTGCTGACCGGCCAGAGCCTGACGACCGCCAAGGTTTCCGCTACCATCGCCGAGCACGGGCGCGGCGACAAAGTGATCGTCTTCAAATTCAAGCGCAAAAAACAGTACCGGCGGACAATTGGCCACCGGCAGAATTACACCGCCTTGACCATCAGCGAGATCACGGCCTAGGAGATTTAGAATGGCACATAAGAAAGGTCTGGGCAGTACCAAGAACGGCCGCGATTCGAATGCGCAGCGGCTGGGCGTGAAAGCTTTCGGCGGGCAGTTGATTCCCGGTGGTTCGATTATTGTTCGCCAGCGCGGCACCAAAATCAAGCCGGGCGTGAACGTCGGCCTCGGCAAAGACGACACGCTGTTTGCGAAGATCACCGGCAAGGTCGAATTTCGCGACCGCGGCCGCATGGGCAAGTTCGTCAGCATCGTTCCGGAAGCGTAGACACTGTAGTTGACATTCCTCGACGAAGTTCGAATCAAGGTGAAGGCCGGCGACGGTGGCAACGGGATAGCCGCGTTCCGGCGCGAGAAGTTCGTGCCCCGGGGCGGGCCGAGCGGCGGCGACGGCGGGCACGGCGGCCACGTGAACATGGTTGCCACCACGCACTTCAACACACTGCTGCACTACAGCTATAACCCGGAGCACAGCGCGGGGCGCGGCCGTCACGGCGAGGGCAGCAACTGCAGCGGAAGCGACGGGGACTCCATCGAATTGCTCGTTCCCGTCGGCACGGTCGTTTACGACGCGGACTCGGGCGAGCTCCTGCACGATTTCAAAGCAGCTGGCGACCGGTTCCGGGTGGCGAAGGGCGGCCGCGGAGGGAAGGGAAACCAGCACTACGCAACCTCGACCCACCAGGCGCCTACTGAGCACACGCTCGGGCGACCGGGCGACGCCAAGCACCTTCGGCTCGTCCTTAAGCTGCTGGCCGACGTTGGGCTGGTCGGATTCCCGAACGCGGGGAAGTCCACTTTGATTGCGAGGATTTCGGCCGCGAAACCGAAGATCGCCGATTATCCGTTCACGACTCTGATCCCGAACCTGGGCGTGGTTAGGGTGGAGGACCGGAGCTTTGTGGTCGCCGACATCCCCGGTCTTATCGAAGGCGCGCACCTGGGGCACGGCCTTGGCACGCAGTTCCTGCGGCACGTGGAGCGCACGAGCCTGCTCGCGCACCTGGTGGACGTATCGGAAGGCAGCGGGCGCGACCCGGTCCACGACTTCGACGTGATCATGAGCGAACTCGGCAGTTTCAGCGAGGACCTCGCGAAGAAGCCGATGATTTTGGTTGCCACCAAGATGGATGTCGCTCAGGATCCTTTGCGGATCGAAGCTTTGGAACAGAAGGCGGCCGAAGTCGGCCTGCCGCTCTACAAAATCTCGGCGGTCACGGGCGAGGGCGTGAAAGAATTGGTGGCCGCCATCGCAGCTCGGGTACTGGCTCCAGTGCCTACTCCTGGGCCGGAGTCTCAGGCGGCTCCTCCGCGTGAAGAGCAGTAAGCTCCTGCTCGACGACGCCGTACACATCGTTCTTGCCGCCGCTCTGCAATTCCGAGGACAGGCGCTGCAGCGCCACTCCCACCACATCGCGATGATGCAGCTTTGCGCCGTAACGCGCACTTAACTCGAGCCACAGGCGGTGCACCAGCTCGACATCCTCGGGCCAGAGTCTCGGCGGGTGCGGGCCAAGGTTGAAGAATAGCGATTTCCCGGAGTCCAGCGCCACTTCCAGCGACAGCGAAGGTCGCGGCTCCGTTAGCGTCTCCCAAGCTTCGCCCACGATCTTTCCCTGTTCCTGCGCCGTGTACTTGGGAGACAGGCCGGTCACGATGCGGGAGGACCCCAGGCGTTGCGCGGTCTGTACCACGGCGTGCCACGGATCAGTGCCCTGGACGGTTATGAGCTCGACGTGTTTGCCGGCTTTCTCGGCGACCGTCACGACCTTGGAAAATATGTGGGCCTCGGTGTCGCCGAAGATCTGATCTGCCGCCAACTCGTATTCGCCGCTCGCCGGGCGAATCAGCCGCACCGTTACCACCACGATATCCATGCGGCGCGTGTCGGTCTTTTGCAGGACGCGCTGGAGGTGATCGAGCTGGTTGGGATTGCGCACGGCCACCAGGACGTTGCCGGGCCGCACGTTCAATGATTCGGCGCTCACATCGTCGCTCTCAGCCAGACGGAAAAGTTCATCTTTCTGTTCGTGTACGACGGCGGCGGCAGCCTTCCGCTTATTTATCTTTTCCGAGATCTCGAACAGGATGAAGAAGGCTACCGTAAAGGAAAGTCCCGAGATGGTCGCCACCTGCTTGGTAAGTACGTTGATGACCGCGAGGAAGACTAGGGCGACGGCGATGATGGCGAGACCGAGCGGTATTTCCGTCTTGCCGATGTAGAAGTTGAGCGGCACCCTCCACGGGCGCTCGCCCGGCTGCTTGAATCGCAGCACCAGAACCGAGAGAGCCTTCATGGCGAAGCTCCAGACGACGCCGAAGGCGTAGGCTTCGCCGAGCATGTAGATGTCGCCGCGGCTGATCAGGATGGCGAGCAACTGAAGTACAACGACCAGGTTGATGAGGCGGCTGGTGGTTCCGAACTTGTGGTGCGGGATGCGGAACCAGTTCGGCAGGACGCCGTCTTCCGCCACGCGGTTGAGAACGCCGTTGGAGCCGATGATCGCCGTGTTCACCGCTCCCGAGAGAATGAGGGTTCCGACCACGACTACGAATGCATGGAAGAGGAGGCGGACCCATTCGGGCCCGACGAGGTACATTGAAAGGCCGCCAATGAGGTTGTCCAGAAACTGGCCGCGCTGCCCATCCGGAATCAGCATCACGGCGAAGAACGACACTAGGGACGTGAACACGAGGCTGTAGATGAAGATGATGAAGCCGGCTCGCTCGAGGTTCTTCAGCTTCGGCGACGCTATTTCGCGGTTCACCTGGGCCAGGCTCTCTTCGCCGCTCATCGCGAGCAGCGAGTGGCCGAGGCCGACCAGAATGGCGACGAATGTGAACTGCGGGAGGATGGTCCCCTTGAGCCACCCCAAGGCGTTGCCGCCGTAGTGGATGCTGGCGGCCGTCGGGAAAGGAACGGTCTGGTAGCCGTTCTTGAAAATCGTGATCAGGCACCAGGTGATCAGCATCACCACCATCACGGTGGTGATCTGCATGATACGCAGCGCCTTTTCACTCGATTCGTGGATGCCGATGACGTTCTTGCGCCAGAAGTAGACGGTCACGACCATCGCGAACGCGGCGGCGAAGTAATTGGAGTTTACATGCAGCGTGGGTTGGTGAAAATGCTCGCCGGATTCGTTGATCAGGCCCGCGAGGTATAAGCCGGCGGAAACACCGCTGATCGGGCCCGTGAGGACGTAGTCGAACATGAGGGCCGACACCGAAAACTTGGCGAGCGTGCCGCCCATGGCCTCGTGCACGACTTTGTATACGCCGCCGCGGACGAACATCGAACAGCTCTCGATGTAGATGGCGCGCACCGCGTAGGAGAACAGCATGATCGCCAGAATGAACCAGGGGGCGGATTTCCCGATGGCGTTTTCTGCGATTCCACCGGCGTAATAGGCGGAAGATGCGAGATCGCTGAGGACAATCGCCGCCGCTCTCCAGAAGGAGATGAACGACAGCATGACGGTAGTCGCGACGACCACTTTGGTGGCCGGCGAAACCGAGGGACTGGACAAGATTGCGGCTCCTCTCAAATTGGCCTGCGAGGTTAGCTGACGGGCTAGGGCTTGAAAGTACCCCGCTCTAACAGAGGGCTGCGCCCCAAAGGGCTCGGGTCCCCCGCCTCATTTTCTTCGTCGAGTTAGGCTTCCTTCCAGGGTAGCGAGGTTGGGGTGGGGATGCAAACACGAGTCTTGTCTAATACAAGATGAGCCTGAAGGGACCGGGGGCGGGCATGCTGGGGGTTGATCATCAGCATGGAACAGGAAAGGCCGATGGGACTGGAGCAGATCCGGGCGTTCCTGGCAGCCAGCCAGGAGATTCGATTCGAGGGGGCGAATCGGAAGGAGATCTACAACTGGGTGAGGCAGACTCTGACCGAGCAGGAGTATCACGTGCAAGGCAAAGCGGGGCGAGGGCTGCTGCGATGCTACATGGCGAAAACGACGGGCTTGAGCCGGGCGCAGATAACCCGGCTGATCGGGCAGTATTTGGTGACGGGGAAGGTGGAGGAAACAGGATACCTCAGGCGGCGGTTTCCAAGCCTGTACACGCGGAGGGACATCGAGCTGTTAGCCGAAGTGGATGAAGCCCATGAGACGCTCAGCGGACCAGCGACGCAGAAGATCCTGTACCGGGAGTTTCACGAGTTTGGAGAAAGCGGATATGAGCGGCTGGCGCGGCTGTGGGTGGCGCATCTCTACAACCTACGCCAGAGCGTGACGTATCGAAAACGGCGGGTGGTCTATCAGCCGACCCGACCCACGGCGGTGAGCATTGGGGAGAGGCGGAAGCCGGACCCACAAGGCCGGCCCGGATACCTGCGTGTGGACACGGTCCAGCAGGGAGACCAGGACGGAAGCAAAGGCGTGTATCACCTCAATGCGGTGGATGAGGTAACGCAGTGGCAAGTGGTAGGGGCGGCGGAGCAGATCAGCGAGAGGTGGTTGCTACCGGTGCTGCAAGCGATGCTGGAGCAGTTTCCGTTTCTAATCCGGGGCTTTCATTCCGACAACGGCAGCGAGTTCATCAACCATACGGTGGCCAAGCTGCTGAACAAGCTGCTGGTGGAGCAGACCAAGTCGCGGCCGCGGCATAGCAATGACAACGGACTGGTGGAGTGCAAGAACGGGGGGGTAGTGAGAAAGCACATGGGATACGGACACATTCGGGCAGCCCACGCGGAAGCGATCAACGAGTTCTATCGGGAGCACTTCAATCCCTACTTGAATTATCACCGGCCGAGCGGAGTGCCGGAAGTAGTGACCGGCGCCAAGGGCAAGCAGAGAAGAATTTATCCCTGGTATGCGACGCCGTGGGAGAACCTGCGGCAACTGCCGGACCTGGTGCGGTATATCAAGCCAGGGTTGACCGTGGAGGTGCTGAACCAGAGAGCAGGAAGGGAGAGCGACACGGCGAGCGCCAAGCGGATGCAGAAAGAAAAACAGAAGCTGTTTGACACCTTTGGGCGCAGGCAGACGGCATGAAGACAACGGCAAGCAGGGCTGTGGAAATGACGGGCTATGGAAAACGAGGAAAACCAAAGACAGGTTTTCCGTCGTTTCCCACAGCCCTTGGAAATCGCCAAGGCGCGATTCCCACATTCCCCCAGCCCCGGCGGCTCCCGCGAGGAAAAGTGGAAATCCAAAAGCAGGATTCCCACTTTCCCATCGCTCATTCTGTCCTCTTACAAAACTTAGAAAGGAGATTCCCCTGAACGCCGGGTTCCCCGTCGTTCAGGCTCATCGTTCGATTGGAATATGCT
>JANXRE010000069.1 GCA_025353165.1 Acidobacteriota bacterium | reverse complement strand
CGAGCTTGGGGAACCGCTCAAACACCTCCGCGAACATGCGGTCCACCTGGGCCGAGTCACCCACGCTGGCGCGCGTGGGGAAGGCCGAACGGCCCATCGCAACGATTTCTGCGACGGTCGCGTCCGCGCCGCGAGCGTCCGAGTTGTAGTTCACCGCGACGTCGCAACCGTGCCGCGCCAGTTCGAGCGCGACTCCCTTGCCGACACCCTTGCTCGCGCCGGTGACGAGCGCGATTTTTCCTTCGAGCAGCATTTGCATGGCGGAACATGATTATCGCCCAACTGCCAGTAAGCTTGACATTGACTCCCGTTTAAAGGTATCAAAAGTAAACCGTTGAGGAGCGGGGTTAGCATGCAATTATTTCGGACGGAGAGGCTCGTCGTGCTGCTGGGCCTGTGTTTGTTGCGCGTGGCGGCGCAATCGACGACAGGTGCGATTGTCGGGACCGTCACCGATCCGAGCGGGCGGATTATCGCCGGAGCCACGGTGACCGCCACCAACGTGGACACGAACATCGCGACGAAGGCCACTACCGACGGTTCGGGCAACTACGTCGTAACGAACTTGGCGATCGGCCGCTATTCCGTGGCGATCGAAGCCGCGGGATTCAAGAGGTCCGTGCAATCGGGCATCACGCTCAACGTGCAGGACCGCATCCGCATCGACGAAGCCCTGCAAGTCGGCCAGGTCGTGGAGACCGTCGAAGTGCAGTCGGCGGCGCCGCTGCTGCAGACCGACACGTCTTACCTCGGACAGGTGGTGGAGAGTCAGAAGATCGTCGATCTGCCGCTCAATGGCCGCTACTTCACGCGGCTGGCCGTGCTCACCGCCGGAACCGCGCCGACGCCCTCGGGGGCGCGCGACGAAAAGACGGGCGGGTTCAGCGCGAACGGCGTCCGGCCGTATCAAAACAACTACATGCTCGATGGCATCGACAACAACAGCCTGTCGCAGGACCTGGTGAGCCAATCCAGCTTTGTAGTGGGCCCCTCGCCGGACGCCATCGCCGAATTCAAGGTGCAAACCAATTCGATGAGCGCGGAGTTCGGCCGGTCCGGCGGTGCCGTGCTGAACGTCAACATCAAGTCCGGCACGAATCAGTTGCACGGAACGCTGTTTGAGTTCCTTCGCAACAGCGCGCTGGATGCCAAGAATTACTTCGACTCCGGCGCTAATCCCATCCCGCCGTTCAAGCTGAATCAGTTTGGCGGGAGCATCGGTGGACCCATCGTCATCCCGAAGATCTACGACGGGAAGAACAAGACGTTCTTCTTCGGAGATTACCAGGGCACCCGGATTCGCGTGGGCCAGACCTTCCTGGCGAATGTTCCAGCCCTGGCGTGGAGAACCGGCGATTTCAGCGGGTTTCAGCAAATCTTCGATCCCCAGTCGACCGTGATCGCGTCCGACGGCTCCGCGACCCGGCAGCCGTTCGCCAACAATCAGATTTCTCCCACCCGCTTCGACCCGGTCGCCAAGAAGCTGATCGATTTGTTTCCCGCTCCGAACGTTCCAGGCAGCATCGGCCAGGCGGGGGTTTCCAACAACTATCTGTCGAATCCCGGCGAGCCGGACAACACCGATCAGTATGATATCCGCATCGACCATCGATTTTCAGAGAACGACTCGCTCTTCGGACGGTTCAGTTTCTCGGATCAGACGCTGACTCCTCCGGGCTCGATCCCGCCGCCGCTGGACGCCGCTTCCTTTTCCTCTGGCGATTTTCTAAACAACTCTCGCAGTCTCGTGCTCACGGAGACGCACATTTTCACGCCGAGGATCGTGAACGAGCTCCGCCTCGGTTATAACCGGAACCGCTCCGGACGCCTCCAATTTAATTCGGACAAAAATCTTTCGGCCCAAATCGGCATTCCCGGTATTCCGTTCGGGCCGTCCAACGGCGGCCTGCCACAGTTCAGTATCGGCGACCTGACCTCGTTCGGGAGCTCCGAGTACCAGCCGACCGTGGAGATTCAGAACGTGTACCAAGTTATCGATAGCTTGAGCTGGGTGAAGGGCCGGCACACGCTGAAATTCGGGGGCGAGCTGAAGCCGATCGTGAATTTCAGCATTCTGCAACCGCCCGTGCCCCGGGGGGCATTTTCGTTCACCGGCAATGCGACGCGCGATCCGAACAATCTGTCCAACACCGGCCTGGGCACCGCGGATTTCCTGCTGGGCCGCACCTACGACACCAGTGGCGGGACCACCATCAGCTCCATCATCAACGACGTCTTCCAGCAGCCCGGAGTGTTCTGGTACGTGCAGGACGACTTCAAGGTCAGCCGAAAGCTGACCCTGAATCTGGGGCTGCGCTATGAGTTCGTCACCCATACCTTGGAGAAGTACGACGCGCAGGCGAACTTCAACATCTACACGAATACGCTCGACATCGTCAAGGGCCGCTCGGATGTTTTGCCTCCCAATTTTTACACGCAAATTCAGGTGAACCGGAACGCGCCGAGGAACCTCGTTCCGAATCCGAAGAATAACTTCGGACCGAGAGTCGGTTTCGCGTACAATGTGCGTCCGCGCACGGTTATTCGCGGCGGGTACGGGTTGTTCTATTCCTCATACGAGGCGGGACCGCTCAGTATTCCGAACCCGGGCAACAACGCTCCGTTTTACATCCAACCGGCTTTCAATGCAACCAGCATCGTGGCCCCGAATCCGATCGTGAACCAGCTCTCGAAAGGCTTCCCCTTGGATGCGCTCACGAATCCGGGTACGCCGGCGCTGTTCGCGCTCGATCCGAATTTCCGAAATCCCAACCTCCAGCACTGGAATCTCAGCATCCAGCAGGACCTCGGTTGGAACTCGATTCTTGAGATGGCGTACGCGGGCTCCAAGGGCACGCGGCTCTATGAATTCCGCAACGCGAACCAGTCCACCCCCACCGCCGATTCGAGCAGCGATATCAACAGCCGACGTCCGCGTCCGTATATCCCGACGGATTTCTCGCTGTGGTGCTCCTGCAACAGCTCCACCTACCATTCGGTGCAAGCCAAGATCGAGAAGCGGTTCTCCCAAGGGCTCAGCTTCCTGACCGCGTACACCTACGGCAAGGCCATCGATGAAGCCTCGCAAGCGTCGTTGGGCTTTCACAACGGCGGGGGTTTGCGCGATCCCCGATACCCGAACTGGGAGAAATCCAGAGCCGATTTCGACATCCGGCAGCGGTTCGTGGCGAGCTTCAGCTACGAACTTCCGTTCGGCGCCGGCAAGATGTTCGCAAGCTCGACCGGCAAGCTCGGCAACACGATGGTCGGCGGCTGGGAGATGCAGGGCGTGGCCGCATTCCAGACTGGCACGCCCCGAACGGTAACGGCCAATATCGGCGTTTCGAACTCCGACGGCGAGGACCGGCCCGATGTGGTGTCCGGGGTTCCCGTCGTACCGTCGAACCAGGATCCTAATTTCTTCATCAATCCGGCCGCATTCCAAACCGCCGTCGCGGGGACCTACGGCAACGCCGGACGGAACATCATCACCACGGCCGGAGTGACCAATATCGACCTTTCGCTGTTCAAGAACTTTCCAATCACGGAGCGGACGCACCTGCAGCTTCGCTCGGAGTTCTTCAATCTGCCGAATCATCCGAACTTCCGCAGCGACAGTCTGAACAACTCGTGGGGATCGGCTAGTTTCGGCCAGTATTCGGCGGCGCGCGCGTCGCGGCAGATCCAGTTCGCCTTGAAGCTTATATTCTGAGTTTCAGACTGGCCACTGGCGCGCCAGCGTGCGTCCCTGTGGGTCCCAGCTAGAAAGGTTCGCCGAACTCATCCCCGCGTGGGAAGAGCGCGCGCAGGAACTCGTCACACAGATGCCCGACCACCGCAGGGGCCTGGCGGCGTGGACGCGCCGTGACGATCATCAATCCATCTTGGAACTGTTCGGTGGGCGCATAAATACCTTCTGTCAAGTCCGCGGCGACTCCTGGCATCAGGGCGCCGTCAGCGCGCCGATGATGTATTTTGGCGAGTTCAGGTGCTTGCCTCCGCCGGCGGAAATCGGGCCGACAAGCCCCGCGTCTCCTTCCCGCTTGCCGACAAGCCGTTCTGCGGGGACCGCTTGTTCCACACCCAGCATCTGGTAGCATCGGTCTCCTTCGGTATTGGCCTGTACAACCACGAAAACTTCACGTTGCGGCCGCCTTACGTACCCGAACTGAACGAGTATTTGTCACGAACGATGCATTTCGATTACCGGTTGCTACGGATCGAGCCGGAACGTCTCGGGATCGTCATCGAGGCCTCTGATGTCGAAGCCGCGATTTCCGCCGCGCCAGCGGCGGGTCTACTCGAACGGATCTTCGATCTCGCAGGCTTCACCACGAGCCTGAGCAATGGCGGACTCATCGCAAAGCAGCTAATCACGAGACTTGGTGGTTTGCAGGGCGCCAGAGTCTTCAAAATCCCTGGCGTTCGCAGGCTGATCAGAACCCACGGCCCAAACGCCTCCTTTACGAAAAAATCGGCCTTGCAACTCATCGGAGGAAAAGACCCCGAGAATCCCGCAGCGGAATTCTCAGACCACGAACGCCTGTTCATCGAGGCGCGCCCCTACAACACGAAACTGTCGCCTGCGGATGTGTTTGCCCATCTTGTGGAGAAGGGCCTGTTCCGGATTGGCGCGGACCTGACCTGTCCGGCCTGTCGCCTGCCAAGCTGAACCGCTCTCGACAATCTGAAGCAGCGGATTGTCTGCCCACTGTGCGGCGATGAGTTCGACGCAACCCGCCAGCTTGTGAGTGAACACTGGTCGTACCGCCGGTCGGGCGTCTTGGGATTAGAGAAAAACAATCACTACTGTCCGGTAAAGTACTTTTCGTAATCTAATAAGCCCTTGAGTATCAGTGAGTTATGGCCATTTTTGCCTTGCCGCGATTTGAACGGCGGCTGGCCCAAGAACCCGTTTTGCGGCGGCCGACAATGGTTTATGAACCAGGGCCGCTCGGTGTTTCGCGCAGTTGATCGCTTTCCTGCCGGATCGTGAATTTCGACGCTGTGTAGCCCGTTACGATGGCGATGCCAGCGTGCGAGGGTTTTCTTGTTGGGATCAGTATCTGACCATGGCCTTCGCTCAGC
>JANXRE010000065.1 GCA_025353165.1 Acidobacteriota bacterium | reverse complement strand
ATCGGGTGGCAGCAGGATCGCCAACGGGTGCTCACTTTCCTCTACGACCCGGAAGTGGAGCCGACCAACAATCGGGCAGAGTGGGCGTTGCGGCCGCCCGTGATCGCTCGCAAAGTTTCACATTGCTCCAAGAATGAGCGTGGAGCCGAAGCGTTCCAGGCGTTCACCAGCGTGGCCCGAACCACCGTCAAGAAAGGCATCACTACCATTGCCGAAGCCTTTTACCGCCTAATCAAAGATGGCAACGATCCGCCCGGTCCGTCTTGACCCGTCTCAACCCGCTAATCAATTACGATTGAAGCTGCCGTTCTCTACTGGCGTGTCACCAATTTCGGTAGATATTAGCGCGGTGCTCGGCGGTGCTAAGAAGGTGACCGTCTCGGTAACCGGATTTGCGGTGGATGAGCTGAAAGAAACCCTATGGAAGCAGGCCTTCAAAACGCTCGGCCCCTCCAGCGCTTATGTTCAAAAAGTTGCACAGCCGAATCGATTAATCGCCGAAAACACCGTCAAGGTTACCGGGCTAAAGGCGACGTTTGTTTTCGGCTTTAAGCTGTCGGCAGACGTTCAGGCTAAATTCAAAGGCGTTCCACGTGCCCGTACGTCTCATGCAACAAGATCAGAACCTCCTGCGCGAGGTCCTCGGCGGCGTCCCCAGATATTCTAGATGCCGCGAACGCCACGATCCTTTCGCGCAGCAGCGCCAGTATCTCGTTCCGTTCCAATCGTCTTATTGTAGTGTTCGTCGAGAAGCGCCCACTCCTGGAAGCACCGCGCCGGCAACCAGCCGAGTTCGTCCGCCATCCACCGGATGACATCGGCGGCGATCCCCCGGCCCTGGTCCGGCGCGAACCCGAGCCTGGTGCGGCGAAAGAGCAGATCGCCCACCCGCACGCACTGCTCCTCACGCACCACCTGCCGGACAAATGCTTCCAGATCGGAGAGTTGCTCGCGCGGTTCGGGCAGGGGCACGGCGGGCGTGCGGCACGCGGCATTATTGCCAAGCACTTTCGCGGCCGCGTCCACCGCGTCCTCCGCGATCGAGCGATAGCCGGTGATTTTTCCTCCCAACACCGAGATCAAGCCCGGCGACGAATCGATTCTGTGCATTCGGGACACGGTGGAGGGATCGCCCTTACGAAGAACCAGCGCGCGCACGCCGGAGTTGGTCCAGTGCACTTTGGCATTCTTGAGCTTCGGGAAATACGCGGCGGCGGAGGCGATCAGATAGTCGACGTCTTCCGGCGTCGCGTGCGCTTCACCCGGATCGCCCTCGAAATCCGTGTCGGTGGTCCCGACCCACGTATATCCCATCCAAGGAATGACAAACAACAACCGGCCATCAATGTGCGACAGCACCGCGTGGGCTTGCTCCACAACTGGCTCGCAAGCCAGGTGAATTCCCTTCGTCGTTCGTATGCGGACCGGCGCTTCCGGTTCGATGCGGCCGGCAACCCGGTCGAACCACGGCCCGGCGGCGTTCACGACGACCTTTGTCCGGACCTCGGCGCTCTCCCCCGTAATCGCATCGCGCACCGTGACGCCCGTAACGCGCCCGCCCTCGCGCACGGCGCCGGTTACTTCCGCGTAATTCAGCGCCATCGCGCCCATCCGGCGCGCGTCGAGGATATTCGCGCCGGCGAGTTGCTCCGGCATATCCACCTGGGCGTCGTGGAAGGAGGCGGCACCCTGCAAACCGTCGGGATTCAAGCCGGGCTCGAGCTCGAGGGCCTCCTGGCGCGACAGCATGCGGTGGCCGGGCAGCGAACGGTCGTAGCTCAGCAGATCGTACAGGATCATTCCAGCCCGGATGCGCAGCCGCTGATAGAGGCTGGCCCGATAGAACGGCATCAGAAAACGGAGCGGGCGGATACGGCCCTTCGCCATCCGCAGCATCGTCTCGCGCTCGCGCAGATCCATCCGGACCAGGCCGAAATCGTACATCTCCAGATAACGCAAGCCGCCGTGGATGAGGCGCGTCGAACCCGAGGTGGTCCCCGCGCCATAGTCGGCCTTCTCGAACAGCGCGACACGCATTCCCCGCTGGGCCGCGTCCCGGGCGATGCCACACCCGATGATGCCACCGCCGATTACGGCGACATCGAATTCCGATGTGAGGGCGGCAAGGCGGCTGGATGATGGCATCTTCTCGTATGATACTCAAGGGGCCTCTCCGAACTGACGCTTGGCCCAGTTGCATCCCGTGCTACAAGAAGCGATGGGGTGGGATAACTACGACCTGAGTTCCGAGTCGGCCGCCAGAGGACTGCGGCGGTGTCCCCGGCTACTACGATTTTCTCGACGGATCAGGAAGAGTTTCGGTCGACCTAGTCAACCTGAAAGCGCGCGGCTAACGAACGTTCAGCTCAAACTCCCTCAACTCCACGCCATTCGCGCCGTTCAGCCGCACCCAGTAGCGCCCCGCATCCAGGCGCTTGCCGACGCGGACGGTGACGGCATTCCCCGCGGCTCTCGCTCCGCCGGACCAGACCAGGCCGCCGCCCAGATCGACCACTTCCACGATGTAGCGCGGTCCCGCCGGAAGGGATGTGGCGTTGAGATGCAGCAGTGCCGTGGATCCGGCCGCCGCAAATGGAGCATGCGGCCCCGCGGCGCTGCGCGTGGCCTCTAAGGCCAACTCGGATTCTGGCGCCGGAGTGGAGACTCGATTCAGATACCCCCACGAAACGAAGGTCAGCAGAACCGCGAATGATCCGGCATAGGCCGCGACGGGAATGCGAATCTGCCACCACCGGCGCTGCTCGGAGACGCGTTCCTGCGTCAATTCCCGGCAGGCGCTTCGCATCGCGATCACGACGGCCTCGGCTTGTTCCAACGCTGTCTGGCACGACTCGCACACCAGCAGATGTTCTTCCATCGCCTCGGTGCGAGAAGCGGTTGTATGACCTAACAGATACTGCTCGAACTCATCCTCCGACGGATGGATTTCAACCCTCGAATGCATGTCACCTCCTGTACGGTCCGCCCAGAGCCGCAACCGCCAACACGTCGTTCAGTGAGTGCCCACCGCCCCAGGAAACTCTCTCAAAAAATAGAAAAATGGGGACAGACAGCCTTTCCGTCAGCGCTTGAAAGCAGAATCGATCGGCTACGGAAGCGGAACAGGCGTCTGTCCCCATTTTTCACGCCACGCTGCGCGAAACCTTGAGCATCACCGACCGCATCAACCCACCCTGCAATCGGCGCCGCCCCAGGTTCGCGAACCGGGCCTTGGCCCTCGACTTCAGCAGCCGGAACTGGGTTTCCGACAGATTCATCTCGTCGCAGATCTGCTCCTGCGTCTGCTCTCTGAGATAGAACCGGGAAAGGATCTCGCGGTCGCGCGGCGTCATTCGTTCCAATATGTTGCGGGCCAGGTCGATACGCTGCCGCGCGATCGCCGTCACCTCGGGGTTGCAGCCGATATCCACCACCCGGATCACCGCGTCCATTTCGACCTCCTCGCGCCGCCGGTGGACCACCTTGTCGATATACGCCGCGACCTGCCGGCGCACCACTGTGCGTACAAATCCCATCAGGCGCTCGGGCTCCCGCAATTCCCCCCGCTGAATCGCCTGCACGACGATCAGGAAGGTGTCATGAACCTTGTCGTCCAGCTCCTGCGTTCCCAGTTGCCGGCACAGGTAGAAGCGGATGCCGCGCGAAAAGACGCGGTACAGATCGGTCATGCCTTCGTCGTCGCCGGCCTGAATTCTGCCGACCAGCACGGCCCAGTCCGGGTTCGTCTCCGCGGGTGCTGGCATGGCCAGACAGGGCGTCTCCTCCGCAGCTTGTTCTAACATTTCTCAGTTGCTCCTTCCCATGAATTCATAGGCGGCCCAGTATTTTGGTTCGGCGAGCGGACCACCAGCCCGAATCAGGTCCTCGCGCGCCAGCCGGAGGGCTTCGGCTGGGCCGGTTGAAACGCCATCCCCTTTCCGCAGATGGCGATAAAAAGCTTGAAAAAACGATCCGATATCGTCGGCGACAGGCCAGTGGCTGGCAACCACGCCGCGGGCTCCAGCCGACAACCAGGCGCGGTCCAGACCGAGCAGGCCCGCTCCTGGAAGCGCCAGCCCCCGGCCGGAACCGCACCCGCTCATCACTACCAGGGACCCGGGCACCCGCAGCGCCGCGATATCCCAAGTAGTCATAGCGTCGATCTGCCCGGAGGTGGAACCACTAAGGATAATCAGAGCTGCTAATCCGTTTTTGGAATCTGGAACGACGTGGGTGGCAAGGTGCAGGACCGCCGGCTTGGTAGCCAGAGCCCGCATCAAGCCGGAGCGGGAAGCGTCCCACCCGGACAGGAGCAGGCAGGCGCCGCCATACTCCCGGGCGCAGGACTCCACTTCCTGGCGAGTCGCGGGAAGGCGAGGTAGCTCCATTTCCTGCCCTTTCGCCTGCAGCCTGAAAGGCGAGACCGCCGGGCGGCGTTCGACCGAGCGCGGATCGGCGCTGTTGTAGACCGGGTCCGAAATCGCCGCAAGCCCTCCGGTAGCAGCCTGCCGGTCCCCCACGGCCCAAGCGCCGGGAACGATTTCGGTGGAGTGCCGCTGCGCCAGGTACACGGGACGGCTCCCTTTCCGGCCGGCCACCAGCGCGCTGAACGGCAAATCGAACAGCGTGTCGTCCAGCGACAGAATCCAGGAAGGCGCGGCGGCGGCTGTGGGGGGAAGTCCGGCGAACAGCTCCGAATAGAGCCGGCGCCCGAGATTCGTGGACCGCATGTTCCCATTGCGAATCGCACTCTCAAAATCGGCGGCCAGCCGGGTGAGGGCCCCGCGGCCGGCCAAAGTGCGAATCGAGATGCCTCCGTTTGTCACCACCCACCGGTACGACATTCTTTCGCCAAGCTTAAAGCTGAGCAGAACGCGTGCGCCGGTCAGGTGTCTCTGAAGGGTAGCTAGTGAGAATCGGGGGGTAATACTCTCTCTGAAATCCGGAGAGATGGAATATTTCCTCCGATCCTGAGAGGGCAATGGAGTATCCGGCACCACTCCCGCACGCGTCTCCATCGCCAACAGGTCTGTTTGCAGTTCCGCGACCCGCCTGGCCTCCGGCGATTGAGGGTCGCTTTCCCGCATGGATCCAATAAGCGCGAGGCGCAGCGAGGCCAGCTTGAGCCAGTATTGCGCGGGCAGCCGCTCTCTCCAGGCCCCCGAATCGGTCAGGGTTTGCCGCAAAGAGGCGGCGCGATTGCCTTCCAGCGCCTCCCAGGCGGCCTGGGCGTATTCCTGCCGCCCGGTCTGGCGGTACAACTGCGTTGCGGCATCTACGTAGGAGTCGTAAATGTCCTGCACGGCGGCGTTCGAATGCGCGCGCAGCACATCCACGGGCAACGCTTCGTCCCGCCAGATGGAGGCGAGCCTCAAAGCGGCCTCGAAATCGGCCAGCGCGCCGGTCCGGTCCCCCAGGGCCAGCTTGGCCTTACCGCGAGCATGCAACACAAACTGGGCCGGAGCGGTCAGGCTGGGGCCCGCCGTGAGGGCTAAGTTGAAAAAACGAAGCGCGTAGGCGGACCGGCCCATGGCGCGGTAGACCCGGCCGATCTTGAGGTACGAAGACGCCATGTCGGCGGGCCGGTGCAGCCGCCGGTACCGGAACGATTGGGCGAAGCACTGCCCGGCGGCAGCGAACTCGCCGGCCCGCAGACGCGCCTCCCCGAGGCGATCCCATCCGCTGAGCGCCACATCGGGCAGGTCCATGGTCCACGACAGCGTCAGGGCATCGTTGAAAAGTTTTTCGGCGGCTTGGGTCGCGCCGCGTTCGGAGTAAACGCTCGCAAGGATCAGAAGCAAATAGGGCTTCGCGTAGGTTTGCGCCTCACCCAGATCGCGCAAGGCCGATTCGGCCACACGGACGGCGGATTCCCGATCGCCCATCTCGAGGTACAGGCTGGCCAAGCTGGTGCGGATCGCGCTGCCCTCCTCGGTATCCGACAGCTCCCGCGCTTCGCGCTCCTCGTCCAGATACTCCGAAGCCGCCGCGCGGTAGTCGCCGGCGAGAAAGCGGATGGAAGTCGCGGTAACGCGGAAACGAAGAGCGGCCAGGGGGTAACCGTTCCGCCGGCACCATTGCTCGCCCTGGCGGAACAGCCGGTGCGCTTCCGTTACGTCGCCGCTGGCCTTCGCGGAATACGCTAACTCCATGATTTTATGAGACTTTTGTGGTCCCCACGGCTCCAGTTTCGTCCGCCGGAGATCGGCCGAACCGATACTGGCTACAGTACACGCGAATAGACAAACGCCACACAAGACGCGCATTAGCGTTGAAGGTGAGGTGACGCGAGGGAGGGCCGATTCTCGGGGAGGATCCCGGATACCCCGTCCGAGAACGGGGTAGGCGCGGGTTTATATGCTTTTTGAGGCAGGCGGCTCAGCCGCGTTTTGATTTGGCAACACGCCCCCGGACGGCGCGCGTACTGTCACCGGGCCGGATTCGCCAATCGCAAAGGCTTAGTGGCCAAAGAACAACGACAGCCAGGACCAGATATGCGAGGGCGGGAAGGGGATGATGGGATCCATTCTTCCGACCGTGCAGGGAGCGCAGTGCCTTCTCCCGCCTTAAAAATACACGATGGCCTGGCGAAAACGAACTCACACTTTCCACAAGCGCTTCAAAACAATATCTTTACACGGGAAAAAAATGTGTGAACGGAGTTTTGGGAAGAGGCAGAACTCCAAAAAAGCGCCGCCCGCCCCTGCGAATCGAGCGGCGCTCGAATGGGTCAGTAGGGTAGCAAGGGCAGTGGCTGGGTACCTTCCCGGCGCGCCGCCTGGAGTGCGTTCGGATTGAACCCGAGCGCTTTCAGGATGGTCGGAGCCACCTGACGCGTTTCCACGGCCGACGTGATCGTCATCGGAGGGATCTGGCTGGAGGAGACCAGAAGCATAACGTTCCGGTCGTCCAGCGCGCGGCCTCCGTGCTCGGCTATCTTCTTGCTACCGCCGGTATACGTAACGCCGACGTTGGGCGTAACCACGATGTCGGGAGTCCGGGAGTTGAAATTCCCGATCAGCAATTGGAGCCCAGCGCCCGAGAAAACCTCGCCGCCGCCGAACAATGCTTCGTTCGCCTCTAACGTCTTAACGGAACTGGCGGTCTGGGCCGCGTCCGTCAGCCAGATCAGCGACACGTCGTCCTCCAACGCCTGTCCCACCAGTCCCCCGCCCACCAGTCCGGTGCCGACTCCGCCGAGAATGTCCGAGGGAGCTTTGCCGGTCGCAACATCATGGGGTATGCGCGTGACCCGGTTCGGATCGATTGGGGACTGGCCGTGCTTGGCCGTGACCACGATCATCGTGGAATCGGACAGTCCCGCCATCGCCAGGGCGTCGATCATTGCGCCGATCGACTCGTCGACGAACTGGATCTCGCCGAGCAGAGGCGCCGACGGGGTGCCGACGGAGTCCAAGTAGCCGCCGGTGAGGCTCAGCGACTTTTCATGCAGCTTCTGGCCGATACTCACAGCCTGGAAGTTCATGCCGAAGATCACCGGAACCGCCGTGGAGGAACTGCCGTCGTGGAACTTGCCGTTGATCTCGTTCAATATGGACTGAACTTTCAGCTTGTCATAGCATTGAATGTTCTGGAAGCTGTCGGTCCAGGCATTGCTGGCGGTCACCGTGCCCTGGTCGGGCAGCGGGCTGCATCCCATGACTTGAGGCAGCGCAACCGGTGCCGAGTTGATCTCGGGCGTGTACAAATCGCTGACGCCAGCCCCACTGGGACCATTCACGAAGTCGTAAGACGGGTGCTTGTCCGCCCAGGCCGTGTAGCCGCCCGCGGCCCGAACAACTTCGAACATCGTGTTCACGCGCAGGAAGCTATGCGGATAGACGGGGGCGCAGAAGTTGTCCGGATCCCGAGGCAGAAAAGCCGGGTTGATGCCGCCTGCACCGTCTAGCTTCGAGAGGTCGAAATCGATTGTTTCGTCGAATCCCACCTGCGTTCCCCGCGTACCTGGGCAGAGGCCCGTTCCGCCGGGTATCCCGCCGGGTGTCGTGGCAGCCGGGGGCGAGAGGTTCCGGTCGTAGCTGACGTCGTAGTAAACCCCGGTGGATCGAGGCGTACCGCCGGTTACCAGCGCAATCAGGCCGGGGAATGAGTCGGATGGAAAGGGCGCCAGAGCCTGGGTGTAGTGGGCGCCGCTCTCGGCGAGATATGCCAGGTTGGGGCAGTAGGGATCGCCACCGTTGACGGTGCCGAGCCCGTTGCTGCAGTTCAAGAAATCCAACTCGTGCATGCCGTCGATGCTGATCAGCAGTACGTGCCGCACATTTCCGGACAACTTGTCTTGCGCTGGCATCACGCATGGGGCGGTGAGTGCCGCCAGGAACAGCGCCAGTGTGGGCGCAAATGCTTTCTTCACTATTTAGCCTCCTTGTTTACAGGGACAACAGTCAGGTAGGTTAGCAGTGCGGTGTTAGGAGCCGATGAACTTGCGGTTTCGGTTTGGTGAATCAGCGCGGGATGGGTTCGAACCGGCCATCGCGGAGGAGGCGGTATTGCCTGCCTCGCCAGTCGATCCGATTGCCGAAAAAGCCCGCGATCCAGAAGAAGAAGCTCAGAATATCCTGCGTGGGGAGAAGCAGCCAGCCAACCGGCGAGGCCAGCACATTGCGCGCAACCGCCCATGCCATAGCCGCGCGCAGCACGCAGGTGATGGCGAACAAGGGCCACCAGTCCGGGCGGAGCCCGAGGAGAACCAGCGCGATGGGAAGCGGATTGGTGAACAGCATCCCGGCGTAGCCCGCGGGCCGGGACCGCCGCGTGGACCGGGCCCAACGAAGACGGTGCTCGAAATTGTGGCGCAGATCCTGCGAACCGACGTGATGCTCCACGATGTACCGGGACAGGATCACCCCAATTCCCTGCTCCGCCGCAAAGGCGCCGAGAACGTAATCCTCGGCCAGATAGTCCTTCATGCGATCCCAGCCGCCGGCCGCTGCGAGGGCGCCGCGCCGCGCCGCTACGGTGGGTCCGATGGTGAACTTCACTCCTTCCAGCAAACGCGCGGTGAAGATGCCCGCCCAGAATTCCGTGTTCATGCCCACTGCTTCCAGGCGCGACCACAGGCTCAGCCCGGCAACGGCCCGATATGGGCAGGTCGCGATGCCGACACGCGGGTCCGCGAACTCCGCCGCGATGGTGCGCAGCAGGGCTGCGCCTACGCGCATGTCGCTGTCGCTCATCACCAGCAGGTCGTGCGCGGCGGCGCGGGTCATGTGGTCCAGCGACCAGACCTTCGCGTTCGCATACGGCGGCTCGCCCGTCACGACGATCCGGGCCGGGATGTTCGGGTACTCCCGGCTCAACCGCGCGACAACCTCCAGCGCGGGATCGTTGGAATCGCGGGCGGCGAACAATATCTCGTAGTCCGGATAATCCTGCGTGAAGAACGTCCGCAGGTTGTCCTCCAGCCCCGCATCGAGTCCATGCAGAGGCTTCAGGATGCTGATCCCCGGCCCATCGGAGGGCGCGGGAGGAATCGCCTGCCGCAAGAAGCCGCGGACCGCGAGGAGGACGATCACGCAGTACACGAGCGATCCGGCAAGAACCGCGCATACGAGAAGCGAGACGCCCAGGTACACGCTATTCTTGGGGCGTCTTGGCGTCGATCAGTTTCCGGGCGATTTCCAGAAACGACTCCACGGACATCGCGCCCTGATCGGCATGCCGGCGGTTGCGCACGCTGACGGTTTGGTTCTGCCCTTCCCGATCGCCGACCACGAGCATATACGGCACCTTCTGCAATTGGGCCTCGCGGATCTTGAGGTTCACCTTCTCGTTGCGATCGTCGAGGTGCGTGCGCAGCCCGGCGTCTTTCAGCTTCTGCTCGACCATGCGCGCGTACTCCGCGTTCCGGTCGGTGATGGGCATCACGATGGCCTGCACCGGAGCGAGCCACAGCGGAAACGCGCCGGCATAGTGCTCGATGAGAATGCCGAAGAAGCGTTCGATGGAGCCGTACAGCGCGCGGTGGCACATCACCGGTTGATGCGCTTTCCCGTCCTCGCCGATGTACTCCAATTCGAAGCGCGCCGGCAAACTGAAATCGAACTGCACGGTGGATAGCTGCCACTTGCGGCCGATCGCGTCCACCAGCTTCACGTCGATCTTCGGCCCATAGAAAGCGGCCTCGTCCGGCGCGACTTTCGCGTCGATGTTCAGCCGCGCCACCGCTTTGGTCAGCGCGCCTTCGGCCAACTGCCACTGCGCGGCCGTGCCGGCGTACTTGCCGGACGCTCCGCCGTCCCAGGTCGAGATTTCGGCTTCGTACGAATCGAAGCCATAGGTCTTAAGCGTGTCGAAGGCGAACTCGAGGCACGACACGATCTCGTCCTCGATCTGTCCCGGCGTGCAGAAGATGTGCGCGTCGTCCTGGGTAAAGCCGCGGACCCGCATCAACCCGTGCATCACGCCCGAGCGCTCATACCGGTAGACCGTGCCAAGCTCGCCCAAACGCACCGGCAGGTCGCGATAGGAGCGCATGCGGTTCTTATAAATCAGGATGTGGCCCGGACAATTCATCGGCTTGAGCTGATACTCGGCGTCGTCCAGCTCCATGGGCTTGAACATGTTTTCGCTGTAGTAGTTGGCGTGCCCGGAGGTCTTCCACAGGTCGCGGCGCATCACGTGCGGCGTGTACACCAGCGAGTAGCCGCGGGCGAGGTACTGTTCGCGCATCCAGTCCTCGACGATCTTGCGCACCATGCCGCCCTTGGGGTGCCAGAAGATCAGGCCCGGGCCGGCCGCCTCCTGAATACTGAACAGGTCGAGCTCCTGCCCCAGCTTGCGATGGTCGCGCTTCTTGGCTTCTTCGACCCGGTCGAGGTAGGCCTGCAATTCCTTGCCGGAGAACCACGCGGTTCCGTAGATGCGCTGCAGCGGGGCGCCCTTTTCGTCGCCCTTCCAGGTGGTTCCGGCGAGCGACAGCAGTTTGAAGGCTTTCAGTTTCGAGGTGGACGCGACATGCGGCCCGCGGCAAAAATCGATGAATTGCGGCCCGAGCGTGTACTCGGAAAAGACCTCGCCGGCCTTCTCGGTAATCAACTCGCGCTTCATCCAGTCGTCTTTGTATTTTTCGAGTCCTTCGTCCTTGCGGGTCAGCTTGCGTTCGTACGGCAGGTCGCGCTTCTGGATCTCCCACATGCGCGCCTCGATCTTCTCGAGGTCGTCCGGCGTAAACGCGGTATCGCGTTGAAAATCGTAGTAAAAGCCGTTCTCCACCGGCGGGCCGACGCCCAGCTTGGTCTCGGGAAACAGCTCCAGCACGGCGGCCGCCAGCAGGTGCGCGGTGGAATGCCGGTAGACATACAGCGCATCCGGCCCGCCGTTCCTGGCCGTGAGAATCTCAAGCTTAGTGTCCGATTCCAGAGGACGGTCGAGGTCGTACAGGTCGCCGTTCACGCGGGCGACGATGGCATCGTCGGCCAGCCGCGTGCTGATCCCGCGCGCGATGTCGATGGGGCGGCTCCCGGAGGGAGCGGATTGAACGCTTCCGTCGGGAAGCGTGATCTGAATGCTACTCATGTACGTACCTATTAGCGTACCAGCGGCGAGATGCTAAATTGGAAAGGTATAGAGCGTGCCGTAAATGACAACCACGGAGACAGGCACTTTCGACGAAGCGTCGCTGGTACGAAGGGCCAAGCAGGGGGATTCGAGCGCCTACTCGGAGTTGGTAAGCAAGTACGAGCGCAAAGTCTTCCGCCTGGCGAAGAACATCACCCAGAACGATGAAGACGCCGAGGATGTGCTGCAGGACGCGTTCCTGAAAGCCTATGAGCACCTGGACGATTTCCAGGAGCAATCCAAGTTCTACACCTGGCTGGTCCGGATCGCCGTGAACGAGGCGCTGATGAGGCTGCGCAAGCGCAAGACCGACCGCACCGTGCCGCTAGACGAACCGGTGGACACCGGCGAGGAGACGGTGGTCCGGGAAATCGCGGTCTGGGAGGACGATCCCGAGCAGCGCTACGGCAAGACGGAACTGCGCGGCATCCTGGATGAGTCCATTCTGAGCCTGAAACCAGCTTTTCGCACCGTTTTTCAGCTTCGGGACATCGAAGAATTGAGCACAGAAGAGACCGCCGAGCTATTAGGGTTGTCGGTTCCGGCCGTTAAGAGCCGGCTGTTGCGGGCGCGCTTGCAGTTGCGGGAGAGGCTCACCCGGTTTTTCAAGCGGAAGGGGGACGACGTATTTGCTTACCTGTAAAGAGTTCCTGCAGGAACTTTCCGATTTCCTGGACGAGACCGTGGATCCCGGACTCCGCAACAATCTGGAAGCTCACATCACAGCCTGCCCAAACTGCTTCGTAATCCTCGACACGACCAAGCGTACGATTCAGGTTTACAAAGGCGTCGATGCGCAGCCCATCCCGGAAGACGTTCACTTACGGCTGATGCGCGCCGTGGATCGCAAGGCCGCCGCCCGCCGCCAGCCGAACGCGACCTGACCACTCCCTCACGGTCGTGGCTCGGTAACCCATCCATTTTACTGAGCCTCGCGCGTAAGCTTTCCGCAAGGGCGGAAACTGCGACCACCCTCCGTAACCAAAGATTTTCCGAGTATTCATTGATCGTTAAACGAAGGAAGCCGGAGCGGTTGGTATAGTGAACCGGAGTCGCGCACGGAGCGTTCCGATTCAGTCCGTCTCAACCAGGGAGAAGCAAGCGTAATGACGTCGAGAATTATCCTTTCCAGCATCGTGGCAGCCTTGACCGCGGGGCTCGGGTTTGCCGAAGAAGGGCCCACTCCGGGAGGCATGCCGCGTCTGGACCATGTGTTCGTCATCATGATGGAGAACCACGGTTACAGCCAGGTGGCGAACAATCCGAACATGCCGTTCTTCAACGGGATGACCGGTCTGGCGAACACCGCCACCAACTACTTCGCGATCGCTCATCCAAGCTTGACCAACTACTTGGAAATCGTCGGCGGGTCGAACTTTGGAGTGCAGAGCGACAACAACCCGGACTGGCACAATACGGCGTGCTCGCCCAACCTGGCGACCGCGACGGTTGCCACCGATACCCCCTCGACCTCAGCGGTCTGCCCCATCTTCGGTATGGGAACCGACGCGGCCACTCCCGCGATTGACACCACCAACGAGACGACCGGCCCTCCCGGAATCAACAACATCGACGGAATTCAGTCGATCGCGGCCGCCACCAATATTTCCGGCAAAACGATTGCGGACCAGCTCACCGAATCGGGGGGGACGTGGAAAAGCTATCAGGAAAGCCTGCCGCCGCAGGGCGCCGACATGGTGAACAAGAGCGACGGACTCTACACCGACGGCACGAATTTCGCGGCAATTGTGCCCGCGCTCACCCCGGCCCTCTCCTCGTCGAATATCGTCGCGCTGTATGCGGCTAAGCACAACCCCTTCGTGTACTTCCGCAGCATACAGGAGGGCGAGCAGCCCGGCAGCGATATGACGAACGTAGTCGGCTTCATTGGTTGGAGGGGGCTCTATGCCGATCTCGCATCCGGCTCTGTTCCGACGTTCGCGTTCATTGCGCCGAATCAGTGCAACGACCAGCACGGCCGCGGAAATGGCACTGCCTTCTGCGCTTACGATCCCAAGAACGACGGCACTCAGGCCGGTCTCAACCCGGCCCTGATGCAGGCTGGCGACGTGGCCCTGAAGCAGATCGTCACAGCGATCAAAGAGTCCCCGGTCTGGAAGGAATCGAAATGCGGCATCGTAATCGTGTGGGATGAAGACGATTACAGCGTCTCGCCGACCGTCAATAAGGTGATGGTGATGGTCGACACGAACTACGGGTCGCATGGGATTCAGAGCTCGGTGCCGTACAATCACTTCTCTTTGTTGAGGTCGCTGGAAGGAGCGTTTAGTCTGCCCTGCCTGAATCATGCCTGCGACAGTAACGTGACGGTGATGTCGGACCTGTTCGGCACTGCCTATCCGCAGATCACACCCTCTTCGTCGGTCGGTATCACGACGCTTCCGGTCACCCACCGGCGATAAGGAGAACGGGAGCAGCCCGGGACGGAATGTTCCGGGCTACCCCGCGTCTCGCTGCCAGCCGAACGCGACCTAGTGGATGCCCGATACCAGCTCTGGCCAGCACTTGCGCGCTTCAATGCGCAAGCCGCTGCTTCCCGTCCCTCTTACCGCGGTTGTTATGGCTCCCATCTGCCCCGAATAGGCGGGGAACTCCACTGTCGTCACGGGCGACCCGTGCCTTATTTCCGGGTTGATCGGGAAGGGTACGGCCGCCAGGGCTTCCAGAAGATCTTCCAATTGGTGCCACGGTACTGCGATTCGCACTGCCAGCCAGTTCTCCATCGGCTCCGGACAAGGAAGGGGCCGGAATTATATTTTGCCAAATGCTCATTCACTTACCTCCCAGGAAAAGCCTCAGGCGCGTCCGGCCAAATAAAAAAACCCATCAGGGTTCACGCCCAATGGGTTTGATCGAAGACCGACATACCTTTAGCACTTTTTAACGTGGTTGCAAGTAGTTGGACCGGCGATACGGTCTTAAATCACTCCACGTACAGTTTGAAGGTATCATCGGGGCGGATTTGAGGCAATGGAAAAGATTACCGGTGGAAGAGAGACTTCACCGGCACGGGGTGCACAGTCGGCTCCTGTTTCCAGCAAAGAGTATACCTCAGGCGGCTTCACTCGCAAAGAAACGGGGCATCGTGCGCGAGGCCGTAAGCGCCGTTCGTTCCGTTTTGATCTCAAAGAAACGGTGCCCCCGATGTGTCTCACAAACGGTAAGTTTCGGGACGGGGCGTTTATGCTATGAGTAGGTCTATATTTCATTGAGGAGCCGTGCGCCGATGTCAGCTTCTGCAACCAAGTTTTCACAATCGTTTTTCCATGGGACGCGGGCCCCTCTCGAACCCGGCGATCTGATTGCCGTCGGCTACCAGTCCAACTTTAACGAAGCTAAGCCACTGTCCTGTATATTTCGCCGGTACACTGGATGCTGCGATTTGGGGCGCTAAACTGGCCGTCGGAGGTGGGCGAGAACGAGTCTATATCGTGGAGCCAACTGGGCCAATCGAAGATGATCCCAACCTCACGAATAAGAAGTTTCCCGGCAATCCGACGCTGTCCTATCGCTCCCGCGATCCGCTACGCGTCATCGCCGAAGTTATGAAGTGGCAAGGACACCCACCTGAACAGCTACAGCAGATGAAGGACGGCGTGGCCCATTTGAAGACGAAGGGTGCCGATATCATCGACTAACATTACTGCAGCGCGG
>JANXRE010000053.1 GCA_025353165.1 Acidobacteriota bacterium | reverse complement strand
CTCCGGGCGCACCACTGAACCGATGGCTATTGCGGGCAGGGACACAGTCCATAGACATCCAGTTCCGCCTGTATAGCTACGTACGCCTTTCCGTTCACGACCGTGGGAAGCTGAAATTTAACGGACGGACCCGCGGTGTCTATGGTGGACCCCATTGTCAAGACCATTTTTTGCCCGCAATAAGCTAATGTCCGGCGGGGTCATGGGTTAAGTTTTTGGGGGCGGCGTTTCAAGTCCGCCCCTTGCCATTCCGGCCCTTGAATCGGCGCTCGGGTCGCATCCCTGCGGAGCCCTATCCTCCGTTCAAGTGCCTCCAGTGTAGAACAGTCATTCTGGCGCGAAAGCGGTAAATCCCAGGGGTTCGGGGATGGAGTCCCCGAGTTCATCAACGCTCTGTTCCTGGTTGTCCCTGCTGTCACGGTATTCGCACTCATGCCAGGTAGAGCGCTGCCGGCGTCCGGTAGGCGAGGCTTTGGTGCAAGCGCTCGTGGTTGTAGAACTGGAAGTAGCTGGCGATGCCCGCCCGCGCTTCCGCCACCGACGCGTAATCTTTCAAGTACACCTCCTCGTATTTCAGCGAACGCCACAACCGCTCGACAAAGATGTTATCCATGCAGCGGCCTCGCCCGTCCATGCTGATGGCGATCTCACGCTCCGCCAACTTCCCGGTGAACTTCTCGCTGGTGAACTGCGACCCCTGGTCGCTGTTGAAGATCTCCGGCCGGCCGCGCCGCAACGCCCGCAGCAGGGCCTCAACGCAAAACTCCACATCCATGGTCACCGCCAGCGCCCAGCTCAGCACGAACCGGCTGAACCAGTCCATCACCGCCACCAGGTACAGGAAGCCCTGCGCCATCCGAATGTAGGTGATGTCCGTGCTCCACACCTGGTTGACGCGTGTGATCTTCGTGTCTCTCAATAGGTACGGGTAGATCCGGTGGCCCGCTCCCGGCTGGCTCAGCTTCGGCTTCGGATAAACGGCTTCCACGCCCAGCAACTCCATCAGTCGCGAAACGCGCTTGCGGTTCACGCCGTAGCCCTCGCTCACCAGCCACTCCGTCATCTTCCGGCTCCCATAGAATGGCGTCCGCGTGTACTGCTCGTCCAGCAGCCGCATGAGCCGGAGGTTCTCCTCGCTCTCGCCCACGGGCTCGTAGTACAGCCCGGAGCGGTTGACGCCCAGTAACTCGCATTGGCGCCGCACACTGATCGCCGGGTTATCCCGCTCCACCAGTGGCCGCATCTCCTCAATCGAGCACGCCGACTTTTTTTTTGAGCCAGTCCAATTCCACCTTCAGCCGTCCAATCTCCTGGTACAGAGCGTCGCTGTCGGTGTCGGCGCCTGGCCCCTTGCGTGTCCGCCCGTCCACGAAAAGTTCCGGCATCTGCTCCAGGGCCAACTTCCGCCATTTCGCGATCTGGATGGGATGCAGCTTGAACTGCGACCCCAACTGACTGAGCGTTTTCTCGCCGCGGATCGCCTCGACCGCCACCCGCGCCTTGAACTGCGGACTGTGCTGCTTTCTCGTCGTCGTCATCGACCTCTCCTTGTCAACGACTCCGTCGAAATCTTACCTTATTGCCTGGTCTGAAATCCTGGGACCACTATAGTTATCTCCTTTGCTCGGTCCGCGATTTTCGAAATCTTCCTTTCCCACACATCGCCCTGAACAATCTGCGGGAGTTCATCCTGGGTTAGCGACGCCTCGGCCAAGTACACCACAATTGGCTTGCCCGCACCCCAGAACGCCCCTAACTCGGCGCCGCACCAGCTTGAATCGACCGATTTTCGAGTGGCGATGAATATGCACAAACTGCATCGTTCAACGGCTGCCCGAAGTTGTTCGCGCAGAGACCCTCCGGCGTGTATTTCGGCCGGGTTCCAATACGCCACGCCCCGGAGATCAAGAGCGTCAGTCACGTTCTCGAACTCGGGCTTGTTCTCGAACGAGTGGCTAATAAATGCGGACATGTCAGGAAACTTCCTCTTGATCCTGGGCCGAACGACTGCGGCCGGGCCTAATGATGGGGGCTGCACGCAGTCCGATCAACACCCACATGATTGTAGCGCTCGTTTGGTTCTTAAGCTATCAACGAATCCCGTGACTTGCGGTGCTCCTTCTCATGAGCTGAGAGACCGGTGAGTTCGAGACGTGTCCAAACTGGGGGCCCAGCGTGGATGATGATCGGCGCTCCACCCTGTTCTCTTTGAAAACGCATGGCGCTGATGATTTCGATCAAAGGGCCAATCGGCGCGAGAAAGTTCGAAACGTGTCCAGACTGGGGAGCCAAATGAAATTTCTCGACCTCACGCTATCGCCTGATTTCATTACGAGCATTTCAGACATTTCTTCCTGATCGGCCCCTGTTAACCGTGACCCCGGCATGGACTCGAACCATTCGGCGCTGGCCCACTATGCGTGCCAACTTCCCGATGGCCGACCAACTCGTCTGGAGCAATGCCCACCCATGAGGACAGGCGATCTTCAACGAAGATTCCACGCCCTCCGAGCGGTGAGGCCTAGTTTGTTTTGGTGCGCGCGCGTTGAGGACTCTTTTTCTGCCCCAGCGAGGCCTCGATCAGAAAACGCAGAATCTTCGGCCAACTATCGGCCTGCGCCAGAGCTGCACCTTCCGGCGTACCCCCAATCACCAACTTCATCCTTTTCCGCTCCCCCGCTGTCGGAAGATACTCGCAGGGAATCGAATGACCAGTTCCGTCGTAAGACAAATGCTCATCTGCGTACGGGTGCCCTTTCCGCCGGAGCCTTTCCATGAGTCGCTTCGCCATCAAGGACGACGGCCATATCTGATCATCCCTTCCAGACAGCAGCAATACCGGCCCGTGGATGCTTTCCACCGGAATCTCCGCGCTGCGTGTATCGCCGAAGACTTCCAAATCGCGCAGGAACAGCGGAGTCTGCCACCGGATCTGCCATGATGAAGTTCCACGCATACTGCGCGGCAAACCACTAAGGGATGCGGATGGGGATGTAGGTCAGCGGTTTGCCTCGATAGGTCCAGGCTGGCCCCCCAGGGAGTTGCCTCGATGTGGCGCCTTCCCCATCGAACATAGCTCGGGGAACGTCCGACCTTCGCCTTTCATGTAGGCCCAAGCAACACATACTTCCCCGTTTACGTCGCCGCGGTGTGCCGCTGTCAAGAACCACCTCGCCGCTTCCGTGTAATCCTGGCGCACCCCACGGCCCTCTCCGTATATCACACCCATTTTTGATATTGCGCCGATTAGCCTTAGGACAGGCCCTTAGTTCGAGCCCGCCGGCGCCGGTTTCGCCGGGGCCGGTGTTTCGGGAGCGTCGAACATGCTCGGGTGCGGCTTGGGCAGCGGCTTTCGCGGGATCATCTCGTCGCGCATCGCGGTGTTGTAGACGAAGCTCGCGATCACCGCCGCCGCCTGCATCAGATCGCCCTTTTGCACGCGGTCGTAAACGTCCATGTTCGAATGATGCGTGCGGCTGTTGTATTCGAGGGGATCCTGGATGAACTGGAACGCGGGGATGCCGACTCCGTCGAAGGACTGGTGATCCGTGCCGCCGGTATTCCGAATGGTGACGGCGGTCGCGCCGAGATCGCTGAACGGTTTCAGCCACTGTTCGAAGATCGGCTTCGCCATGTCATTGCCCTGGAGGTATATGCCTCGAATGCGGCCAGAACCGTTGTCGTCGTTGTAATACGCCGAGATTTTGCCGTGCTCGGTGGTGACCTTCATGGTGGCGGGATCGGCGTAATGCTCTTTCACGTAGGTACGCGAACCGATCAGGCCTTCTTCCTCGCCATCCCAAAGACCCATCCGGACGGTGCGGTCGAGCTTCACATTCAGGGACTTCAGGATGCGCATGGTCTCGATCATGACCGCGCTACCCGTGCCGTTGTCGGTGGCTCCGGTGCCTCCGTGCCAGGAATCGAGATGCGCGCCGATGAACACGATTTCGTGCTTCTTGCGGCCGCCCTCGATATCCGCGATCACGTTGGCGTCGTTACCGGCGTCTTCGAGGATCTGGGCCTGGATGTTGAACACCAGCTTCACGGGGATCTTGTGGTCCAGTAAACGGGCGATGCGGTTATAGTGCTCCGGGGCGAGCGCGACGGTCGGCGGCGGGATCGGATCTTTCTTGTCGCGGGAGCCGGCGGATGCGGCGAATACGGTGCCGCCATCGCCGATCGAGCCGGACTGTATTACCAGCGCCGGACCTTCTTCCGCCAGGAACTTCGCGATCTTGGCGCGGAGCTGCCGCATCTGCCCGAAGTTCCCGCGGGGTTGGCCACCGGGCGCGCCCGACGAGGGGGCCGAGCCGGGACGCTGCTGCGATTGCGAGAGGTCGGCTCCGGGCATCGAAAAGCCCATGCGGCCGGGGTCGGGCGCGTTCGCCATTTCCGCCAATTCGGTTTCGCTGTAGCGAACGCCGGGCGCCGCGGTCCACATCAGGAGATCGCGAGGCTGGCTGGTCATGACGATCTTGCCTTTCAGCTTGCCCTTGTACTTCTCTATGTCGGCTTCGGCGGCAATCACTGCCAGGACGGGCTCTCCACTTACCGTGCCCTCGGTGCCCGGGCTCCAGGCGAGCGGGAAGCCGATCAAGGGAGCATACTGTGGCTCGATCATGTGGGCCTCGAAGTGGGAGTATGTCCAGCCGCGGCCGAAGGGCACTTTCTCCAACTTGGCCGGGATGCCATACTCGCCCATTCGCTGGACCACCCATTCGGCCGCCGCCCGGTATTGCGGCGAGCCCGCCAGGCGCGGCCCGTGTACGTCTGTGAGGTAGAACAGATGATCCATTACCTTGGAATTCTCGAAGGCCTCGGAGCGGATGCGGTTGACGATGGAAAGGTCGACCTTTTCCTGGGCAATTAAAAAAAGCGGCAGCAAAACGGCTGCCGGAAGTAACGCGCCTCGTGTGGTCAACGTAGGAATACTGAACATAGAGATTCTAGAAAGGCGACTGAAAGGATTCAAGGGTTACACGGAAAAAGTCAAATGACACCAGGTTTTATTGACCCCACGACGCCGAATGGCTTAGAATCGGCCACACTGGGCCGCAACCACGTCTAGTTCCTATGTTAGGAAAGACAGTCTCTCATTACCGCGTGCTGAGGAAACTGGGGGAAGGCGGGATGGGTGTGGTCTATGAGGCTGAGGACGAGAATCTGCCGCGCCGCGTCGCCCTGAAGTTTTGTTCCGCAGCCCAGGATCCTCAACTGCGGCCATCCCTGCTTAGAGAGGCGCATGCTCTTTGCTCCTTGAAGCACCCCAACATCGCGGAGGTCTACGAACTTGGGCAGACCGGCGAGGGCGAGCCGTTCATCGTTATGGAACTGCTGCCGGACGGACTTTCGGGGAGACTGAGAAATGGTCGTCCGGCAATTCGCGAGACCCGAAGGGTTGTGGCGGCGATCGCAATGGCATCGGAACACGCGCACAACAAGGGCATATTGCACCGGGATATCAAGCCTTCGAACGTGCGGATGACCGAGACGGGGCAAGTGAAAGTGACCGACTTCGGCCTGGCCGCGGCGGTCTATGGCGCGGCGGTGGTAAGCCAGCAGAGCACGATACCGACCGCGAAAGAGCAGGCCGTGGGTACCCCAGGCTTCATGGCGCCTGAAGTGATTCGTCGAGAGGCGGCGGACAGGCGATCCGATCTGTTCTCGCTGGGATGCCTGCTGTACGAAATGCTGACGGGCAAGGCGGCGTTTCCCGGGAAGACGCATGGCGAGATATATGAAAATACTTTAAAATCGGAACCCGCGCCGCCGTCCTCCTCGAACCCGGCGGCCGGTCCGGCGTTGGACCGCGTGACGCTGAAGTTGCTGGAGAAGAGGCCGGAGGATCGGTATCAGTCGGCGGGTGAGGTGGTTGCGGCGCTGGAGGCGCTGGACTCGCCGGTGGTGGTTTGGCGAAGTTGGCTGGATGGGCGGCGGCGGATGTTGGTGTATGGTGTCGCTGTGTGGATGGTGGGGTTCTTGGCCGTATTTCTGTGGAATCGTCTTCGCGTGCACGTCGTCCCCCAGCAAGCGCGGTATTGGTATGACAGAGGCATCGCTTCCATAGCGGAAGGATCCTATTTCAACGCCACCAAACAACTCACAGAAGCGGTGAAGAGTGATCCCGATTTCAGCATGGCGCGCGCGCACCTGGCGGAGGCTTGGGACGAGATCGAGTACTCCGAACTGGCCAAGGAGGCGTTGCTTCAGGCGACGCGCGGTCCGCCAAGCCTGTAGGCGGAGGACTCGCTGCATTTCCAGGCTATCTTCGCGACAGTAAGCCGGGAATTGTATTCACAAGCTTTTGAGTCTAGTTGATCCTATTCGAAAGGAATAACAGATGAAAATAACTTTGATGATTCTGATCGTTATGTCGATTTGACTCTCGGGGTGCCTTGGCTGTAAGGAGAACCTAAAGCGGAGCGGCGTGGAGGTCTGCGAAGTTCGCTTCAACACATCCGGAGGTTCAGGGAAAACGCCGATTACGATCGGTGACGGTTCCATCCACCTTCATGGAGACGGACTTGGCAGCAAGTCAGGTTGGACGGCTGCTAGCAACGCATATCAATCGGACGCAGGCATGCCGGTATCGCAGATCGAGCTGCTGCAGAAGGGAGATCCCAAACCTCAGCTGTTATGCCCGTTAAGCGGAACACCGTGCACGTCACTAGAGGTTGACTTCTCTGATGGCACGAAATCCGGATCCTTAAACGTTACGCTCGCTCCTCTCAGCGGGCAATTGGTGATTACCGGCGCCAACTTTGCCGGGCAAATTACAGACACGACCCAATGGAAGCCTTTCGGAGACGATCAACTTAGTCTGGATGACTTTAGTGGCGCGCACATGAAGATCACGAAGGTGATGGTGAATGGGACGCCGAGACCTTTCAATAATCCGGCGAAGATCCGAATCTCGTTCCAATAGTTCGGAGGATTGTTCCCACGGGCCTAACTAGACTGTGTGGAAGAGCCGTGCATGCGTTCGAGAATGCCACCAAGCGTTGCACGGTTCGCGCCGAAGGGCGCCGCTGTTCGCCCGGCACCGGTAATCCGCTGTCAAGGCAAAGTAGAAAGTTCCGCTTTCGAGCAAAGTAGAAAGTTCCGGTTTTGAGTGGCCGCTGCGACCACCCGTGATATCTTCGATCCGCAGTGCCGGGGTCGCGCTTGGTGCTGTTGCCCAAAGCCGACGCGA
>JANXRE010000051.1 GCA_025353165.1 Acidobacteriota bacterium | reverse complement strand
TTGCCGGGGATTCCGGCATCGATAAGCACCCAGGCCCCGGCGTCGCCAACCAGATAGGCGTTCGCGATCAACATCGGGACGATGGCGACGTCCCGGGCAATTTCGTGCACTGGTTACGGGACGGGAGTGACGACTGCCATTACTCGCAGCTTCTTCGGGATTTGCGGATCGTCGATCGTCAGCAGCGCCATCTGCTTTCCCAGTGTTACCACGGTTCCCGTCTCCGTGCGGACCTGGCTGATGGTCGGCGTGGGCGCGTTCTGGCTGTTTTGAGTGATCGAGCTGATGTCAAAGTTGGAGTACATCATGAGATGGCCGTCCTTCTCCCACAGCCGGCAGTCGATATTGACGCCGATGTCGGCGTAGCTCCATTGCGTGGTACTGGGCGCGGTGCTGGTTGCATAGGGCACCTTCGCGCCGGAACGGATGTTGCCCCGCGTGTTCATGTTGTCCAACTGCAGGATGTAGTGTCGTTCGTTTTTCGCGGACGGGTCGCTCGCATCTTGAATGGTGTACTCGACCTGGTACGGAGTCGCGATGGTGGATTTGTCCTGAGCGCCCAAGGGTAAGCACATCAGGACGCCGGCTAACAGAGTGTGTGATCGCATCGAAGATTCTTCATCAACCCTTGACGCGCGCGGTGGTCTGCGCGTGCAACCCCGAATGGTCTGATTCGGCTTCGGCAGCTTGAATTCGGCAGCATTCGGACGCCTTAACGTCATTACAATGGAGGCGTCAAGTCTACGGCTTTTTCTAGCAAAATGGTTTGCTTTTTGGGTTTTGACGGAGCGCACTCTTTCGTAGCTGCGGCCCGAGCGACGGGTCGAGCTTTGCGCTCAACTGCGGCAGGATTCTCCGGGAATCCCAGGCTTCTAAACGCGCCGCGGCGCGCGGCCGGGCTCATGTGGATTCTGGACAACTCCGCGGAGGAGGAACTTGATCAACCGTAAGGAGTCGCTCGGGATAGAGAACCCAAAACCGGCGCAAGCCGAGGCCGTTGGGTGTTACACTAAGCGGGTATAAAAGGCGAAATCTATAATGATTCAGAGAACTGCGTTGGGTTTTTTTACCTGCCTGCTAGCGTGCGGATCCGCCCATGCCGCCGTTACCGTTGTGGATGGAACTCGCTATTCAAATATCAACCCGAATGTACGGTTATTTCGGATGTATTATCCAACTGGGACGACAAACGCCGATCGACTTCCGATCGTCGTTTGGATTCATGGCGGTGGATGGTACACAGGAAGCCGGGGCGATAATTCAATTACGCCGTCTTTCTGTAGCGGAGATCAGACAATCGCATGTTGGCTGGCCGATAACGGATACGTCGTTTTCTCGATTGACTACACGCTCGTGAATAGGACCGCAGCGGGAGCAAGCCTGAGGGTAATTGGAGCCCTCACAGTGAAGGACGACCATTACAGTTTCACCGCTAGCGATATCGGTTCGGCGCTATACGTGCTGCCTTCGAATGGCTGGACTCCTGGAGGTTATCGGATTACAGCGGTTCAAAATGGAGAAGCGACGCTGAACGCCACCCCTGGCGTCACTGGAGCGCAGGGTGGGCAGTACGGTGTCGTCCAAGGAACTACGATATGGCCGGCCCAATGGCAGGACTGCAACTGCTTTTTGCGATATCTGGCGGAGAACGTGGGGATCACCGTACCGGGCGACCGCGACAAGATCGTGCTCATGGGGCATTCCGCCGGCGGCCATCTGGCTGGAATTCTTGGACTGGCGGGCAATAACGCTTTCGCTACGAACTGCGATCACACTTCTGTCGACTATTCCGTGACGGGCATCGTGGCCGGAAGTCCTGGAACCGACCTGGCGGCCCTATATGCCATGTCCGGTGACTCCCAATCGCCCATCCGCAATCTGCTGGGATGCGTGCCTGGATATGGGTCATGCAATGCGATCGCCGCATCCGCAAGCATTCCATCCTACGTTGCGCAAAACCTGCCTGCGTACATTTCTTTCAGTGGCGCGAGCGACACGACAGTGCCGCCGTCCAACGTTCAGGAGACCTCGGAGGCGTTTTCTGACCTCCGCCCCCCTGTGTCTTCCAAGTGGATTGAGTTCGGGCCTGCATATTCCCATAATTTGGACATGTATTATTCACCCAGCTGCAGTTTCTTCAGTGAGCCGTCGCCCTGCGGCTCGGCTGGATCATTCTTCCAGGATGCCTTAATTTTTATGCACAGTTTAAGCCCGCAGCGGAAAAACTCGGAATATCGCCCAACCCGCTGAACTTCCAGGAGCTTAACAGGCCTATTTCCTCGGCCTCCGCCCTCGTCTCAGATTCGGCGGTTTGCTGCGCACAGACTAAGTCGATTTTTCCGAGGGGATCGCTACACAGCCAGAATCTACAGGAGCGCTTGGCTGCCGGCCGATCAGGGCGCAGTGAACACGCGGCCCGCTCGGTTCGCCTGCGGTTCCACCGGAGTTCGTCCGCGTGGGCGGCCGCGGTCAGCTTCCGGATCATTGAAAAAGGGCGAGAGCCAGCTCTGCAAGATTCTTCAGTTCGCGCTAAAGTACGAGTCGCAATCGGTTGGACGGCCGTGGACCGAAGAGGCGACCGGGAGAAATTGCTGGACCCTCCGATGGACCGGCACGAGCGATTCGGCATCCGCTCCACGGTCAGGCGCTTGGCGGTGGATCGG
Organism: Acidobacteriota bacterium; assembly: GCA_025353165.1. Classification (GTDB taxonomy): domain Bacteria; phylum Acidobacteriota; class Terriglobia; order Bryobacterales; family Bryobacteraceae; genus TMP-7. The sequence goes on along the minus strand of JANXRE010000051.1, from coordinate 6,735 downwards.
AAGAATATCAAACGTAGAGTGGCCGACCTGGGCGCCAATTGCGGCTCCGCCATCAGGCCCCGGATTGTCTAAGGTCCAAGACGGACAAGAGAAGACGTGCCAACTGTGTTACGGAGTGGAGCGAATTCGCTTGGCCGGGCGCGACGAGCCGATGCACTTGGTGGTGGTAGCTGGATTCGGGCAGGACTTGATCTTGCTGCTCACGAATGCGCTGGAGGGAGCGCCGGACTCGCACTCGCTATAGTGAATCCGCAAATCTATCTCACACGCTGGAGAATTGACGGGATTTTTCGTTTCATCAGACGAAACTACACCCTGGAAAACATCCGGGTGAGGAAGTATCGGCGATTGAGAAACCTAGTCGTGCTGGTAAGGGTGGCGGCTTTCGAATACAGTAAACGCGAAGTTGGCCGGGCCGCTGTTGCCCGGCCTACCGAATTGGTTTTGTGCCGCGGACCCGCGGCGATACCGCATTCACCGACAGAGCGGTCTTTTTCGGGCTGGTCGGGCGGAAGTTTTCCATCCAGCCGGGCGCGGTCCCGTTGCGCCATGAGAAATGTTCCTGAATTCACCTCTCCAGCCTGACCTCGTCAATAGGACATTTCTACTTGGCACGATTAGGACATTACCATTTGGCGTTGACATCGTTGCATCGTTGCCATCGTTGCGTCTCCTGTTGACTTTCGAAAATGACGATGCTGCCATTCACCCACTACTTTACCTAACTATGGAGCCGTGATCAGACGGTGCTCGAAGGGGCGTCATCGCGGCTTGTTTTTTGAGCGTTGTTGTAATTGTAGGTTCGCATCGCGCCAATTAGTTCGCCGGCGGACTGACGAGGGTAGCGGTGTATTAACTTTCAGCTTGCCTTGGGAGAGAGAATGTTCAAGAGTTACAAATGTTTCTGCGCGGCGTTAGCGCTGCCGGCGTTCATGTGCGCTGCGAGTGATAGCTCGCAGCGGGATCTGGCTTCGGTGCCAATTGGCAGCGAACGTGCCATTGGGCAGCATTTGCAAGACGGCGACGAGTTTACTGTCTCGCTGCCTTTTCTTCTCAATTTCGGCCGGAGCCTGTTTGTGGCCAACTGGACCGTCCAGGACGGCGGGGGCCGGCCGATGACGAAAGGGACCGGGAAACCGATCTCGGACCCGACCTCGCCGCTACTATTCCCGCGCAATTTCAACAGGATCTCTGGGCCGGATTCGAACTCTTGCGCCGGCTGCCACAACTCGCCTATCGCCGGCGGCGACGGCGACATCGTGGGCAACGTGTTTGTGCTCGGACAGCGGTTCGACTCCGCGTCCTTTGACCACAACGACCTGATCACGACCCGCGGCGCCATGGACGAGGGCGGCAATTTCGCGCTCTTGGGAACATTAGCCAATTCCCGCGCCACGCCGGGCCTGTTCGGCAGCGGCTACTACGAGATGCTGGCGCGTGAAATCACCGCCGACCTGAAGACCGAGGCCGCCGCCCTTCAGAACGGCCAAAGCGTCGCCCTCATGTCGAAGGGGATCTCGTTCGGTACACTATCCCGGCATTCGGACGGAACCTGGAATACCTCCCTTGTTACCGGCCTTCCGGCGCAATGTCTCTCCACGACCGGCGCTATGGCGCCGACCTTCGTTCTACAGCCCTTTCACCAGGTCGGCAACGTCGTCTCGATCCGCCAGTTCTCGAATAACGCGTTCAATCACCACCATGGCATGCAGTCGGAAGAGCGCTTCGGCTTGGGCGTGGACGCTGACGGCGACGGTGTCATCAACGAATTGACCCGCGCCGACATAACCGCCGTTTCGCTCTTCCAGGCCGCCATGGCGGTTCCTGGTCGCGTCATCCCGAACAATCCGACTATCCGGGAGGCCATCGCCCACGGCGAAAAGCTCTTCTCTTCCATCGGCTGCGCCACTTGCCACATCCCGAGCCTTCCCCTGTACAACTGGATGTACGTCGAGCCGAACCCTAACAACCCGACCGGCAATCTCCAGACAGGTCAAGCCCCGGATTACACCATGGATCTGACCAATCCGGCTCTTCCCCTCCCGCGCCTACAACCTGTAAATGGGGTGATTAACGTACCCCTCTACACGGACTTCAAGCTGCACAACATAACCAGCGGCCCGGCCGACGGAAATGTTGAGGCCCTGGATCAGAACCAAACACCTGGGTCGACCGCGTTCTTCGCTGGCAACGGTTTCTTCCTGACCAAGCGCCTCTGGACCGTCGGAAGCAAGCCTAACAAGTTCCACCACGGCAAGTACGGCACGATTCGCGAGGCCATCCTCGCGCATGCCGGCGAGGCGATAGGCTCCGAGCAGACTTTCGCGATGCTGAGTACTTACGATCGAGGGTCGATCATCGAGTTCCTGAAAACGCTGAAGTCCCTGCGGGCGGGGACACCGTCCTTGACCGTGGACGAACTCGGCAATGCGGTGCAGTGGCCCCCGAGCGGCGGCCGCTAGCCCGAACTGATTCGAACCTGGAACGGCGCGGGCACTGTGCGCATGGCGTGCGGCCCGCGCTTCTTCGTTCCCTTCAGATCGGTTCAGGATGAAAGTCCGAGAAGACAGCGGACGCACGAAACCCTATTGGCATCGAGCAGACCCGCCCGACGCGAAATCCTCCGCAGTGAATCTCAAGCCCATCCCCTTAGCGCGTTACGGCTGTCGCGGAGGAATAGCGGCGTGTTGCGTCCGGTACGACACTCCCGAGTACGACAGGTGCTACGGCCCGTTTCCCGTGCTCAGGGGGCGAAGACCCGGAGGGGGTTTCCACGGTGGTCGGTGGTACTGCATCGGCACGCGGGCCCGATCCTGAAGTGGTGAGCGCGGGCGAAACGCCTGCGAGAACTCACGTTCCTCCCAGTAACCCGACGATCGGCGAAGAATGAAAGGCTCCGTAGCAGAATCTGTGGGTAAAGATTGTTGCGGAAACGGAGAGGCCACCGGTCTGAGTTGAGAGCGCTGCCTCCAAACCCCCGGAATTTACCGCTTTTGGGCCAGAATGGTTGGGTTTTGTTGGACTACAATGGAGGCACTTGGGCGGAGGAATAACTGATCTCCATCTGGATTAATCTGGCTGTTGAAGAGACAGAGACTCGTCCAGCGAGGAGATCGGCTATTCCACTACAGGTTAAGACCATCTTGAATCGGGAGCAACATTTCGTGGGCTTCGTGTACCGGGAGGTGCGCCTGCATTGCTCCCCGGGGCGACCGGAGTCCATCGAGATCACCGGGGAGCCCCATGGGCGGGATACGCGGGCGCTGTTAGTGCTGTCAGCGGCCAGCGCCGGGCTGGGACCGCTTACCGCAGCGCCGCTGGCAATCTGTGCCGCTGTGGGGGATCCCGACCTGGTTTTGCTACGTGCCACGACGGGTGGAGTGTGCCGAGCACGGGGTCGTTGTCGAGCACATTCCCGGGAGCGACGGCAAGCGTCCCGATGACGTGCGCCAGGATGGGTGTTTTGGCGCGCTGGGCGCGACGGCTTAGCTGGCGGGAAACGGCGCGATTATTTTAAATTAGTTGGGAAGCGGTGTATCGGTCGGTGGAATGGTTTGTGCAGTGGGGCTTGGATCACCGGGGACTGCGCGGGGTCGAATCCATCGGGGTGGACGAGATTCATTGGGGACACGGCCTGCGGGCAGATAACTTTTTGACCCTCATCTACCAGATCGACGCCCAGTGCCGAGCTTGCTGTGGGTGGGCCGCCGGCGCTCCACCCTGCGGCGGGGGTGATTTGGGCCGGGGCCTTTCTCGACTACTGGTGCTCCCGGGCCATGCGTAGCCGCCTCGAACCGATGAAAAAGGTAGCCCGGATGCTGCGCGCCCATAAGCCACTGACACTGAATTGGTTTCGAGCCAAAGGAGAGATCTCCAACGGCGCCCTTGCAAGGACTCAACAACAAAATTCGAGGGGTTACCACCCCACAGATTCTGCTGAGGAGGCGAATGAAAGACCGCCCGCCAGCAGGGCGGAAGTGGCTGTGATGACCGACCCAAGCGGAGCGACCGCAAAACGGTCGCTCCGCTTGTGGGTCCTCTGTGCTATGGCTCTTGAATGACAAGCATCTGGTTAGCCGCAACGTTAGTCAAGGTCTGAACCTTGCCGCTGGGCCAGTAGACGGTCAGGGTATTCGCGGTGGTCGCCGTGCTTAACCCGAAATGCTGCTTAATCGTACCAGCGCCCTGGAAGGTGCCGCCATCGATCACCCAACGCGTCTGGTTCATGCCGTTCGCGTTGAGCACGATTCTGGCGCCGATCCCGTCGCGGTTACTGTATATCCCCGCGCAGCCTCCGGCGGGGGTGCAACCGCCGACGAGCTTGATCTCGAGCCAGTTGTACGGGTTGCCGTTCGAACGGGCGTTATTGATGTAGAGGGCCGGCGCAGACCCACCGGTGCCCGCGACAAATGCATCCATGAACCCATCGTTATTGAAATCGCCGAAAACCGCCGTGGGCATCATATCGGCGAAACCGGTGATCCCGGCCAACGTGCTAACGCTCAAAAACGTACCGTTTCCGCGGTTCATGAATAACGCGCTGGGGTAACTCGGCGAGCCCGTGTACCCACCGGCGGCTTCGAACAGATCCACCCATCCATCGTTGTTGAAATCCTGGAACCCGGCCCCCCACATAAATTCCGATGTGCTCAGACCGGTCTTCCCTTTGGCAGTATAAGGGACCCTGCTGTGAGCTATTTGCGCATGGCCGTAACCATCATCCTGCACCTGGGCGAAAGTACCGGTCGCCGGCGAGTAGCCGAGCATGTAGTTGCCGCCGACGTTTGTCGTGAACAGGGCGATGTTGCCGGTGTTCGTGTAGTCGCCAGCAGTCAAGCCCATCGACGCGAGCTGGATGCCTGCACCGCTGGCGGCCGAAACATCGGTAAAGATCCATCCAGGGCCTCCGGGGCCATCGTTGCGCCACAGGACGTTGGCGCCGTATTTCCTGCCGACATCGTTGCCGACCAACAGGTCGACGCGGCCGTCGCCATTGTAGTCCACGAACATCGCGGCCAGGCCGCGCCGGCTCAGCGTCGCGGTATCCATCAAATAGCTCACATCGCTGAAGGTGTTGTTGCCGTTGTTGTGGTAAAGGTGACTCTGCGAATCCATGCCCATGCAATCCACGTGTGCCGCGATGTACAGGTCTGGGAATCCGTCACCGTCGTAATCGCCGAACGTCGCGCCCTGGAGGTTCTGCATGTTCATCATTGGCAGCCCCGAGGTTTCCGTGATGTCGGTGAACGTCACCATACCCATCGCATCCGGGCCGTTATTGTGGTACAGGTTCATTTGCATCATCATGCCCATGCCCATCATGGGGTCCGCGTTGTTCAGGACCAGCAAATCCGGCCGGCCATCGTTGTCGATGTCAGCGAAGATCGCGGCGCTTTGGCCCATCATCATCGGAATGCCGGCCATCATCGCCATATCCTCGAACATCCCGTTCCCCATGTTCTGGAACAGATGGCCCATGCCCATCATGTCGATCATGTAGATGTCATCGAATCCGTCTCCGTTGAAATCCGCCACGGCTGCGCCCGATCCACCCATCATGTAGTCGCCGCCCGTGCCCATATTGCACATGCTCATGGCGCTCATGTTCATCATCCGGGGCATGTTGACGCCCGCGGCGGCCGCCGACTCCGTGAAGCTCGGTACATACATCGCCGCCGGAATCGGATTGCGGGTGAACGTGTAGCTATCGGTCGCCAGCACGTTGTTACCGCTGTCCACCGAGGTCGCCGTTATCGTAAAGTTGCCGCTCTGGGCGTCGAAATCCGCGGTCGTGAATGCGAGGGCCTTGCCGATGTTAAACGCGCCCGCAGGCACGCTCGTCGCAGTGCCGTAAATTAGAGCCACTGTCGTGCCATCGGGACGCGTGAGACTCGTATTAGTTGTCAGCGTCAACGGCGCGCCGGTGAAGTTCATCATGACAATCGAAAAGTCCGTCGAAGCGCCTAGGAGATCCGTCACAGGACCCGCGCCGCCCACGCTCACGGCTACATTGCTGGCCGGCACCGGGCTTACTGTCATCGGCAAGGTGCCTGACGAAAGGATAGTTCCACTCGTGTTCGTAAGCTTGGCGGACAGCGAGAAGTTTCCTGTTAGGTTGCTGTAGGTGCTCGTGGTCAGCGTGTAGGTGGTATTGATATTCGCCCCCGGCGCCAGGATACTGATCTGTTTCGTAAAAACGGTGTAAACGGTTGAATCTGGGGCAGTTAGATTCACCGTCAGAGTCATTGCTTTGTCGGCAACCCCGCTCCCGTTCATAACAACGATTTGGTACTGCATAGGTGCGCCTACTGCCGCGTGAGTGGCGGTAACGGGCGTCAAATACAGATTCGCAACGGGAATGGCTAATGCCAGAGGCGCTGTCAGAGCAACGAGCAGCAGCGCAAACACACAGTTCAAGTCAGCTATTCGAGATCGCATTGGATTCCTTAATGTAAGCTTCAGATTTGGTTGTTTAGAAGATCCCAGTAGGAGCACACACCCAGACGACCTCTCCCCCAGTAGTCTCCAGTTTCAAGCTTTTCCGGATACGTGAGTGTACCACCAAACCTGCTCCGCTGGTACTTTTAGTTTGTCTAATACAAGATGAGCCTGAAGCGGACATGCGTTTCCAACACAAGATGAGCCTGAAGGGACCGGGGGCGGGCATGCTGGGGGTTGATCATCAGCATGGAACAGGAAAGGCCGATGGGACTGGAGCAGATCCGGGCGTTCCTG
>JANXRE010000199.1 GCA_025353165.1 Acidobacteriota bacterium | reverse complement strand
GGAGTCGGGAGCAAAGAAAACCAGTCAGACTCTTGACGGATGTCGATCACTGATTCACACTGAGAAAGTCCTGCGTCGCTTCGCTCCGCACTGATCGCCATCACTTCGGAACGACTGATCGACATCATCGGAATGCGCACTAGGAGGTGCCTAGCGATGAACTGCGATCCCAAAGTAGACCCCTCGAGTACATACAAGCATCCCATGGCGTTGGCGAAAGTTTTAATGTTGGGTAGCTTCTTACAACGAACAATTAATATGGGGTCTACGCCAAATACTCGCAAATCAGCTTCCAGAAGATGTGCCTTTAGCCGCGACCCAACCGCTAGGCTCGGATCGCGCAGTTCTACGATTCTGGAGAGCTCGCTTTCAATCGGCGCCCAGTACGCGTAAAAACGTTCAAGCAGACGTGAATAACCTGTTAGATCGAATGTAGGACTGAAAATGTCCAGCCTCCTTTCAACTCGTTGGTGTAGGCACGCCGTGGCCCGGCTCTCCTCGCTACGGTTCTCGGCGGCAAACAACACCAGCCCTCGGCCCCCTTCAAATAAAATGCTAGGCGAACCCGTACGTATCGCGTGCTACCATGGTCATTCTGCTATCATTTTTCCCCTGAGGTAGAAAGTGGATAAGTTCACTCGTAAAGAACTCAAGACAGACAAGTTCGCCCAAGACGTGGGCCTCAGCGTCGAGTACGTTTCCGTGCACCGGAAGCAAGTGGCCCGGTACGGGACCATCGCCGCCGTCGTGATTCTGATCGCCGTGGCCGCTTACGTGTTCCTGCAGTACCGCACGGGCGTGCGCGAAGACGCGCTCAAGGCCGCTCTTCACGTCCAGGATGGGTCCGTCGGCCCGGCCCCCGAGGGGATGCTTTCCTTCCCGACTCAGGATGAAAAGGATAAGGCGCTGGTCAAGGCCCTGACCGGCGTGGCGACAGAGTACGACGGAACGGCGCAGAGCGCGGTCGCTCACTACTACCTCGGCACGTACAGCGCCGACAAGGGAAACCTCGCCGCGGCCGAGAAGCACTTCAAGTCCGTCGTGGACAGCGGCGACCAGAACTATTCGTCCATGGCCAAGCTTTCGCTGGCGACCATTTATGGCAGCGAGAGCAAGCAGGCCGACGGCGAGAAACTGCTTCGCTCCGTCATCGACAAGCCGACCGTCTTCGTGTCGAAGGAACAGGCGACCATCGCGCTGGCCCGATACCTGCTTCCGTACAATCCGAAGGAAGCGCGTAAGCTTCTCGAACCGTTGCGCGGCGAACGCAGCGCCATCAGCAAGATCGCGCTCTCGACGCTCGCCGAAATTCCGCAGAAGTAGCGGAGCCCGAATGCTGGCGAGCCTGCGATTTCCCGCCGAGCGGTCGCGGGGACGGCGGTATCCGGAACCCCGGCACCCGTATCGCAACGATTTTCAGCGGGACCGCGACCGCGTCATTCACTCGCGAGCCTTCCGCCGCCTCGAGAACAAGACGCAGGTGTTCCCTGCCGGCCTCTCCGATCATTTTCGCAACCGCCTCACCCACACCATCGAAGTCGCGCAGATCGCGCGCACGGTGGCGTCTGTCCTGGGACTGAACGAGAGCCTAACCGAGGCTCTGGCGCTGGTCCACGACATCGGGCATCCGCCCTTCGCCCACGCGGGCGAGGACGAACTCGACCGCATCCTGCAGGGCTACGGCGAGCGCTTCAATCACAATCTGCACGCCCTCCGCATCGTGGAGTTGTTCGAAAGCAAGTACGCGAGGTTCCCGGGATTGAATCTCACTTTCGAGGTGCGGGAGGGCATCGTCAAGCATTCCCGCGACTACGCGCCCGGCGAAGCGCCCGAGGCCGACGAGTATTTGCCGGGCCAGCGTCCCCCGCTCGAGGCGCAGTTGATCGACCTATGCGACGAGATTGCGTACAACACGGCCGACCTGGATGACGCCTACTCGGCGGGTCTTCTGAGCGCCGGCGATCTTCGCGAGGCGGTGCCCGAATTCGACGCGCTCTACGAGGAGGCCGAGGGTCATTTCCCGGGTGCGCCGGAGAGGATTCGGATCCACGAAATCGTCCGCCACCTGGTGAATCACCTGGTGTCGGGTCTGATCGAGGGTACGTCCGAAAACGCGCGATCGTTGGGCGTCCAATGCTGCGACGACGTCCGCCTCGCGCCCGGGCGGATCGTCCGTTTCTCGGAGCGGACCGGCTGGACTACGAAAGCGTTGAAGGTGGTTTTGCGCCGGCTCGTGTACCAGTCCGATATGGTCATGGAGGAGCGTTCCGGCTGGACTCGTAAGATCGCGGAACTGTTCGAGTACCTGATGCGCCGCCCGGACGCGATGCCGGATTCCTACCGCGAGGAGACGGAAGGCATGCCGCCGCACCGGGCGGTTTGCGATTACATTGCCGGAATGACGGACGGGTTCTTTATTCGCAGCTACGAGACCCTGATCGAAGGCAAATAGCTTCATTGTCAACCTGACAGGCTTGGAGCGCGTTTACATACGCAGAGGGCAATTGGATGCGCAAGATCGTGGGAACCCTGGTCGTGCTGGCCTTCGGCGTTCTTCCGGCGGCGGCCGCCAAGAACTCCCAATCGCCGTTTCAAATCCGCCTGTCGAAGGACCAGCAGGTCGTTCAGGCGCTGAACCGGCTGACCTTCGGGCCGCGTCCGGGCGACGTGCGGGAGGTCCAGCGCATCGGCCGGAAGAAGTGGGTCGACCGGCAGTTGCACCCCAGCGGGATTCGCGAAAACCCCGCACTCGAGGCCCGGCTCCGCGCCTTCGATTCGCTCTCGATGCCACCGGCCGAAGCGGCGCGGCACTACCCCACGCCGGCGATGATCCAGGCGATTGCGACGGGCCGCCAGCCCATGCCCGACGATCCCGGCGTCCAGCGGATGGTCGCCCGCTACAAGGCCAGGAAAGATGACGCGGATCCGATCGCCGCGCCCCGGCGGGTGCGCCCGAACCTGATCGCGTCGGCGTCGGAGGAGGTTGGCCGTCAGATGCTGCTGGACAACGCGCCGCAGCAGGTGGTCTCGTACGATCTGAATTCCGGCAAACTGCTGCGCGCCGTATACGGCAACCGTCAACTGGAGGAAGTCCTCGCGGATTTCTGGTACAACCACTTCAACGTTTTCCTGGACAAGGGCGCGGACCGTATTCTGGTTCCCACGTATGAGCGCGAGTCGATCCGGCCGCACGTGCTCGGAAAATTCCGCGACCTGCTGGAGTCCACCGCGAAGAGCCCGGCCATGCTGTTCTACCTCGACAACTGGCAGTCTGTCGCATCGAATCCACCGCTTCCGAAACGTCCGAAACAGGCCCGTCGTGGATTAAACGAGAACTACGCCCGCGAGTTGCTCGAACTCCACACCATGGGCGTCGACGGCGGATACACGCAAAAAGACATCGTTGAAGTCGCGCGCTGCTTCACGGGCTGGACCATCAAAACCCCGCAGAAGGGCGGCGGCTTCGAGTTTAACGGCAAGGTCCACGACAAGGGCGAGAAGATCGTCCTCGGCAACGTCATTCCGGCCGGTGGCGGCATGGAGGACGGCGAGAAGGTGCTCGACATACTGGCGCATCATCCGTCCACTGCGCGATTCATCGCGGCCAGCCTCGCGCGCCGCTTCGTCGCCGACAATCCTCCACCGCAGCTCATCGACCGTATGGCGGATAAGTTCCGCAAGACCGATGGCGACATCCGGTCCGTCCTGAAAGCGATGCTCGATTCCAAAGAATTCTGGTCTCAGGGCGCATACTGCGCGAAAATGAAGACCCCGTTCGAAATGGCCGTAAGTTCGCTGCGGGCGCTGGATGCCCACGTGGAGAACACGATCGGACTGGCGAAGGTGCTCTCGGATCTCGGCCAGCCCTTGTACCGGAAACTGGAGCCCACCGGCTACTCGACGCTGAATGCCGAATGGGTCAACTCGGCGTCGCTGCTGGCGCGCATGAATTTCGCGATTGCGCTGGCGCAGAACAAAGTGCCGGGCGTCAAAGTCGACCTGGCCCGGTTCGGGAGCTCGGCGGATATCGGCGGAATTGCACGTGCCGTTCTTTTCCATGACCTCACGCCGGAAACCACGGCCGCGCTCGAGAAGTCCTCGCCGGCAACCCCAGCCCTCGCGGCCGGTCTGGTCCTGGGATCCCCGGACTTTCAGAGGCGATAAGGAGTAACGGAATGACGTCGCGCAGATTCTTCCTGAAAAGCTCGGCGCTCGCCGCGTTCGGCGCGGGCGCGGCTCCCGCCTGGCTGGCGCGCGCGCTCTACGCGAAGGATGCCCCGAATCCGCGAAAGAAGGTGCTGGTCGCAATCTTCCAGCGCGGCGCGGTGGACGGACTGAACATGGTGGTCCCTTTCGGCGACGCGAATTATTACCGGCTGCGCCCAACGATAGCGATCCCCCAGCCCGATGGTTCCCCGGATTCGGCGGTGGATCTCGATGGATTCTTCGGCCTGCACCCCTCGCTCGCGCCGCTGAAGCCGCTATTTGACGCGGGCCGCCTGGCGATTGTCGACGCCGCCGGCTCGCCGGACCCCACACGCTCGCATTTCGATGCGCAGGATTACATGGAGAGCGGCACCCCCGGCCGCAAAGCCACTGCCGACGGATGGATGAACCGCGCGCTGCCGCCCATCGCCGGCCCGAAATCGCCGGTGCGCGCCGTCAGCCTCGAGCCGTCGCTGCCGCGCTCGCTCCGAGGCCGGAATGATGCCGTGGCCATCAGCAGCCTCGGTGAGTTCCAGGTTCGGGACTCTCGCGGCGCGGCGACCTTCGAAAGCATGTACCAAAGCGCCGGCGACGCAGCGCTGGCCGGAACCGCACGCGAGACGTTCGAGGCCGTGAGATTGATTCAGTCCATACAAAAGCAGCCGTACACGCCCGGCGCCCGCTATCCGAACGGACGCTTCGGACAGAGCCTGCAGCAGATCGCGCGCCTCATCAAGGCCAAAGTGGGACTGGAGGTCGCCTTTGCCGACATGGGCGGCTGGGACACGCATGTCAATGAGGTAGGGCAGCAGCCGTCGCAGGGCCAGCTCGCCAATCTGCTGCGGGAGTTTGCCCAAGGGCTGGCCGCTTTCCACGAGGATCTCGGCGATCGCATCGAAGACGTGGTTCTCGTCACCATGTCGGAGTTCGGACGGACGGCGAAAGAGAACGGCACGCGCGGCACCGACCACGGACATGCCAACGTTATGTTTGCGCTTGGCGGTCCGGTGAAGGGCGGCAAAGTGTACGGCGATTGGCCGGGACTGGCTACCGAGCGGCTTTACGAAAGCCGAGACCTCGATCTCACCACCGACTTTCGCGACGTGCTGGGCGAGGTCGTTACACGACACCTCGGCAACCCGAATTTGGCGGCCGTCTTTCCCGGATACGCTTCTCCAAAATTCCGCAACCTGCTCGCCTGACCGCTCCCTCACGGTCGCAGCTCGGTAACAGAGCGATTCTACCCAGCCGCGCGCGTCAGCAAGCGGTGTCTGCTACGCTCGGAAAGGCTTTTGCAAATGGGTTTGGATGCTCAAGGTGCGCGGATGATTCCAAAGGTGCGTAAGGCGGTCTTCCCGGCTGCCGGGTTAGGCACGCGATTTCTCCCGGCCACGAAGGCGATGCCGAAGGAGATGCTGCCGCTGGTCGACAAGCCTCTCATTCAGTACGGCGTCGAGGAGGCGATCAACTCCGGTATTTCCAACATCATCATCGTGACGGGGCGGGGCAAGAGCGCGATCGAGGATCACTTCGACGTGAGCTTCGAGCTGGAGCACAACCTGGAGACGCGCAAGAAGAAAGATCTGCTGAAGATCGTCCGCGACGTCTCCGACATGATCGACGTGTCGTACGTGCGGCAGAAGGAAGCGCTGGGGCTGGGACACGCGGTGGCCCGCGCGAAAGACATCGTCGGTTCGGAGCCGTTCGCCGTCGTTCTCTCGGACGACGTCATCGATTCCGAAGTTCCGTGCTTGCGGCAATTGCTGGACGTCTACGAGTTCTACGGCGCATCCGTCGTCGCGCTGATGGAGGTCCCCGGGGATGCGATCTCGGCCTACGGTGTCGTGGATGCCGAGCCGATCTCGCACAACGGCGGCCGCGACCGGCTGTTCCGTGTCCGCAACATGGTGGAAAAACCCAAGCCCGCCGACGCCCCTTCGAATCTTGCCATCATCGGACGGTACGTGTTGACTCCCGAGATCTTCCACGCGATCGAGTCCACTCCGGCCGGTAGCGGCGGGGAGATCCAACTCACCGATGCCCTGAAGTACCTGCTCCGCAGCCGGCCGGTATACGGCTACAAGTTCGAAGGCACGCGGTATGACGCCGGCGACAAGCTCGGATTTCTGATGGCGACGGTCGAATACGCGCTGAAACGCCAGGATCTAGGCAAAGATTTCCGGGCGTACCTGAAGACGCTACCGCTGTAGCCATCAGCGGTCAGCAATCAGCTTCCAGCCATTCCTAGAGAAATTTCGGGGAGTGCGAAAGTGCTGTGGGCGCGGGTTGTGCCCGTTCAAGACGGCAGAACAACGCCGCGAAAGGTAGGCCAGCGGATGTCAGTCGCCCGTCGCGCGGTTGCGCCCGGCCCGACAAAAAGGATCGAGCCGAGCGCTAGAACCGAAGTTACTTCGATTTTACGAAGAACGGATTCTCGGCTGGTGGGGCGTCAGTCGTCGTCCTCAGGGCAACTGGCAGAACCGCCTGACGGATGGCTTGTATATTGAGCATGTATGACCTAAGCGTCGGGTCGAACAGCAGTCTATAAGAGACTGGTCGATTGGTGAGCTTTGCAAAAAATGCGGCCAGCACGTCGCGCGCGGGTTCGCCATTCGCGGAAAAGCCCACCACTGTCGTTGGGGCGAAGGGGAGCGCACCCACTTCGATTGTTGCGCCCGTTGCTCTATTCACGGCCTCCAATACCGCTGCGACGGTATCGATCGCCCTGCGTTCGGCGTACGGTATCGTGACCGGGACCGCCATCGGCGATGTCACGGCCTGAGTAGATCCGGCCTTGGTCAACTTCTTTAGACGGAATCACATACAGCATGCCGTTAGCTTGCTCGATTGTGAAGTCACCCGGCAGTTTGTTCGTCCGATGATTGTTCACGAGCCCGTTTACGCCCACCCACAGGTCAGACTGGGAGGTTACTCCCGTGAGCGTAATCGAGAGGGTCCCTTTTCGAGGGACCATAAGTCGGTAGCCTGGTTGCGCTGCTCGTTGCTGCGGCGTCGACACATCCTCCAGATCGGCTGAATTTTCATGCGGCACATCCTCGTAGTTTATGGCCAACCCGAACGCTTGTTCGATTGCGTCCAGCGCACCTGCCATCGGCCGGTGATCGGCAACATTGATGACGGCAGGCGTTTGCGCAAGCATCACACCGCCGATGGCGGCCACCATGGCAGAACGGATTAGCATGTCACTGTTAAATTTCATCGGATGTTCCTCCTTCCGATTAGACGCCTACTGAGCCGCCGTTTGCGTGATGCCGTTGCGCATTGCCGTGACGCTGTTCGGCTTGATCACGATGGTTGAGCCCACCGAGTGCGACTTGTATTTCGCGCGGCTGCCCGAAGTTCCGCTTACAGCGATATACATGTCTTGGGCAATCAAAAAGCCGCAGGGAAATGAAATTGGCGGTAGCAACGTGCGGTAGTATCTGACCTGCGGCACACTCCATCCGATGTAGTCGTCAACGGCCTACTGAAAAGTGCCAGTTCAATCGGTCATCTGCCGGAGGTGCTGGAGGTTTAGCCCGGGAGATTCATACGGCCGGTAAACGGAAGCTCTCGCGGCAATCGATTTCCTGGGCGCCGCCGCCCCTTGCCGCCGCGCCAGTTCGAAAGAACGCATATAGAGCCGCGCGGTGCTGCTCCAAACCATTTCGCGGCCCAATTTGTGGGCCTCCGCGCACATCGCGTTCCGGCGCGGTTCATCGCGGAGCAATCCGGTCGCTTCGCGGGCGATCGCTGCCGGGTCTCCAAACGGAACCAGCACACCACGATTGTTCCTCAACAATTCGGCAGCGTGCCAGTAAGGCGTCGAGATCACGGCCTTGCCCGAACCAAAGGCATAAGCCAATGTTCCGGAGGTTATCTGACCTTCATCGAGATAAGGTGTTATGTAAAGGTCTGCTGCGCCAATAAACGGGATCAGTTCCTCGAGTTCGACAAAGCGATTATGAAAGATGACGTTGGCTTCGACTTGGTGTTTCTTGACGAGGGTCTCGAGATGGAGCCGGTAGGCTTCGCCGCGCGCGATTAACTCGTGGGGGTGCGTCGCGCCCAACACGATATAAACGACGTTGGGGAACTCCGCCAGGATTTCCGGAAGAGCGTTGATGACGTTCTCAATCCCCTTGTTCGGCGAAAGCAGCCCAAACGTCAGCAACACCATCTTTCCGCCCACGCCAAATTGATCCTTGTAAGAATCCGGGGCGGCGAATGGCACGTCGGGAATACCATGCGGGATGAGATCGATCTTGGCCGGTTGCGCCTGGTAAACGTCTTGCAGGATCGTTCGACCGCGCTCGGTCATGACGGCCAGCCGGGTTGAGCGGGCGATCAATTCGTGCATCACGCGCCGCTGGTCGGCGTTGGGCTTGAGCAGAACGGTGTGAAGAGTGGTGACGACCGGCGCCCTCAATTCGCTCAGCAGCGCCAATAAATGGCTGCCGGCCAGTCCCCCGAATATTCCGAACTCGTGCTGCACGGAGACAATATCGACGTCGCTTGAGTTGAGGAACTCGGCGGCTCGCCGGTAGGAACTCAAATTCTGCTCCTCAATCTGGAAGCGGACAGCATCTGCATACGGATAGCACCCATCGATGTCATTGACTGGGATCGCGAAGCAGTTGCTTTGGGGACGCCGGGCTGCCACAGCGCCAAGCAGATCGGATGTGAACGTTGCAATGCCGCATTTGCGCGGCACGTAGGTCCCCAGAAAAGCGATATTTCGAACGCGGGAGTCTGTTTTCACGTCTGGGCCCACCTTACCGGCTTTCGCCGCCACAATAACGGGCCGTTCGGACGAACGGCTACCGGCGAAACGGCAACGCTGCCGCTTACGGCATGGCTTGGCATCCGCGGGACATGGCGGTCTCTGGATCCGCCCTTGCCGTACACATTTACCCTGCACGAGTCGATCCAAAGCAAAGCCCCGATTCCAGCTCATGTGGTGGCACGAATTCAGCATGGGAGAATACACTTCGTCCTCCGAGAGTTGACTACAGCTGGTCAATTTGACCGCCTGCCGTCACGTCGCCCGCGAGATGTCGTCGTACTGTCTGTATTGGGTTGCATCGCGGAAGTTCACGGTTACAGCCGGGAATTATCCGCAAGTTGGCCGCTACCCGCAGTTGGTGCGGTTCGTGGGGGAGCCATCGAGCCGCGGGGTTGCCTCCGGCAGAAGAGGTGACAAAGATGAAATACGTTGCAGCAACTTCTGTGGCACGCACCGGTGACAGCTATAGGTATTCGGTCGTGGAAGAGACCGACAATACATAACTTCGCTTGTTCGTTACCTGTTTCTTGGACTGTGCCTGCTGTTGGTTCCCGCGGCATCGTTCGCGCAAGTCGGGCTCTCTATCAGTTTTGGTCCTCCCGCGATCCCGTTCTACGAGCAGACCCTCTGTCCTGGCGAAGGCTATCTGGACGTCGGGCTATTGGGATGGCGCGGAAACGCGTTCTTCTTTAACTTGAGAGCCGGAGCTTGCTCTCGCGCAGTGCCTGGCCGTCGAAACCGTAGTTCAGCGCAACCGCCGGATCTTCACCTTCCAACAGGAACTGATCGATCGGACCGAATATGGCCCGCAGTTCCTCCTTGTTGCAGCTTGGCAAGTAGACGCGGAGAACGCGCGGATCGTAATAGCGGAAAATCAGCCGCCGGCCCGCCTCGTCGCGCACCCGCAGGAACCCCCGCAGGTGGTGGCGGAGATTCTTCATGGTGGTCTCGCTCCGGAAAAACACGCCCCAACTGTTGCCCCAACCGTTATCGATGAAATAGCGCGTGAACCGGTCCTCTTTGTCGAGTTGCACGAGGTACGGCGCGACCATTTGCAGCTGCCAGGGGAGGTCGCCGGCGTACAGGCAGCACTTGTCCTGGTAGGTCCGATCGACGGCGCCGTAAATCCGTTCGTCGCGGGCGGCATCTAGAATCATCCATACGTTCACTCGCGAGGGCAGCCCCTCGGGCCACAGCGTCTCGATGATCCGGCCGCGATTCGCAGACGGCATTACGTCGTCCCTCCGGCGCCTTGCTGCTGCGCCGCCTTCTGGCACTCCTCGCAGAAGGGAACTCCTTCCTGGGACGCGCTCTTCATCGCGCCGGCCAACGCAACGGCGTCGACGTCCTTAGGGAATGTCGCCACCTCCGCTTGTGAGGGACTGCCGCTTGGGCCCGCCGAAGGCGCCGGCGCGGGACGGTCCGGCTCGTCGGCTTCCGGAGGGGTGGTTTGCGCCGGAGAGATGGTCGACAGCGATATATTGGCCGGGGTTACAGGGTTACTGCTGGGAGGGGAGGTGGTGCCTCCCGGCTGGGCGTCGTCCGCGGCCGTGGGATCGGTCGGATCGGTCATCGTAACCGGCGACCCGGGCGAGCCCGACAATGCGGAACCCCCGCTGTTGATGTTGACCAGCGGCACGCCGCTGATCGAGATGCCCGAGGGGTCCAGGGTGATGAAATTTGGGCCCATCTTGATCGTCAGGCCGACCTCGGCCTCGATGACCACCTGCATGCCCTTGATGTATACGTTCTGCGTAACGGCGGTGCTCTGATTGCCGGTGACGGTCTCGGTCACGTTGCCCGTGACATCGAGAGAATGGTTGCCGCCGATCTTGATCCCCTGGTCGCCCGTGATCTTGAGGTTGTGATTGCCCTCGATCTTCTCCAGGCGGTTGCCCACGACGTGACTGTGCTCGTCCTCTCCGATCTTTTCGTACTTCTTCTTGGCGACCGTCAGGTGCCGGTCGTTGCCGATCGACTCCTTGCGATCGTTCTTGATCTGGATGTCCTGGTCCTTCTCGCCATGCAGGAAGATCTGCTCGCTCCCTTTCTTGTCCTCGAAGCGGAGTTCGTTGAAGCCGTCCTGGCCTTTCGAGCTCATCGACTTGAGCGTGCTCTTGGTCTGCTCGTCGGGCAGCGTGTAGGGCGGCATCTGGTCGGCGTTATAAACCCGGCCGGTGATGATGGGCCGGTCGGGGTCGCCCTCGATGAAGCTGACGATCACCTCCTGGCCGATGCGCGGGGTGTAGATGGCGCCCCACTGCTTTCCGGCCGAGGCGTGCGACACGCGAATCCAGCAGGAGCTGTTCTCGTCGTCCGATCCCTGGCGGTCCCAAAAGAACTGCACCTTGACGCGGCCGTACTGATCGGTCCAGATCTCCTCACCCGACTTGCCGACCACCACCGCGGTCTGGACTCCGCGGATCACCGGCTTTCTCGCCGAGCGCGGCGGGCGGAAGGGAGTCGACGAGGGCACCGCTTCAAAACGGTTGGAATAGGTAAAGGCGCTCAGGTCGGAGTTGGCCCGGTAGCTGGGGTTCTGCCCCAATTGCGAAAGCGCGGAAATGAGGTACTCGGTGTTGGCCTCCTCCCGGAAATGGTCCTGCAGGGTGAACTTGTAGCCGCACTCGAGGCCCTTGCAGTTCGACGAGGCGTCCACCTTAACCAGCCGCACTTCGTGCTCTTCCAATCGAATTCGCGCGTACCGGTCGCCGTCGTCCTTGGTGATGTACTTGCCGGGGTAGTCGTAAAACTCGCCCTCGGTCTCGGTGTCGGCGGCACTCAGCGTCGCCGAGAGGTCGGTTGCGGGCTTTTCGAAATCGTAGTCCCGGAGCGACGCTTTGCCGGTGTGAACGTGAGCCTCCTCCTCCAGGACGTGAATCGTGTCGTTCTCGAGGACCCCGCCCATCGACGGCGTGAAACGCACTTCGGCTTCGTGGGCGCACGTGGCCAGGCTCTCCTGGTAGTCGGTCAGGACCATCGTGACCTTGTCCTGAGTCTGCTCGAAGTAATAGAAGATCCCTTCCTGTTCGAGCAGCCGGGAGACGAAGTTGAAGTCCGTTTCGCGGTACTGGACGCAGTACTCCAGTTGCGGGTAGGTGGCCTGCGTGTTCACCTTGAAATCCGTGAAGCCCCGGTCCTGGAAAACCTGCTGCACGATGTCGATCACGCTCTTGTTCTGGAAGATGCGGCAATCCGAGAACAGGTGGAGGAACCAGAACCAGGGAACCATCTCGATCTCGTATGCCGCCGCTCCGTCCTCGCCTTCGCCGAGCAGCCTCATGCGGCTGATGTTGCCGTGAATGTGACGCTCGGAACTGTCGTTCTGAACGATGGTCAACACGAGCGGCTTCTTCAGAAGCCCCTTCATGTCGATGTCCGGACTGTCGGCGAGCACCCGCAGCAAATACTGGTAGGGCGTGGAGATTCGCTCGTCCCCCTGGAAGCTGTCCAGCAGAAGGGCGTCGTCGCCGAGCGTGGACTTCAGCCGGAACGGCCGGTCGATTTGAGTCCGAGCCAAAGTGCTTTCCCCTCCTGTGCGATCTTACTCCCTTTCCACCGGGCATTACGCGTAGGTGAAAGAGCCGTCCTCCCCAATGCCCACGCGGATGGATTCGGGCTTGAGCCCTTCCACCATCCGGCCCAGCAACTGGCGCGAGATATCGGGCAGCAGCGTGTTGGTGAGAATGTTGTCCACGTTGCGCGCGCCGCTCTCCACCTCGGTGCAGCGCTTGGCGACCTCTTCCACCAACACGGGGTCGTAGGTCAAATCGATGCGGTGGGATTCCTTCAGACGCCGCTGAATCTTCGCCAGCTTGAGCACGATTATCTTCTTCAGATTCTCGTCCCGGATGGGGAAGTACGGGATGATCACCAGGCGTCCCAGGAACGCGGGCTTGAAGATTTTGTTTAACTCGGGTTTGAGCGCATTCACCAGACCCATCGCGCCGGGCATGGTTTCGGGGTCGGCGCACAGCTTCATCAGCGTGTCTGTCCCGGCGTTCGAGGTCAGGATGATGATGGTGTTCTTGAAATCGATCTGGCGGCCTTCGCCGTCCTCCATCCGACCTTTGTCGAAAACCTGGAAGAACAGCTCCAGGACGTCGGGGTGCGCCTTCTCCACCTCATCCAGCAGCACCACGGAGTACGGGCGCCGGCGCACCGCTTCCGTCAGCACGCCGCCTTCGCCGTAGCCCACGTATCCCGGAGGCGAACCCTTCAGCGTGGAGACGGTATGGGCCTCCTGGAACTCCGACATGTTGATGGTGATTACGTTGTGCTCACCGCCATACAGCATGTCGGACAGCGCCAGCGCGGTTTCGGTCTTGCCGACGCCGCTCGGCCCAACCAGCAGGAACGTCCCAACCGGTTTCTGCGGATCGTCGAGGGCGGCGCGCGCGGTCCGGATGCGGTGGCTGATCTGTTCGAGGGCGTGCGGCTGTCCGATGACCCGTGCGCCCAGGTGCCCTTCCAGGTGCAGCACGGTCGCGATCTCGTCCTTGATCATCTTCCCGACCGGAATGCCGGTCCAGCCGGAGATCACCTCGCCCACCATCTGGGCGTCGACGCAAACCCGCATCAGCGGATTCTCGCCTTGCAGCGCTTCGAGCTCGCGATTCAGCGTGTCGAGTTCCGCCCGCAACGCCGCCGGGTCCGCCGCCGGGGCGTGAACTTCCGCGGTGGGAGCCGCGCCAGCCGCCGCGTGCCCGGTTTCCAACTGCGACCGGATTTCGCGAATGCGCGACACCAGGTCCTTCTCCTTCTGCCACCGCCCCATCATTTCATCCAGCCCGGCTTGTGTCGCCGCGCGCTTCTCATTGATGCTGCCGATCCGCTCGGAGTGGTCCGCGCCCACCGCGGTCTCCCGCTCGAGAATGCGGAGCTGCAAATCCAGATCCTCCAGAAGCCGGGTGGCATCTTCGATCGGTCCGGGAGTAGAGTTCTGCCCCAGCGAAAGGCGGGCGCACGTCGTGTCGAGTACGCTGACCGCCTTGTCGGGCAACTGCCGGTCCGCCAGATACCGGTGCGACAGCTTCACGGCGGCGGCCAGCCCTTCGTCGAGAATGCGCACGTTGTGGTGCTTCTCGAGCATCGGAACCACGCCGCGCATCATCAGCTCGCACTGCGCCTCGCTGGGCTCCTCGACCTTGACGAGTTGGAAGCGGCGCGCCAGCGCGGGATCCTTCTCGAAATACTTCTTGTACTCCGACCAGGTGGTGGCGGCGAGCGTTCGCAGTTCGCCGCGCGCCAGCGCCGGTTTCAGAATATTCGCCGCGTCGCCCTGTCCGGCCTGCCCGCCCGCGCCGATCATGGTGTGGGCCTCGTCGATAAACAGGATGATCGGGATGGGCGATTTCTTCACTTCCGCGATCAGCGCCTTCAGGCGATTCTCGAATTCGCCCTTGACGCCGGCGCCGGCCTGCAGCAGCGCCAGGTCGAGCGTCCGCACCTGCACGTTCTTGAGCACCGGCGGAACGTCGCCCTGCACGATGCGCAGCGCAAAGCCCTCCACCACCGCGGTCTTGCCGACTCCCGCCTCGCCCACCAGGATCGGGTTGTTCTGGCGGCGCCGCGTCAGGATGTCCACCACCTGGCGGATCTCGAAATCGCGCGCCAGCACCGGATCGATCTTGCCGTTCCTGGCGTTCTCGGTGAGGTTCACCGTGTACTGATCCAGATTCGGCGTCTTGCCGCCGAGCGCTCCGCGAGGCGCGCCAGGCGCGGCGGTTTCCGCCTCGGCGACAGCGGCCTCGGCTTCCTCGCTGGACCGGGACACGATCTGCGCGAAATCCTTGCGCAGGCTGTCGGCTTCGACCTTCTGGAACTCGCGGCTAGCTTCCCGCATCAGCCGGGCGAGATCCTCGTCGACGGCCAGCGCCAGAATCGTATGGCCCGACCGGACCTTCGGCGCGCCGTAGTCGATGGAGCCCAGCGTCCAGGCTTCGGTCAGCATGTTGCGCACCTTCGGGCTCAGGGCCGGATTTCGCGCGTTCCCGGTCTTTAGCTTATCCAGGCTGCGCGTCAGTTCCGTCGAAAGCCGGGACTTGTCCACCCCGAAGTGCTTCAGGATGATCGGGAAGTCCCCGTCCGCCGAATCCAGCAGCTTCATCAGATAGTGCTCAATCTCGACGTCGTAGTGGGTGCGCGACAGGCAGAGCCCGGCGGCAGCCTCCAAAGCATTGCGCGTCGTATCATTCAACTTGCCGATTAGCGATCTCAGGTTTACGCCCATTTTCAAATACCCTCCCCCGTTCTCTGGTCTCTTAGGACCTGTATCGGAATAACTGTTTCATCTCAACGTGGCGCACGCACTCTTGCGACGCAGATTTTCTTGTCCGTGGTAAACAGGCCGATGTCGGTATAGCGCTTGGCGGTGCTGGCGTGATAATTGCCGGTGGACAGATGCACATAGTGCTTGAGCGCGCCGTGCTCGCGCCGCAACACCAGGCTCATTTTGGCATGCGTCTTGTGGCCGACCAC
>JANXRE010000198.1 GCA_025353165.1 Acidobacteriota bacterium | reverse complement strand
GGAGTCGGGAGCAAAGAAAACCAGTCAGACTCTTGACGGATGTCGATCACTGATTCACACTGAGAAAGTCCTGCGTCGCTTCGCTCCGCACTGATCGCCATCACTTCGGAACGACTGATCGACATCATCGGAATGCGCAGGCCGGCAAGGGGGGGGCAGAACAGCGGCAAAACAGCGGCAACAGCTCTCCCAGTTCTTCCCACCCTGAGCAAATACGCATCCCTGAGAAGTCGCAACGACCGTCGCTCGTCGAATGAACTGGATTTTGCCGAAAAGCGTGGGACGGTCAAAGAGCTTCCAATAATCTGAAAGGCGGCGTATACTCTGGAGGTCTTGAATCAAAGTGAAGGTGCAATGAGAAATAAGATCGCTGTACTTGCCCTGCTGTTTTTCGTCGTGTCGCTCAACGCTGGCACGATCTCAGGTCTTACGTCGGTGAACGTCGATTACACGTCAGCGTCGTTTCCAGTCTCCGCCACCTTGGCGTTTGGACCGGATGGCAGTTGGGAAGGAGAGCTGACGGCGTCAGACACCTTTGGAAACTTCGTGGTCGACATTCCAAAGATCGTGCTTCCTAAAGGCGCGATTCTCGATTACGGTGTTGTCGCTGTTACCAGCGACGATGTAACGAATCAGCTAATCTTCGGAAATGGATTCCTGCTAATCAACGGAATATTTGCTACAAGTCCAAATGCGCCGCAACAAACAGAGGGGTTTGGAAACTGGTGCGGTCAGGGAGGTGGGTGCTCGGTTCCTTTGACGTACAATGGCACCGATAGTCAAATCTTCGGCTCGTACGATGTCATGTTCGGAACTACTACGGATCCTAACGGGAGGGGTATTCCCAATTCAACACTCACGATCTCCGGTGAAACTTCGTTTGTAATTAACATGACTGTATATGCGGCCTATCACATCGACACTCCAGAACCCGCTTCGTTCTGTTATGGATTCCTGGGATTCGGACTGGTGTTCCTGAAATTGAAGTACCGCAGACGATCCGCTTAGCGCGGCTGTTCCTTGTTGAAGGGTTGAGACTCGGAACGGCAGCTCATGTCTTCCAGCGTTCACGTCCGCTTGAAAGCTTGCACGGATCGCACCTCCCGCCGGGTGGTTGCAGGCTGGGTTCCCCCGTTCAGGGGACGGTTTCGTTTCAAAACCATGAACTCTCCTTCATCCAATCGTCACGGGAATTCGTAAGTCGATGTACAATATATAGATATAGTTCTTGACGGACCACAAGATATTGGGGCATGATTACCAAAGCCACTAAAACGCCTGCTCCGAGGCCGGGCCATTCAGGAGTAAAACAGCATGGGACAGATCGGCGTCGATCTCAGCGCTAGAATTAACGATATAACCCTCAAGCCAAAACCGATAGAAGAGCGTCGCGGAGTCAGCTTCCAGCGGTATTTCACCGCCAAGCTGGACCCCGCCAAGACGCCCTATGACGAAATTCATTGGGAGTTGCGGACCGCCACCATCGGAAACGACAAAGGAGCGCTGATCTTCGAACAGCGCGATGTCGAGATTCCGGCGGACTGGTCGCAGACCGCAACCAATATCGTGGCGTCGAAGTACTTCCACGGTAAGCTCGGATCGCCCGGTCGCGAGCAGAGCGTCGCTCAACTGGTACATCGCGTCGTCGATACCATCGCGGACTGGGGCCGGGACCAACGCTATTTCCGGACGCCGGAAGACGCCGAAAACTTCCGCAGCGAGCTGGCGCATATCATGCTGACGCAGAAAGCGTGCTTCAACTCGCCGGTGTGGTTCAACGTTGGCGTGAAGGAACAGCGCGGTTACGGCTGGTACCACGATTCCGCCAGCGACTCGATCCGGAAGCTCTCCGGTTTTGAGCAGAAGCCGCAATGCTCGGCTTGCTTCATCAATGCCGTCAACGATTCGCTGGAGTCGATTCTCGAACTCGCGAAGACCGAGGGCATGCTGTTCAAGTGGGGCTCGGGCACCGGCTCGAACCTGTCGAGCCTCCGCGAGGAGGATGCCATCCTGTCGGGCGGCGGCCGGGCGTCTGGTCCGCTCAGCTTCATGAAGGGCTTCGATGCGTTCGCCGGCGTCATCAAGAGCGGCGGCAAGACCCGGCGCGCGGCGAAGATGGTGATCCTCAACGCCGACCACCCCGACATCCACAACTTCATCTGGTGCAAGGCCAAGGAGGAGAAGAAGGCCCACACGCTGATCGACGCGGGGTACGATTCGTCCCTCGACGGCGACGCCTACTCCAGCATCTTCTTCCAGAACGCGAACAACAGCATTCGCGTCACCGACGAATTCATGCAGGCGGTGATCGAGGACCGCGACTGGTGGACCAAGTCGCGCGTAACCGATCAGCCGGTGAAGCGGTACCAAGCTCGCGAGCTGCTGAAAGATATCGCGGAGGCGACCTGGCAGTGCGGCGATCCCGGCATGCAGTTCGATACCACGGTCAACCGCTGGCACACTTCCAAGGCGTCGGGCCGCATCAACGCTTCGAACCCCTGCTCGGAGTACATGTTCCTCGACGATTCGGCCTGCAACCTGGCCTCGCTGAATCTGATGAAGTTCGTTGGACCGGACGGGCAGTTCGACGTGGAGGCGTTCCGGCATGCCGTGGACACCGTCACCATAGCGCAGGAAATTATCGTCGATAACGCCAGCTATCCCACCGAGAAGATCGCCCAAAACTCGCACGACTTCCGGCCGCTCGGGTTGGGCTTCGCGAACCTGGGCGCGCTGTTGATGTCGATGGGCATCCCCTACAACAGCGATTATGGGCGGGACTGGGCCGGCGCCATCAGCGCCATCATGAGCGGTCAGGCGTACCTGACCAGCGCCCGCATCTCGGCCGACGCGACGGGTCCGTGCCCGGGCTATGAAGGCAATCATAACTCGTTCCTCGAAGTGATCCGGATGCACGGCGAGGCGGTCAGCCGTATCGATAGCCGCCGCGTGCCTGCCGCGGTGTTCCGCGCCGCGGAAGAGGTCTGGCGGCAGTCCTACGAGCTGGGCAAGAAGGCCGGCTTCCGGAATTCGCAGACCACGGTGATCGCGCCCACCGGAACTATCGGTTTCATGATGGACTGCGACACCACGGGGATCGAACCCGATCTGGCGCTGGTGAAGTACAAGAAGCTGGTAGGCGGCGGCGTGATCAAGATCGTCAACAACACCGTTCCGCAGGCGCTTATCAAGCTAGGCTATTCGCCCGAGCAGGTGGACAAGATCGTGTCGCACATCGATTCCACCGGCACCATCGAAGGCGCTCCGGGCTTGAAGGACGAGCACCTGCCGGTGTTCGATTGCAGTTTCCGGCCGCAGAACGGGGTGCGGTGCATCCACTACATGGGCCACGTCAAGATGATGGCGGCGGTGCAGCCCTTCGTCTCGGGCGCGATCTCGAAGACCATCAACATGCCGGAAGAATGCACGGTGGACGAGATCTTCGACGCTTACGTGGAAGCGTGGCGGCTGGGGTTGAAAGCGGTCGCTATTTATCGTGACGGATCGAAGCGGGTTCAGCCGCTCAGCTCCGGCACCTCGAAAGGGGCGAAGCTGTCGGCTGGTTCTTTCTCCACGCCGGTTCCCGCGACTATCGAGAAGATTGTGTACCGGCCGGTCCGGCGCAAGCTGCCCGACGAGCGCCAGGCTATTACGCACAAGTTCTCCATCGGCGGCCACGAGGGTTACATCACGGTGGGCCTGTTCGAGGACAACACGCCCGGCGAGATCTTCATCACGATGGCGAAGGAAGGCTCGACCATCTCGGGCCTGATGGACAGCTTCGCCACGGCGATCAGCTACGCCTTGCAGTACGGCGTGCCGCTGAAGTTCTTCGTCGACAAATTCGCGCACGTCCGGTTCGAGCCAAGCGGATGGACCGGCAATCCGAAGGTCCCTTACGCGAAGTCGATCATGGACTACATATTCCGGTGGATGGGCGAGAAGTGGCTCGGCCCGGATTATGCTCTCAACGAAGCGGGGGACGCGCAGAAGTTGAGGCCGACCGAGCCGGTTCCTCAGCAGGAGCTGCCGTTCGCGAAGATTGCCAGCGACGCTCCGCTGTGCTCGGAATGCGGCGGCATTATGACGCGCAACGGTTCCTGCTACAAATGCGAGAACTGCGGCGGCACCAGCGGCTGCAGCTAATCGTGAGATAAAACGTGGTGTGGAAGCACCATGTATATCGACACCCAAGATGGCGAGCAGTTACCTGGGTTGCCAGGTAACTGTGAAGCGCCATGCGGGAAACAAGTTGCACTATTATTGATTTCGTCTTCCTCGCCGCAGTCGTCACCCTGGCAGGATGCGGATCTGAATCGCGGGAAGCTGCGCAAGCTGTCGGCACCGATCAGGAATGGTACTCTGGCTTCCATCCACTCAGCCAGGATGACCGAGTGGATGGAAGCCACTGACCGGGATCGGCTTGCGACCTCAGCCGACTTCGCGACGACGGCTTTGGAACGGAAGTTCGGTTCCCTTCAAGCCGCCAGGCAGAAACTGGGCTCGATGGATAATCTGCTGCCATATGCCATCGAAGCACTGAAAGTCTTGCGCGCAGAGGGCGCCACGCGCATGCCGCAGCGTCAACCCGGCTCCCACATCGGCCCCATTCCGCGGTAGGGGGGGACAGGCATTTTTGCGGTTGGATGCCGGCCAACCCCTTGGCCTCGTAGCCTCTTGCCTCGGCCGCTCACCAGCATCCCCCGATAGGAGGTATCGGGATCGACCCTATATCAGGAGTTTCAGATATTCAAAATTTATTACTAAGAAATAGTACCAGCGGCGGCGTAAATCTGAATATTGTTATTTTTACCGACACCGATTGTGGGGGGCATTTGACTCCGGACTTCCCGAGGGCTCAGAATCGTCGGTGGCGCACATGGCGAACCTATTCCACAACATCACCGTTCATGTGCCTTCCCAACGCTTTCGCGACTGGGACCATTTCGTGCGGGAGGCGCCCGAGTATTCCATCGGGCTCGAGGTGATGGACGACACCCCCGGCCACCGCGGACATCACGCGCACTTCGACCATCACTACGGCGTGGTCCGCGAGGCGACGATGAGCGCCGCCCTCCAGGCTTACATTGCGGTGCGCCAGGGGCGGCTTATGGAGAAGTGGCTGAGGAAAGCCAAGCCGGTGAACGTTTGGGTCTGGAACGCCGATCAGGACGTCTGCCTGGCCGCATTCGCGCTTGAGTACCATGAGCTGCTTGAAAGGGCGGAGGGATCCCCCCTCTTGCGCTGGATCATTCAGTACAACAACAAGATCGACGTCTGCGGCGGCCTGTATCCGTTCAATCTCGATGAGTTGGTCCGCAACCATTTCACCTGGGTTTTCGAGCCGTACCGCAAGCAGCGGATGATCGGAAAAGTCCAGGGAGACGCGGACCTGATCCGCCGCACCATCCGGGAAGTGTGCGACCGGCTGCAACAGCTCATCGAAGGCACGGCGGGGGTCGCTCCGATCACGGCTGAGCCGGAGATACTCTACTCTTCTCCCTACAATTTTGTCATCGCGGACGAGAAAGGCGATCCGACGTCGCGCCTGGTGCTGGCGGCACAAGGGCACACGAACCTGATCAGCCTGATCTGCAAGCGCGAGACCGGCCGGTACACCTACAGCATTATTCGCGGGTCGCCTTACGATGATGAAGTGTTTCCGGTTCCCGAGCTACTGGAGGCGTTCCAGGCGGCCGAAGGTGTTCCGCGCGTCTGGGGAGGATCCAACCTCGCGGCGGGGTCGGACAGCGAACCAGGCAGCAGCCTGCATTGGACCCAGTTGAAGGACATCGCCGAGGAAGTCATCCGGCGGGCCTACCTGGAGACTAACGAATCGCTGCCCCAGGGCTGAGCTGGAACTCCAGAAACTCCCGCGCCGATTCGCGGCCCATGTACTTTTCGAGGAGGCGTGGCTCGGTCTTGCGCAGGTCCACGACGACGAGACCGTCCAAGACGCCCGAGAATTTGCCGTCCACATTCCAGGCGGCGATCTGGCCGCCGAGCCTCAGGTACTGCCGGATGAGAACGGGCACGCCGCCACGGTTTTCTTCGATGTCGCGAATCGGGCCGGTGAGGTCGTCCAGGTCGGCGAAATGGCGGAGCAGGATGGCGAGGTCGGCCTTGCGAATCCGGCCACTCCGAAAGGGCTTACGGGGCCGGACGAGTTCCGACAGATTCCGGTCGAAACAATTCCGGCTGATGAAGCTGGCGATCAGGGCTCGGGAAGCATCCGTGTATTTGGCGCTGATGCTCACTGCGCCGAACAGGACGGGGGCTTCCGGCCGGGCACTAACGCACCGGCTGATGGCCTGCCACAGCAGCAGCAGCGGCTGGAATTCCCGTTGGTACTCGGGCCGGATATAGGAGCGGCCGAGTTCGACCGCCGGACCGGGCCGTTCGAAGAAGCCGGGTTTGAACCTGAAGAGCGTATCCGTATAAAGTCCCTGGATTCCGCGGGACGGCAGAATGTCGGCCGTCCACGCGAGCCGGTACCCCCCGGCTACGCGGCTCGAGGATTGATCCCACAGGATCAGATGGGAATAGGTGGGGTCGAATCTGTCGAGATCGAGGTCATTACCGGTGCCCTCGCCGGCGGCATGGAAAGTCGTTTCGCGGGTGCGTCCGATTTCGGTCAGAAGGGCGTCCATGTTCCAGCCGGCCGCTAGTAGAACGCAGTACTTTCCGCTTTCGAGAACGGCTCCTTTCGAGGCCACGAGCCGTCCCGCCTCGCGCTGGACCTGTTCGCACGCCGGCGGAATGATTGCCGGAGCCGGGACCGGCGGCTGTTGCGCGGCCGCGGCGGAGACGTGCGAGCGCCTGTGCTCCAGCAGATAGGTGCGCGAGTGCAGATACTCGGTGGCGTGCTGAAGCGTCTCGAAGCCTTCCAGCGTCGCCGCCGCGAAAGGCGTGCCGACCCGGATCTCGAAGCGTTGGCCCCTCTTATTCAGCAGCTCGGCGGGAAGCCGCATGGTCCGCAGCATCGGATGAACGAAACCCGCAAGCTGAAACGCCATGCCGTTGGAGGCGGGGAAGTAAATGGGCACTACGGTCGCGCCGGTCAGGCGGACGATTCGGGCGGCCGCTTCGCTCCACTCGGGATCGGTGACGCGAAGCTCCGAGTGCTTCCAATGGGAAACCTCGCCTGCCGGGAAGATCGCGATCGCTCCGCCCGAGCGAAGGTAACGCACGACCTTCCGCAGCGATTGCGAATTCTCGTGTTGGGCGTGGCCTTTCAACACCTCCACTGGAACGCAGCGGCTGGCCACCTCCGGCAGGCTGCAAACCAACTCATTCGCGAGAATGCGAGCGTCGGGACGGACGCGCGAGAGGAAGGAGTCCAGCATAAGGCCGTCCAGGAGACCGGACGGATGGTTGGCGACCACTAGCACCGGACCGCTCTTGGGGAACCTGGCGACGTCGCCCGGATCGACGAATACATCGATATCCAGCGCGCGCAGAATCCGGTCGCTGAGGCCGCCTCCAGCGGGGGCCGCGCCGTTCGCGTCGAGGTACAGCCGATCCAGGTCGTGCAGCTTCAGTGCGTTATGGATGAACTTGCGGACGGGAGCAGCGACCGCGGGCCCGAGAAGCGAGGAGATCCATAGATCGCCGGGGGTGGCCTCGGAGCTTGGGTGATGCACAGCCCACTGTTATCCGGGGACGGTTACGCCGGGATGAAAGGCTAGTGAATTTCTTGCACTCTACGGAGCGCTGCAACGGGAAGCGCCAGGCTTTACGCCAGGTTCTCCAAACTCACGCCAAGGGCGGCGGCCAGGAGCTTGAGTGTGCCGATTCCTCCAGTCTTAAGACCGGACTCGATGGCGGCGATCAACCCGCGCGAAACCCTTGGAAGGCTAAGCGAGTTGCTCCTGCGTCAGGCCGCGGTGGTCACGCCAGATTCTCACGACGCTATCACCGGCGACGCGGCGCCAATCAGCTCCCGAAGTTCGTCCAGGGGAATGATCGCGAATTCCTTGCCCTTGCGAGTAATCTTTTCGATGCGCATCAATAGATTTCTCCTCTCGGCTCCAATTCCAAAACCAGCAGCACGAGGTGGACATCGTGCAGTTCATAAATGACGCGCCCGTCGCGCCCCTGCAGCTCTTCGTTGACTTTTACGCGATGGTATTCGGTGGTGACGGGGCGTTTCGGAGCCTATGCGAGTAGCACGGCGCCCGCGAAGAGCGGGATCGTCCAGCGGAAAACCATGGGACGAGGTTAGCGCGGCTCAATAGCGCTGTCGATGCTTGCCGCTCGAATGGATTTCGCTACGCCGAGGAATCCGAGTATCCGGATCTGAATCCAGGAGAGATCGAATTCGTACCAGGCGAGTCCGTGGCGCGCGGACGTCGGGTGCGCGTGGTGGTTGTTGTGCCACCCTTCGCCGGAGGTGATCAGCGCGACCAGCCAGTTGTTGCGGGAATCGTCTCGCGTCTGGAAACGGCGGGTGCCCCACATGTGCGTGGCGGAGTTTACAAGCCATGTGGCATGCAATCCCACGACAACGCGGAGGAAGATGCCCCACATGACGAATGGCAGGCCGCCGAGCGCGTATAACAGGACGCCGAGCACAATCATCGGAAGCCAGTGATACTTGTCGAGCCACACATAGAACCGATCGCGGGTGAGATCGGGCGCGTACTTAGAGGCCATTGCGACATCGCCGTGCTTGCTCTTGCCGACCAGCAGCCATCCCATGTGAGACCACCAGCCGCCGTCGCGCGGCGAGTGGGGATCGCCGGGCAGATCGGATTTCTGATGGTGCAACCGGTGCGTCGAGACCCAAAAAATCGGGCCACCTTCCAGCGTCAGGGCGCCGCAGACCGCAAAGAAATACTCGAGCGCCAGGGGCACCCGGTAGGAGCGGTGCGTGTGAAGGCGGTGGTAGCCCATGCTGATGCCGAGGCCGGTGCACATCCAGAAGAGGAAGAGCGCGACGGCGAGGGCCTGCCAGGTGAACAGGAACAACGCGGCCACGGCTCCCAGGTGAAAGACGGCGAAGGCGATGGTGTTGACCCAGTTCGTCTCGCGGGCGCGGGCGGAAGTATGGAGGAAGGCGGTACTCACTGGGGCCAACTTACCAGAGATCCGCTTGACTGTTTGTAATCCTTATGTAATCCCTCCATTCCTCCCGCCCGCGCGTGGGTGATGATGATTACTTTGCCGAGCTTGCCGCGTAGCGCCGGCGGATTTGGTAAACGAGCGCCAGGCCGAGCGAGCCGCCGAGCACCAGCGGGAGTGTCGTGGGTTCGGGTACCGCGCTGGCGCTGAACGTACCGTTGCCTTCTCTCCCGTTATTCAATTGAGCCGTGTATGACCCGGCGCCGGTGCCCCAGATATTCAGTTCGAGGGCCCCCTCCTTCTGAATGGAGAACAGAAGGCCCTGAAGGTTCAGCAAGGGGTCCTGCCCGGGGAAAAGCTGGTCATCGTAAGTGAAAAACCCGCTCGGGCTGTTCGCCTCTAAAATTCCTTTGGGATTCCCTATCAGGGTGATCGAAAATCCGTCAAACTGCCCGCTTCCCGCAAGCACGCTGAAACTGCCGTCGCCGTTGGGAGTGGCGGACAGGGTTCCGCTAGCCGT
This sequence comes from Acidobacteriota bacterium, assembly GCA_025353165.1. Taxonomy (GTDB): domain Bacteria; phylum Acidobacteriota; class Terriglobia; order Bryobacterales; family Bryobacteraceae; genus TMP-7. The sequence goes on along the minus strand of JANXRE010000198.1, from coordinate 34,654 downwards.
ATCACCGTTGCCGAAGTAGGCGAATAAAAAGATGCTGTCCGCCGCGGCCACCGCCGAAAGAGCGAGTAGGCACAGCGTCAAACGTAGTAGAGATCGCATTGAATTGATTAGGTCCTTTTTTTGATGTGTGAACTGCAACTGCCAGCCATAACGTAACAGCAGGCGCGTTGTGGGCAGAAGTGCCGGATGTACTGATCCCGCCCGCCCAAGTACTACCGGAATGGTGGTACTTCACGGCTAGAATCGGAGGCTGGCGCAACACATTGCCCAGATCAACATCGCCCGACTGCTCGCGCCGATTGACGATCCGGCGATCGCCGAGTTTGTGGCACAGCTTGACCCCATTGACGCGCTGGCCGATGCGGCGCCGGGTTTCGTGTGGAGGTTGCAGTCCGGTTCCGGCAATGCGACCGATATTCTTTTCGATCCGGTCGTGATCGTCAACAGGTCGGTCTGGGAGTCGATCGAGGCCTTGCGCGATTACGTCTACGCGTCACGGCACAATGGGTGTGTTTCAAGATCGCGCGCGATTGGTTCACAGCGCCGGAATAGGAGTCAGTCGCAGCGCAGGGCGACAGTGGGATCCACACCCGCCGCGCGGCGGGCAGGCAACCCTCCGGCAACGGCCGCCGCGGCCAGGAAAACGGCGGCCGCGGTTCCCATGACGAGCGGATCTACCGGCCGGATTCCGAACAGGAGCGATTGCAGCGCCGTGGTGACAGCGAACGATGCGGCAAGGCCGACGGCTAATCCTCCGCCCGCCAGGGCCGCGAGGTCCCTCATTACGAGGACCACAATCTCGCGCCGCTGGGCGCCCAATGCAGTGCGGATGCCGATCTCGCGGGTTCGCCGCGACACCGAGTAGCTCAGGAGGCCGAACATTCCGATGGCCGCCAGGAGTAACCCGAGAAATGCAAACACTCCGCCGATGCCCGCCAGTAGTTTCTCGCGCAGGAGCGTGTTGCCCACCAGGGTGTCGAGCGTGGTCACTTCGCGGATTCGGGTGCCCGATCCGATCGCTTGCGCTTCCCGCTCCACTTCCCGGGCCACCGAACCGGCGCCAAGAGACGAACGCACGTATGCGGAGAAGTAATTGACGCCTTCCAGCGGAACGTAGACCATCGGTTCAGGACCATGTTTCAGGTCGCCGTAATAGGCATTCGCAACCATGCCGACCACACGGTGCCGGACTCGCCTTTCTTGCTGCGGCCGCTCGAATTCCCTCCCGACCGGAGATTCTTCGCCGAAGTATTTTCGAGCGAACGCGAGATTCACGATGGTCGGAACGGACCCGGCGATTCCACTGTCGCGCGTTTCAAAGTCGCGTCCGGCGAGCAGGGGCGTCCGGAGCGTTTGGAAGTAACCGGGGGAGACGCGGTAAAAGATCTCTTCTCTTTCCGAAGGCGATTTGCCGGGCAGGATGACTTGCTCCACCCAGCCGCTTCCCGAAAAAATGGACCAGGGCGCCAGCGTGCACGCCTGGATGCCGGGCAGCCCAGCGATCCGCCGCTGGAACTGATCCTCGAACTGGAGCTGAGCCTCCGCCGCTTGTTTGTCGATATCCGTGCTGATGCTCAGCACGGTTACACCGTGTGGGTCGAAGCCCGTATCCACCGAAGTCAGGTTCCTCAAGCTGAGCAGAAAAGCGGCTCCCGTCACCACAAGGCAGAACGCGAAAGCCACCTGCACGCCTACAAAGACGCGGCCCATCCTGAGCTTGCCTGCCTGACCGGCCGCTCCCCGGAGCGCGAAAACCGGCTGCACGCCGGACGTCTGCCACGCCGGAAGCAAACCAAAAAACACTGCCGCGAACGTCGCGACGGCAATGCAGAACAGCAGCATGCGACTGTCCATGGCTAAGGCGAATCGGACCGGGTCGGTATCTTTTGAGAGCATGCTGACGAGCACCGGGGCAGAGATACGAGCGAGCAGCCAGCCGATTCCTCCAGCGATGGCGGACAGAACGAGGCTTTCCGTCAGCGACTGGCGGATGAGACGACCGCGCGCCGCCCCGAGCGAAACTCGCATAGCCATTTCCGGCGACCGGGCGATCGATCGTACCAGCAAGAGGCTCGCCACATTGGCGCATGCAATCAGCAGCATGGCTGCCACCACTCCCAACACGATCCACAGCGGGCGAGCGAAGTCGCTCCGGAACGAGGATTGGCCGACTGCTCCCGGGTACACGCAAATCGCGGCATTGAGAAACTGCTTCCGGATGGCTGACGGAATGGTGGGGTATCTGGCGATGGCCTCTTCGCGGTTGCGATGAAATGCCGGCTGGAGACGGGCCTGTAGCTGCTCACGGGAGAACCCCGGCATCCGGCGCCCCATGATCCTGAACCAACCCCAGCCGGGGTTCGTCAACGCGGCGGCGTCGTACATCATGGCGGGTAGCCAGATGTCGACGAATTTTCCGGGTTCGACACCGAAGAAGCCCTTTTGCGCGACACCGAGGACGGAGTAGTTCTTCTGTTCCACCTGGATGCTGTGTCCCAGGATCGCCGGATCCGCCCCGAATCGTCTCACCCAGTATTCGTAGCTCAAGACCGCCAAGGGATGGCCACCTGGGATGCGGTCGTCCTCGCTCGAAAAAACCCGGCCGAGCGCCGGCGAGACACCCAGCAGGCCGAAAGCATCGCCCGAGACAAACTGCCGGGTGGCATGTTCCAACGGCACGCCGCCGCCCACCTTCACCTCAGAGCGCCACGCCGGGGCGAACAAGCCCAAGCGGGCGGATGGTCCGGCGGCAACGCGTAGTTGAATAAACAGCGGGTAACTAAAAGACTCGCGCTCCTTACCGGCAGGGCTGCCTAGCTCCTCGATGTCCGGCCAGGCCAACGTGACAAGTCGCTCCGGATCAGCCACCGGCAAAGGCCGGAGGATCGCCGCGTCCACGATGGAGAATATCGCGGTGTTCGCTCCGATGGCGAGGCTGAGCGACAAGATGGCGGTGGCGGCGAACGCGGGGCTCCGGCGCATGGTGCGCCAGGCGTAGCGGATGTCCTGCACCGTGCTGTCGAGGGCCGCCCACAGCCGAATTTCGCGGCTCTGTTCGCGGGCGAGCGTGACATTGCCGAAGCGAAGGGCTGCCTGGCGATGCGACTCTTCGGGGCTCAACCCCTTTTCCAGGAGAGCCGCGGCCCGGCGTTCCAGATGATCGCTCATCTCATCTGCAAGTTCCTCGTCGAGGCGGCTCGGATGGAAGGCGTTCTTCAGGCGCGAGAACCAGGACATGGGTCAACTCCTAGGCATAACGCAGAACACGGGCAACGCCGGCGGAGAAATCCGTCCACCGCTGAGTTTCCGCGGCCAGTTGCTTCTTTCCGCCGCGGGTGATCTGGTAGATTCTGGCGCGGCGTTTGTTTTCGGTGACCGTCCATTCGGCGGAGATCCAGCCAGTCTCCTCCATGCGGTGGAGCGCCGGGTAAAGCGAGCCTTCCTCGATACGGAGCGCTTCCTCCGAGAGCTCCTCAATGGCGCCGGCGATGCCGTAGCCATGCAGCGGGCCGCGGCGGTTCAGTACCGTGAGAACGAGCAGATCGAGGGCGGTTTGGGCTGAACTGGATGGCGGCAAATTATACTCCGATGACTAGGGTAGCAAACTGAGTAAAGTCCGTCAAATGTAAAATCGGGACACTATGGACCGCAGACGGTTTCTCGAGTTTACGGCGGCGACGGTCGGCATGAGCCGGGCCGCGCTGGCATCCACGCCCATGCCGATGGCAACGCTCGGCAAGAGCGGGCTGAAAGTGTCCCGCTACACGCTGGGCGGCTACCATGTGCGCGCGCGGGGCGAGGACAACGCCATCCGGATGATCCACCGGGCGCTGGATCTGGGCGTCAACTTCTTCGATAGCGCGTGGCACTACAACGGCGGCGCGAGCGACGAGGCTTACGGCAAGGCGTTGACGCCCGCCATGCGTAAGAACGTCTTGCTGATGTCGAAAGCGCATTTTCGCGAACGCGACCGGGCGATGAGCCAACTCGAGGACACACTGCGGCGGATGCGCACGGATTACCTGGACCTGTGGCAGTGCCACGAGGTGAGCACGCAAGCCGAAGTGGACCAGATTCTCGGACCCGCGGGCGCGCTGGAGGCGTTCGTACAGGCGAAGCAGCAAGGCAAGGTGCGGCACATCGGATTCACGGGCCATCGAGACCCGGCGGTACACCAGCGCCTGCTCGACACATACGACGGGTGGGAGACGGTGCAGCATCCGGTGAACCTGATCGACCCGCACTACCTCAGCTTCATCCATTCGGTCCTGCCGAACATTCGAAAGAAGGGACTCGGCATGCTGGCCATGAAGACGAACGCGATGGGGCCGATCACCAAGAACGGCATCGCGACGATACAGGAATGTCTGCGATTCGCCTGGAGTCAGGATGTCGATACGGTTGTGTCGGGGGCGGAGACTCCCGAACAACTCGACGAGAACGTGCTGGTGCTGAAGACGCTCCGGCGGATGACACCGGCGGAGATCGCGGCGATCCTGGCGCGCACCGCGCAAGGCCCGCACGGACCTAAGATCGAGGAATACAAGCTGGGGTGATCCAATGATTCGCTCTTTGTTGCTCGTCCTGGTTGTGGGATCGTGCGCTTCCGGCGCGCAGCCGACAATCGATATCAAGGTGGACCAGGCCGGTTATCTCCCGGCCGCACCGAAGATCGCGGCGGTCGTCTCGAAGGCTCCGGTCCTGGCGTTCTCGGTTCGACGCGCCGATAACAACGCGCAGGTTTACTCGGGCACTCTCTCTCCAGCCGCCGCCGATGCGGACTCGGGCGACAGCGTGCAAGCCGCCGACTTCTCGAAACTGGACAAGCCGGGACGTTATTACCTGGATGTGCCGGGTGCGGGCCGAAGTTGGGAGTTTACGATTGGGCCGGATGCGTATGACCGCGCGTTTTATCTCGCCATGCGCTCGTACTACGGGCAGCGCTGCAATATCGCCGTCGATCTCGGGCCGGAATTTCCGGGCTTCCGTCACGACGCCTGCCACCTGGAGGGCGCGTATCATGCGTCGTCGGGCAAGAGCGGGCCCAAGAAGCCGTCGGGCGGATGGCATGACGCCGGCGATTACGGCCGCTACGTGGTGAACTCCGGGATCAGCACGGGAACTCTGCTCTGGGCGTGGGAGCTGTACAGCGATAGGCTGCGAAACCTGAAGCTGAAGATCCCGGAGTCGGGCAACGGGACTCCGGACATCCTCAACGAAATCCGCTGGAATCTTCAATGGATGCTTTCCATGCAGGATACTGACGGCGGTGTTTGGCACAAACAGACCAGCGAACGTTTCTGTGCGTTCGTGATGCCAGAGAAGGATGCGCTGGTGAGCTACGTGATTGGGACGGGCGGCGCGCCTTACAAGAGTGCGTGCGCGACGGGCGACTTCGTGGCGGTGATTGCGATCGCCGGCCGCGTGTACCGTCCCTTCGATGCGAAATTCGCGGCGCGTTGCCTGCAGGCCGCGCTCGACGCGTGGGCGTGGTTGGAAATGAACCCGGAGGTTTTGTTCCGCAATCCCGCGGGCGTCGGCACCGGCGAGTACGGCGACCGCGACTGCGCCGACGAGCGTCTGTGGGCTGCTGCCGAACTGTTTCGCACGACATCGGACGACGTTTATAGCCGCTACTTCCTGGCGAACTACGAGGCGTTCCGACCCACTGTTCGCGCGGATGATCCGCCGAATTGGGGGGACGTCGCGGCGATGGGACTGTGGACTTATGCGCTGGCGCGCGGAGCCGACGCGGATGCGACCGGCGCGATTCGGCAGGATTCGCTGAAAGCCGCGGATCAGATCGTCGAACGGTCGGCGCGGCACCCATACCGGATCAGCCTGACGGCGAAGGACTACGTTTGGGGATCGAATGCCGTCGCCGCGAATTACGGAGTGCAACTGCTGGTGGCGAATGCGATGAAGGCCGACCCGCGATATGTGCAAGCGGCGCTCGACAATTTGCACTACCTGCTGGGGCGCAACACGTTCTCGCTGTCGTGGGTGACCCAGGTGGGAGCCAATCCGTTCCGGCATCCGCACCACCGGCCGAGCGGCGCGGACAACAATCCGGAGCCTTGGCCCGGGCTCCTCGCGGGCGGTCCGAACGGGCACAAGCAGGATCCGGCGATGGAGAAACTGCCGGACCTGCCTCCGGCGCGGATGTATCTGGACGAGCAAGACTCGTACGCGACGAACGAAGTTGCCATCAACTGGAATGCGCCGCTGGTGTTTCTGCTCGCCGGGGTGATGCGTTAGGCATGGCGGCCGTCCCCCTGCCGACGTAGACTCAAGAGGAAGCGCCATGAGTGCCTCCCAAATTGAAACCGAGATTAAGCTGCGTGTTCCCGAAGCCAGCGTTGCCAAAGCGCTGATCGAGCGCCGCGGGTTCCGCGTTGCCCGCGCCCGCGTGTTCGAGTCCAACACGATTTACGACACCTCCGGCGGGCGCCTGCGAGCGGCGGGTGAACTGCTGCGTCTGCGGCAGGTCGGCTCCGGCGGCCTGCTGACTTTCAAAGGCCGCACCGAACCAGGCCGGCACAAGGTCAGGCCGGAAATCGAGACGGAGGTAGCCGATCCGTCCGCGATGGCCAAGATCCTTGAAGCGGCGGGATTCCGCCCGGTGTTCCGGTACGAGAAGTACCGCACCGAATTCGATCGGAGCGACGGGGACGGTTCGGTAGTGCTGGACGAAACTCCTATCGGCGTTTACCTCGAACTCGAGGGGGAATCGCATTGGATCGACGCGGTCGCTGTCGAACTGGGCTTCAACGACTCCGCCTACATCACCGCAAGCTACGGCAAGCTGTACGTGGACCACTGCCGGGCCGCGAACAAGCCCCCGGGAGACATGGTTTTCCCGCCGGACGCCGGCTCAGGGCAATAGCCCGGCCCTTTGCTTTGCCCGAGACCAAAACTTCGCCCAGAGTTCCCGCGAGCCGGCGTTGCCCAGCGCCTTGAGGCCGCGCTCCATGCTGAGCGCCCACGCCGTCCGCTCGTCGAAGTCGCGCCGGAGCTTTGCCCACTGCTCAGCCAAGGACTGAATGGCTGGGCCGGCGAGCGCGAACTCGCCCTTGCGCGCCGCTCCCGGCAGCGACCATGTCTCGTCGTGTATGACCCCGAATTCAGGGTAGCTGTCGGCGTAGATCTGGAACGAGGAGAAGCCTGCGCGGAGAACTTGCGATCGCAGGTCCCGCTCGGAAAACACGCGCATCTCGAGTGTCGAACCGGACCCGCCATGGAACACGAGATCGTCGAATACCTCGTATCCGCCTTCCGCCTTGCGCCGCACGAGCACCGTCTCGTCTCCCACTTTCGCGAGGCCGAAATCGTCCATGGGTCCGAAATGCTCCGCCGTTTCTCCCTGCGGCTTGTAAGGCACGGTCATCAGGAGAACGCCGTTGGGCTTCAGAAGGCGGAACAGATTCGAGAACGCCGCGTCGACCGGAGCGACGACGTGCTCCAGGACCTCGCTGCAGAGTATGAAGTCGTAGGAGCCAAACTCGCGCTCGTTGGGCTGCATGATGTCCAGGCGCGGCTCGCGGTCGTATTCCGTGTTGCGGTAATCGAACACCGCGGCGAGACGACCGGCGTAGTCGGCCGAGTCGCTGATGCCAACGCCGCGAATGCTCTTCAGCACGGGGAAGTGCGGCAGAATAATCGGCGCGCCCAGTAGTTCCCGCGAGAGCATGTGGATGATAGCGCGCGTCCGCACGGTTGAGCCGCACGACGCGCAACTCGGCTTCTCGCGCCCGAACGCGCTGCGCGGGCGCTCGTTGGGCGCGCCGCAAAGATTGCACCAAAAACGGATCGGCGATTCAGCGGTGGAATCGGAAGACTTCAAATGTAGGCCTCTCATGGCGATCGCGGATCGTCGCGACCGGCTCTTTCAGGTATCCCGCAGCGGATGCGAACTTGTCCAGCGCGGCGGATGTTCCCGGCGACTGCTCGAACCCTGCCGCATGGGAAATGAACAGCGTTCCGCCTTCAACCATGGCGTCGCGCAGCGTCGCGGTTCTCTCGGGCGGCAACTCCGCGGAAGAGTATTCCGAACCGAAGAGAACCGGGACGGCTCCCTCACTCAGCAGATTTACGCTTTCGAGAATTCCCCAGTCCACCACGAACACACGGTTCGGGTGCAGTTGCTCCAGGAGATGGGTAGCCGGATCGATTGCGTCCGTCCAGCGGATGGCGGGTCCGTTTCGCACCAGGTCCTGATAGTACTGGCCGGTGACGAGCAGGTTTACGCCCGAGAGGATCAGCGTCGCCGCGACCGGCAACCAAACACCGGCGTGGCGCGAGAGCTCCGCGCATACGACCGCGATGACCATCAGGTGCATCGGCCAGAGGAGCGCGACGTGATGCGCCGCCGCGCCCGCGCCGGCGGTCACGGCCATCGCCAGCCATCCAACGGCGAACGAAACGAAGCCAAATAACGCCGGCGCGCGCGCCGGCGTCCGCCACACGAAGGGCATCGCCGCCAGCGCCGCAAGAAACGCCCACATGGTCCAATTGCGCGAGGGCGAACCGGCGGCCCGGCTCACCGCCGCCAGTGCCCGCGCGGGCGCATCGAGGCTGCCCGGTTTGGGCGGCGTATCGAGCGCGGTGTAAAACCCGAACAGTACCCGTCCATTTATTGTCTCGCGTAGCAGGAATACCTTTGCGAATACGTTGCCTGCGGACACCTTCGCGTTCGCGCGGATCGTTTCCCCATGGCGCGAGACGTTGAAGGCGATTAGAGGCAGCGCTCCCAGGCAGAATGCAGCGACGGCGATCGCGGCTAGTTTTGGGCGCATCGTCTGGACAATCTCCCGGGGAAAAGCCGCGGCGGCTCCGGCGGCCAGGCCCGCCGCGATCCAGAGGAAGACCGCTTTGTCCCACAAGGCCAGGCCGAGAAGAAACCACCCGGCCGCGAAGAAAAGATTCCGCCGGGTTCGCCACCAGCCCACGAGCAGCGCCATCGCCGCGGTCTTGAGGAATAGTTGCAGCGCGACCGGGCCGAAATCGATGGTCGTCAACAGCAGGAAACTCGTGTCGGTGGCCAGCAGCGCCGCCCCGATCCAGGCCGCCCGCCGCCCGGAGATCTTTTGGAGCAGACGCCAGAACAGAGCCACCGTCGCCGCGCCGGCGATCGCGAAGGGCAGGCGCAGCGACACGGGCCCCGGCGGCCAGATGGCGAAAACCCCCGCGCAGATCCAGGCTTTGAGCGCCCCCAGGTAACTGAGCAGCATCACCGGAATGGCGTGTTTGAAGACGTGCCGGGAATACGCCGCAACCGCACGCTGGTAAAGCCCGCTTCCGACAATGGCCTCGTCGACCTCGATCCCCATCCCCTTGAGAAAGGGCCAGCCGAGCGCGACGAAAGACGCGCAGAGCGCGAACAGCAGGAGCCGCTCGATACGGCTCTTGGCGGAAGAAGAGATCAAAGGCTATTCTGTCAAACATACAATGCGTAGATTGGCCGCTCTCCGGCTCGGATACACTTTCTGAGCCGCGCGCGGTAGCAAGCGGAGTCCGTAGGGTCTGCGGCGCTTGTTACAATTCCAGTATTGGCCCTGTCGCAGAGTAAGGTAGTCGCAATTTATCCCGGTTCCTTTGATCCGCTCACCAGCGGCCATTTGGATTTGATCTCGCGAGGATCGCGGCTGGTGGATAAACTGATCGTGGCCATCCTCCGCAACGAAAGCAAGCAGCCGCTGTTTTCGGTGGAAGAGCGCATCGGCATGATCCACGAAGTGCTGGACAATCGATACCCTTCCGTCGAGGTGGAAGGCTTTAACGGTTTGCTGGTCGATTACGCCGCCGAACGCGGAGCCAGTCTGATCTTCCGCGGCATCCGCGCGATCTCGGATTACGAGTATGAGTTGCAGATGGCTCTGATGAACCGCCGGCTGCGGCCGGAGATTGAGACCGTATTTTTGATGGCCGGCGAAGAGTACTCATTCATTAGTTCGAGACTCGTAAAGGAAGTATTCCGGCTGGGCGGCAACATATCGGGCCTGGTGCCGCCGGCCGTGGAGGCCCGTCTGAAGAATACAGGAGACAAGAGGTAGCAGAATGCAGTCCACTCTAGGTTTAGCCGAACGAGTATCCAGAATCAGCGTGTCGTCCACCATGAAAGTCGCGGCGGACGCGGACAAATTGCGCCGCGAGGGCGCCGATGTCGTCGACTTTGGCGCCGGAGAGCCGGATTTTCCAACTCCCGAGAACATCAAGCGCGCGGCGGTGGACGCAATCCACACGAATTTCACGAAATACACGGTCACCGCAGGCATCCCCGAGTTGCGCCAGGCGATCTGCGACCGCCACGCGGCCGATTTCGGGACCTCGTACGCGCCGAACGAATGCATCGTTACTTCCGGCGGAAAGCACGCAATTTTCAACCTGGTGCAGGTGCTGGTTGATCCGGGCGAGGAGGTTGTCGTTCCCGTTCCGTACTGGGTCACCTACAAGGACGTCATCAACTACGCGGGCGCCACGTGTGTGTTCGTCGAGACGGATGAGCAGGCGGGATTCGCTCTCACCGCGGATATGATCGAGAGGCGTTTGAGCCCGAAGACGAAAATGGTCTTTATCAACTCGCCCTCAAATCCGAGCGGCTCTTTGATCGACCAGGCGGAGTTCGAGAAGATCTATCGCATGACCGCCGACCGAGGCGTCTGGCTGATGACGGACGAATGCTACTGCCGGTTCCTCTACGAAGGGCATCCGTTCTCCATCGCCTCCGTGCCGGGCGCGAAAGAGAATGTGCTGGTGGCCGGGTCGCTCTCGAAGACCTACGCCATGACGGGCTGGCGCGTTGGCTTCGTGCTCGGACCGGCGGCGGTCATCTCCGCGGTCGTCAAGCTGCAAAGCCACTCCACATCCAATGTGACATCGATCGCGCAGAAGGCCGCACTGGAGGCGGTAAGCGGATCGCAGCACTCGGTGGCTAACATGCTGGACGAGTACCGGGTGCGCCGGGACTTCGTCGTCGGCCGGCTGCGGCAGATCCCCAGCGTGACTCTCTCCGAACCGAAAGGCGCGTTTTACGTCTATCCGAATGTCTCCTGCGCGATGCAAGGCGAGATCAAGTCCTCGCTCGAGTTCGCCGACCGGCTGCTCAAGGAAGCGCTTGTCGCGGTGGTGCCGGGCGAGGCGTTCGGGACCAGTCACCACGTCCGGATCTCTTACGCTACGTCGATGCATGAACTGGAGCGTGGGCTCGACCGTCTCGACACGTTCATTCAGAAATACACGAAATGACACCGGCGACGCACGCGCCAACTCGGGTTACGCCTTCGTTCCGCGAGAAGGTCTGGGGCAGCATGTGCCTGGCACCCTGGTTTGATAACACGCGGGAGAAAATCGGTGAGGTCTGGTTCGACTTGCAATCGCCGGATTTTCCGATCCTGACGAAGTTCCTCTTCACTAGCGATCGTCTCTCTGTCCAGGTGCATCCCAACGACGAATACGCCTCCGTGCACGAGAATTCGCGCGGCAAGACGGAGATGTGGTACATCCTGCGTGCCGATCCCGGCGCGCAGATCGCTCTCGGTCTTCGTGAGAGCATCACGCGCGAGCGGTTGCGGGATGCCTCTCTCTCCGGCGAGATTGTGGAGCTGTTGAACTGGATCGATGTTCGGCCCGGGCAGCACTTTTTCACCCCGGCCGGAACCATCCACGCGATCGGAGCGGGGCTCGCGCTCGCCGAGATTCAGCAGCAGTCCGACGTAACCTACCGGCTGTACGACTACGGCCGCCCGCGAGAGTTGCACCTGGACCGGGGCGTCGAAGTCAGCATCGTCGAGCGGTTCTCGCCCGCGCCCCAACCGGAGGGTTTAGTCGCGCACTGCCCGTATTTCACCACCCAGGAGCTGACGTTCGAAAGTCCGGTGAAATACCAGTTGGAAGCGGACCGCGAGCACCTGCTGATTGCGATCCACGGCGGCGGCGCTCTGAACGCGCACGCTTTCCGCGCCGGGGAAGTCTGGCATGTTCCCGCCGGAGCGGCACCGTTTCCCATCGAGCCGGACGGGGAATTGCGCATGCTCCGAACGTACGTCCCCTAGCCTTCCCGTCTGCTACATTCAAGTCGTGCGCATCCTGGTGATCGACGACGACGTGGAACTCTGCGCTTTGATGAGCGAACTGCTCAAGCGCGAGAGTTATGTAGTGGAGTGCCAGTACGACGGGCGAAGGGGCCTGGAACGCGCGCTGTCTGGCCAGGACGACCTGCTCGTGCTCGACGTCATGCTCCCCGGCATCGACGGATTCGAGATCCTCAAGCGCGTCCGTCAGCAGAGCCGGATTCCGATCATCATGCTGACCGCGCGGGGCGAGGACGAGGACCGCATAGTAGGACTCGAACTCGGCGCGGACGACTATATGTCGAAGCCGTTCAACGCCCGCGAACTGGTCGCGCGCATCCGGGCTATTCTCCGTCGCGTCGAATCCAAACCGACCGGCAGCCGCATAGAACTCAACGGAATCGCGCTGGACCCGGGCTCCCGAGATGTTTTCAAGGACGGCGAACCGGTCCAGACCACCACGCTCGAATTTGACATACTCGAATCGTTGATGCGGTCGGCCGGCTCGGTGGTCTCGCGCGACGCCCTGATGGAGAAGATGTACAACCGCAAGGCGACGCCCTTCGATCGTTCCATCGATATGCACGTCAGCCACCTGCGGAAAAAACTGGAAGGCGACCGCACGCTGATTAAGACCGTGCGCGGCATCGGCTACCAGTTTTGCCGCTCGGCGGAAGAGGCCGCGGCGGAATGAGAACGCTGTTCGGGAAGATTCTCCTCTGGTTTCTGGGTGCGATGATTCTTACCATCGCCGCCGTTGTGCTCACGACGGCGCTTACATTTAACGTCGGCGAACAGCGGCAACCCCCATTCGGCGCCACTCTGCGGTTGCAGATGCGCGAGGCGCGTCAGGCATACGAAGCCAACGGCGCGGCGGGCTTGGCGGCGGCCATGGAACGCTTCCACAATATGTTCCCCGGCCAGCATATCTTCGTCGACGCGCAAGGGCGGGATCTGCTCACCGGCAAGGATTATTCGAAGCTGCTGGCGGAAGCGAGGACGCGGCCCCTGATCCCGTTCGTGCGCCCCCACGTAATCGCCCGCCCGACACCCGACGACAAGTATTGGTTCCTGGTGGTCCTGTCCCGCCGCGAAAGCGCTTTCTGGTTCCTGCAGCCGTGGCACCTATGGATCATCGGGCTGGTGATGCTGCTGTCCTACGCACTCGCGCGTCATCTGGCGAATCCGGTGCGGCGGTTAAAGGAAGCGGTGGACCGCTTCGGTACGGGCGATCTTTCCGCGCGCGTGAAGATGCGCCGCGCCGATGAATTGGGCCAGCTCGCGGGTGCCTTCAACCAGATGGCCGACCGGACGGAGTCGCTGGTAACGGCGCAGCGGCGCCTGTTGCAGGACATCTCGCACGAGCTCCGCTCGCCGCTGGCGCGGCTCAACGTGGCCGTCGAGCTCGCGCGGTCCGCCGCCGACCCAGAGCCCAACCTGGATCGCATTCAGAAGGAGGCCGACCGCCTCAACGCGCTGGTATCCGAATTACTCGAAGTTACCAGAGCGGAAGGTGATCCATCTCACCGCCGGACAGAACCCGTCCGCCTCGATGAGATCGTGGGGGAGGTCGTCGCGGACAGCGAGATCGAAGCGCACGCACTGGGATGCCGGATCGATTTCGCGGCGCGTCCCGAGATCACGGTGTCCGGCGATGCGGAACTGCTGCATCGCGCGGTGGAGAACGTGCTTCGCAACGCGATTTGCCACGCTCCTAAGGACACCGCCGTTCAGGTGGAACTCGACCAGCAGAACGGCACCGCGCGCCTCCGGATACGCGACCGCGGACCGGGCGTTCCGGAGCAAGCGCTGCCACAGTTGTTCGAGCCGTTCTACCGGGTCGAGTCGGACCGCGGCAGATCGAGCGGCGGCGTCGGCCTCGGGCTCGCCATCGTCCGGCGCGCGGTCGGGATCCATCACGGCACGGTGAAGGCGTCCAATGCCCAGCCCGGCCTTGCCGTCGAAATCGCGCTGCCGGTCGCCGTTCGCTTATAGCGCTTCGCAGCGCTACCATCTTCTACATGCGACTGGGATTGCTTCTGGGCGTTGCGTTCTCCTTCTGTCTTTGCGCCGCGGCCCGCACCGAAACGGGGTCCATCAACGGCGCCGCGTTTCGCATCGACGTCCCCGACCATTGGAACGGCGGACTGGTCATGTACTGCCACGGGTATGCTCCCGTGCCCGTGACTTATGACAAGCCCGAAATGCCTCCGCAACTGGCCGTGATTCTCGATGTAGGTTACGCGGTGGCCCAATCCGGTTACGCGGCCGGTGGCTGGGCGATCCAGGAAGCGCTGGTGGACACCGAGGGGTTGCGCCGTTACTTCGTGAAGAAGTACGGGCCGGTGAAGGAGACGTACGTGACGGGCCATTCCATGGGCGGATTCCTCACGATGGCTCTCATGGAAACGTACTCCAGTGTCTACGACGCGGGACTTCCGCTATGCGGGCCGCTTGCCGCGCCCGCTTCGTTCATCAGTCACAACGCATTTGACGGCCGCGTGCTGTTTGACTACTACTTCCCGGGAGTTTTGCCCGACCCGTCGCACGTCGACTCCGACTGGTCCGGCACCAAGGAGTTGGTGAAGAAGGTTGCCGACTTGCTCGATGCGAACCCGGAAAGATCCGCGGTTCTCCGGCATTACAACGGCCTGAAGAACAACCAGGACCTTGCCGGCGGCGTCGTTTTCGCGACGGATGTCCTCAAGGAGCTTCAGCAGCGCACGGGCGGGAACGCTTTCGACAACCGCTATACGATCTACACGGGCATGATCGACGACCCCGCTGTGAACGCGGGAGTGAAGCGGTACGCCGCGATCCCCGCCGCCTCCAGCGCCCTTCGCAACTTCTATACTCCGACCGGGCGAATCTCCAAGCCGATGCTCGCGGTGCACACCGTTTACGATCCGATCGTCCCGGCGTCGGTCCCGAATACATACCAGTTGCTCGCGGACCAAGCTGGAGCGAGCCAGTGGTTCGTGCAGCAGTACGTCACGCATGACGGCCACTGCACGATCACTGCTCCGGAAATCGCGAAGGCGTTTTCGGAACTGCGCGAGTGGAAGTCGTCCGGAGTCCGCCCCTCCGGCGGCGAGCTGAAGGTCTCCGCACAGCCCACGGCCAACGCCGGCAGCCGGTAACGCGATTCAAAAGCTATAGCGCAGCGCGAGGTAGCCGTAAGAATTGCGGTGATACTGTCCGAGGAAATCGCCTGCTTGACCACGGATCCACGTGAACCCGGTGGTCGCCCGCAGGTTCTGTCCCAAGGTCTGCGAATACTCGAACCGCAGCCACGAGCCTCGGCCGTTCTTCCGCGTCACGCCCTCCACCGCGAGGCTCTGCGTGGGGCTGATGGTATACGCGGCCCGTCCCATCACGGACCGTGCAAACCCCCGTTCCGGGGAAAACTGCAGCGGATTCGCGACCGCGTTTGTGACCACCTCTCCGGCGTAACCGCCCACAAATACCCACTCTCCCCACTGCCGCT
Source organism: Acidobacteriota bacterium (assembly GCA_025353165.1). Classification (GTDB taxonomy): domain Bacteria; phylum Acidobacteriota; class Terriglobia; order Bryobacterales; family Bryobacteraceae; genus TMP-7. The sequence continues at coordinate 19,099 of JANXRE010000198.1, read as the reverse complement.
CCAGTTGAACGACGTACAGCAGATACTCGTCCGTCTGGTGACGGGTCGTCGAGAAGTAAGCCGCCTCGGTCTTCACCGTGGCCCATCGCGTGGGCAGCGCGGACGCGAACCCGTAAAGCCGCAACCTCGGATAATACCGCTGCACCGCGATGTTCATCACCCGCGGAGAGTACACCGCATCGAACAACGGCAAGTGATTAAATCCATCGAAATAGGAAAGCGAAAATTCGTAACCCGGCCCGATCCGGTTCCAGCGCGCGCCGAACTGCGGCCTGCTTGGATACAGCGCTCCCAAATCGGCAATCGAAACAGTCTGCGGCAACACGGCCCAGCGTTGATTGAGAAGCGGCGTCCGGCTCGGGGTGAACCACGGCTGGACAACCAGGTCCAACGTGTCATTGCCGCGCTCATAAGTTCCGCGCGCCGCCACCACTCTCCGTTGGGGCAAGACCGACTTCCTGAATCCCACCGACCGGTTCGCGCCGAAGGAACTGGCGGCCGAGTTCGAAGGTCCATTGCCGGCACTCAAGGTCGTGCTCAGTCGCCGGATCGCAAACGCCGGCCGCCGAATCGTCCGGTCGTCCATCGTGACGGCCAGTCGCGCTCCACCTGCATGTGCGAATCGGTGCGCGCAGCAAAGGACCCCGACAGCTTCAGCCAGGGCTTCGGCGTCCAGGACGGCTCATAGCGCAGCAGGGCTTCGCCTACCGCCTGCCCGGAATCGTTCGCCGAGGCGGTCGTGAAGATCGTGAAGGAGCCTGAGAATATCCGCGCCGGTGTGCGTATCCAGGTTGCCGGTCGGCTCGTCGGCCAGCAGGATCGGCGGATAGACGGCCAGCGCCTGCGCAATCGCCACGCGCTGCCGCTCTCCGCCGGACAACTCTTCGGGGAGGTGCTCGATGCGATTCGCCAGTCCCACCAGATCGAGCAGTTAGTCCGCGCGCGCCTGCACCTGCTTTCTCGACCATCCCCGCAAATGCAGAGGAAGCGCTACGTTCTCCCGGCAGGTCAGCGTCGGCAGCAGATGGAAAAACTGAAAAACGAACCCACTTTTGTCGCGTCGGACGCGCGTCAGCTCGTCATCGCTTAATCCGCTCAGCTTTGCTCCGTCGATGGACACCATCTCGCCCTTCGCAATGTGGAGATCGACCGCCTTGAGCGCGACGACTTCGCGTTTGCCGTCGAACTTCTTCGAGACGTCCGAGATGTCAATCACAACCCGCTATCATGCGACAATCGAGCTTTCGTTATGCGTATTGGCGTTGACGTGGGCGGTACGTTCACCGATTTCGTCGTGCTCCGCGACGACGGCTCGCTCGATACGTTCAAGTTGCGCTCAAACCCGCGGGATCCGGCGCAGGTAATCCTCGCCGGTCTGGAGCAGGCCGCTGGCAAGCATCGCGCCGATGTGGTCCACGGATCCACCGTTGCCACGAATGCGCTGCTGGAACGCAAGGGCGCGCGGACGGCTCTGGTGACGACGGCCGGCTTTGAGGACCTCGTCCACATCGGCCGCCAGAACAGGCCGGAGCTGTACAATCTGACGCCGGAGCTGCCGCGCCCGTTGACTCCGCGCGAACTCTGTTTCGGCGTAAACGAGCGAGCATTCTTTGACGGCACGATCGAGCGGTCGCCGTCGCCTGCGGAACTGGCGCGGCTCACGGAGCGGTTGAAGCGCGCAAAGGTGGAGTCGGTTGCGATCTGCTTTCTCCATGCTTATCGGGTGTTCGATAACGAGCGCGCCGTCGCCCAGGCGCTCGAAAACGGCCCCTGGTATGTCTGCTGCTCCCACGAGATCAGTCCGGAATTCCGCGAGTACGAGCGCGCCTCAACGACATTGATCAACGCCTACGTCGGCCCGCTCATGCAGGCTTACCTCGAGCGGCTCGGCGGCTCGTCGCGCCACCGGATTGTCGTCATGCAGTCGAACGGAGGATCGCTTTCAACGGCCGAAGCCAGCCGTCAGGCCGTGCGGACCGTTCTCTCGGGCCCCGCCGGCGGCGTGGTGGGCGCGACGCGAATCGCCGCGCTCTCCGGATACCGTCAAGTCCTCGGATTCGACATGGGCGGAACTTCCACCGACGTCAGTCTCATCGACGGCGAGCCGCGCGAAACCACCGAGGCGTATATCGGCGGGCTTCCCATCCGCGTTCCGATGCTGGACATTCACACCGTAGGCGCAGGAGGAGGCTCCATCGCCAGGGTGGACGAAGGCGGCTTGTTGCGCGTCGGCCCGGAGAGCGCCGGCGCGATGCCCGGCCCAGCGTGTTACGGAATAGGAGATCGTGCTACCGTAACCGACGCGCACGTCGTGCTGGGGCGAATCGGCGAGAGCCAGTTTCTCGGCGGCGAAATGCGAATCGAAGCGCACCGAGCCGCATCGGCTGTCCGGCGGATCGGCGAGGCGTTGGCGCTGGACGATACCGCGGCCGCATTTGGAATCATCCGCGTCGCAAACGCGAATATGGAGCGCGCCATCCGCCTCGTCTCCGTCGAGCGGGGTTACGATCCGCGCCGGTTCTCGCTGCTTGCGTTCGGCGGGTGCGGCGGGCTTCACGCGTGCGACATCGCCGGCGAACTGGGGATTCGAACTGTCCTTGTGCCGCAGCAAGCGGGCGCGCTCTCCGCGCTCGGCATGCTTCTCGCCGATCACATCCGCGATTACTCCGCCGGCGTGCTGAACCGGCCGGACGTGGAGGGCGAGTTTCGCCTGCTGGAGAAACGAGCTCGGCGCGAGTTGCGCGGCGCGCGCCTGGAGCGCTCCGCGGATCTCCGATACGAAGGCCAGAGCTACGAGCTCAACGTCCCGGGGCAGCGGGAATTCCATGCGGAACACCAGCGCATCTACGGCTACTCGCGGCCCGATGCGCCGGTCGAGCCGGTGACGATTCGCGTGCGGGCCATTCGGGAGACTCCGAAGCCGTCGCTCGCGTGCGCAGCGATCCGGCAGAACTCCAGGCCCTTCGAAGCGCGCCGCTGCTTTGTCAGCGGCGGCTGGAAGCGCGTCCCTGTCTTCCACCGCGAAGACGTGGGCGGCCGAGCCGCGAAGGGCCCCGCGCTGGTGCTCGACTATGGCGCGACGACGCTAGTGTCTTCCGGCTGGAGTTTTCGCCGCGACAAAGCCGGGACCTTGGTGATGGATCTGGTCTGACGTACGGCATCACTCCGCTGGAATCAGCCGGTAAACGATTCGATATTGACAAAGATGCTGTCACTAATGTGACCTGCCTTTGATCGCCACAGTCCAAGTCTGTCATCCTTCTGTAACTGGAATACATGAGGGGACTGCGTGAGCTGTCTCCATAAATGCCCGTGCGTTTTCAAACAGGGTTTTTTAGCCTCCTCAGCAGAATCTGTGGAGTGATTCTGGTTCCGGGAGTCGTCCCAGGTTGCGATAAAGGGTTATTTCCGTGGCCTTGTAGGTGCGAAAGCCGTAGGATCGTCTGGTAACCACTCGAATTTTGTTATTGAGTCCTTCGACGGCGCCGTTGGAGATCTCTGCTTTGGCGCGAAACCAATTCAGTATCAGTGGCTCATGGGCGCGCAGCATCCGGGCTACCTTTTTCATCAGTTCGAGGCGGGTACGCATGGCCGGAAGCACCAGTAGTCGAGAAACCCCCCGGCCCAGATCACAGATTTGTACTTCCAGAAATGTCTCCTTCACATCCCAGGCCCGTGCGGTGGCCAGTTGGCTGGCGAGCAGAGCGTTGAGCTTTTGCCTGGCCCGTCCGCGTACCCGGCTGCGGCGGCGCAGCAACGGCCAGCGCATAGGCTTGAGCCGCTGTGCGGCTTCCTGGCTTTTGGCCCGCAGGCGTGCGCTCTCGGCCCGACGCACCTGATCCACCGCCTGATTCAAATGACTCGTGATATGGAAACGATCCAGCACGTGCAACGCCTGACCGACCTGGGCCGCAATGACTTGCAAGTAGGGCTTCCCCATGTCGCTGCACACAAAAACGCAGCCTTTACCACCTCCTCAGGCCCCGCCGCAGCGTGGCTTGCGAGCGCCGGCACTGGGCGTCGAACTGGTAGGTGACGGTTAAGAAATTGTCTGCCTTCAGGCCGGGTCCCCGATGGATTCGACCCCGCGCAGTTCCCGGTGATCCAAGCCCCATTGCACAAACCATTCCACCGACCGATACACCGCTTCCCAACAGGTCGGGATCCCCCACCGGCACCCATAACCATCGCCGTCGCGGTAAGCGGTCCTAGCCCGGCACGGGCCGCTGACAGCGCGAACAGCGCCCGCCTATCCCCCGTATCTCGATGGATTCCGCTCGACCCGGGAGCAATGCATGCGCACCTCCTGGTAAACGAAGCCTGCAAAACGTTGCACCCGATTCCAGATAATTTTAACCTGCAGTTGAATAGCTGATCTCCTCCTCGGTGGATGAGTCTCTGTCCTTCCACAGCCAGATTCATCCAGCCCGACGGAGATCCGTTATTCTTCTTTGGCGGGGTGGACTCTAATTCAAGATTCGGGGCGGCCGAAGTCCTCGGTGGCCCCTTCAAAACCGACCAACGGGAGGGCGCAGGGCGCTTCCGTTTTTCCTTCATACTTTGAGCTGATGAACAATGAGCTGTTCAAAGGTGTGCGGATCAATCGCTTACGCCGGCGAATTCCCGAAGCGGACTACTTACCAGCGACGTTATACTTCACGCTCTTCGTCGACGAATCGTTCCCCTGCAGCGCCGTGATTCGCAGTTCACAAGCTCCCGTGTGCATCGCAGCCTTCACAACCATGGCGATCGCACCCGAGGCGTCGGGGGCCGGAAGATCGACTGTCTGGTTCGCCATCGTCTTCCCGTCCACCAGGAACTCGACGTTGGCCCTGGGCTTTTCCGTGCTCGATTTGTCCGGATAAACCACGAAGTACGCGAACGGCTTTGCGTCCGCCTTCAACGCCAGGGCAATGAATGGGACCAGGCGCTGGCCTCGAAACACCAGCGGGTCGGACGTATCCGGCGTGCCGCTGATCGGTTCAACGCGTTGAAGGAGCATCACGCTGCTCAGGTCCGCGCCGTTCCGCGGCGCGGGAACATCGAACGGCACGGAATTCGCGCTGGCTTGTTTCCCTTCACGGTCCAGCACCACCGTCTCGACCGTGTATTGCCCGGGAGCCAGACTGACCGGATGCGTATACACCAGAGGTGTAGCTCGCGTGGCCGCCAGGTTCAGATCCGGGATCTCGTACGGCGCGTCCAGGCTGAACTTATCGACAACCTGACCGGTGGAGTCCTTCACCAGTGAGAGAAGCGAAGCATGAACCACGTGCGTCTTTCGGTCGGGACGGGGCGTCGCCCCGAGACTCGCGCCGGGCACTTCGAAGACGAGTGCCCCTTGGGCCAAGGCGCCATCGTTCCGGAACTGAAGCCCGGCCGTTCGGAAATCGAACGCATGGGGCAGTGGCGTTGTACTCATGACCGCCAACGCGGTCGTTTCGAAAGGAAGCGTAGCTGAAGCGCTCCCGAGATCGGGCATCGCGAAATACCCGCTGCGGCTCTCGACATGATAATCGGCGCGCGACGGCTTGACGTCGATTTTTCTAAGATGGCCGTCGTATTTGTCCGAGATCGGATGATAAACGGCTTCATAGTGAGCGTCGACATCGTCGACGATGCGCTGGAAGGGCTTCTTGTATTCGGTTGTGTTGGCGATCATAAAACCGCCGGTGCCTTCCGACAAAGCGCGCAGGGCCGCCTGGGAATCCGACGACCGCACCGCCAGTTCGGTGTTATCCCCCTGCCGGCTCTTTTGCTTCATCGCGCCTAGCGCACCGGTGGCGTTGTCGACGCTGCCCGAGGAACGAACGATCTCCGTCTGGCTTCTGCTCACGCTCGTCACCTGGCCCAGCGCAACGTTGGCCGCTTGCGCCGTCGAGTTCTCATTCATCCCGGTGACGTCGAGTGCGTACACAGTGATGCCCGATTGGTTCGCCTTGGTGAGAACGGACTGAAACCGGTCCGGGTCCCCCGTGGTGAGCAGTCCCGTGGTCGTCAGCAGGATCGTCTTGCGGCCCGGCAGGGTGCCGAACTGGTTGATCATCGCGATCATCTTGTCTTCCTCGCGCATGCCTTGAAGCGCGCCGAAGTCGCTGCGCTCTAAAACCTGGTCGCCGCGCAAGGCGTTCGCGCCCGACCCGGTGGATACGTCCGCTCCCACCACGCTGGAGCGGCTGACTTCGCCTCCCGTAAGGCGCGCGTTTACGGTGGCCGTGTGCGTCGCGTTGTCGACCGTCGTCGTAATGGTCATCTGGTTCGGGTTCGCCGTAAGGACCGCCTCGGCGGCGCTAGTGAAGTCGATAGGGGCCAGGCTGAAGGCGCTCTGCGCGGCCTGCAGCAAATCGTTCCGGCGGTTCGTGAAAGGATAAACCGCCCGGAGACGATCGTCCAGATTGAACACTCCGACGTAGGTGTCGGGCTCCAGGTCGTTCTTGAGAAACTCCTGAACGGCCGCGATCGCACGACCTCTGGATATGGCGTCCAGATTGTGGAAAACGATGCAGATCAGATTCACCGCGCGCAATGGCCGCAGCGGCGCGCTTCCCGGAGCGAACTCCTTGACGCCCACCTGCTGCTGCTGCGCTTCCCGCGCTCCGACGAAGCGGAAGCTCTTCACGTCCTGCCGGACGCCGTCCTCGTAAATCTCCACATCGCCCAGCTTGAGATTCTTCACCGGCTTGCCGCGTTTGTCCCGGACCACAAGGTCGAGCAGTACTTCACTGGCCGTGGCGCGGATGGTCGGGGTGGGTTGTGCGGCGAGCGGAGTCTGCGCGGTAGCCAAGCCGAAGAACAGAAAGAGCGGGCAGGAAACGAAGGCAGAAACAGACTTATCCATCTGATTGCATTCTATCGCCGCGGCGCTTTGCGCTGATATCCTCGAATTGGATGCGCTGGCGATTACTCCTGCTGTGTGCCCCGCTCGTGTCTGGCGTAGGCCCCATCGCCTTCGAAGAGATCGCGGACCCCGCAGGTATCCACTTTATAACCGACAGTTCCCCAACGCCGAATAAGAACCAGCCGGAAACCATGGTGGGCGGCGTGGCTCTGTTTGACTATGACAACGACGGCTACCTGGATGTCTACTTCGTCAACGGCGCAGCCATCCCATCGCTCAAGAAGGAATCGCCTAAGTATTGGAACCGGCTGTTTCACAACAACCGCGACGGGACCTTCACGGACGTAACTGAAAAAGCCGGCGTCCAGGGCGAAGGCTACGGGATGGGCGTCGCAATTGGAGACTACGATAACGACGGCTGGCCCGACATCTTTCTGGCCAGCGTCACGAGCAATCAGCTCTTCCACAACAACCACGACGGCACTTTCACCGAGGTCACCGCCAAAGCGCGTCTCGGCGGCACAATGCTCGACGGGAAGAAGATGTGGTCGATCTCGGCTGGCTGGTTCGACTACGACAACGACGGGCGCCTGGATCTCTTCGTATCGAACTACTGCAAATGGGAGGTGAACAAGGATCCCTTCTGCGGCCCCAACCCGAGCACGCGCGCATACTGCCACCCGAAGAACTATGCGGCGCTACCGAACACGCTGTACCGCAACAACGGCGACGGCACCTTCACCGATGTGTCCGCCGCGATGGGCATCCGCAAGTCTTACGGCAAGGGCATGGGCATCGCATTCGCGGATTACGATCACGACGGTTTCACCGACGTGTTTGTCGCCAACGACAACGCGCCCAACCTGCTGTTCCACAATCTCGGCGGGAAGAAATTCGAGGAGGTCGCGCTTCAGGCCGGAGTCGCTTACCCTGAGTCGGGCGCTTTCATCTCGGGAATGGGAGTCGATTTCAAGGACATCGACAACGACGGCTGGGACGACCTCTGGCACACCGCGATCGAGGGTGAATCCTTCCCGATCTTCCGCAATACGGGCAACGGCAGCGATTTTGAGGAGATCACCAACGCCGCCGGACTGGGCCACTCGACGCGCGACATGTCGGGTTGGTCCAACGGCATTTTCGATTTCGACAACGACGGATGGAAGGACTTGCTCGTCGTGCGTGGGAACACGCAGGACAACATCAGCCAGATGTCACTGCGCAAATACGAGGAGCCCAATTCCGTTTTCCGCAATCTGGGCAACCGGAAATTCCTGGACGTGAGCGCCGGCGCGGGTCCGGATTTCGTCAAGGCCGACCCGCATCGCGGCGTCGCGTTCGGCGACCTGGACAACGACGGGCGCATTGACGCCGTCGTCTCGGTTCTCAACGGCAAGGCGAAATACTTCCATAACGTATCGGCCAACGCCAATCACTGGATCCTGTTCAAGTTGGTTGGCGTCAAGAGCAACCGGATGGGCCTCGGCGCGCAGATTCGCATCACCACCGATGACGGCATGAAGCAGTACAATCACGCCACCACGAGCACCGGCTACGCCTGCTCGAGCGATCCGCGCGTGCACTTCGGCTTGGGCCGCTCGAAAACCATCCGCGAGGTGGACATCACCTGGCCGAGCCGGATCCATCAGGTTCTCCACAATGTCGCGGCCGATCAGATCCTGACAGTGACGGAAAAGGCTGGCGGCTACTGAGGGCGCTTGCTGGCTTTCTCCAAGCGCTTCTGTGCCTCGTCCTGGACCCGTCTGGCTTGCGCGCGCTCCCGGTCGCCGTCCGCCTTTCGCTTGAGCTTGTAATACACGGCGGCCAGCGCGAAGTGGGCCTCGGTGAATTCGGGATACCGGCGGATGAGTTCCTCCAGTTCCTGCCGCGCTTCGTCGGTGTGTCCTTGCAGCATATAAATCGAGGCCCGCTGATACAGCACGCCAGGATCGCCGGGACGCACCTGTAGCGCTCGAGCGACGTGCACCAGCGCCTGATCGAGCTCCCCGTTTTGCTTGAGCAGCATGGACTCTTCCGTATTCGCCACGAAGTCGTATGGGTTCACCCTCAGCTCTTCGTGAAACTGCTCCTTCGCTTCGTCCTGTTTTCCAACGAGTCTCAGCGCCTGCCCGTAAAGCGAATGCGCGCCGGGGAGGTTGGGATTCAGATCGACGGCGCGCTTCAAGTCGGAGGCTGCGGCGATGGGATTCTGCCGTATGAACTCGCTCTGGCCCAGAAGGAAGGCCGCTTCGGCCGACTCGCCGTCGCGCAGGATCCGGTCCAGCATGGTCTGCGCATCCTCCGCGCGATTCTGTTTGAGTAGTGCCATGCCAAGCAGATAGATCACCGCGCGATCGTCCGGATACTCCTCCTGTAGCGGCGCGAGCAGGTCCGCCGCTTTTTGAGGCTGCCCGGTTTGCAGCAGGCAATCCGCCAGCAGGAGCGCCGGTTTCACTTCGAGCGGTTGCATTTCGTGGAGCGCTTCCAGATCCTGCACGGCTTCGGGAAGATGCCCGACCTTGTAGTACGCGAGCGCCAGGTTCATGCGCACATGAGGGTTGCTCGGCAGGCCCTTCAGCGCCGCCTGGTATTCTTCAATCGCTTCGTCGAATTTGCCGTTCGCGACCAGGGCAGCCCCGAGATTCGAGCGGATTTCGGCGGCGGCCGGATGATCCGCGAGGAACTCACGGTACAGCCGGATCGACGCGGCCAGGTCTCCGGACTGGTAAGCCGCGGCCGCCTCGCGCAGAATGTCTTTCTGCGCCGACAGAATGCCTGGGAGAAGCAGCACTGGCAGGATGAAGAGACGGAACATCACCTGCCAGTATTCTAAACTGAAAACAGAGCATGCTTTCCCGTTGTCTCCTGGTGTGTCTCCCCGTTCTGGCGCTCGCGGCCGGGGCGCTCGTCGCGCCCATCACGTTCGATGACATCGCGGAACCAGCGGGAGTCCGATTCGTCAGCGACAACAGCACAACGCCGGCAAGGCAGCAGCCGGAGGGCCTGGTTGCGGGCGTCGCAGTCTTCGACTACGACGGCGACGGGTATCTCGACCTTTACTTCGTGAACGGCGCAGGCATGCCGTCGCTGGTGAAGGATAGCGCAAAGCACAAGAACCGCTTATTTCACAACAACGGGAATCTGACATTCACGGACGTCACCGATAAAGCGGGCCTGGGCGGCGCAGGCTACGGCATGGGTGTTTCCGTGGGCGACTACGACAACGACGGGTGGCCCGATCTGTACATCTCCAACGTCAACGGCAACCAGTTGTTCCACAACAACGGCGACGGCACGTTCACCGATGTCACAGAGAAGGCCGGCGTCGGCGGCGGCGTTTACAACGGCAAGAAAATGTGGTCGGTGTCCGCCGCGTGGCTGGACTACAACAACGACGGACTGCTGGACCTGTTCGTGTCCAACTACTGTGTGTGGGATGCCGTCGGCGGACCGGAGTGCCTATCCAACGGCCAGCATGTGTACTGTAGTCCCCGCCATTACAAACCGTTGCCGCACACGCTGTACCGCAACAACGGAGACGGCACTTTCACCGATGTTTCCGCGGAAGTGGGCCTGTCGGACCAGTTGGGCCGCGGCATGGGTGTCGCGATTGCCGATTACGACGGCGACGGCTACACCGACGTTTTCGTCGCCAACGACGACGCGCCGTTTCAGTTGTTCCACAACGTCGGCGGCAAGCGTTTCGAGGAAGTTGCCGCCAACGCGGGCGTTCAGTTTCCGGAGAACGGCAATGTCATCTCGGGAATGGGCGTGGACTTCCGCGACGTGTTCAACAAAGGGTTGCCAAGCTTGTGGGTCACGGCGATCGAAAAAGAGAGCTTCCCTCTATTCGTGAATCTAGGGAAAGGCCAGTTCGCCGATAAGACCTCCGCCGCCGGACTGGGACGCGATACCTACGAGATGTCCGGGTGGTCCAACGCCATCGTCGACCTGGACAACGACGGCTGGAAGGACCTGATGGTGGCGCGCTCGAACGTACAGGACAGCATCGCACTCTATTCTCCACGCCAGTATGAGGAGCCGGTGACAGTGTTCCGCAACCTGGGCACCGGACGGTTTCAGAATGTCACCGCGACTGCGGGGGCCGCTTCGGACAAGCGCGCGCATCGCGGCCTTGCGACTGGCGACCTGGACAACGACGGGCGAATGGACGCGGTCGTGAGCGTGCTCAACGGCCAGGCCAGAGTCCTCCATAACACCACGCAAAACGCGAATCACTGGATTCTGCTAAAGCTAACCGGGACGAAAAGCAATCGCATGGGAATCGGCGCGAAGGTCAAGCTGACTACGGCCGACGGGTTGACGCAATACAACCACGTCACCACCAGCGCGGGATACGCTTCCTCCAGCGATTCGCGGGTGCACTTCGGCCTGGGCGCTTCGAGCACGGTGAAGGAGATCGAGATCACCTGGCCGAGCCGGATCCGGCAGGTGCTTCGCGATGTTGCGGCGGACCGCGTGGTCCCGGTTACCGAGCCGGCGCGGTAACCTTCAGTCCTTCCCTTCAATCGTGGATTGCAGGGTAGGAACGGCGAGCGGGTCCTGCTGTACCTTCATCTTCCGGAACTCTTCGCCCTCCTTCTTCGCTTCCTCCAGTCGGCCCGCGCGGCGGTACGCTTGCGAGAGAAGGAAGTGCACCTGCGGATAGGACGGCGACAGCCGCAGGGCGGCCTGCAACTCGGCAATGGCGCCATCCACGTTATCCGAGGCCAGATTGGCGCGGCCCATCTCGGCGTGGCAAACCCAGTGATATTTGGGCGGAGCCATTTTCAGGGCCTGCCGTAGCGTTTCCTTGGCTTTCTCCGGCTCTCCCTCCCACATCTGCAACGAAGCGAGCATGAGATACGAGGGCCAGTGCTTCGGCGTATTCGCGATTTCCGCCTGGAACTCGGCGAGAGCGGCGGTCAAGTCGGTTTCCATCAGGTAGCCGCCGTGGGCGTAGTGTACGCCGGGCTCCTTGGGATACTGCTCGAGCAACTCCTTGTACGTGGCGATGGCGTCCGCCGGGCGCTGCCGGACCCCGGCCCACCCGGCTTTTCCCGCTAGACTCACAACCGCCCGGCGCTCCGGCGAGAGCTCGGATAGCTTTTGCGGCAGGGACAGTGAGCACAGGCCCATGGTATCTACCACCGCGGGAAAGTCCGCATGCTTCTTCGATAGCACCTGCATTTCGAAGAGAGCCTCGTCGAAACTCGAAGCCTTAACCAGAATCTGCGCGGCTTTGGTCCGGGCGGCGATCTCGAACTGCAAGTTATCGCCCAGCCCAAGTTGCTCCCCTTTGTGGATATCGGCGAGCGCCTGGTCGGGATCGTCGAGCATGGCTTCACAAAGGCCCAGGAACGCCCAGGCGGTCCCCTGCTGAGGGGCCAGCGCAATTCCTTTTCGGAACGCGTCGGTGCACTCGGCGTAACGGTCCTGCTGGTACAACGTCGCGCCCATATAGAGCCAGCCTTCCGCCCAGGCAGGCCGGAGTGCTAGCGCCTGCTTGTAGAGATTGGCCGCCTCCACCGGCTGAGTATCCAGAAGGGCTGCGGCGCGGCTCGCAAGCTCCTCGAAATTGTCGGGCGGAGCCTGAGCTTGCAGCGAAGACAGAAGAAGAAGCAGGGTGACCAATGATTTCATAATAAGGGAATGCGCTTGCTCACGCGCACCTTGCTCTTCCTTCTCGCCAGCCTCGCTTTCGCACAGGCGCAGTCTCCAGAGCAGTTGTTCCGTGACGCGGTAGCGGCGCAGCAGCGAGGCGACGATGCCACGGCCATCCGCAAGTACCAGGAGTTGCTGAAGATTCGTCCGGATGTCGTCGAAGCGCACGCCAACCTCGGCGCCACGCTGGCCCGGCAGGGCCGCTTCGACGAGGCCATCCAGCACTACCGCGCCGCGCTGGCAAAGGCCGAAGGCAACCCGGCTCTGCGATTAAACCTGGCGCTGGTGTACTACAAGAAGGGCGATCTGCCCGAGGCCGTGAAACAACTCGAGTCCCTGCCCGCCAATGCGCGGATCGCCACCTTGTTGGGAGATTGCTATGCGCGCCTGGGGCACGATGAGCAGGCTGTCGCCATCCTGAAGCCGGTAGAAGCGGCCCAACCGGACGACCTGGACGTTGCGTGGATCCTGGGCGCCGCGCTGATCCGCTCCGGCCATCGGCGCGAGGGACTGGAGCGCGTCGAGAGGGTCGCAAAAAGCGGTAACAGTGCGGAGCCTACCTTCTGGCGGGGCAAACGCGGCTCAAGATGAACGAGTTCGAGCGTGCGCGCGACGATGCTGACGCCGCGCTCCGGCTCAATCCCCGGCTAACGCACGCGCTGACACTGCGCGGCACCGTACTGACTTATCTCGGAGACAACCCGGGCGCCATCCAAACGTTGCGCAAGGCCCTGGAGGCCGACCCGAACGACTTCGACGCGCAGTTGAGTCTCGGCGCGGTCCTGCAAAATGAGCGGGACCTGCCCGGCGCGAGGCAACACCTGGAGAGTGCGATACGGCTCAACCCCGACTCCAATCTAGCGCTCTACGAGATGGCGCGACTGGAGCGGACCGAAGGGAAACTGGAAGCTGCCGCCAGGGCCTTCGAGAAAGTGATCCGCGATAATCCGAAATGGCCGCAACCACACCTCGAGCTGTCCGCGTTATATTTCCGATTGAACCGTCCGGCGGACGGTGAAAGAGAGAAGGCCGAATACGAACGGCTCAGCGGCTCTCCTTCACCTTGACCACCCGGTCCCCGCGAACGTCCTTCAATACTTGCACGATCCCCGACGGCCAGCGGATCTCCACCGATTCCGCCCTGTCGTCCGCTCCCAATCCGAAATGCACCGATCCGTAGCTCGATGAGGCGTAGCCCACGCTGGTGGTCATGTGGTTGTACTGCGTGCCGGTCTTGGTGGTGACCTTTACCCGCGCGCCGATGCCGTCGCGATTGCTTTTCGCTCCTTCGAGCGCGATGTCCAGCCAGTGGCCGGATGGGCTGCGATTCATCCAGATCTCGGCGGGACTGGCGAGCGCGGTGGCAACCACGTCGACGCGTCCGTCGCCGTCCAGGTCGCCAAACGCCAGGCCGCGATGGCGCGCGGGCGGCGAGGCGTCCAGGCCGGCCTCCGTGGTCAGCGCCTCCCATTTCCCGACGGCACCCGGGTTCCGTAAAACCGTGTTGTGCTGGTTGGTCACCGTGCCCGGCACGGGCCGCGAGAGCACGTCTCCGCGAGTCACGAACAGGTCCTTCCACCCGTCGTTATCGAAGTCGTAGAGCCCCACGCCAAAGCCCGCCTTGGCCGTGACATCCGTGAACGTGCCGTCGCCGTTGTTGTGATAGAGCGTGTTGTGATGCACGCCGGCCACAAAGAGGTCGGGATAGCCGTCGTTATCGTAATCCGCTACCGCGACTCCATTGTCGAAGCCGCTGCCGGCCAAACCGGCCTGCTCCGTGACGTCGGTGAATACTCCGTGGCCCTCGTTGCGAAAGAGCCGGTTCCGGTACTTTGGCGAATCCTTCGTAAGGGTGGCCAGATCCGCGCCGTTGGTGAAGAAGATATCGGGGCGGCCGTCCTTGTTGTAGTCGAACACGGCGACGCCCCCGGCCATGGTGGCTGGCACGTGACGCGCCGCGACCTCGCCATGCTCCAGGCGGAACGGGATGGGCTTCAATTCAAACCGGATCGGTGACGCCGGGACACCCGCCATAGGAACGACGCCCGCACACAGTAGCAGGGCCAGAGCCGTTACACCCATTCGGGAATCGAGAGTCACAAACTACCAGGATAGCCTCAGGACCGAGAGCATCCCCCTCGAAGACCGTTCCTCTCACGGATTGGCCTAATTTCTGAAGGAGTCAGCGGCCTGCCCGGCGTGAGGCAGGCATCGTCGAAACGACACATCGTCTGGTCACGCAAGACCGCATCCTGGATGCATTCGACAGCACCCAATACCACATTCCAATCGGCGGGTCCGTCGAGAAACAACAGGTCCGATAAAAAAGGGGCGGCTTTCGCCGCCCCTTTCATTCCAGCCTGAAAAAGCAAGCTTAGAAGTTGTACTTAATCGCGAACTCCACGACGCGCCGGCCTGTCGTAAACAGAGGCTTGCCGCTGGTGTTCGCATTCGTGTTGGTTTGCGATAACGCACCGCCGCCCGCGTCGAAGTTCAAATTAAGGTCGCTGTTGCCAGAGGCCCCAAACTGCGGAAGCGGATGGTTCAGGAAGTTGAACGCCGAGAACCTGAACTGCACTTTGTGGTGTTCCCGGAAGGCGAAGTCCTTGTAAATAGCGAGATCGCTATTGAAGTACGCCGGCCCGTGGATATACGGCCAGATGATGTCGCCGTTGGAGCCGCCGCTGGGCGGAGCAAAGCACCCCGGGTTGAAGTAATAACCCGACTTCAGCCCGCTCCGCGGATCGCAGGTCAGCTTCGCGACCAGGGTTACCGAGGTGGTGCCGAGATAACGCTGGTTATTCAAGTTGCCAAAGCCCGCGTTCAAAGTTCCGCCCGTGTTCGGCTGAATCGGAGCGCCCTGCTGCATTTGGGTAATGCCCGAAAGCACCCAGCCGTTTACCACCCCGCCCGCCAACTTGTTGCCGTGCACCAAGGCCGGCAGGTTAACTACGTAGGCGGCATTGAAGATGTGAGAGTGGTCCCACGCCAGAACGCCGTAGTTCGGCCGGAGCGAGAACGGCCACAGCGTATTGCCCGCCGACGGCCCGTTGTCCGACTGGTTGTCGCGGATGCCGAGCACCTTGCTGAACGTGTAGTTCGTGGTGAAGGTGGTGCGCCCGGTCTGTTTCTGCCATGTAGCGATCAGCGAATTGTAGTTCGAGTAGCTGCCGTGGCCGACCAACCCCATCTGGCTGTAGTTCGCCAGCGGATAGTAATCGTTGCCGGGGAAGCTGCCGGATGTCGGATCGTTGATCACGCCCGTCTTCGGATCGGCCTTGAAGAACGCCCCGAGGGGGATCAGGTTGAGGTTGGCCAACGGGCCGCGGAGCATCATGTCCCGCGACTTGTTGCCGGAATACTGGACTTCGGCGGTGGACCGCCACGGAACACGCTGCGACACCGTAAAATTGTAGGTCCAGGTGTACGGAGTGCGGTCGTCGGTCTTGTTCAGAATGCCGCTCGGTCCTGAGCCGAGTCCAGCCGTTCCAAGGGAAGGACTGTACTGGCTGAAACTGTTCCAACCGACGCAGCAGCCCCATGTCGTGCTCAGATCGGGGACGTTGAGCGGAGCGGTGAAAGAAGAGCCGCTGATGCTGTTGTAAGCGAGTTGGTACCGATAAAGGCCCACGCCGCCGCGAAGAACGGTCTTGCCGTTTCCGAACAGGTCATACGCGGCGCCAAAGCGAGGCTCGTAGAACAACGCCCGGGACGGGAAGCCGGAGATCGGCACGCTCTTGTCAATGGCATTCCATGCCAAACCGGTCCAAGGTCCCGCGGTGGATGTGTTGTTGTATTTCGTAGCATCCCAAACCGCCAGGCCCGGGCCGCTGGCAGGGTACCAGTTCCCCATGTGCTCGAAGCGCAGGCCCAAGGTCAAAGTGAGCCGGCGGGTGGTCTTCCATTGATCGTTCACGAAGAACGAATACTGGTAGTACTTGAAATCCGCCACAGGGGCGCCTTGCGCCTGCGACAAGCCGCTGGGACGGCCGGTTACCCAGTCCGCCAACGGGTTCCCGGTGCTGTGCGCGCCCCAGGGATCGAACTCGATACCGCCCTGGGTGGTGTCGTTCAAGCCGCCACCGGTCTGGTTGTTCCGGGCGTAGTCCCAGTAGAACCCGGCCTTCAGCGTGTGAGTGCCCCAAACCTTCGTGATGTTATCCGAGATGTTCGGCGTATCGGACAGCTTGCCGAAGGCGTTCTTGCCGCCGGCCGACCAAGGAGCGCCGTACGGATATGTAGCGAAGCCGACGTTCGCGTTGTTCCAACCCCAAGTGTTGGGGATTTGCGGCATGAACGGGTTCGCGAACAGGCCCGTGAACTTAAAGCCGCTGAGCTTGTCTGGATTTACTACGTCCGGATTGGTGAGGTGGATCGGGTTCAGGAACTTCGCTTCGGCGAAGACGAACTCATTGGTTAGCGTCGGGCTGAACACGTGCACCAGGTTGGCGCTGTACACATCCGATTTCTGCGTGGCGATCTGATTCGAGGGATACGGCAAGGAGCCGCCGATGTTCCACCAGATGCTGATCGGGCTTTCCGAGTGCTCCTCCTGACGGTTCCAGGAGAAGAACAGCTTTGTATTCTGGCTGATGTTGTAATCGCCGCGGATGCGGTACTCCCATCGATTCTGGGGCGGTCCGATTAACGTCTGGAAGTTGCTCCCCGTCGAATTCGTCGTAGGATCGGCATTCGGCTTCGGGAACAAACTCATATAGGCGATCGAGCTGGGATCGATCATCGAAGCGGGAATCATCCCGCCCGGGAAGTTGATCTTATCGCTGCTGGTTGCGTTCCCGCCAGGCGGGTTAGCCGCCGCGTTGCGCGCATTCTTGAAGCCCGGACCCAGACTGTTGAGGTAGGACTGGCTGAAATTGCCGCCCTTCATCTCATCGGTGGGTAGGAAGTAGCTTTGCAGGTAGCCTGCCGGTCTCTGCTTCATGTACTCATAGGCGGTGTAGAAGAACAGCTTGTCGCGGTTCCGGTTGAACTTCAAGCCAGGAATAATTACGGGACCGCCGAAGTCGCCGCCAGGGTAGAAGAAACGATCGTTCAGCTTACCCTTCTCGCCGATCTGGCTCTTGGTGTAGGAATCGATCGCATTGAACGTGCCGTCGCGGGCGTATAGATAACCTCCGCCGTGGAACTGCGCGCCGCCGCTCTTGCCGATCGCCTGGAACGTCACCGGGCCCTTGGCGAACTCCGCCCCGTAGGCCGAGGTCAGGATCGAAACTTCCTGCACCTGGTTCTGGTTGATGTTCGCGGTCTGCGTGCCTTGGTTGCCGGGATCCAGGAGGTTCGCGCCATCGGAAGTCATCGTCATGGCACCGTTGGGCTGGGTGCCGCCGGCTGAAAACGCGCCGATGGGGCCCGTGTTGCTGGCGGTCGTGTAGCTGTTCCACATGTTCTGCCCAAGACCGGTTGCCATGCCCATGCCCGGCATGATCTTGATCAGCTCGGCGGCGTCGCGGCCGACGATGGAGAGCTCGGTCACCATGTGCTCGTTCAGCGTCTGGCTGACCTGGGGCGAGTCGACCGGCGTCAGAGACTCCGCGGCCGAGACGACCTGAATTTCCTGCTTCGTCTCAGCGACCTGGAGAACGACGTTGGGCAAGGAAATGGCTCCGCCCTGATTGAGGATGATCTCCCGCTGTTCCCAGGATTGCAGGCCGGCTGCCGAGATCGTAACCGTGTAGGAGCCTGGCTGAACGGAGGGGAAGTTGAATACGCCGGAGCCGTTGGTTTCTGAATCGCGTGTTACGTTCGTCTGCTGATTCTTCAGTACGACCTTGGCATTCGGTACTACCGCGCCCGTCTTATCCGTGACGGTTGCGCTGATGGACCCGCTGGCGAACTGTGCGGCAACGGGCAGTTGAGTTAGAAGGAGGACTGCGATCAGCAGTCCAACCAGTGCGAAATATCTACCTGGATATTGTCGCGGAGCGGCGGGGATCGGCTCCCGAACGTGTGGTTTGTGCATTATTGACCCTTTGTGAGATCTTGCGAGACCTTTCTACTTTGAAATAATGAGTATTGCAGGTTACAATTCCACCCTGGCAGAGGGCACTTAGACACCTTGACACCCGATTATCACTTTGACAGCAGCATATGCTGGTCGGGCGCGGTCTGTCAAGAGTCTCCTAGTAATAAAGTAGTACTTGAACCCTTTCAGTCTGAATCGACTCAAGTTGATGAAAAATGGGAGGGGATCTATAGAAACCTGTAGTTTCCGGGAGAAATAAGAGTACGATGGAACACATGCGGGTCTCTTCGCTGGGGATAGCCCTGTTCGCGCTCAGCTACACGCTGTCCGCGCAACCGATGCCGAGCCGTGATCGCGAGGGAGCAGTTGTAACTATCCGCAGTTCGGTGCAGGAGGTGGTTCTGGACCTTCTTGTGCGGGACAGCCACGGTCGTCAGCTCAAGAACCTTCGGCCCGAGGAGCTGGAAGTCTACGAGGACGGCGTTCGCCAGGAGATTCGAAGTTTTCGCTTCCTGCCGGGCCGCGAAGTCCTGAAGCAGCAGGCAAACGCCGAAACGCAGGCCCTGAAGGACGCATCGCCCGGCCGACCCGCGTCCCCCCTGCCCGCCGTCAAC
>JANXRE010000150.1 GCA_025353165.1 Acidobacteriota bacterium | reverse complement strand
ATCGGGTGGCAGCAGGATCGCCAACGGGTGCTCACTTTCCTCTACGACCCGGAAGTGGAGCCGACCAACAATCGGGCAGAGTGGGCGTTGCGGCCGCCCGTGATCGCTCGCAAAGTTTCACATTGCTCCAAGAATGAGCGTAGAGCCGAAGCGTTCCAGGCGTTCACCAGCGTGGCCCGAACCACCGTCAAGAAAAACATCACTACCATTACCGAAGCCTTTTACCGCCTTATCAAAGATGGCAACGATCCGCCCGGTCCGTCTTGACCCGTCTCAACCCGCTAATCAATTACGACGAATAGATGACTTAGATGACTTCATCCTGAACATTCCTCACGTGAAGAGCCGCGGGAGCAACTTCGAGATCATCGGTAGGGCACAGTGACCTCGGATGGCGGCGAGCGCATCTTGCACAGCGTGCGACAGTACAAGGAAGGAGCCAACGTTCGTTGGGACAAGTAGACACTGAAACGTGAGCTTCCGGCAAGCGTGCGTGACTCAGACTAACTCGGCGGATTAATTTCGGGTATGCCTTGGAAGAATTGGTTCTTCGGCGGAAGATTTGAGGGTAAGTCGATGCCGTCTACGCGTGCAACTGTCCTTCGGACCGAGCGGCTTGATCGCGCCGGCCGCACTGAACAGATCCCGCTGGATGAGCGGTGTGACATTGTTTGACGGTGTTCGTTTCATAAGTCAGAGCGCGATGACTCTGCGCTCGGCGAGTTTTCTCACCACGGCGCAGCACTGCTGCCGCACGTTCTCGGGGGGAGCTTTCACCCGCGCCGCCAGTTGTTGCGCGAGTTCGCCCAGGGTCAGGCTGCCGTCGCAGCCGGCCAGGAATTCCGCTACCTGGGACTCGACGGCCAGAAATGCGGGCAAGCCTTGGCTCAGCCTGAGTTGCCGCGAGGCCAGGGTCCACTTTCCCTCGCCCGGACGGAACTGCTGTTCCAGCACCGCGCTCGCGGCAAGCCTCGGCCGGAGCGACAGGAGTTGCTCGTCGGATGAATAGGCGGACAGCACCGTTTGGGTGGCGAAGACCTCGAGCACGGAGTCGCCGACGGGTTCGCCGACATCCAGCGGGACTTCTTCCATACGGAGCCAGTTCTTGCCGGACCTCCGCCGCATGGCCAGCACGCCGCCGCACACTTGTTCAACGCCGCGCGCGCGATAGTAGTCCAGGCATTCGTGGAATTTCTGCGTGGCCCGCTCCGGGTTGACGGCGTACGCGTCCTTGTTTCGCTCGTGCGCGTATTCGCCGGCCTCGCGCGCGTAGCCCCGCAGGATCCAGGCGTCGCATCCGGTTCCATCCAGCCATCCGGCGAGCCGGTCCTGCCAGGATTGCCCGCTCGTTTGAACCCACTCGAGCGTCATCTGAAGATAGCCGTCTTCGTTCAAGTGCCGGGCCCCTTCCCGCACCACACGGCGGCAGTAGTCGTCGAGTTCCATGGCGTTCTCGCAGTAGAGCCGCGACGAAGTGGGTGTCACGAAGAACGGCGGATTTGCCAGCACCAGGTCGAACGTCCGATCCTGTACGGGGTCAAAAGTATCGCCGGTGTACGATTCGATATTCTCCACCTCGTTCAAACGCGCGTTGAAAAGAGTGAACTCAGCGGATCTCGGGTTCAGATCCGTGGCGGCAACCCTCTCGCTGTGTTTCGACGCCAGAACGGATAGCACGCCGCAGCCCGCGCCGAGGTCCAGCGTGGACCGGGAAGGACGCCGGATCGAAAAAAGGTTGAGGACGCGGGTCGTCTGATTGGCCCATAACACGGTGTCGGAAGACTGCTCGGATTCCATTCTCCACAGCGGGTCGGCGGCAAACCAATTTTGGTCCAAGGGAGTCAGCATCACCGACGGCACGAGCCCGTCCATGTCGGGCGCAAGCATCCCGGATCCGGTCATGAGATCCAGAACGGGCGGTGAAATAAGACCCGCGACCGCCGGACGTTCGAGACGCATGCCGAACAGAAACAGGCGAAGCAGTACGTTCAGCGTCCGCGGATCGCTCGTGTAATCGAGCAGGTAGGGCCAGTTTCCAGCCCGCCGGGACGGGAGGTCCATCAGAGCCGGCCGTTTCCGGAATTCCTCATCCGTGTAGCCGGCCTCCTGCAGGAACTCGCGGAGGCGCCGGGCGTCCGAAGGGGAAAAAGGCTTCAACATCCTCGTTCCACCCTACCGTACCAATTCACGCCGGAGCTAGATTAGGATCTTAAATGGTGGAAACGTTTTCCAGTCTGGGATCACTACGTAATTGGCCGCTCAGGCTGCGACGGGACGGACAAAACTGTGATACGATCATGGCCCAAGCCAGGAAGCGGTTGCGCTCGCCGGGCTTGGCGGGAACCGCCTGTCTGATCGAGTGTTTGAAACGGTGAGGGTTTAGAAGTTCTACTTGACCGGCGGGCCACAGGGAACTATAGTTGAGCAACTGATCCACAGATGGAGGGTATGCCATGGCCAGAGAAAGTACGCAGCACAAACTCGACCGGGTCCGGTCGCCGCGCGTCCAGATTACCTACGATGTTGAGGTGGGAGGCGCTATCGAACTGAAAGAACTGCCGTTCGTCGTCGGCATCCTGGGGGACTTCACCGGCCAGCCTGAGCAGCCCCTGGCGAAGCTCAAGGAGCGGAAATTCGTCGAGGTCAACCCCGACAATTTCGACAGCGTTCTCGAAGGCATGAAGCCGCACCTGAGCTTCTCGGTGGAGAACAAGCTCAGCGAGGATTCGGATGCGTCCAATCTCAAGGTGGATTTGCACTTCAAGTCGATGGACGATTTCGAGCCCGAAAACGTCGCGCGCCAGGTCAAGCCGCTGAAGGAACTGCTGGATCTCCGCACACGCCTGTCGGATCTTCGGGGAAGCCTGCAGGGCAACGACAAGCTGGAAGAGTTATTGCTCGACGCAGTCGGGAGCACTGAGAAGCTGGACAAGCTGAAGAAGGAGATGGGCAAGGAGGGAGAGTCCAATGGCTGATCCACAAGCCGCGCAGGCACAAGCCGCGGCCAGCGAACAAGTTCTGGAGAAGGGACTGCTGGACCAGATTGTCGAGGAAGGGCGTTTCGGTAAGGAACCCGCTTCCCTCGAGCGCGGAAAGAACCTGATCAAAGAATTCGTGGCCCAGTTCCTGGAAGGATCGATGACGATCGCCAGGGACGCCGAGATGATGATCAACGCGCGTATCGCGCAGATCGATCATCTGATCTCCATCCAGTTGAACGAGGTTCTCCACCATCCGTCCTTCCAGAAACTGGAAGGGACGTGGCGCGGGGTAAAGTACCTCATGGATCAGAGCGAAACCGGCGTCATGCTCAAGATCAAAATCATCAACGCCAGCAAGAAGGAGTTGTTGAAGGATCTGCAGCGCGCGCCGGAATTCGACCAGAGCGCTTTGTTCAAGAAGGTCTACGAGGAAGAATACGGCGTTTTCGGCGGCTCCCCATTCGGCGCGCTGGTGGGCGACTACGAATTCGGCAAGCATCCCGAAGACATCGAGTTGCTCGAGAAGATCTCGAACGTGGCGTCGTCCGCGCACGCGCCCTTCCTGACCGCCGCGAACTCGGACTTGTTTAACCTGCCCAGCTACACCAGCCTGGACGCTCCCCGCGATCTGGCGAAGATTTTCGACACCACCGAGTATGCGAAGTGGAAGAGCTTCCGGCAGACGGAGGATTCCCGCTACGTCGCATTGTGCCTGCCCCGCACGCTGGGACGGCTGCCTTACGGGAAAGACACGAAACCCGTGGAAGCCTTCAATTACGAAGAGCACGTGGACGGCACCGATCACTCTAAGTATCTCTGGATGAACGCCGCGTTCGCGCTGGCCAGCCGCATGACGAACTCGTTTTCGAAGTTCGGTATGTGCGTCGCCATGCGCGGCGTCGAGGGCGGCGGTCTGGTCACCGGGCTCCCGGTGCACAACTTCGCTACCGATGACGGCGATCTCGCCATGAAGTGCCCGACCGAGGTGGAAATCACGGACCGCCGGGAGAAGGAACTCGCGGACCTGGGCTTCGTGCCGCTGGTGCACTGCAAGGACACCGACTACGCCGCCTTCTTCAGCGTCCAATCGGCGCAAAAGCCGAAGACGTACGACACCGACTCGGCCAACGCGAATGCGCGCCTGTCGGCGCAGTTGCCTTACATCATGGCGGTGTCCCGCTTCGCCCATTACCTGAAAGCCATGATGCGCGACAAGATCGGCAGCTTCATGTCGCGAACGGACGCCGAGATCTTCCTCAATCGCTGGATCATGAAATACGTGATTCCGGACGACACGGCTTCGGCGGAGATGAAGTCGCGCTGCCCGCTCAGGGACGCCCGCATAGACGTGAGCGAGGTTCCCGGAAAGCCCGGCGTGTACCGCGCCGTGGCGTTCCTGCGACCGCACTTCCAACTGGACGAGCTAACTGTTTCGCTGCGTCTGGTTGCGGATCTGCCGGCGCCCGCAAAATAATGGGGCCGCTGTTGCCGGCGTCCCAAATACCGACCTGTAGGAACACGAGAACAACCAAAGGAGACTGTAATGGCAGTTAATGCATATCTGTATATCGACGGGGTCGAAGGACCCAGCACCAGCCGGCCGAACCACATCGATGTTCTGTCGTTCAGTTGGGGCGTCAGTCAGACCTCGACCTATGGCGCCGGCGCATCCGGCAAGGAGGCCAAAGCCGGACGGGCGGACTTCTCGAACCTGAGCATCATGAAGGTGCTCGACAAGACCACGCCGATTCTTTGCGATCACTGCGCCACCGGCGACATTCTGAAAAAGGTCTACATCCTGTACGACAAGCCGGTCGCCGATCACCAGCAGGCCTATTTCCGCATCTGGCTGAAGGACGCTCTCATCACGTCCGTGCAGTTGTCCGGCTCCAACGAGAATCCGACCGAATCGCTCAGCTTCGCCTTCCAGGGCGTGGAAATCGCCTACTCTCCGGAGAAGGACGACGGCACGCTGGATGCGGCCATCCGCAAGGGCTACGACCTCGAGTTGCTGACCGCCACGTTCGCCGCCGACGATCCGCTACCGACCACCTAATGACTCCTAAGGAGCTATTCGACTCCGGAAAAGTGAAGGACGCGGCGAGCTCGCTCGCCGCGTTGCTGC
The DNA here is from genome assembly GCA_025353165.1 of Acidobacteriota bacterium. Classification (GTDB taxonomy): domain Bacteria; phylum Acidobacteriota; class Terriglobia; order Bryobacterales; family Bryobacteraceae; genus TMP-7. The sequence continues at coordinate 5,861 of JANXRE010000150.1, read as the reverse complement.
GAGATCACCCGACGGACGCCGGCAGCCGCACTTTTCTGTTCGAACTCCTCTGCTTTTCGGGCCAGTACGACCGGGCGGAGAAACAACTCGGTGTTCTGGCCCAGGGCAGCCAGGAAAACGAAATGGGCGCTGTGTTGTACTACTCCGCTCTGCACGCCGAGAAATCGCGCCACGACCTGTTCCGGAAAGAGGAGTTTCCCAAAGAGCCTGCCCTTCCCTCTCCGAGGGGTACCCTGAACGGGAAGCCTTTTGAATCCATTCGGGACGTGGATCCGCAGATTGGAGCCCGGTTGGAGTTGTACGCTGCCGGCGCATACCTCTGGATCCCGTTCCACCACATAGCATCGATTGAGGTCCAGCTTCCCCGCCGTTTGCGGGATACTCTGTGGACACCGGCGTTCGTCGTCACCGGTCCCGGGTTTCAAGGGACCGATATCGGCGAGGTCATCATTCCGGCGGTCTATCCGTTCTCCTGGAACTCGCCGGATGAGTCGGTCTGGCTGGGGCGTAAGACAGAATGGGTAGCAGACGATAAAGGAACCGAGTTCCCCGTCGGCCAGAAGATGTTCGTAGTGGACGGCGAGGAGATCCCGCTGTTGGACATACGGTCGATAGAGTTCGCCTCCGATGCTGCTGCGTGAAGACATCCTGACTCCGATCCCGGGCGATAACCCCGCTGGAGCGGACCTCCGCTACGCCCCCGTCTACGACAAGATCAAAGAGGCGCGGCGCGAGGAGGACGATCTCGCCCAGGGCGCGTGGCAGCACGAGCGCAAAGTCGCGGATCACATTCTCGCCATCAAACTGGCGCAGCAAGCCATTGCCGAGCAAAGCAAGGATCTCCAACTGGCGACGTGGCTGGCCGAGTCGCTGCTGAAGAAATACGGGTTCGAAGGTCTTCAGGAAGGCCTTACCCTGTGCCGCAACCTGGTGGAGACTTTTTGGGATCATCTCTATCCGGAGTTGGACGACGGAGACGCGGAGTTCCGGGCCGCGCCGCTCGATTGGGTCGGAACCAAGTTCGAGCTTCCGGTCAAGAGCGTCGCCCTCTGCCGGGACGGATATAACTTCTACCGGCACAAAGAATCGAGAGTGGTCGGTTACGAGGATCAGGCCAAGGAGAAGGACAAGAAGGCGGCGCGGGAGGCCGCCCTCAAGGCCGGAAAGCTGGCGCCCGAGGTCTTTGACAAATCGTTCGGCGAGACGCCAAAGGTGTTTTACGCGCAAGCCGAGAAACAGATCGACGCATGCCTCTCGGCGCTGGACGCCTTGGGCAAAGTCTGCACCGAGAAGTTCGGCGACGCGGCGCCCTCGTTCGGGAAGCTCAAGTCGGGTCTCGAGGATGTGCGCCACGTGGTCCACGGCCTGTTGCAGAAGAAACGGGAGATCGAGCCGGATCCCGTGGAGGAGCCGCCGCCGCCGGAACCCGGCGCCGAGGCGTCCTCCGCCGGCGAGCCGGAGGGGACCGCGGTAAAGGCTGCGGCTGCCGGCCCCAGTTTTACGATGGTGTTTCAGGCCGCCGCCGAACCCGCGGACCGCCGGGACGCCATCGCCAGTGTGGTTGCCACGGCCGCGTTCTTGAGGATGCGCGAGCCCTCCAGTCCCGCCCCCTATCTGATGCTGCGCGGTTTGCGCTGGGGCGAGCTGCGGGCGGCGCTGGAAGCCAAGGATCCTTCGCAGTTAGAAGCGCCTCCCACCGACGTCCGCCGGCAGATCAAGCAACTGGCGCTGGCCGGCAAGTGGAAAGACCTGATCGAGGCGGCCGAGAGCGCGATGGGTTTGCCGTGCAGCCGCGCTTGGCTGGATTTGCAGCGGTTCGTGGTGGACGCCTGCGTGGCGCTGGGCACGGACTACCATTTGATCGCGATGGCCATCCGCTCCGAACTGCGGGCCCTGGTCCGCGACTGCCCCCAACTGCTCGACCTCACCTTGATGGACGACACGCCCGCAGCCAACGCGGAGACCCAAGCCTGGCTCCGGCAATTGACGGATGAGCCGCAGGCGGCCACGCCCAAGCCGCTCCCGGGCCAGCCGTTGGTGTTGGACGGCGACTCGTCGGCCGGCTGGCAGCAGAAGTTCGTGGACGGTTTTCAGTTGGCCCTGCAGGCGCTGCGATCGGGCCAGGAGCAGAAAGCTTTCGAGATCCTCCATACCGAAGTCCTGCGGCAGAAGTCCGGCCGTGGGCGCTTCGAGAAGAAGCTGCATCTGGTTCAGTTGTGCGTTTCCACCGGCAAGGAAGCGATCATGCAGCCCATTCTCGACGATCTGATGGCGGCGGTGGAGAATCACAAGCTGGAGGAATGGGAGGACCGGGAGAAGCTGGCCGCGGCGCTGGCTACGATCCTCAAAGCCAGCAAGAAGATTCAGGGGAACGCGGCGGAAAAACAGAAGCTCTTTGAACGGATCTGCCGGCTGGATCCCGTCCAGGCGCTAACGGTAGGATAGTCCCGCATGGCTCGCAACGTGACCGAATCCAGTGCGACCGTGTCGGTTCTCGACCGGCTGATCGACACCGAACCCGACAACCAGTACGAACTACCGATGACCCGGAGCGAGTCGGTTCGAGCCGTTAAGAACTCCCTCCGGCGTGATCTCGACTGGCTTCTGAACACCCGGCGCATCGCGGTGGAGCCGCCGCCGTCGCTTCGGGAAGTCACACGATCGCTGTACATGTTCGGCCTGCCAGATTTGTTTGGGTTCGCGCTCTCTGCCCAGAAAGACCGGGCGCGCCTGATGCGCATACTCCAGAACACGACCCGGATTTTCGAATCGCGGTTGGCCAACGTGCGCATTATCCCGTTAGACCCGCATGAGTCCGGCAGGAGCACCCTCTCCTTCCGCATCGAGGGCCTGCTGATCATGGATCCGGCGCCGGAGCATGTTTCCTTCGACACGGTGCTCGAACTATCGAACGGCGAGTACCAGGTAAGGAGAGAAGCGGATGCGTGACGATTTGCTTCTGTACTACGAGCGGGAGCTCACTTACCTGCGCCAGATTGGCTCGCAGTTCGCCGAGAAATATCCCAAGGTGGCCTCCCGGTTGCTGCTGGACCAGGGCAAGAGCGAAGACCCGCACGTGGAACGTCTGCTGGAGGCCTTCGCCTTCCTCGCGGCCCGCGTGCACCTGAAGATCGACGATGAGTTCCCGGAGATTACCGAGGCCCTTCTCGGGATCGTCTACCCGCACTTCATACGGCCGATTCCCTCCATGTCCATCGTCCAGTTCAACCTGGACCCGGATAAGGGCAAACTGACGACCGGGTTAGTGGTGGACAGCAACTCCGTGCTCTACTCGCGGCCGGTGGATGGCGTCCCGTGCAAGTTCCGCACCTGTTACGAAACCACCCTGTGGCCGATAACGGTAGCAAACGCCGAATGGAAAACTCCGGACCGGCTGAGCCCGGCGATCAAGTCGGGCAACGCGGCCGGCGTGATTCGCCTCGAACTGCGGACGCCCGCGGACGTTCCATTCTCCAAGCTCGAGGTGGACCGACTGCGATTCCACATCACGGGCGAGAGCGCTCTGGTCAACACCGCCTATGAGATCCTGTGCTGCAACCTGACTAGCGTTATGGTGCGCGACCTGACGCCGAAGTCGCGGGTTCAGCCTCTGATTCTGCCCCCGTCATGCCTGCGCCCGGTCGGGTTCGGCCCGGACGAGGGCATGGTCCCCTACGACAAACGCTCCTTCATCGGATACCGGCTGCTGCAGGAGTATTTCACTTTTCCCGAGAAGTTTTTTTTCGTCGATGTGACGGGCCTCGATCAGATGGCGGCTCGCGGGTTCACCAACGCGGTGGAACTCATCTTTCTGTTTTCGCGGTTCGAGGGCGAGCAAAGCCGCCAGCGGCTCGAATCCGGCGTGTCCGCAAAGACTTTCCGGCTCGGTTGTACCCCCATCGTCAACCTCTACCCGCAAACCGCCGAGCCGATCCTTCTGGAGGATCGGAAGTTCGAATACCGCGTCGTTCCGGACGTGCGGCGGCCGCAAGCGACGGAGATCTTCTCGGTGGATGAAGTGTTGAGCCTTAAGTCTGGCGGCCGGGACATCGTACGGTTCCAGCCTTTTTATTCGTTCCGGCACGCCACCAAGGGCGGGAAGCAGCAGGCGTTGTGGATCGCGAACCGCCGCCCGTCGAACCGGATTCACGACGACGGCACCGAAATCGACCTTTCCCTGGTGGATCTCGATCTCCGTCCGGCCCAGCCGGAGTCCGACACGTTGACGGTCCGCGCCACCTGCACCAACCGCGACCTTCCGTCCCGTCTTCCATTCGGCAGCGACAGCGGCGATTTCGAATTGGAAAGCGGCGCGCCGGTCAAGTCGATCGTCGCTCTTCAGAAGCCGTCCGTACCCATCCGCCCGCCGCTGGGCAAGGCCATTCAGTGGCGGCTGATCTCACACCTCTCGCTGAACTACCTGTCTCTAGTCGAGGGCGGCACGGAGGCGTTCCGGGAGATTCTGAAGCTCTACAACTTCGCCGATTCGGCCTTCGCGACCAAGGTGATTTCCGGAATCACGAGCGTGAAAAGCGCGCCGCACTTCGCGCGCGTGGTCTCGGAAAACGGAATCGCTTTTGCGCGCGGCACGCGCGTGGAGCTGGATCTGGATGAAGACCAGTTCGTGGGCGGCGGCGCCTACCTGTTTGCCAGCGTGCTGGAGCAGTTCCTGGGACTGTACGCTTCGCTGAACAGTTTCAGCCAACTGGCGGTAACAACGAGACAAAGAAGGGAGACACTACGTCAATGGCCACCGAGAGCCGGCCGCAAGATCTTGATGTAAGACGCTCCTTTCTGGGATCCGAGTTGCGCGAGCATCCGGGGAGGTTCGACTTCTTTCAAGCGGTTCGTGTGTTGGAGCGGATGAACGCCGGCGCCGTGCAGGTAGGCCGTTTCGGCCCCCCGGAACGCGAGGCGATGCGGTTTGCCGTGAACAACACGCTGGCGTTTCCGCCGAGCCAGATCCACGCGGTGGAATGGCCCGAAAAAGGGCCCCCCAAAGTGACGGTGAATTTCATGGGCCTGACCGGCCCGATGGGCGTCCTGCCGTTCGCCTACACGGAGTTCGTCCGCGACCGCGCCCGCGCGAAAGACCGCACGCTGGCCGAGTTCTTCGATCTGTTCAACCACCGCATGATTTCGCTGTTTTATCAGGCGTGGGAGAAATACCGCTTTTTTGTCGCCTATGAGCGCGATCAGCAGGACCGGTTCTCGAGATACGTGAGGAGCTTCGCCGGGCTCGGAACCAAGGGCCTGGAGAATCGCCAGGCCGTGCGCGACGAAACGTTTCTGTTCTATTGTGGTTTGCTGGCGATGCAGCCGCGTTCGGCGACGGCGCTGGAACAGATCCTGTCGGACTACTTTGACGTGCCGGCCGGGGTGGAACAGTTCGTCGGCGCCTGGCACGCCGTCTCGGCTTCCGACCAGTGCTGCTTCGAAGCCGGCAACGAGTACTCCGAGCAACTGGGGGTGGGGGCGATCGCCGGCGACGAGATCTGGGATCTCCAGTCCCGCGCCCGCGTGAAGCTGGGACCGTTGACTATTGAGCAGTATCTCGATTTTTTGCCCACGGGACGAGCCTTCGAGCCGCTGAAATCGCTGCTCCGGTTCTTCTCGGGCAATGAACTGGAGTTTGAAATTCAGCTGATTCTCAAGCGCGAAGAGGTGCCGGCTTGCGAGTTGGGCAAGGACCAACAGGCCATGCCGTTTCTCGGCTGGACTACCTGGATGAAGTCCGGCCCCTCCTTCGGACGCAATCCGGCGGACACGGTTTTGTTACTGAACTAAGGATATGTCACGAAATAACCATGCCGGATTGCGGATTTTGGTGACGTGGCGCACGCACTCTTGCGTGCCGTATC
>JANXRE010000147.1 GCA_025353165.1 Acidobacteriota bacterium | reverse complement strand
CGACGGCCCTGCCAGTAGGGAGCCCCTGGAACACCCGTAGCGGCATACAGGTTGCCGTTGTCGGAAAGGCTGTCGCCATAGACTATGAGAGACGTAAAGGGCCCCGCAGTCGCGAGGGCCGCAAATGTGAGAAGTACTACGAAGCAAGAAACGGATTGGCGCGTAGGCATAGATCATCTCCTTTGAACGTTTTAAAGACTTACTGGGAACGCCTGCCGAGGCATACTAAGAATGTTCCCTTTTGAGCATTGGTAGGGGAGTGCGTGATGGGTTAAACGTGTCTACGGGGGGGCGCGCCCAAGCGAATGTCCTGGGCTAATGCGCCTGGCAGGCTGCGCTGCGGCCGGATTGACCCCTTTTGCCCAGCGAAGTTTTCCAAATTGCTGTTTGCGGTGTTCAGTTGTTCTCATGGCGGGAAGTCTTATACGAGATATCAACACTTCAAGGTTGTCTAGGGCTTGATGACGTAAGTTATCGTATGCCGGTCAGCCGCGCGGCCCAGGAAATAGCCGAGGACCGGTATGCCAGCCCCCGCGGTCATATATAGCCCGATCCGCTGGTTGGGGTTTAAGACGCCACGCATAACCACGAGGGCGATGAAGACGAGGACACCAACCGCGCTGCCCGCGACAACGCCCACCAACTGCCACCGCTTCGTATTACTTCTCACATTTGCGGCTCTCGCGACTGCGGGGCCCTTTACGTCTCTCATAGTCTATGGCGACAGCCTTTCCGACAACGGCAACCTGTATGCCGCTACGGGTGTTCCAGGGGCTCCCTACTGGCAGGGCCGTCGATCAAACGGACCAGTGGCGGTCGAGGGCCTGGCAGCCAACCTCGGAGTTCCGTTACACGACTTTGCCTGGATCGGAGCCACCACGGGCATCGGGAATTACGGGGACGGTGGCACGCCAACAAGCTCCGGGCTCCACAGTCTTCCCGGAATGTCAGCTGAATTCGCCGCCTCAGCAGCATCCATCGCTCCAATAGCGCCTTCCTCGCTGTTTGTCATTTGGGGTGGTCCGAACGATTTCCTCTCTCCATCACCTCTGGATCAAGGTAATCCTTTCAAGGCCGCCGACCGGGCAGTAGCGGATTTGGTCGCACTGGTTTCCGGTGCGCAGGGACTTGGGGCGTCGCACATCCTCGTGCCTGGCATGCCCGATCTTGGGCTCACACCGTACTTCCAAAGCATCGGGGAAGCAGCGTTCGGTTCTTCGCTGACCGACTACTTCAACGCCGAGCTGAAAGCCAGCCTTCCTTCAGGAGTGATCTATTTCGACACGGCGACGCTGATGCGCAACATGGTGTCCCATCCCGCCGCTTATGGCTTCACCGATGTGACCGATGCTTGCTTCAACCCAGCGGTCCCGTCGGTGTGCGCGAACCCAAATAGTTACCTCTTTTTCGACTCGTTCCACCCTTCCGCTCACGCTGACGCGATCCTGGCGGATGGCTTCGCTGCAGCAGTAGTGCCGGAGCCGGCCACTTATGTTCTGTTTATCTCCGCATTTGCGTTCGCGGCGGCCGTTCGCCGGATTCGCCGCTAAGCGAACGCGAACCGGAGTGACCTGGCCGTAGCGCAAGGTCATGGAAGGTTTATAGTACGCGAAAGTGAGCGAAAGCGCGGTTATGTCGCGCTCTCGCTCCTTCTCTCTTCTACCGCGAGAGACCGACATGGTGACATTGTGCCAGAAAATGTCAAACTAACTGGTAGTCGCCTGAGCTCATCATGGTTTTACGCCTTACAAGAGCGGCAGGAACCGTGCTATCCCCCGATCCGACAAGTCGCGAAACTTTCAATTGGAATCAGTGTTATGGTTCACCGAAAAGCGCTATCATGACCAGGATTCTAAGTGTTGGGAGCAAGATGTTGCATTCGTGCGGGCCAGTTCTATGCAGTACGTAGCAGTACGTTTGTCCTTTGGGCGGACGTGTGCCAAAGTCTCCCCGCTGCCGCTACCGAACGCCAAGGATTTGAGGCGGGTTCCCGGAGCGTCGTTTAGGGCGTGGTCGTCAACTCCAGAGTGGCGCCCTTCCGTATCACGATTCGACGGGTTGCTTCGGCGCTCAGACCAATGACATGGCACTCGTGCACTCAGGTGATATCGAGGTAGCGCGCTGTCAGGATGGGACGCGGTTGCAGTTGCTAGCCCTGAAGGCGTGGCAGTCCATGAACTTTGCACCCGCCTTTCATGCTGAGGATGTTAACTTCCATGGGTATTTGGACATCGCAGTTCTCGCGGCGTTCGCCGGACAATGGCGCAGTGGGTCGTGGTGGCCCTACGATTCAGTCTCAGGGACGTTCATACAAAATGAGCTCACCCGGGAGTTGAGGAACTTGAAGCCAACGGAGTCCGGATCGCCTCGGAAGAGACGCAGATCGTCACTCCTCAAATCTCGTATAGTTGCGGCCCTACGGAGGACCGTTGCCGCGTCGCGAACAATCATCTCGTGGTAGCGCATCGAGAAGTCCCAGATCCGCAGCCCGGCGGATGCATTGTCACTTGGGATCGTGTCGGCGAGGCCCTGCGGATCAGTAGCGTTCGTATGCCACTCCCTTCTAAAGGGTGACGGATTTCGTCGTAACCCAAAAACAGTTAGATAGACGGGAGTGTTGCAAACTGTGGTTCCCGCAAATCCGGATCACATTGATAGATTGGGAGTTGTCGCTCACCGTTCAACTGCCGTTCGGGCCCTGATTCACGGCGCTAATCGCGACACTTTCTGCCTCGTTTCGGAGCCGTTCTGCGCTCCAGTTGGAGATTCTCGCATTGCGCCATCAAATCGGAGTCCTGCAACGGTCCGTGAAGCGGCCGAAACTGACGCCGGCGGATCGATTCTTGTGGGCATGGCTCTCTACGGTCTGGCAGGACTGGGGGTCCGGGGTCTTCATCATGAAAGCCTCGGTCGTCCTGGGCTGGCACCGCAAGGGTTTTCGCCTTTTCTGGACCTGGAAGATTCGGAGTGGGAAGCCGGGGCGGCCGGCGGTGCCGAAGGAAGTTCGCGAACTGATTCGCACGATGAGCCGCGAGAATCCCCTGTGGGGCGCTCCACGGATCTACGGCGAACTGCTCAAGCTCGGCATCGAGATCGGCGAAACCAGCGTCGGGAAATACATGGTCCTCGAGCTTTTAGGTCCCCGGGGCTCAGAATCCGCTTGATAGCCGTTGGCGTTCCACCGGAAGATCGTATCTTGATCGCACACAATGTCGCTGACGCCATTCGTTTTAGTTTTAACCACACCGATCCGCTTACATCCAATGTCGCTGGAGAATTTCTTTCCATTCCCAAATTCGACCGACCACAGCATTCTGCCCCAGCGCGCCCAGAATTTACAGGTGATTCGATCCTTTTTGCCGTCGCCGTCCAGATCGTATTCAATCGAGTGGGTCTCGTCTAGCCTCTCCGGGTTGAAAATGTCGGACCTGATTTCCAAGATGCTCTCCACATCCGCGCGCCGGTGTTCCTCAACCTTTACCGCTTTGCCGGCCTCCAGGATGAAACGGCGCGTAATTTCCATGGGCCGCTCTTGATTCATCACTCCTTCGTTAGTGGATGTGACGACAACGCTCCAGCGGCCTTTCCACTTCTCGATGACGGGAAAACCCCAGGAATCGGCGAACTCGTCACTGATTTGGAACCGATCGCCGCTGAAAGCGGAGACGAAGAAATAGCTGTCCGAACAACAGTTTCCGCCACACCCCTCGTTGCGCGACACGAGTGCGTCCACCAGTCCGTTCCCGTCAAAATCTCTCTCATCGTAGACTTGCAGGCACATCTTCTTTGATTTGCCGATTAATTCACGGGTCTTTCCATTCGCAGCCGCGCGCAAGACACTGCTAGCGTGGTCACCTGCTACCTCGACGGAGTACTCGATACCGCCTGAAGGATGCGCGCCGGCCTGTGCTCGAATCGGCCGCACGGTCAATAAGAGCATCATGAATAGGGCGAGCGCGAATTGGTGCATAGGTAGGATTCTAGCGCGGTACAGTAGGCCCGTTTCTAGAATCCCCCTTTCAAACCGTGCGTGCCGTTTTCCGGCACAGGGCTTACCGATGATCTTTTGGGCGCAGCATGCGTGGCTGCAACTTGGAACTGAAGTCGGGTCCTTCAACAGTTTTGTCATTCCGTCTGTGCCTACCTTCACCAGATTCAGATCCCCGCTGAGCGCACTTGGCATACGCCTATAGCTGGACTGCTTGGTTGTCGCGCTTTTTCAAAGGGGGTGTTGGCCGTTTCCGGCATGCCCTCACGCCAGCTTGACCAAAGCAGGGCCCCTTCCCTCCAGCGCGTTGTCTTGCACGCCTTCTTCGGTACTTTGGACCCCTCGGATTCCCTCCCGGCTCCGCTCGCTTTCAGCCTTCCGGCCTTATACGCCCGGTCTTTGCCCGACTCGGCTGCCAGGTAGGGCCTCTCCTGTTCCGCGCTGCTCTGTCCCAACGTGCCACCGCCTGCGACCCCGGGGAGGTCCAGCATCCGTGCCGTTCCAGAATGCTGTCTGTTGCCTTCGCCGTGAAATGAGCGGGTCGGCCCTCCCAAACACCTTTCGGCTGATAATTTGACGAGGCTATGGCGTTCACTGATTGTTGCGGCCCGCTGGTTTGCTTCCCTCTCTTTCAAGGGCTTTCGACACTCCGCTCGGCTCGAAAGGATCTCTCCTCCCGGCTGGAGTCTGCTACCGGGCGCTTGGGCGCTTACCCGGACAGGACCTTCACCTGTGAGAACATCGCGTCTTTCAGGACGCACCATCCCAATGATCATAACCATCCCCCGCCGCCATTTTTTGCGCCCGCGGGTCATGGAGTCGCCACAAAGCCGTGAAGGACGGAATTTGCGTCCTGGTACCATCCGGTGACCGTGCCCGCGGTGTTGATGCTCTGCGGGTAAGGGCCGTTAGAGCCGGCACCGGGGGCAGCAAACTCGGTGAAAACGCCCGAGTTGGTTCGCACGAAGCCGTGAACACTCGCATTCGAGCCGAAAATGCACGCTCCCGTAACGTCACCCGCCGCGTTGATGCTGGTAGCTTGGGTGTACCGCGCGCCCGGCGCTTCGAACGTGGTAAAGACGCCGTGGGAACTTCGAATGAAGGCGTGCTGGGTGGTGCTGGCATCAAAATAAAGTCCCGCTATGGTACCCACGTTGTCGATGCTATACGCGTAAGTGCCTTGGCCGAAGCCCGTGCCCGCCCCCGGGGCGTCGAATGGTGTTAACGCGCCGGAGGGGCTGCGAACGAAGCCGTGTTGCACGTTATTTTGGTCCGTGTACCATCCCGTGATCGCTCCGGCGCCATTGATGCTGTAGGGATCGGTGCCTTGGCCAGGACCTGTGCCGGCTCGAGGGGCGTCGAAGGCCGTTAGCACGCCGGAGAAGCTTCGGACGTAGCCATGTTGTCCATAGTTAGCGTCAGTGTAGAATCCCGTAACCGTTCCCGCGGCGTTAATGCTATACGCCAGAGTGCCCAGGGATGCGGCGCCCGGAGCGTCGAATGATGTAAATGTTCCGGCGGGGCTTCGCAGGAAGCCGTGGGCGAGAAAAAGTGAGTCAAAGTAGAGCCCCGTAACAGTACCGCTCGAGTTAATGCCGGTGACGCTGGTGAATTGGGAGCCCGGGGGGTCGAACGCAGTGAAATCGCCTGAGTGGGTTCTAACGAAGCCGTGCCGCACGTAACCTGTGTCCAAGTAGGTCCCCGTGATGACGCCCCAGATGTTTATGCCGATGCCATAAGTGCCTTGGCCCGGGGCTGTGCCCGCGCCCGGGGCGTCGATGGTGGTGAACGTAGCGGTGAGCGGCGGCTCTGCGGATTGTGCCAGCGCCAAGCTGCAGAGCGACAAATAAAACGCAGTCCAGCGTAGTTCCTTAAAGGGATACCGATTTGACATGGCTTGTAGGCCTCCTTGGCCGGAATTGAGACCCTGCGAGGTACTCATGAACACCCGCCGTAATTTTTCATAATTTTGTCGACTGTGAACGTGCGCGCTCCGCGAGGACCAGATATCCGGCCCTTCAATTTGTAGCGCCGGGCTGGAGCCAACGTCGGCGCGCTTTCGATCAGCAAATACGATTCGTTGGCGCCGGTCGTGAATGTTCTCTTTCCGCCGGCTTCGGTTACGCAGCCTGTGCTGACGCCGCGATTGTGCAAAATCAGATAGGCCGCAATGCCGATCCCCGCGCCGGCGGCTGCCACCCCGATTACTGCCGCGGTCGCTTTGCCTTTGCCGACAGGATCTATTGCTTGCGCATTTAGACTCTCTGCTGAGATGAAACCCAACATGGCAAAAACCAGAAACGTGGCGTCTGTTCGCATCCCCTGATCTCCTTTTCGAATCTGCGAAGCACCGTGCACCGCAGGCGGCCCGGTTAAGCGGCGAATGAACTCGTAGTGTAATGAAGACGTTTTCGACAAAGGTTACGTAAAATTGCGAATAGAACAGATTGCACTCTTGGACCTGCCCGGGTCCGTAGACCGCAAGTTTGAGGTCGAAACAAACCGCCCTACAATGAACTTTCAGCGGACGGCAGCCTGTGTCTTGTTTGTATCAGCCGAGGGGGCAGGCGCAATAATTAACTCTGCTTCCGCAGGTTGAGAGTGTCAAGGCAAAGTAGAAATGTCCTATTTCGAGCAAAGTAGAAATGTCCTGTTGACAGGCTCCACGCTGGGAGTGGGTGTTATGGTGAATCCGTCGGCGAGGGGTCGCGCCTAAGCGGATACCCAAGGCCGATGCGACGGGGCTGGCTCCGAAGAATCGGCGATGCCCCTCTGAGTTCCAGCCACTCAGAGGGGTTTCCAGCGTGTGCCCGCATTCGTTGGTGAAGTCTCGGAGCGGAGGCCTTGGGTTAGTAAACGCGAAGATTGCCGGGCCGATTTTGCCAGGCGTTCCTTGTTCGTGGTTTTGCTTGTTCTCAGCTGGATGCATTGGATGTTTTGATGGCCAGCTCGAGACTCGCGCCCGGGCGTTGGAAGAAGCCGTCCATCCAGCGGCTTTTGTTGCCGGGCTTGGGTTGTTTCCGCGCCGTTGAGGGCTCGACTGGGCGTGCTTTCTGAGCCACTGGCTTGGCCTGCTGGCAAACCTGGAAACGTAGATACCGCCCTTGGCGAGTCCCTCAGCGCCCGATCGATCTGAGTGGGCGGCATCTCTGGCCGATCCTGGCCTTCTCGCCGTTGTCCCTCTTTGGTCTTCAGCGCCGTTTAGCAGAGTTGGTGCAGTGCCTGATTTCGATGATCGACGACGCCACCAGCCGTCTGTACGCGCGTTTTGTCGAGCATGACTCGACGGCCGGGAACATGGAGGTCTTGCGGGAATAAGGCGACCGTGTTTCGCCATTCCGGCTCCGCCGCTGCCGCCACTGGTGCACCTCCTCGATTCTTCGCCGGCGCGGCCTCCACAACCCGGCCGCCGCCATCCCCCCTCGCAAGGTCTCTTTGCTCACTCTCAGGCGATGTTTCTTACGCAAATACTCCGCCGCCAGCGTGGGTCCGAATCCCTGGTAAACCGGGTCCGACAGAATCCGCACCGCTTCCTGCTCGGTGGCCTCGGAGATCCTATGGTTGGATGGCTGCCCACGCAGGGCGTGAACCACCGCCTTGTCTCCCTGCCTCTGCAGCTTCCTCAGAAGCCGCCGCACCTGCCGCTCGCTCACGCCGATCTCCTCGGCTGCCTGCCGCTGCGCGATCAGCTTCTTCTTCGCCTTCTTTAGCGCTACCAGCCGGTCTGGTCGGCTTGGCTCATCAGGAGTTGTCCTTTGTTTTCCAACCGGCCAGCGTGGAGCCTGTCAACAGGACATTTCTACCTTGCCTTGACATCCGCAGGTTGAGAGTGCCGGAAGGTCGACGGTTTTAGTACACTCGGTACCGTAGCATTTAGCTTCCAATGGCTGACCTCGACACCGTCGCGAAGGGCCGCGGACAGTTCCCCACAACGCGCTGGAGCGTGATCTTAGCCACGCGCGAACCCTCGACCGCTGTCGCGCGGGCAGCACTCTCGAACCTCTGCCAGAGTTACTGGTATCCGCTGTATGCTTATATCCGGCGTCAAGGGCATGCGGTCGAAGATGCGCAGGACTTAACGCAAGGGTTTTTCGCCGTCCTCCTGGAAAAGGATTATCTGGCGGATTTCGATCGGGAGCGAGGACGGTTTCGCTCATTTATGATCGTGGCTTTCAGGCATTACGTGGGTAACGAACATGAGCGCCGTCGAGCCGGGAAGCGGGGAGGCGGCGCCTCCGTTCTTTCTCTCGACGCGGAAGACGCCGAGCGGCGTTACCGGCTGGAGCCGGCCCACCACTTAACCCCCGAAAGGATTTACGATCGGCGCTGGGCCTTGGTGCTAATCGATCGCACTTTGGAGCGGCTGAGCCAGGAGTCCGCCCCAAGCGCCCGGTTCGACCGGCTAAAAATGTTTTTAACGGGCGATCCCGCGGGTGTATCGTACAGCCAGCTCGCGGCCGAATTGGGAATCAGCGAAGGCGCTGTCAAGGTTGCGGTGCATCGCTTGCGCCGGCGTTTCCGCGACCTGCTGGAGGCGGAAATCTCCGACACTGTCGCGAGCCCCGAACAGGTCAAGGACGAGATGCGATTTCTCCTGTCGGTGGTGTCGGCGTAACCTTTGGGTCAAATACCTTCAGTACACGACGAGATGTCTGACTTGCCTCGATGCCCGCAGTGTAGCGGTGTCCTCGGTCTCGACGCGGCGGCCACGGGGATCTGTCCCCGGTGCCTGCTGACGATGGCGATGGCCGGTGAAGGCGAAGAGGAAACCATCAGTGGCGAACAAACCTATGGTGTCTATCACATCGTTCGATTACTGGGAGAGGGCGGAATGGGAACCGTGTACCTTGCCGAGCAACGGCACCCCATCTCCCGTCTGGTCGCCCTGAAAGTAATCAAGCTGGGGATGGATACGCGCGAGGTCATCGCGCGCTTCGAATCCGAACGGCGGGCTCTAGCCTTGATGGATCACCCCAACATTGCAAAGGTGTTGGATGCGGGCGCCACTCCTCAAGGCAGACCCTATTTTGTGATGGAGTACGTACCCGGCTCCCCCATTACGGAGTACTGCGATGAGCACCACATGAGCAACCGGCACCGCCTCGAACTGTTTTCACGGGTTTGCCAGGCGGTGCAGCATGCCCACCAGAAGGGAATCATCCATCGCGATCTCAAGCCATCGAATGTGCTGGTTTGGCTGCAGGACGATAAGCCGGTCCCGAAAGTGATCGATTTTGGTGTGGCGAAAGCTATTGACCGGGGTGCCACGGAGAGAAGCGTTTTCACTGAGCTTGGCATGTTCATCGGAACTCCGGAATACATGAGCCCCGAACAAGTGCAGTTAATTGGCCAGGACGTCGACACTACCACGGATATCTATTCGCTCGGTGTTCTGCTTTACGAGCTTCTGTGCGGGGTGCTTCCCTTCGATTCCAGAAACTTGCGCCGCGGAGCGTATGACGAAATCCGCCGGATCATCCGGGAGGAGGAACCGCCCAGGCCCAGCGCCCGCCTCTCCAACCTGGGCGCCGAGGCTTCGGAGGTCGCCCAACGCCGGCAGACAGACGCCGCAGCCCTGGAGCGCGATCTTCGCGGCGATTTGAATTGGATCACCATGAAGGCCATGGCCAAGCACCGCGGCCGCCGCTACGCCTCAGCTTCTGAGCTGGCTGCCGATATCGCGCGGCACCTGCGGGACGAGCCGGTCATGGCCAGCCCGCCCAGCACTCCATACCGCGTAGGCAAGTTCATGAAGAAGAACCGGGGACCGGTGCTGGCGCTGGCGGCGGTGTTTGTCTCTCTGGTTCTAGGGATGACAGCCAGCACAGTATTGTACTTCGGAGCGGAGAGACAGCGTTTGGAGGCGCAGGCGCAACGCATAGAGGTCGAGCGGCAACGCGGGGCCGCCGAACAAGAGCGGGCCGAGGCCCGCCGCCAGGGCACCCAAGCCGAACGCCAGCGCGTTCTAGCCGAGCAGGCGCGCAAGACCGCCGACCAACAGCGCCGGGAAGCAGAGTTACAGCATGCCGAAGCAGAGCGCCAACGCACGGTTGCCGAGCAGCAGACTGCCGAGGCGCGGCGCCGAGGAGCGGAGGCCTTGCAGGACCGGTCCGCGGCGGAGCAGCAACGCGAGGTGGCACAGCAGCAGGGCCGGGTCGCTGAACAGGCCAGCCGGGCGGCCGGCGAGCAGCGTGCGGCGGCGGAACGGCAGCGGCTACTGGCGCTTCGGCAGAGCTATGCGGCGAACCTGATCGCCGCCGACCTCCATATCCGCTCCAACGAAATCGCCGAGGCCAGACGGCGACTTCTACTGTGCCCCGCGGATCTAAAGGGTTGGGAATGGCGATACCTTCTATGGAAATGCGACACTAGCCTCGCCACTCTGGCCGGTCCTACGACGGCCGCGCCGGTATCGAAGCCGGCATTGGGTTTCAGCCAGGACGGGACGCGCATTTTCTGGGCCTCCTCGGATGCCATGGAATGGTGGTCCGCATCGAGCTATAAACCGCTCGGCGGCTACCGGGATTTCGGAAGGGTTCTCGCGTCGGATGCGGACGGCGTCCGGCTCGTATCCGCCTCCGCCCGCGACGGCGATTACAGCCTTCGATTCTTCGACGCGGCCTCGCATAAAGTGCTGTTGACCTTTGCTGGGCACAAGAGCGAAGCCATCTGCGCGGCTTTCAACTGGAACGGCACGCGCGTTGTCTCGGGCACAAGCGACGGGACAATAATGCTGTGGGACACCGCCTCAGGCCACTCGCTTGCCCGGCTCGACGCGCACAAGGGCGGAGTCCGGGCTCTGGCCTTCAGCTCCGATGGCGCAAGGATCGTTTCCGGCGGTGAAGATCGCATGGTCCGTATTTGGGATACGGGGACAGGCCGTGCGATGTACGGCATCCCGGGCCATGGAGGCGCGGTCCTGTCGACTGCTTTCAGCCCCGATCGCGGCACCGTTGCCTCCGGCTCCGCCGACCGGACGGTGCGCCTTTGGGATGCAGCAACGGGCCGGCCTATGCACACCTTGACCGGCCATGAGTGCGGCGTAGAGGCTATCGCCATCAGTCCGGACGGCACCACCATCGCGTCCGCGTCCTGTAGGACTTTGCGTCTGTGGGACGCCGCATCCGGCAGACTGACGGCCACGCTCGCGGCCGGATGGCGCTCTGACATTACGGCAGTCTCATTTAACACCGACGGCGCGCGGATCGCGGCGGCTAGTGCGGCGGGCGAGGTCAAGGTGTGGAATGCCCTGACCTACGGCGGCGGGATTCTCAGACGAGCCGGCAGTGACGCGGATCGTTTGGCCGTCAGCTCCACGGGGGCCCGCATCGCGTTCCATAACCCAAAAACGCAAGCCCTGGAAATGTGGGATCCGCGCTCGCGTAAATCAACCTGGATTTTACGTGGCGACGACGCCCAAGTAACCGCACTCGCTTTCAATCCGGCCTCGAACCGGCTCGCCACAGGGTCGACCAATAACGGCGTGCGCATTTGGGATGCGTTAAACGGACACCCGAATGACGGGCGAGGTATGCTTTCTGCACCGGCTACGTCGCTGGCGTTCACCGCGGACGGCGCGCGGCTAGTGTCGGGATCGTCCGATCATGCCTTGTCGGTCTGGGACACAGCTTCGATGCGCCGCATTTTTGGCGCAACGCTGGCCGGCCCTGTCCGGGTCGCTGTTCCCGGCCCTGACGGCCGGCACGTCGCGGCTGGGACGGGGGATCGAACCCTTCTGGTGTGGGACACAGCCAACGGCGGTCCCCCTCTGAGAATCGAGCTGCCGGTGGGCTCTGGCTCCATCCTTTCCGCGGCATACAGCCCCGACGGCAGGCGGGTTGCAAGCGGCGGGGAAGGCTCGGGAGAAATTCGCGTTTGGGATGCCAGCTCCGGCCAGCCGCTGGCCGTGCTCAGAGGACATTCCGCGCCCGTAGACGCGCTCACTTTCAGTCCCGATGGAAGTCGAATCGTCTCCGGATCGCGCGACAAAACCGTGCGCGTGTGGGATGCAGCTACTTACGATCCACTGTTGGTAATGGGAGACCATGACGAGGCGGTTGCTTTACTGGCCTTCAGCCCGGATGGAAACCGGCTCTTTTCCACTTCTCCGGACGGTGCAGTTCGAATCTGGGACACACAAATTAGTGCGGACGCAAAGCAAGCAAAGGAAGCTAAATAACTATGGCGAACAGATGCTCTATCGCGGTTTCGTTGGTCGCAATACTATTCTGGAGTCCACCGGGCGTGGGAGCCGCGAGCAAGGAACAAATCCAGATCACATGGGAGGGTCTGGCCGACGTAGTTGGAAAGAAAGTGCGGGTTGTGATGCCGGACGGCGCCCTGGTCGAAGGTCGGGCGAAGGCCGTGGAAGTCGATGCCCTTGTCATCGACATTCGCAAGAGTTCGAATAAGGTGGTTTATCCTTAAAACGGAACCTCGCCACTTTATCAACTCAATATTTGCTGCTTGCAGCTCAATAGCTTTTTCAATGCTGGCAA
>JANXRE010000142.1 GCA_025353165.1 Acidobacteriota bacterium | reverse complement strand
CGCGAGGAAAAGTGGAAATCCAAAAGCAGGATTCCCACTTTCCCATCGCTCATTCTGTCCTCTTACAAAACTTAGAAAGGAGATTCCCCTGAACGCCGGGTTCCCCGTCGTTCAGGCTCATCGTTCGATTGGAATATGCTCAGTTACGTGTACTTTAACGGAACAGAGCCAATCCTACGGTCGTCCCTCAAGAATTGTTTAGAAAGGTGTAATTCTATCTTTCTAAAAGATTTATATGCGATCAAACGAGTTGTGATTAGCCTGAGAGGATCGCTGTATTGACCGTGTACGTTGACAGTTTTTTTAAAACCATGATACTCTGCGATGAACTATTGGTGGCGGGGTGTGCAGGTTCTTATCCGCCAGAGCCCAATTGCCAAGGGAGGCTGAATCATGAAGGCGATGTTGAAAACGTTTTGCTACCTCGCTGTGATCCTCGCTGCATTGAGCGCCCCGGCGGCGTATGCCCAGGTAGACACAGGGACCATCCTCGGAACCATTACGGACTCTTCCGGCGCCGTAGTCCCGGGAGCCCGAGTAACCATCGTTCAGGAAGGCACGCAACTGCGGCAGACTTCCGAAACCCGCAGCGACGGGACGTACATATTTTCGCCCGTCAAAATCGGTCCGTATACCATCGAAGTCGAATTTAAAGGCTTTCAAAAAGCGCGCAGCACGGGCCTCAACGTCAGCATTCAGCAACAGGTTGTGGCCAATTTCAGCCTGACGCCCGGCGAGATTACGCAGACGGTGGAAGTCGAAGCCACTACCCCGCTGCTCCAGACTCAAAGCGGCTCGGTCGGCCAGGTGGTGGACTCCAGGACTATCAATAACCTGCCCTTGAGCGGCCGCAATTACAACTTCCTCGCCCGCCTGACCGCCGGCGTGACGCACGCCCAGTCGGACGGCCGCGGTCTCGCCGCCACCGGCTGGTTCGCCGCCAACGGCACGCGACCCGCCCAGAACAACTTCCTCCTGGACGGCATCGACAACAACAGCAACAACGTGGACTTCCTGAGCGGCGCGGCCTATGTCGTCAAACCGCCCGTGGACGCCATCAGTGAATTCAAGCTGCAAACCAGTTCCTTCAGCGCCGAGTTCGGGCGCGCCGGCGGCGCTGTCCTGAACGCCACCCTCAAGTCCGGCTCGAACGGCCTCCACGGCAGCGCCTGGGAATTCCTGCGCAACGACAAGATGGACGCCGCCGATTTCTTCCAGCATTACCCCGGCGGCGGAAAAGGCGCCTTCAAGCAGAATCAGTACGGCTTCACGCTGGGAGGGCCGATCGTCAAGAACAAGACCTTCTTCTTTGTGGACTACGAAGGCACCAAGGTCCGCCAAGCCGCCATCTGGTCCGGCCTCACCGTGCCGACCGCGGCGGAGCGCGATAGCGGCTACATTAATTTCTCGGACCTCATCGCGCTTCAGAGCGGCACCAAGGGCGCCGACGCCCTCGGCCGCGCCATTCCGCTCGGCACCATATTCGATACCGCGTCGACCCGCAACGTAACAGCCGGGCAGGTGGATCCCACAACGGGACTGACCGCGACGAAATCCGCCGTGGTGCGAGATCCTTTCGCGGGCAACATCATCCCGACCAGCCGGCTGGATCCGAACGCGGTAAAACTCCTGAGCCTCTTCCCGGCTCCGACTGCATCTGGCCTGTACGGCAACTACAGCGTGAACCGCGGCAACACCGAGGACACCCATGCTTTCGACACCCGAGTCGATCACAACTTCAGCGAGAAGGACACAGTCTTCGCCCGCTTCAGTTGGTCCGACTCGCAGCGATTCCGCCCCGGCCCCTACACGACGGCGGCCGACGGCGGCGGTTTCAACAACGGCACAGAGTCCCTCCGCACCATGGGCGCGGCGGCCAGCTACACCCACGCCTTCGCTCCAACCCTGGTCAACGAATTCCGCCTTGGCTTCAACCGCGAGCACGTCTATCGCGTCCAGGCCAATGGCGATAACACCTCGGACCTTCCGGCCAGTTACGGCGTGCCCGGCATCCTCCAGACAAAGGGCAACGGCGGACTGCCGTACTTCGGGATTGCCGGCCTGTCGCAACTGGGCTCGAGCGAGTGGCTGGTCAGCGAACGCTTCTCCAACACCTACCAGTTGACCGAGAACCTCACCAAAATCTACGGGCCCCACACGTTCAAGGGTGGATTCGAAGCCCAGGTAATCAGCTTCCCGTGGGACGCGCCTCCGTACTCCCGCGGCGAATTCGACTTTGGCGGCAACTTCACGTCATCGCCGAATCTTGGCGATGGCAGCACGGGCCGCGCCCAGTTCCTGCTCTTGCCCGTGAATGCGCCGGGGTCTCAATTCAACGGGCTTGGCGGCGCGAATAACGTTGCCGCTTCGAACTTCGGCGGCGTCTCCAACGACAAGTACTATATGGGAGGGTATTTCCAGGACGACTGGAAGATCACTCGTAAGCTGACGCTGAACCTCGGCGTGCGATGGGACTTCTTCAGTCTGGTGGGCGAAAAGTATGGAGCCCAGGCAAACTTCGTGCCCGGAGCGAATTCCCAGTTCATCATCCCGACCAGCCGCAAGGATAAGCCCAGCCTCTCGCCCTCGTTCACCAGCCTTCTGGCGAAGGACGGCATCCAGCTCGTTTACTCGAACCAGTACGGATCCGGTCTGGGCAACGCCCAGAAACATAATCTCGCCCCGCGGTTGGGTTTCGCCTATCAGCTCAACCAGAAACTCGTGCTGCGCGGCGGATATGGGATGTACTACGGTTCGTTCGAAAACCGCGGCGGCTACCCGAACCTGGGCTACAACTATCCGTTCCAGTTCACCTTCGGCTTCCCCGCGGCCAACGACTGGACGCCGGTCAAATTCGGCGACGGAGCTTTCGGCAGTCTCGAGAACGGCCTGCTGCATGTCCCCATGGATACGACCCTGGTGGACGGCCACGGCCTGGCCCTCCGTGGAATCGAGTTCAACTACAAAACGCCGTACACGCAAGGCGCGAACTTCACCGTGCAGTATGAATTCCTGCCTAACAACTCGCTTGAAGTCGGCTACGTGGGCACCTACGCCCGGCACATCGAGACGTTCACGGGCTCCAATACTCCGTTCGTGATGCTCCCGCCTGGAACCGACCCGTCCGGGTACATCCAGTGGCCCGACTTCGGCCGCGGCCAGCCTTATGCACGCACCTCAGCGACCAGCAATTACAGCTCGCTGCAGAGCAAGTATACGAGGCGCTTCAGCAAGGGTCTCGACGTGATGTTCGCCTACACGTTCGCCAAGACACTCACCAACGCGGGTGACTTGCTCAGCGGCGGCAATGTCGGCGGTTTCCGCGCGCCCGACCTGCCGGGCTGGGGCACCAGGTACGACTACGGCCTGGCGTCCTTCAACGTCAAGCACGCAGTTAGCTTGGCGGGCACTTACCAGTTGCCCATTGGCAAGGGCCGGTCGTTCATGGGCGATGCGCATGGAATCCAGGACGCGGTGTTCGGCGGGTGGGACACCAACTGGATCCTGGCCCTCTACTCCGGCCAGCCGCAAACCATCGGGTGCACCATCGAGACGGCCTCGGGGATGGGCTGCTATCCGCTCGTCACCGGCGACGTGTACGCGAACCAGAACATCGACCACTTCTACAACACGTCGGCCTTCGCCAATCCGGCGGTCGCCACGACCATCGGCCAGAAGGACTACTCGCCGCTCGGCGGCTACCTGACTCCGGTCAGCGGACCGTCGTTCCACAAGCTCGACTTCTCTTTGTTTAAGCAGTTCCCGTTCAGGGAGAAGTACCGGTTCGAATTTCGGGCCGAATCTTTCAATCTGACCAATACCCCGAACTTCGCGAACCCGGGCAGCACCAACTTCTCGGACGCGAACAGCTTCGGAAAGATCTACTCGACGCGCAACAATCCCAGTGACGCGCGCCAGATTCAGATGGCTCTGAAGTTTTATTGGTAGGCTGTTTTGGCACATGGCTCCTAACGGGCATCCCGGCGACCCCCGGATGCCCGTTTTTGTTTGCGAAGCTGTAGGTATGAGCGACAAAGAACTGATCGCGCGGCTTCCCCGCACGTTCGTTCCCGCGCTCCATGACCAGCTCCGCCGCTGGGACTTGCTCTTCCCCGCCGAACGCCGGCTGATTCGCGCTCAGATGGATTGGTTGTCCGCTCTGCCGCCAGCGGAGTTCAAGAAGTTGTTCGGACCGATCTTCGAAATCGAGGCCCGCATGGATCTCTCGAAGTGGAAGATGAGCATCGAGGACACCGCGATCCTCGCCCGCTCGCCTCTTTATCCGGAGTGGCGCACGCGGGTCGAGAAGGCCTTCGAACCCATCGAAGCGGCGGCCGAGTCCTCCGGCTCACTGAAACGAGTTCCGAGACTGCTGCTGTGCGTACTGCCGCCGGGCTTGCCGATTTCATCCCAACCGCTCTGGCACGATCTCGCCGGAGAAGTTGTCTGGATTCCGCTGGCGAAGCCATTCGCCGAGCTGGAAGCTCCGCTGTTGGATGCGATCGCGGCGCGCACCGTCGCGGATCTCGAGCCGATCGAGGCGACCTGGGCTCTGGAGGCCGATTCGAAGATCGAGAACCCGCGCGCGGTCGTACTCTCGTGGAACTCGCTCGCGGACATTCGGCGGGAGTTTTCGAACCGGCTGAACAACATTCGCAGATCCTTGAAATCGGCGGACGACACCAGCGACGATCTCAGGCGGTTGGACCTGAAGCCGCTGCTCCCTGCTTCCGTGTACGCCAACCCGGTGGTCCGCGAGTTCGTGCGCGCTCTCCTGCTCAGCGGAAACGGCGGACTGGTATTCAACAACTCCTTCGTTCAGTGGGGCGCGGTGGAGACCTTGCGGCGCGTGCAGCCGCAGGTGCTGATCGCCAGCTTCGGCGTCCGTCCCAAGCCGAAACCGTTCAGTGGCGTCGTCTTGCTGGAAGATCAGCGCCGCTCGAATCCCGTCGCGGACTCGCCCGACTTGCCGGGCTCTTTGATCGATGGGATGATGCTCTCCCAGTACGTCTACCTGGCGACGCAGCGGCTCGCTCCTTATCGCGATCACACCGTGACGCTGCTCGCCATCGCGGACCTCGATCGGATTGGCGTGATCGCGCCGAAACGGTTCTCGCCCGGAAGCGATCTCACGGCGGCGTGCCTGCGATGGCTGGGAGGCCCCGCGTGAAAGTTGCGCTGGCGCTCATGCTGCTCGCGCAGAGCGCGGTCTTCGAAGCCAATCAGCGGCAGGCCGAGCGGTACGCCGGCAAGGGAAAGCTGGCGGAAGCGATCCCGTTCTTCGAAAAGGCGAGCAGCCTCGATCCCGCGAACTACGTGAACGGGTACGACCTCGTCCTTGCATACGTGGGCACCGGAGCTCTCGACAAGGCACGGGCCCAGATCGGCGGAATGCTCGCGCACGGCGATCGCGCCGAGCTTCATAATCTGCTCGGTCTGGTCGAAGAGAAGGCCGGCCACGTCCAACTCGCGGCGGACCAATACCAGCAGGCCGCCCACATGGACCCGACCGAGAAACACGTCTTCGATCTCGGCCAGTGTTTCCTGAAGTACCACGGTTCCGCCGAGGCGCTTCAGATCTTCACGTGGGGCGTGGAGAAGCATCCGAAGTCCGCCCGGCTGCGAGTGGCGCAGGGCGTCGCGTTCTACTCGCAGGGCCAATACGACCAAGCGGTGGAGGCACTGTGCAGCGGCGTCGACCTGGATCCGGCCGATCCACGTCCGCTCTACTTCCTGGGAAAGATGTACGATATCTCAATGGAGATGGCCGGCGAAGTGACGAAGCGGCTGGCGCACTTCGCCGAGGTCTACCCCGGCAACGCATCGGCCAATTACTACTATGCCCTGAGCCTCTGGAAGCGCATCAGCGCAGGCGACGACCCGCGGGTCGAGAAGTACCTGAGGAAGGCGATCGCGCTCGACGGCAAACTGGCCGGGGCCCATTTTCAACTCGGGATTCTGTACAGCGATCGGCACATGCAGGCCGAGGCGCTGCGGGAATTTAAGCAGGCCGTGAAGTTCGACCCGGAGACCGGCAAATACCGGTACCGCCTCGGGCAGGCCTATCGCGCCGCCGGCCTGGAGCAGCAAGCGAAGGAGCAGTTCCAGGCCTATCGCGAACTTCACCAGAAGCAGGCGCAATGACGCTCTGGGGCCCGTACCTCAGCGAGCGGCAGTGGGGGACCGTGCGCGAAGACTACTCCGCGAACGGGGACGCCTGGAACTACCTCTCGCACGATCAGGCGCGCAGCCGCGCGTACCGCTGGGGCGAGGACGGCATCGCGGGCATCAGCGACGATCAGCAGCGGCTGTGTTTCGCGCTGGCGTTTTGGAATGGCAAGGACCCGATTCTCAAGGAGCGCCTCTTCGGGCTGACCAACGGCGAAGGGAATCACGGCGAGGACGTCAAGGAGCTGTACTACTACCTCGACGCCACGCCGACGCACTCGTATCTCAAGATGCTGTACAAGTATCCGCAGCGCGAGTATCCGTATGCCCTGCTGGTCGAAGAGAACCGGCGGCGCGGGCGCGATGATCCGGAATTCGAACTGCCCGACACCGGCGTGTTCGAAGGGGGTCGCTATTGGGACATCTTCGTCGAGTATGCGCAGGCCGCTCCCGACGACATCCTCGTTCTGATCACGATTCACAATCGCGGACCGGAGGCGGCGACGCTCGCGGTACTGCCGCACCTCTGGTTCCGGAATACATGGTCGTGGGGGTACGCGGTCGAAAAGCCGCGGTTGCGCGAATCGAATGGGGCGATTGCGGCCGGCGAGTACACGATGTACTTGGACGGCAGTCCGCCGTTGCTGTTCTGCGAGAACGAGACGGGATCGAAAGCCGCGGTACACGAGTACATCGTGCATGGGAACAAGGCGGCTTTGAATCCCGAACCTGCGGGGACGAAGGTCGCGGCCCATTACTCGATCGCGGTCCCGGCGGGAGGACAGGCGCAAATCCAGGCGCGACTGTCGGCTCCGGCGCAACCGGACGCGTTCGCGAAGTTCGATGAGATCCTGCAGGCGCGAAGGCGGGAGGCCGACGAGTTCTACGCCGGCCTGCAAACCGGCATGGAAGACGAAGATGCCCGCCTGGTGCAGCGCCAGGCGTTCGCCGGCCTCGTGTGGAACAAGCAGTTCTATTCCTGGGACGTGCGGCAGTGGTTGAAAGGCGACCCGGCCCTTCCGCCTCCGCCCGCTGAGCGGCTGACCGGGCGCGACAACGAATGGACGCACCTGAATAACGCCGACGTCATCTCGATGCCGGACAAGTGGGAATACCCCTGGTACGCATCGTGGGACCTGGCGTTCCACACGATTCCCCTGGCGCTCCTGGATGCCGAGTTTGCCAAGCAGCAACTGGTGCTGTTCACGCGCGAGTGGTACATGCACGCGAACGGACAGCTCCCGGCGTACGAATGGAACCTCGGCGACGTGAATCCACCCGTGCATGCCTGGGCGGCGTGGCGCGTGTTCACGATCGACCGCAAGCAGCGCCAGCGGGGGAATCCCTCGGACCTGGGCGACCTCGCATTCCTGGAGCGCGTGTTCCATAAGCTGCTGCTCAATTTCACCTGGTGGGTGAATCGCAAGGACGCGTCGGGCCTGAACATCTTCCAGGGCGGCTTTCTGGGACTGGACAACATCGGCGTGTTCGATCGCAGCGCTCCGCTTCCGGGCGGCGGAACGCTGTCTCAATCCGACGGCACCAGCTGGATGGCGATGTACTCGCTCAACATGCTGACCATATCGCTCGAACTGGCGCGGCACAATCACGTGTACGAGGACATCGCCAGCAAGTTCTTCGAGCACTTCCTCGACATCGCCGGGGCCATGGCGAACGTCGGCGGAC
Source organism: Acidobacteriota bacterium (assembly GCA_025353165.1). Classification (GTDB taxonomy): domain Bacteria; phylum Acidobacteriota; class Terriglobia; order Bryobacterales; family Bryobacteraceae; genus TMP-7. Next base: position 2,574 of record JANXRE010000142.1, on the reverse strand, counting down.
AAGGCGTGAACCTGTGGGACGAAGAAGACAATTTCTTCTATGACGTCCTCACGCGGCCGGACGGAGAGACGATTCCGTTGAAGGTCCGCTCGATGGTTGGGCTGATTCCGCTGTTCGCCGTCGAGACCCTCGATCCGGGCCTGCTCAACCAACTGCCGGACTTCAAGATGCGCCTGGAGTGGTACCTGAATTACCGGCCGGACCTGGCGTTGCTGGTATCGCGCTGGAACGAGCCGGGCCTGGGCGAGCGGCGTCTCCTTTCGCTGCTGCGCGGGCACCGGATGAAGCGGCTGCTGAGCCGGATGCTGGATCCGGCGGAGTTCCTGTCCGACTACGGCGTTCGTTCGCTGTCCCGATATCATCTGGATCATCCTTTCGTGTTCCGCGGGAACGGTAATACTGTCAGGTACCAGCCCGCGGAATCGGACTCGGGCCTGTTCGGAGGCAACTCAAACTGGCGCGGCCCGGTGTGGTTCCCGATGAATTTCCTGATCATCGAATCGCTGCAGAAGTTCCACCACTACTACGGCGACGATTTCAAAGTGGAATGCCCCACGGGGTCGGGAAACTATTTTACGATCGACCAGGTAGCGGCCGAACTGACGCACCGGCTCGGGCGGCTGTTTCCGCGCGGCGCGCCTTACCAGGAGTTTTACGAATATTTCGACGGCGACAACGGCCGCGGGTGCGGGGCATCACACCAGACCGGTTGGACCAGCCTGATCGCCAAGCTGCTGATGCCCCGCGAGGGGTATTAGTCCGCTCTCTTGCGGTCGCGGCTCGGTAGTCGTTTCGGGGCCGGCGGCGTCACGAGGCGCAGATGCTTATGATTCGATTGGGGTCGTTCGCGCTTGGGTTCGTTTGGCGGATTTTTTTGGTGGCGCTCCTTTTGGATCAGGCGGAGCTTGTCGAGGGCGCGGTGGTAGTCGCGGGCGTGGCGGGAGGCGTAGCGATAGAGGATGTCGAGGCCGCGGGCGTGCTCGGTAAGGCGGACGGCGGCGAGGGCGGTGCGGGCGGCGTTGTCGATTTCCTCGAATTCCTCGGTGATTTCGGGCTCCATGCGGTCCATGGTGATGTCGATGAGGGCGGTGGACATGGCCAGGCAGCGGTATTGGAGCCATTTGGCGGCGGTGAGTTCCTCGACGAGATCCTTTTCGGTCCGGCCTTGCGGGGAGTATTCGTCGCGGTAGGCCTGGAGGAGGATGTCGAAGTTGGGGCGGTCCTCGGTGGTGAGGACGAGGGCGAGGGACAAGGGGGAGGAGAGGCCGTGTGGAACGTTCTCGCGCGAGGGCCATGCGGTGAGGGACGCGGAGAAGGGGCCGGAATTGGTACTGCCTGGCTTCAGCAAAGGGTTTTCAGATCTGTATATCTGTTATAGCATCGAGCTTCAATGCGTCCGCATTGGTCTGATATGAAGCCCATTACTTTCGGTGTTCTCCTTACGCTCTCGGCGGCGCTGGTCCCGGCACGACCACGTTCACCTACGACGTGGGCGGGAACGCGACGTCGGCGGCGCTGCCCGGGGGATTGACGGTGAGCGGGAACTATCAATCGGCGACGAACTTCACGGCGCCGTCGTCGATCACGGCCAACACGCTGAGCAACACGCTGCAATGGTCTACGTTCCTGGGTTTGACGCAGAACACCGGGCCGAACGGGGACAGCGCCGGTGCGGTGTATGATTCCAACGCGCGGCCGGCGTCGAGCACGTCGGCGACGGGAGCGGTGACCACATATACGTACGCGACGTCAGCGCCGTGGGGTACGACGGCAACGGTGAACGGGCGGTGGAGCAGGACGATGCTGGACGGGTTCGGGCGGACGGTGATGGCGGGGACAGGCAACGGGTCGACGACGGTGTCGATGGCGGAGACGGTGTATGCTAGCTGTGCCTGCTCGCCGATCGGCAAGGTGAAGCAGCAGGCGATGCCGCATGCGCCGGGCGGAGCGGTGAACTGGATCACCTACAACTACGACGCGCTGGGGCGGACGGTGAGCTTGGTGCAGCCGGACGGCAGCACCAAGACGTACTTCTACCTCGCCAACACGGTGAGGGTGACCGACGAGGCGGGCAAGTGGAAGACGTATGCGATGGACGCGCTGGGGAACCTGACGCAGGTGTTGGAGCCGGATCCGGAGCATGTGAATTACACCTACACCACGACCTACGGCTACGACCTGCTGAATCACCTGGTGAACGTAAGCATGCCGCGGCCGACCGGAACACAGACGCGAACGTTCAATTACGGGAATCCGCCGGGGGCATATCTGCTGAGCGCGACGAATCCGGAGAACGGGACGGTTAGATACACGTATGGGCCCGGCGGGTTGCTGGCGACGCGGACGGATGCGAAGAACCAGCAGATCCGGTACACGTATGACGGGTACTTGCGGTTGACCCGGAAGAGCTATTATCTGACACCAACGTCGGCGGAGGACACGGCTGCGCGGGTGGATATTGGGTACGATGCGGGCCTGAGCAGTTACTCACTCGGGCGCGTATCCTCGAGACAGTATGCGATCAATGGCTACACGTTCAGCGAAACATACCAATACTCACCCGCGGGGCAGGTC
>JANXRE010000132.1 GCA_025353165.1 Acidobacteriota bacterium | reverse complement strand
ACGAGTGCGTGCGCCACGACATCCCGCCAAATCGGTCATGTTACCAGCTCAACCCGTGGCCGAACGGAAACAGCGTCTTGTACCCCGGATCGCCGCGCTGCAGGCTCGTCGAGGAATCCTTGGGCCACGTGAACGACAGCTTGCCCACCGGCTTGTGGTCGCCGAACAGAACATCCGCCACACCGTCGCCCTCAGTGCCCGGCAGCCACGCGGCGACAACCGCGTCCGCGCTGCCGAGAATATTGTCGAGGAGCATCGGACGCCCGGAAAGCAGCACGACAACCACCGGAAGCCCGGCGCTCTTCATCTTCTGAATCACCGCGACGTCTTCGGCGTCGAGATGCAAGTCGGTCCTGTCGCCCATCATCTCGGCGTACGGCAGTTCGCCGATCACCGCGATTCCGACCTTCGCCCCTTCGCTGTGGCTGCCGTCCAGGGAATGCGAAACGACAGTGCTGTGCGCGACAGCCTTATGGATACCCTCGAGAATCGTAGTTCCCTTCGTGGTCGCGCCGGCTTTGCCCTGCCAAGTGATGGTCCACCCGCCGCACTGGATGCCAATATCGTCGTGGCCCTTGCCCGCCACGTGAACGTGCGCGTTCTTTGAGAGCGGCAACAAATGATTGTCGTTCTTCAGCACGACAAGCGATTTCCGGACCGCCTCGCGTCCCACGGCCCGATGTTCCGCCGAGCCGAACGTCTTGTGCAGCTTCCGGTCGGCGAGTTGCGGATTCTTTGGATTCATCATGCCCATGGCGAACTTCGTCCGGAGAATGCGAATCACCGCGTCGTCGATGCGCGCCATCGGCACGCGCCCCTCGGTCACCAGCGCCTTGAGGTGATGGAAGAAGTCAACGTAATGCTCGGGCACCATCACCATGTCCATGCCGGCGTTGATCGACGTCTCGATCTGCTGCTTGTAATCGCCCGGCAACTGGTTCAGCGCGGCGTAGTCGGAGATGAGGAAACCCTCGAAGCCCAACTCGTCCTTCAGAATCCCGGTCATCAGCCGCTTGCTGGCGGAGCACTTCACGCCGTTCCAACTGCTGTAGGAGGGCATGATGGAGCCGACGCCGCCGGCCACGGTGGTCGCGTAGCCAGGTAAATGAATCTTCCGCAGCGTCGCCTCGTCCACACGCGTGTCGCCCTGGTCCAGGCCAAAACGCTGGCTGCCGACTCTAGGCACGCCGGTCCCAAACGTCGTCCCGCCATCCGCCATGTAGTGTTTCGCGCAGGCCAGCACCGCCAGCGGATCGTCCAGGCGCGCGCGCTGCAGGCCGCGGTTCGCCGCTTCCCCCAGCACTTTAACCACGTCCGGGTTCTCGCTGAAGCCCTCGTAGGTGCGGCCCCAGCGGATGTCCTGCGGCACCGTGACGCACGGACCAAAGCCCCAGTTAATCCCGGTAGCCTTGATTTCCTCTGAGGTGACGCGCGCCGCGGCCTCCACCAGTTTCGGATCGCGCGTGCAGCCCAGCCCGATGTTGTGCGGAAAGACGACCGCGCCGATCACGTTGTTGTGGCCATGGACGGCATCCACGCCATACAGAAGCGGAATCCGCAAGCGCGTCTTCAGCGCCCGCTCCTGGTAGTGGTCGTACATATCGGTCCAGGAGTTCAGGTCGTTGCCTGTCTTCGGGTCCGAATCCCCGCCGCTCAAGACCGAGCCGAGGTGGTAGTTATCGATATCGTCCAGGCTCTTGAGGTACATCTGGTCGGGTTGCGTCATCTGCCCGATCTTTTCATCGAGCGTCATCTGGGAAAGCAGCTTGCGAACCTGGGGATCGTATTGAAAGAAGAAGTGCGGCTTGGTCGCGGCGGACGCGCGGAGCACGGCTAATCCGCCCAGGGACCCCGCGAGAAAACTGCGGCGGGAAGTGTTCATAGGAATCCGCATCCAGTTTATGACGGATCGGGCTGGCGTATGCGCACTACGAGGCTTGCCTTGACTGTGTTTACGTTGTGCCGGAAGCGGAGGGATTCCGATAACAGTGCACATCAGGCCCCAAACGAGTCAGTACTGGGGGACATTGTGAAATACCCTGGTCCCATGGGCTGGATGATCTGCTGGCTTTTGCTGATCAGCTTTGCCTGCTCGGCGTCAAACCAAGCATCTGAAAGCGCGACCCCCAAGATAACGCCGGCCGCAGCGGGGCCGTATCACGTTCTCGGTAACCGGATCCTGGATGCGAAACTCCACGAGTATCTCATTCGGGGTACGCAACTGCCGCCCATCACGTTGAACGCTGCTGTTGGTTCTGGGAACGCCGCTGAGTTTGGACCGTTCTCCCGCACCACTCTCATCACCGTGCGGCAGCGCTTGCTGAAGCTGAACAGCGACAACAATGGGGCCCTGCACTTGATGCTCGCGATCTGCTTCCTTTCAGACGGTTCTATGGTGACGTCCTGGTTTGATCGCCGCAACTATCCGAACGACTCCTCGATGACCGACTACTACGGCGACGTCCGGCCGTCCCCGTACGCTCCAGCGTCCAATTTTAAGATAACGACGGAGGCCACGGACTGGTTGGCTACATCATCGATTATCAACCCAAACTTCGGTGATTACACCGACAACGCGTGCACCGGGATGTCCGCGTACTTCACTTGGACCGATGGCAGAATGGGCGTGGCGCAGCCGTTCGTCGCGCCGTAGCCCGATGGCCTCCACGAGGTCCTCCTCGCCGGGGACCTCGTGTTGATGCAAACAATTTAATTACTTAGACGTAACCGGCCCTTCGCTTGCTCAGTCGGATAGTCAGGAGAACGGTGATGTCAAAACAAATATTTTGGGCGGCAATTGTAGCGGCGGGCATGCTGGCAGCCCAGGATCCGCCGACTCTTATTGGACGCCTCAGTCATCTGGAAGGCTCCGTGTCCTTCCAGCCAGGCGGCGTGGACGAGTGGGTACCGGCATCCTTGAATCGGCCGCTCACCTCCGGCGACCAGATCTTCGCCGACGAGGGCTCGCGGGCTGAGATCCAAATTCCCAGCGCTATCTTCCGGCTCGGGTCGCGATCGGCCTTTCAATTCCTGAGCCTCGACGACCAACACGTCCAGGTGAAGTTATCCGAGGGACCGCTGATTGTCCGCGTGCGCGAGATGGAATCCGGCAGTTTCGAGATCGACACCCCGAATGCTGCATTCACGATCTCGGCCCCCGGAGAGTACCGGATCGAAACCTATCCCGATACGAATGAAACCTATGTTACGGTCCGGAACGGCGAAGGCCAGGTGAACGGGAACGGCGGGTCCTTCACCCTACATGCGCGCGAACAGGCCGTCGTTTCCGGACAGGACCAGTACCAGGTTTATGAAGCGCCCGGATTGGACGCCTTCGATGAATGGTCCATCGGCCGAGACCGCCGGCAGTATCGCAGCGCCTCCTCCCGGTATGTCTCGCCCTATGTGGTCGGGGCGGAGGATCTGGACAATTACGGCGATTGGCGCCCCAATCCGGAGTACGGCCAGGTCTGGTATCCGCGGACCATGCCCACCGGTTGGGCCCCCTACCAATTCGGCCACTGGGCCTGGATCGACCCCTGGGGTTGGACCTGGGTGGACGATGCGCCCTGGGGTTTTGCGCCGTTCCACTATGGGCGGTGGGCCTTCTTCGACGGCAACTGGGGATGGGTTCCGTCCCCCCTCCGGGTGCGGCCGGTTTACGCACCGGCGCTCGTGGCTTGGATCGGCGGCGGTGGATTCTCGGTCGGCCTGCGGCTGGGTGGAGCTTCCGTCGGTTGGTTCCCGCTGAGCCCGCGCGACGTTTACATCCCGGCCTATCGGGCGAGTCCCACGTATGTGACGCAGGTGAATGTAACCAACACAACTATCATCAACAATACGAATGTCACAAATGTTTATAACAATTACGTGCGCACCGGTAATGTATCGGTTACGAACTACGTGAACCGGTCGGTTCCCGGCGCAGTGGTTGTCGTGCCGCAGAGCACGCTCGCCGCGGCCCGGCCCGTGCAGCAGGAAGTGACCCGTGTCCAGCCGAACCAGGTGAACATGATCAGTACGGCGGAATCCGCGCCGCGCGTCGCGCCCCAGGTGGCCAGCGTTCTGGGACGCCCGGCATCTTCGGGGATAAATGTGCCGCGGCCTCCCGCCGCAGTCATCAGCCGGGCCGTGGTGGCAAACTCCGCGCCACCGCCGCCCCCGCCTTCGTTCCAGCAGCGGGCTGGGCGTCTGGCGCAGGATCCTGGCCGGCCGATCCCGATCCAGGAGCAGCGACAAATCACGCGCGCGGCCCCGGCGGTGGTAGCTCCTCCGGTACATGTGGTCACGCAGGCGCCGGCGATTACGCCGGCAGTGAACAGGGCACCCGCTCCTCCGCCAGGCACCGTTACCCAGCGGCCAGCCCAGCCGGCGTCTGCCCGGCCACAGGTGCAGCAGCCCCAGGCCCGGCCGGTCGAACCGCCGCCACCCGCGCGGCCAGCTTATCAGCCGCCAGCCCAGCAGCCCCAGGCCCGGCCAGTCGAACCGCCGCCACCCGCGCGGCCAGCTTATCAGCCGCCAGCCCAGCAGCCGAAATCCTACGAGCCGCCGCAGGCTCGGCCGCCAATGGTAGTTCACGGACAACAGCCGGAATCCGAGCGCCGGGTGCAGGCGCCGCCCCCGGAACGCCGGCCCGCTCCGCCTCCTAAGGACGAGAAGAAGAAGGACGAAAAGAAGGACGAAAAGAAATAGGAGAGGGCGGAGTGTTAACACTCCGCTCGCCTGACTCGTCCTTACACCAGAATTCGCCGGCGAACATCAGAATTCGCCGGCGAATCGGAACCGTTTGGAGGCACACCGATGCTGAAGTCTTTTCGCTTTCTGTCCGCGGCCGCCATCCTGCTGGCGGTCTCTTTGTCGTGCTCGGGAATCCCGATGCAAGCCCCGAAGCCAGATCCCACAATGCCGTGCTCACGCTCAAGCTGGCTGGATGTCATGAGCCGCAAAAGGCGACCCTCACCGGATCCGCCATCAGCGTCGTCGACGGGAAAAGGCAATCCATCCCGCTCAAGCTGATCGCCCTTTCCGAACCCGGCATGTACGCGGTCACCCGCCAGTGGCCTGCCCAAGGGCGATGGGTGCTGGAGTTCATCGCGACGGATCAGGGCCGCCTCACCAGTACCCTGGTGTCGGCCGGTCCCGCCGGCATCGACCGACAGAGCGCGAAGCTGGCGATGCGCCAACCCGCGGAAGAGGACATCGCGGCGCTTCTGAAATGACCACCGTGGCTGCCCGGTTCCCGCAATTCCTATCGGACTCCGAACCGCAATTCGACGGAGCGGACCTGGTGCGGGAAGCCGCCGGCGGGAGCCGGGCTGCCTTCGGAGAGCTATATAAACGATACGCGCGCATGGTCCACGGGATTCTGCTGGCGCGGGTGCCCTTGGCCGACGCCGAGGACCTCGCGCAGGATGTCTTTATCGTGGCTTTCGGCAAACTCGGCGGCTTGCGCGAGCCCGCCGCCTTTCCGGGTTGGCTCGCCGCCATCGCAAGAAACCACGCGGTAGAGTTTCATCGAGCGTCCCGGCGCGAGATGTACCTGCCGCGGGCGCGATCTTCCGCGCGCGACGACAACGATTCGGTGTTCGTGCTCGACACGATCCGCGCTCTGCCGGAGGCGTATCGCGAGACTCTCATCCTCCGGCTTGTGGAGGGAATGACCGGGCCGGAGATCGCGGCCAAGACCGGACTGACGCCCGATTCCGTGCGCGTGAACCTGTTCCGCGGGATGAAGATGCTGCGGGAACGGCTCGCGGGGAGGGAAGCGAAATGAGCGAGTATCTGTGGGACCGGAGCGGCCCGCCGGATCCGGAAGTGGAGCACCTCGAGCATCTGCTGGAACTCTTCCGCCATCGCCGCGGAATGCGCTCTTCCGAGCCGCGCGTGTTAGCAAGCGGAGCCGCCATCGCCGCCTCCATCGCTCTAGCCGTGCTTGCCTGGCAACTCCTGCCAACCGCGATTTCCCGGCCGACATCCTGGACGATCGCCAGGATCGGCGGCAACCTCATAGCCGGCCAGGCCCTTCGTACCGGCGCGTTGCCGGTGACGCTGGAAGCCGAGGATGTCGGCCAGGTGGTGGTCCGGGCGGGATCCCAGGTGCGGGTTCTCGAATCGTCCGAAGGCCGCGAGCGATTGGAACTCCAGCACGGAGCGATTCACGCGCTCATCTGGGCGCCCCCGCGCAAATTCATCGTGGACACTCCGTCAGCGCGAGCCGTCGACCTCGGCTGCCAGTACGACTTGTCGGTGGACGCGAACGGGAACGGGTTGCTGACCGTGGAAACCGGATGGGTAGCGTTTCAGAACCGCGGTCTGGAGTCGTTTATCCCCGCCGGCGCATCGTGCCGCACGACGCGCGGCCGGGGTCCGGGAACGCCGTTCTTCGCCGACGCCTCGCCGGAGTTTCGCGAGTCGCTGGAGCGGTATGAATCCTCGGGCGAGCGTGCGAACCTGCAACGCGTTCTGGAATGCGCTCGCCCTAAAGACGGGTTGACGCTATGGCATCTGCTGGCCAGAGTACCGGCAGCCGAACGGCCGCCCGTGTTCGACCGCTTTGCGCAGTTGGTCCCGATTCCGGCGGACGTAAACCGGGAACGGGCGCTCGCGCTGGACCGCGGCGCACTGGACCGCTGCTGGAACGCGCTGAACCTGGACGGCGCCGAATGGAAACGCGGCTGGCACCAGTAGCCCAGCAACTGCTCCCTCACGGTCGCGGCTCAGTAGCGACTCGACTCTACTGAGCCGCGCGCGTCAGCAAGCGGTGTTTGGCGGCTTAAACCGAAACCGTCTCTTCGGCGTATCGCTTCGCCATCTCCGCCAGCGGAACCGGCTTGTAATCCCCGGCGTGACCGGCCTGCCCGAACTGAGTCATGCGCAGGGCGACAACTTTCTGCATCGCATCGCGCGCCGGCTTATTGTAGTCGCGGGGGTCGAACTTCTCCGGAGTTTCCCACAGCACTTTGCGGATCGCGCCCGTCATGGCGAGGCGGTTGTCGGTGTCCACGTTGACCTTGCGGACGCCGTTCCGGATTCCGAGTTGGATCTCCTCAACCGGGACGCCCCAGGTCGGCCTCAGCTTGCCGCCGTACTTGTTGATGACGTCCTGCAAATCCTGCGGAACGCTGGACGAGCCGTGCATCACCAGGTGGGTTCTCGGCAGCCGCCGGTGGATCTCGATCAGAATATCCATCTTTAGCGTTTCACCGGTGGGCTTCTGGGAGAATTTGTATGCGCCGTGGCTGGTGCCGATGGCGATGGCCAGCGCATCCACGCCGGTCTTCTCGACGAATTCGACCGCCTGCTCGGGATCGGTGACGTGCTCCAGGCCGGTGCCGCCCGCGCCGTGTCCATCTTCGATGCCGCCCAGTACTCCGATCTCGCCTTCCACCGTCACGCCCTTGGCATGAGCCAGCTCGACGACTTCGCGGGTCACCTGCACGTTGTACTCGAACGAGGACGGGGTCTTGCCATCCGACATCAGGGAGCCGTCCATCATGACGCTGGTGAAGCCGAGGTCGATGGCGGACTTGCAGGTTTCCGGGCTGTTGCCGTGATCCTGGTGCAGGGCCATCGGGATCTCGGGGTATAACTCCGCTGCAGCGAGCATCAGGTGATAAAGGAAGTTGTCCTGGGAGTACGCGCGGGCGCCCCGGCTGGCCTGAACGATGGCCGGCGACTTCGTTTCACGGGCAGCCTCCATGATGGCTTGGATCTGCTCCATGTTGTTCACGTTGAAAGCGCCGACGCCGTAGCCGCCCTTGGCGGCTTCGTCGAGGAGTTGACGCATCGAAACTAATGGCATGTGTATGTGCCTCCTGTGGGAAATTCAGCGGAAAAAGCGAGAATCAAGTCCTAAATATCAAGTTATCATGGCGTCCCTGCCGGCGGCAAATTACGGTATACTCGCCGGGAATAGGGACCCCGATGAATGGCTTCGTTTTGTATGTGCTGGCCACCGTTCTAGCGCAGTGGGCGCCGCAGAATAGTGGCACGCAGGCCGGGCTCCGCGGTGTGAGCGCTTTCAACGCGCAGGTTGCGTGGGCCAGTGGACAAAAAAGCGTCTTCGTTCGGACCACCGACGGTGGAGCTACGTGGCGGCCCGGCGTCGTGGCTGGCGCGGAATCGCTCGACTTCCGCGACGTGCAGGCGTTCGGTTCCGGCACGGCCCTGCTGATGAGCAGCGGCCCGGGGCGCGAATCGCGCGTGTATCGAACTACTAACGGTGGCGGGCACTGGACGCTCACGCTACAAAACGAAGCCAAAGTGGGCTTCTATGACGCGATTGCGTTTTGGGATAAGAATCGCGGTTTGCTGTTGGGCGATCCCGTCGCTGGACGCTTCACCGTCCTGCGGACGGAGGATGGCGGCGTCACCTGGACGGGCATCGACCGCATTCCCGCCGCGACAGAAGGCGAGGGAGCGTTCGCGGCCAGTGGAACCTGCCTCGCCGTCGGCCCGGGCGGTCGCGCCTGGTTCGGCACCGGCGGCCCGGCGGGCGGCCGTGTTTTCCGTTCCGAGGATTGGGGGAGAACCTGGAGCGTGGCCGGGACTTCGATCCGGCACGACGGCGCCGCGGCCGGCATCTTTTCCATCGCATTTGCGGACGCGCTCCACGGCGTCGCCGTCGGAGGCGATTACCTGCAAGCCGCGGACGACCGCGACAACGCGATCCTGAGCGACGACGGCGGCGTCACCTGGAGACTCGCGCCCGGCCGGCATCCCGGCGGCTACCGGGAGGCGGTCGCGTGGATTCCCGGCCGCGCTGGGAAGCTGATCGCCGTGGGGCCGAACGGCACAGATCTCTCCATGGATGGAGGCCGCTCCTGGACGCCGATGGTCGGCGAGGGGTTCCACGCGCTGAGTCTCACCGCCACCGGGGAAGCCTGGGCCGTCGGAGCGAAGGGGACCATCTCGAAGGTCAACCACAGCGGACACCATCCGCCGCCGTGAGGGCTGGTGGTGGTCAAATCCCAGGCTAGCGGCATTTTCCGATTTTTCGATTGGAATTTGTTCCATCACATGGCCGGAGTCTGTAGACCAAGCGCTGTGCTTCGGCTGGATCGATGGCGTTCGACGGCGGATCGACGAGGTGAGCTATAGCATCCGTTTCACGCCGCGGAAGCGTTTGAGCACTTGGAGTGCGATCAACATCCGGCGCGTCGGAGAGCTGATCGAGCAGAGGCTCATGCATCCGGCCGGGATGAAGGCGTTCGAAGCGCGGCGCGAAGACCGGTCCCGCATCTACTCCTTCGAGCAGGAGTGCCAATTCAAGGCCCATCGAACCGCGTGGAAATTCTTTCCATCGCAGCCTCTTTCGTACCGGCGCCCCGCGGCGTGGTGGGTGGTCAGTGCAAAGCGTGAGGAGACTCGAAAGAAGCGGCTCGCAACTTTGATCGATTTCGCAGCGAGGGGAGACGCTGCCCCAGGACACGCGCCCGGCGGCTGCTGATGAGAAAAGAGGGAGAATAATAGAATGACAAAGAACGAAAGTTCGCGACGCGACTTTGTCGCGTTGTCCGCAACTGCGGGTCTCGCCGCCGCGGTGTCGGCTGCGGCCGTGACGGTCGTTGAGGAGAAGGTCGCGATCCAGACCCCGGACGGCGCCTGCGACGCCGCCTTCATTCATCCGGCGACGGGTTCTCATCCCGGCGTTCTGATCTGGACGGACGCATTCGGGCTGCGGCCTGCGTTTCGCGACATGGCCAAACGCCTGGCCTCGGAGGGATACTCGGTGCTCGTGCCAAACCCCTTCTATCGAGTGGCCAAAGCGCCAGTCTTCAGCGACGTCGCTTCCTTCAACTTTCAGAATCCAGACGACAGGGCGAAGCTGGGGCCGTTGATGGGCTCGGTGAGCGCGCCTGGGGCAGCTGAAAGAGACGCCGTCGCCTATATCGCATTTCTGGACGCGCAAAGGCAGGTCGATAAGGCAAAGAAGATCGGCACGCAGGGCTACTGCATGGGCGGACCGTTGATCGTCAGAACGGCGGCGACAGTGCCCGATCGCGTTGGCGCCGCGGCCTCGTTCCACGGCGGCGGACTGGTGACCGACAAGCCCGGCAGTCCGCATCTGCTGGCGCCGAAGATCCGGGCTCATATGTACTTCGGGATCGCATCGAACGACGATCAGCAGCAGCCGGACGCAAAGGACAAGCTGAAAGAGGCGTTCGCCGCCGCAAAGGTGCCGGCGGAGATCGAAGTATATTCGGGATCCCAGCACGGCTGGTGCGTGCCGGACATGCCGCAACGGGACGGCAACCCCATTTACAACAAGCCCGACGCCGAGCGCGCCTGGGGCAAGCTGCTGGTACTGTACAAGAAAACTCTCTCCTGAGCGCAGGAGACGGCGGGAGTACCGGGGATACACGCAGAAGCAGATGACTTGCTGTTAGTTCGCGGGCAGCTCAACTTCGATCTCGCGAAGCGTAGACGTTGGCGACGGGTCGATTCGCACAGCGTCCCAGTAAAGACGAATCGCTTCGGTCGCGCGCGCAGTGATTTCGTCCAAGGACTGCCCGGTTATCAGAATTGCCGGCAGTTCGCTCACGTACGCGCTGTAGCCCCCGGAATCGCCTTCGATGATGAGCGAATACTTACGGGTCATTTCTCCGTTTCCTCAATCCGACCGTCCGGATTGCGGAAGATCCGATGATCACCATGCGTTCGTACGTGCCGCCACTCGCGATCTTCGAGCAACCTTAATGACATCTCGGACTTTGAGCGGCACCAGCCCGAGAATAGCGCATGCCCGGGCGCGGGAACCCGGAACCTCATGCTAACGAATTGCAATCGTCCCCACGGGAGTCTCGAGGTCGTCGTCTTCGAGGCCGTCCAGCAGGCCCGCGCCGTCGCCCGTCTCCACCTGCCGCAGTCTCTTCTCCAGCACCCGCGTCCGCCGCGCCGCGTCGTCCACCGTGTTGCTGGCTTCCTGCAATTTCTTCTGCACCTTCGCCAGCACCCCGGCGTACTTCGCGAACTCCAACTGCACCGCGCCAAGCACTTCCCACACCTCGCTCGACCGGCGCTGGATCGCCAAGGTACGGAATCCCATCTGCAAGCTGTTCAGCAGCGCCCCGAGCGTCGTCGGCCCCGCCAGCATCACGCGGCAATCGCGCTGCATGGCTTCGGCCAGGCCGGGACGGCGCAGCGCCTCGGCGTAGAGCCCCTCGGTCGGCAGGAAAAGGATAGCGAAATCGGTGGTCTTCGGCGGCGCGACGTACTTGGCCGAAATCTCGCGAGCGCACAGCCGCAGCCGGTTTTCAAGCTGCTTCGCGGCCGCCTCGACTGCCTCGGCGTCGTTCGCTTCCGACGCCGTGACCAGCCGTTGGTAATCTTCCAGGGGGAACTTCGCGTCAATCGGCAGCCAGACCGGAGCGTCGCCGGTATCGCTGCCCGGCAGCCGGACCGCGTACTCCACGCGCTCCGGGCCGCCGGTCACGGCGACGTTCCGCTCGAACTGATCCGGGCTCAACATTTGTTCCAGCAGAGCGCCTAACTGGACTTCGCCCCACGTGCCCCGAGTCTTGACGTTGGTCAGCACCTTCTTCAGGTCGCCGACGCCCTCGGCCAGCGCCTGCATCTCGCCGAGCCCCTGGTGCACCTTTTCCAGGCGTTCGCTCACCAGGCGGAAGGATTCGCCCAGCCGCTTTTCGAGCGTGCCCTGCAGCTTCTCGTCCACCGTCGCCCGCATTTGCTCGAGCTTCGACGCGTTGTCGTCCTGGATGGATTTCAGGCGGGAGTCGACGGTCCCACGGACCGATTCGAGTTGTTGCTGAATGAGGCCGGAAACGCCGGTTATCGAGCGAAGAACTTCTTCCCGAAGAGCGCGCCCGTCGTCCCGCACGGAACGGTCGATCCGCTCCTGCGAACGGTCCAGCGAGTCGATACGGGATCGCACCGCGAGGAGCAGGACAATAACTACGGCAGCGAGGCCGATGAGGGCCAGCAGCGATACGGCTTGCATGCTATCCCAAGGGTGACACTTCGGGCGTGCTTCGGCAACAACTTTGAGCTTAAATGTTTCAAACTCCCGGCGCTCCGCCGAGCAGCGGGAAGAACCGTCCGCCCATGGGTTGACCGGAAGGCACCGGCGGGACGCCCGCTAATGGAGCGTCATCGCGCGAAGACCTCACCCCGTCGCGGAAGGCGTTAATCAGCGTGGCGCGGCGCTGGCGGGACGACCGGTTTTCGTACGAGCCATGCACCGTCATCGCATGGTGAAAAACGCATTCGCCGCGCTTCAATTCCACGGGAACCGGGCGAAAGGCCTCTCTCTGCTCATCGGTCAACACGGTCCGGATCTCGTCCATGTTACCCGTCAGGCCGGTGATCGGGAGCAGGTTCCACTTGTGGCTCCCGGGGACGTAGTAGAGACAGCCGTTTTCCACCGTGCTGTCATCCAGCGCCATCCAGCAGGTGACGTGGGCGACGGGCTCAGTGCGGGTCCAATACGAGTAATCCTGATGCCAGGCGACCCCGCCGCCATGATGCGCGGGCTTGCAGAACAACTGGTCGTGCCAGAAACGCACCGGCCCCCCCACCAGTTGAGAAGCCGGAACGAGGAACGCCGGATTCCATAGGATGTCGTGGAATGGCACTTCGATCCGCCACGCGCCGAGGGCGTGGAACAGGACCGCGGCGGGGTCGTGGGACTCGTTGGAATGGTACTCGTAGAACAACCCGTGCCCAGGGTGGCCCGGGTCCACGAGGCGGCCGAGCGATTCAACCAAGACTTCGATCTGCGCGTCGTTCAGTACGCGCACGCCGGCGAGGAAACCCCGATCGCGAAAACTCGCGACCTGCTGGTCCGTAAGGCGGAAGGAGTGCCAGTCCTCCGGGGTTGAAAAGAGGTCGCCGACGGGCGAGTGGATTTCCGACAAATCGCGACAGTTCATGTGGTTCTCTGGATATTTTACAAAGTACCAGGGGAAAAGTGATATCTTTCCTATTTCGCCCCCCAACAGCCATGTTGCCCCTAAGTCTGCTGCTGCTCCAAGCGATTCCAACGAAGCTGATTTCGCTCAAGCTGCCCGATGTGCTGATTATCGCGATCTATTTCGTTTTCGTGCTGGGCATCGGGTTCTACTTGAAACGTTATACCAAGACAGGCAACGACTTCTTCCTGGCCGGCCGCGAGATGACCGCCTGGGTTGCCGGCCTGAGTTTTCTCGCCGCCAACCTGGGATCGCTCGAGCTCATGGGCTGGGCGGCCGCGGCGTATCAATACGGGATACTGGCCGCGCACTGGTACTGGATCGGCGCGATCCCGGCGATGCTCTTCCTCGGCATCTTCATGATGCCGTTCTATTACATCTCAAAGACGCACTCGGTCCCCGGCTATCTGAAGCTGCGGTTCGGAGAGCCGAGCCGCGTGCTGGCGGCGGTGTCCTTTGCGTTCATGACCGTGCTGATGAGCGGCATCAATATGTACTCGATGGCGCTGGTCATGAAGGTGGTGCTGGGGTGGGACATTCACTTCAGCATCTGGGTTTCTTCGCTGACCGTGATGGCGTATGTCGCTCTCGGCGGGCTGCTCTCGGCGATTTTCAACGAGGTCCTGCAGTTCGCTCTCATCTGGCTCGGCGCGATGTTGATTCCGATCCTCGGCCTGATCGAGACGGGCGGTTGGGACGGCATGGTGCGGCGGATTCACACGAATTTTCCGGTCGGAGACTACACCCACCTGTGGAGCACCATGGGCCACTTCAAGGACAACCCGATGGGCATTCACTGGACGGGGATCGTCCTGGGCCTCGGCTGGGTAATTTCGTTCGGGTATTGGACGACCGACTTCCTGGTGGTCCAGCGTGTCCTCACCGCCAAGGATCTGCGGTCGGCGAAATTCGCTCCGATCATTGGCGCGGCGTTCAAGATGGCCGTGCCGTTCATCGTCATCCTGCCCGGCCTGCTCGGCCTGGCGCTGCTGCCGATGAAACTGACGGGCGAGGATGTCGCGATGGCGACCGGGGGCCACAGCTATAACGAAGTACTCCCCATCATGCTGGCCCGCTATCTTGGGCCGGGGCTGCTGGGGCTCGGCATTACGGCGCTGGTGGCGGGGTTCATGAGCGGCATGGCCGGCAACGTTAGCGCGTTTACGACCGTGTGGACCTACGACCTGTATCGCGTGTTCATCAAGAAAGACGCGACCGATGAACATCTGGTCCGCATGGGCCGGTGGTGTACGGTTGTCGGCGTCCTGATTAGCATCGGCACGGCTTACTTCGTGATGCAGTTCAAGAGCATCATGGACTACGTGCAAGCGCTGTTCAGCTTCTTCATCGCTCCATTGTTCGGAACGATTCTGCTGGGGATGTTCTGGAAACGCGCGACTCCGGCCGCGGGCTTCTGGGGGCTTCTGGCCGGGACCGTGTCGTCGGTTTCGATGTGGGCGTGGGTCAAGATGGACCCCTCCGCTTTGCAGTACATCGCGCTCTCGTCGAATGCCAAGGACATGGCCGAGAACATGTACCGCGCCCTATGGTCGTGGATTGTGTGCGTAGTTGTGACCGTGGTGGTCAGCTTTGTGACCAAGCCGAAACCGTTCGAGGAACTGAAGGGGCTGGTCTACGGCGCGACGGACATTCCGAGCGAGGGCCACCTGGCCGTTTACCAGCGGCCCTGGTTCTGGGCGGTGGTGATTGCCGTGGTGTTCGTAATTCTACAGATTATTTTCTGGTAAAAAACAATGCACGCGAAAATGATTTCGATCTGGTTTTTCATCGGGGCGCTGCTTGGCATATACGGCGTGATCATCCTGACTTCGGCGCTGATCATGCCGTTGCCGAATGTCGTGATGGCCGATTTGCGCCCGGGAATCTGGTGGGGCGCTCTACTGATTGTGCTGGGCGGGGTCTACACGTACCTATTTTGGCCGGGCCGCAAAGGCTGACGCCGAGCGAGTCGTTTTCGATTGCTTCGATTGCTTGCGTTTAAGTCGATCATGCGATACCGTTGACTCAGGAGTGAGCAAAAGGAGAATCGCGCATGGCACAAGCAACCCTGGTCCCGCGTCTTCCTTCGGAGGCAGAAGCGATACTTGCCAAGGAAACGGGCCGGATCCTCGCGTCGCGGATGCAAACGGCAGACCCGCTGCGGCTTCGCATGCTCGACGATCCCGCAAAAGCAATTGTCAATATTCCGGCGTCGGCCGTGCGGATGCTGGTTCGCATTCTGGAAGAGATGGCGCGAGGAAACGCCGTGATGCTGATCCCTGTACACGCGGAACTCACGACACAGGAGGCGGCGGACATGCTGAACATTTCGCGGCCGTCCCTGATTCAGCTTCTCGATGAGGGAAAGATTGAATTCCGCCGGGTAGGAACACATCGGCGCGTCCGATTTGAAGGACTGATGGCGTACAAGCGCCGCGCCGATGCCGACCGAAGAACGGCTCTCGCGGAACTGGCGGCATATGATCGGGAATTGGGGATCTGAAAAGTGTGGCTGCGTTCACCGTTTTCTACGACGCCAATGTGCTCTACCCGGCGGAGCTGCGCAACATACTGATGCACCTGGCGCTCGCCGGGCTGTTTCGAGCCAAATGGTCGGCGGCCGTTCATGAAGAGTGGATGTCTAGTCTGTTGGAAAAGCGTCCCGACCTTGACCGCGCGAAGCTGGAGCGCACGCGGGCGCTGATGGACAAGCATGCGGAAGACGCGCTGGTGACCGGCTACGAGGACCTCATTCCCGGCTTGCAGCTCCCCGATGCCGATGACCGGCACGTACTCGCGGCGGCGATCCGGGGGAGGGCAGATGTCATTGTGACGATGAACCTCCGCGACTTACAAAAACCATCCGGCCGTCATCGGGTACCAGATCGACAACGAGACTTCGTCCAACGGCACCGCGAGCCCGAATGTTCAGAAGGACTTCGTCGAGCATCTGAAGCGAAAGTTCGGCTCGACCGCCGCGATGAACAAGGCGTGGGGCTTCGTCTATTGGGGACAGCTCGTGGATAGCTGGGAAGAGATGCCACCGAGCAACGGCATGATCAATCCCGGCTACAAGCTACAGTGGGAGCGCTTCCAGCAGCAGATCACGACGGACTACCTGGGATGGCAGGCGAAGATCGTGAACGAGTACAAGCGGCCGGACCAGTTCGTCGAGCAGGACTTCCCGGGCGGAGTGCTCACGAGCGTGAACCAGGTCGATGTTTCGAAGGCTCTGGACATTGTCGCGGTGAACCCGTATCACGATGTGCAGGACCAGTTGGACGGCTGGTGGATCGCGTTGTGCGGCGATCTCAGCCGGTCGCTGAAACGGCAGAACTACCTGGTGACGGAGACGAATGCCCAGACCATCGGGTGGGATTCGAAGGGACAATTCCCGCCGTATGACGGGCAGTTGCGCCTGAACGCCTACAGCCACGTGGCCAGCGGCGCGAACATGGTGGCGTACTGGCACTGGTCGTCGCTGCACTACGGGCAGGAGACTTACTGGAAGGGCGTGCTGTCCCACGATCTCGAGCCGAACCGCGTATACAACGAGATGAGCCGCGTCGGCGCGGAATGGAAGAAAGCCGGGCCGAAGCTGGTGAACTTCCAGCGCAAGAACGACGTCGCCATTCTGTACAGCATCGACTCGTACCACGGAATTCGGTTCATGCCCGTGGACGACAAGGTCGATTACATGACCGTCCTGTCGCAGATGCACAAGGCGTTGTACCGCCTGAACGTGGGGACGGATTTCGTGTTTCCCGAAAGCGCGAATCTGGCGGACTACAAGGTGATCGTCGTTCCGCCCCTTTACGTGGCGAGCGATGCGCTGCTGACAAAACTGGTCAATTATGTTCGAAACGGCGGGCAGCTGGTGATGTCGTTCAAGAGCGGATTTACGAACGAGTACGATACGGTCCGGTGGTCGCGCATGCCGGGAGTTCTGCGGGAAGCGGCGGGGTTCTCCTACCAGGAGTTCTCGAATCTGAAGCAGCCGCTCGCCCTCAAGGGCGACCCGTTCCACGCCGGGGAGGCGAACAGCGTCTCGGTATGGGCCGAATTCCTGATGCCGGACACGGCGAAGCCGCTCGCATACTACGATCACCCGTTCTTCGGAAAGTATCCGGCCATCACGCGGAACAGTTTCGGCAAAGGCACGCTGACCTACGAGGGGACCTGCCTTTCCGACCAGCTACAGGAGAAAGTGCTCCAGGATATCCTGAAAGTTGCGAGCCTGGCGGGCGCGGACCAGCAGTTGCCGAAGCCCGTCCATGTCGAGCACGGAACCAGTCCGGCGGGAATCCGCATGCACTATTTTCTCAACTACTCCGGCGAGGCCCAGACGTTCGCATACGCCTACGGCGACGGAGCGGATGTACTAACGGGTAGGACCTATGCGAGATCGGCCGGCGTCACTCTGCCGGCCTGGGATCTGGCGATCATCGAGGAACGCTAATGAATAAACAAATGACTTTTGGAATCATCGTCGGCAACCGCGGATTTTTTCCGGCCCATCTGGCAAGATCCGGGCGCCAGGAGATTATCGCGACGCTGGAGAAAGCGGGCATGAACGCGGTGGTCCTCGGGCCGGAGGACAGCCTGCATGGAGCCGTCTCAACGCGCGAGGATGCGAAGAAATGCGCGGACCTCTTCAAGGCGAACCGCGACAAGATCGACGGCGTGATCGTCACGCTGCCCAATTTCGGGGAGGAACGCCCCATCGCGGACACGCTTCGAATGGCGGACCTGAAGGTGCCGGTGTTGATCCAGGCGACTCCGGACAGCGCCGGCAAGATGCTTATCTCCGACCGGCGCGACAGCTTTTGCGGCAAGATGAGCGCCTGCAATAACCTCTCGCAATACGGGATCCCGTACTCGCTGACCAAGCTCCACACCGAGGCGGTGGATTCTCCGGAGTTTGCGCAAGACCTCGCGTGGTTCGCCGGCGTTTGCCGGGTGACGAACGGCCTCCGGAAAACCCGCATCGGAGCCATCGGCGCGCGTCCAGCCGCGTTCAACACGGTTCGCTACAGCGAGAAACTGCTGGAAGCCAGCGGCATCGACGTCGAGACGGTGGACCTGTCCGAAATCCTCGGCCGGATCGGCCGCATGGCCGACAACGACGACCGCGCGCAGGTGAAACTCGCCGCCATCAAGAAGTATGTCAGTACCGAGGGCATCCCCGAAGAGTCGCTGATCAAGATGGCGAAGCTGGGGGCGGTGGTCGAGGGCTGGATGGAAGAGACAGATGTCACCATCAGCGCGGTGCAATGCTGGACGGCCATCGAGACTTACTACGGCGTCGTCCCGTGCACGGTAATGAGCATGATGAGCGAACGGCTGCTGCCGAGCGCGTGCGAGGTGGATGTCTGTGGCACGGTCGCCATGTACGCCCTCGCGCTGGCTTCGGAAACGCCGAGCGCGCTGCTGGACTGGAACAACAACTATGGCAGCGATCCCGACAAGGCGGTGTGTTTCCACTGCTCGAACCTGCCGAAGCATTTCTTCGCGGACGTGAAGATGGACTATCAGGAGATCATCGCCGGAACGGTCGGGAAGCTGAACACCTTCGGGACGTGCGTGGGGCGCGTGAAGGCCGCGCCGATGAGCTTCGCCCGGTTCTCGACCGACGACCGCGCGGGAAAGATTCGCGGCTATGTCGGCGAAGGCGAGTTCACCAACGATCCGCTGGAGACGTTCGGCGGGGCGGGCGTCGTCCGTATCCCGCGCCTGCAGCACCTGCTGCGCTACATCTGCGAGAACGGGTTCGAGCACCACGTCGCGGCCAACCTCTCGCAGGTGTCCGCCATCGTGTACGAGGCTGCGAAGAATTACCTCGGCTGGGACATGCACTATCACCGGCCGGAAGCGGGCTGCTGAACCGGAGGGGTCATCATGGCGATTGTCGCCGGAGTGGATTTCGGCACGTTGAGCGTTCGCGTTTCCATCGTGGACAGCGGGAAAGGGCGGATCGGATCGGCCACGGCGGACTATCCGCTGTTCCGGAAGAAAGAAGATCCCGACCACGCGACGCAGCGGCACGAGCATCAGATGAACGCGCTCGCCGGCGCGACGCGAAAGGCGCTAGCGGCGGCCGGCGTGGACGGCCAGGAGGTGCTGGCGATTGCGCTCGACACCACCGGATCCAGCGTGATCCCAGTGAACGAGCGTCTGGAGCCGCTGGACGACTACTACCTCTGGTGCGATCACCGGGCCAAGGGCGAAGCGGCCGAGATCACCGCGGCCGCCACGCGCTCAAAGCTCAAAGCCATCGACTGGTGCGGCGGCGTCTACTCTTCCGAGTGGGGCTTTTCGAAGCTGCTGCACTGGCTGCGGAATAACCCGTCCAAGCGCGAACAGATGGCCACCGCGCTGGAGCACTGCGACATGGTCGCCGCGGTTCTCACCGGGGTGAGCGATCCCGCTTCGGTCCACCGCAGCGTATGCGCGATGGGACACAAGTGGATGTGGAACGCCGCGCTCGGCGGTCTGCCTCCGGAGGAGTTCCTGTCCGGCGTCGATCCCCTGTTGGCGGGCGTTCGCAAGAAACTCGACGGTACGTATGAGACGTCCGACCAGGTGGCCGGGACGCTCACTCCGGAGTGGGCCGCGAAGCTCGGGCTGAAGCCCGGGATCCCGATCCCGGTCGGTGCCTTCGACGCCCACTGGGATGCAATCGGCGCGGGCATCCGCGAGGGCGACGTCGTCAACGTGGTCGGCACGTCCACGTGCATCATGGCGATCGCCCACGAGACGTCGTTGATTCCAGGTGTGTGCGGCGTCGTCAAGGGTTCGATTCATCCGGAGTATGCGGGCATCGAAGCCGGCCTGTCCGCGACGGGCGACATCTTCGACTCGATCGCGAAGCGGGCTGGATCTTCTGTCGTTGAACTGTCGAAGGGACTCGAGAACTACCGGGCGGGCCAGACCGGCCTGCTGCGCCTGACGTGGGACAACGGCGATCGCACGGTGCTGGTGAACCCGGAGCTGGGCGGCGTCACGCTGGGGTGGAATCTCACGCACACGGCGCAGGACGAACTGTTCGCCGCCATCGAAGGGACGGCGTTTCACACGCGCATCATCCTCGAAAGGATGGCGTTGCATGGAGTGCCGATCCGCCGGGTGATCAACGGCGGAGGCATCCCGCAGAAGAACGAAACGCTGAACCGCGTGTACGCGAACGTTCTGAACAAGCCGGTGCTGGTGCCGCAACAGGAAGTGACCAGCCTCGGTTCGGCGATCTTCGCATTTCTCGCGGCGGGCGTCTTCAAGACCATCGAAGATGCGCAGAATGCGCTGTGCCCGTCTTTCCGGACCATTGAGCCGGAACCGCGGGAAGCGGCGGTGTACGAGCGGCTCTTTGTGCTGTACCGGAAGCTCTACTTCAGCCTTGGGAATCCGCAGTCCGAGGCCGTGCCGCTCGGCGATGTGCTGCCCACGCTGAGGAAAATCGCGGCGGAAGCTACTTCAAGGTAGGCTGGCCGTAGGTAGCGCCTGCCCCGTGCTTCCTCAGGAAATGGCGGTCGTGCAACGCTTTCGGTATGGCCACCGCTTCCGGGTTCAGCACCACCGTTTGGTACGCGATCGCCGCGATCTCTTCGAGCAACACTGCGTTCTGGGCCGCCTTCGTAGCGGTCTTCCCCCACGTGAACGGCCCGTGGCTGCGCACCAGCACTCCCGGGGCCGACGCCGGATCCATCCCGTCGAAGCGGCGGACGATGGCGTGGCCGGTGTTCTCTTCATACTCGCCGCCGATCTCCTCCGCCGAGAGCGGATCGGTAATCGGCACGCACCCGTGATAATAGTCCGCGTGCGTCGTGCCGAAGCAGGGAATTTCCCGGCCGGACTGCGCCCACGCCGTCGCGTAACGGGCGTGCGTGTGGACCACCCCTCCAATATTGGGGAACGCTTGGTAGAGGACAATATGCGTGTCGAGATCGGAGGACGGCCGCAATTTGCCCTCAACCACGCGGCCATCCAGATCGGTAACCACCATGTTCTCCGGCGTCAGCTCGTCGAACGGAACGCCGCTCGGCTTGATCACGACGAGCCCCTGCTCGCGCGAAATGCCGCTGGCGTTGCCAAACGTGTAAATGACGAGACCCCGGCGGATCAGTTCCAGATTCGCTTTGAGGACATCGCGGCGGAGTGCGTCCAGGTTCATTTTGTTCCTCGTCCCAGTGCGGCCAGCGAATGTTCATACGGCGCGCGAACGACACCACGCTCGGTGATAATCGCAGTGACATAGCGGGCCGGCGTCACGTCGAACGCGGGATTCTCCACGCGGATATGTTCCGGCGCGATGGCCACGCCGAACACGTGCGTCACTTCCGCAGCCGCGCGCTGCTCGATGGGAATCCCGTCGCCCGAAGCGAGCGTGAGGTCGAGCGTGGAGATCGGAGCCGCGACGTAGAACGGCACGTTATTCTCCTTCGCGAGAACGGCCACGGAGTAAGTCCCAACCTTGTTCGCGACATCGCCATTCGCGGCGATCCGGTCCGCGCCTACTACGACACAGCCGATTCGTCCAGAGTGCAGAAAGTGCCCAGCCATGTTATCCGTGATTAAAGTCGTCGGAATGCCGTCCTGCTGGAGTTCCCACGCGGTCAGGCGCGCGCCTTGGAGGAAAGGACGCGTCTCATCCGCGAACACGTCGATGCGCTTGCCGCTCTCAATCGCCGCCCGGATCACGCCCAGCGCCGTGCCGTAACCGGCGGTCGCCAGAGCGCCCGCGTTGCAGTGGGTGAGCACCGTCTTCCCATCCGGAACCAGGGATGCCCCGTGGCTGCCGATCGCCTTGCAGATGTCGATATCCTCCAGGCGGATCTGCCGCGCCTCTTCCACCATCCGGGCAACAACGTGCGCGCGGTCGAGGCCGTCGAGCGAGGCGTACAAGCGCTTCATCCGGTCGATGGCCCAGAACAGATTCACCGCGGTCGGACGGGTGCGAGCCAGCGTATCGCAGACCGTCTCGAAGTCCGCGCCTTCCTGCACGCCGAGCGCAACGCCCATAGCCGCGGCAACGCCGATGGCCGGGGCTCCGCGGATGATCATGTCCCGGATGGCCCGCGCCACTTCGCGATAATCGCGGCAGGTCACGTACTGCTCTTCTCGCGGAAGTCGCGTCTGGTCGATCATCACGACCCCGTCCGTAGTCCACTGAATTGTCTCTACCATCGGATTAGAATTTGTATCCGCTGAAAACAAAGGCCGCGTAGAATGTCGCGTTGTAAGTGCTGTGCATGAGCGCGCTGCACATGGTTGACCCGGTGCTGTATCGCACCCAGCCGAAGACGACGCCTGCCACCGCCACCAGCACGACGTACTGCCACGTCCACGAGTATTGATCGCCATGCAAGAGAGCGAACGGCAGCGCCGCCCCGAAGATGCCCACCCAGGGCCCAAACGAACGCACGAGTAACGGCATCAGGAATCCCCGAAACGCGAGTTCCTCGCAAACGGGCCCGATAATCGTGCTGAACACGCCGAACATAACCAGGGAGAGCGGATCCTGGACCAGCTTGCGGAAGGGCGTGTCGATCATCGGAGTTCTCAGGGCCGTGCCCAGCAATCCGACGACAATTGCCAAGCCCGGTCCACCGACCACTGCGAACGCTTTCCCCACTCGTGGATAATTCCAGCCGAGCGACTGCCAGAAGGGCCGCCGGTATCCGATGTGCAGCAGCACGTACAAGGCGCCGAACCACAGCCCATAGAACAGCAGCATCCCGATCCAGGCCTTTGAAACTCCGACCTGCGGCAGGAGCATCGACAACCCGCGCGAAAGCAGCGCCGACGCCACCAGACAGGGGATGGCCAGCAGGGCGAAGATCAGTAGATCCCGGTAATTCCAGAAGGGGGCATCGCCCGGAGAATCGGGAGTCATCCGCCGGCCTCGATCAGCATCGCGGCCAGCAGCGGCAGCATGATCTCGTGATGCCCCGTCAGCGCGTATCCTTGTCCACCCGATTTGGCGTGCGGCCGGTTCACGACGTTCGCCGTGGGCCGGTAGTGTTGCAGGAAATCCATGTTGACGGTGGTGAATGCGCCGAGCGGGTGGCCGAGATTTCGAACCACCGACACGGCTTTGAGAAAAACCTCGGGCAGGATCACCGCCGATCCGGCGTTCACGTAAACTCCGCCGCGGTCGAGCCCGGTCGCCAGGCGGCAGAGCAACCGGAAATCGTGGAGCGTCCCCGCGCCGATCGCCGCGCCATCCGCCGACGGGTGCGTGTGCGGCGTATCGGTTCCGATGGCCACGTGGACGGTAACCGGAACACCGGCTTGGTACGCCCCGTGAAGCAGGCTGCACGCAGCGAACTCCGGCCTTGCGATTTCGGAGAGCCGCCGGCCCAGCGCCTCGCCGATCCCGATACCGTCCCGCGCGCCGCCGGCGATGGCTTCGTTCATTTCGCGCCCGGTCTCCTCGGCGCTGCCGAAACTCCCGTCCGGCAGTACCGCTTCGACGTCTTCGCTGGTCTGTCCGGCGATCGCGATTTCGAAATCATGAATCGCAGCCGCTCCGTTCAGCACGAAAGCGCCGGCATATCCGCGGCGCATCAGATCCAGCAGGACCGGCGCAAGCCCGCACTTGATCACGTGCCCGCCGAGCCCCCATAGAATCGCCTTGCTCGACGATCGCGCGGTGATCAGCGCCTCCACCACATCGCGGAAAGACTTGGCCGCGAGGATCCGCGGAAGGCTGTCCAGCAGCCCTTTGACACCCGCCCCCGCCTCGTAGGGTTGAGCGAACTGAGCGGTATTCACCTTCCCGCCCCGCTCGTGTATCGAGATGGTGCGCAACCGGGATAAATCGAGCGGCTCGAGGTTGTACTTGCTCACGCGACCTTTCCGGTTCGAAGCACTCGTTCGAGCGCGCGGGCGGTATAGCTGCGGCGGTTGCGAACGATCTGCTCCGGCGGCCCGCACACCACTACATGGCCGCCTTTCTCCCCGCCTTCCGGCCCGAGGTCGATGATCCAGTCGGCCGATTTAATCACGTCGAGTTGATGCTCGATGATGACCACAGTGTTCCCCAAATCCACCAGGCGTTGAAGAACGTCCAGCAGCCTCCGAACGTCCTCGAAGTGCAGTCCGGTGGTGGGCTCATCCAGAAGATATAGCGTCTTGCCAGTTTGACGGCGGCTGAGTTCCTTTGCCAGCTTGATGCGCTGCGCTTCCCCTCCGGAGAGCGTCGTGGACGATTGCCCGAGATGAACGTAATCGAGCCCCACGTCGTGCAGCGTCCGCAGCTTCGCCTGAATCTGCGGGAGGTTCTCCAACACGCCGAGCGCTTCCTCGACGGTCGCCTCCAGCAGGTCGGCGATCGAGTAGCCCTTGTACTTCACCTGCAGCGTCTCGTGATTGTACCGCCGGCCGCGGCACGAGTCGCAAGTGACGTAGACGTCGGGCAGAAAATTCATCTCGATGCGTTTCAGCCCGTCGCCTTGGCAGCCTTCGCAGCGTCCGCCCTTGACGTTGAAGCTGAACCGGCCGGGCTTGTAACCGCGCTCGCGCGATTCCGGCAGCATCGCGTACAGATCGCGAATCGGCGTGAACAAGCCGGTGTAAGTCGCTGGATTCGAGCGCGGCGTGCGGCCGATGGGAGACTGATCGATGTCGATGACCTTGTCGATCAGGTCCAGGCCCGCGATCGAATCGTGGGCGCCGGGCTCGTCGTGGGAGCCGTATACGTGCCGCGCCAGCGCCCGGTAGAGGATATCGTTTACCAGCGTCGATTTGCCGCTTCCGGAAACACCCGTAACGACAGTGAACGTTCCCAGCGGGAACTCGACGTCGATGTTCTTCAGATTGTGCTCGCGCGCTCCGCGCACCACCAGGGCGCTGCCGTTTCCCGGACGCCGGATTTCGGGCGCTGCAATTTCTTTCTTGCCCGAAAGGTACAGCCCGGTGAGCGAATTCGGGTTGCGCTCGATCTCTTTCGGAGTCCCCGACGCTACCAGCTCGCCTCCCAGGCGGCCTGCGCCGGGGCCGAGGTCGATCACATAATCGGCGCGCGAAATCGTCTCGGCATCGTGCTCCACCACCAGCACCGTATTGCCGAGATCGCGCAACCGGCCGAGCGTCTTCAGCAGACGATCGTTGTCTCGCGGATGCAAGCCGATGGACGGCTCATCCAGAACGTAGAGCACGCCGCGCAGTTTGGAGCCGATCTGCGTAGCCAGACGGATGCGCTGCGCCTCGCCGCCGGACAGAGTGGCCGCTGAGCGCTCCAGGCTGAGGTAATCGAGCCCCACCTCCGCCAGAAACTCCAGCCGGCCCTGGATCTCTTCGACCACGCGCCCGGCGATTTTCCGCTCCCGCTCATTCAGCTCCCACCGGCGCGCGACCGGCAGCGCATGCGCAATAGATTTCTCGGTGAACTCCGAGATGGAGACGCCCTGGACGCGCACGGCGAGGCTCGAGGGCTTCAGGCGCTTGCCCTTGCACTCGGGACAGGTCGAGGGCGACATGTAGCTCATCAGCCACTCGCGGGAGCCCTCGCCGACCTCTTCGAAGGTGTTCTGGAGCACGCCGAGAATGCCCGGCCAAGTCCCGCTGCCTTCCAGCAGAATCTTGCGCGCGCGGGCGCTGAGTTGCTCGAACGGCTTCGAGATGTCGATGCGCAACTTCCGCGCCGCGTCGGTCACCTTCGCGGTCATATAGCTGGAGCTTGCGCCCGGGCCGAGTCCGCCGTCGAACAGGGGCTTCGACGGATCGACGATGACCTTGACCTCGTCGAACGACCATTTGTTCCCCAGGCCGGTGCAGGCTTCGCACGCGCCATACGGGCTGTTGAACGAGAACGATCGCGGCTCCAACTGCGGAACGCTGGCTCCGCAATTCGGGCACGCCAGTTTCTGCGAGTACAGCCGCTCATCGCCGTTCACGACGGCCACGATAACGAGGCCCCCGGCCAGCTTCGTCGCGGTCGCGATGGAAGCTTCCAGGCGCTGATCGATTCCCGCCTTGATGAGCAGCCGGTCCACGACCACGTCGATGGTATGGTTCTTTCGCTTGTCGAGCGTGATCTCCTCGTCGAGCATGCGGAGCTCGCCGTCGATCCTCGCTCGAACATAGCCCTGTTTCTGTAGCTTCTCGAGATCCTTCTTGTACTCGCCCTTCCGGCCGCGCACCACCGGCGCGAGAATCATCACCCGCTCATCCGTCCGCAGAGCCAGCACCTGTTGCAGGATCTGTTCCGTACTCTGCCGCGAGATCTCGATGTTGCAGTTGGGACAGTGCGGCACGCCGATGGACGAGTAGAGTACGCGAAGATAGTCGTAGATCTCGGTGATCGTGCCGACGGTGGAGCGCGGGCTGCGGCTGGTGGTCTTCTGTTCGATCGAGATCGCCGGACTCAGCCCATCGATGGAATCCACTTCCGGCCGCTCCATCTGATCCAGAAACTGCCGCGCGTACGGCGACAGCGTCTCGACGTAGCGCCGTTGCCCCTCGGCGTAAATGGTGTCGAAGGCGAGCGAGCTTTTGCCAGAGCCGCTGAGCCCCGTGATCACGGTGAGCGTGTTCCGCGGGATCTCGACGTCGATGTTCTTCAGATTGTGCTGGCGGGCGCCATGCACAGTAATGCGGTCCAGCATGTGAGAAGGGGTCTAGGTTTATTTTCCCACGTTCCAGGCATAATCAAAGGATCATGCTAAAGATTGGCGATCAGGCGCCGGATTTCGAAGTCCTGGACGATCGGGGCCAAACCTTCCATCTCTCCGGCTTGAAGGGAAAGACCGTGGTTCTGTACTTTTACCCGAAGGCCGACACCCCGGGCTGCACCAAGGAGTCGTGCGAATTCCGCGACCACGCGGCGGAATATGCGACGAAGAATGCCGCGGTGGTAGGCGTATCGCCGGACGAGCCGTCCGCGCAGGCGAAATTCAAGAGCAAGTACGAACTGACATTTCCGCTGCTGGCCGACGCGGATCACAAAATCGCCGAGACGTACGGAGTGTGGAAGGAGAAATCCATGTACGGCAAGACCTACATGGGCGTCGAGCGCACCACGTACATCATCGGTCCGGACGGAAGGATCGCGCACGTTTTCGAAAAGGTGAAGGTCGACGGCCACGCCGAACAAGTCCTGGCGGCGCTGAACTAACGTTACAATCGCGATCACATGCACCGGCTGCTGATCGCCGCCCTTCTACCCGTCTGCGCGTTCGCTCAAGCCAACAACATCGCGAATTACGACCTGACCGCGCGCCTCGATCCCGTTAAGAAGACCGTCGAAGGCCACGAGACCCTCCGCTGGACGAACATCTCCACGGAGCCGGTCGCCGAGCTGCAATTCCACCTCTACATGAACGCCTTTCGAAACGAGAAGTCCACGTTCATGAAGGAGTCCGGAGGCCAGCTTCGGGGAGATCGCTCCCACAACGACAGCTGGGGCTGGATCGACGTCAAGAGTTTGCGGACCGGCGGCGCGGACCTCACGAAATCCATTCAGTTCATCGCGCCCGACGACGGCAATGCCGACGACCGCACGGTGATCCGCGTCCCGCTGCCAAAACCGCTCGGCCCCGGCCAGGAGATCGCCCTCGACATCGACTTTCACACGCAGTTGCCGCACGTATTCGCGCGCACCGGCTACCACGGCGATTTCTTTCTGGTTGGCCAGTGGTTCCCCAAGATCGGCGTGTTCGAGACGCCGGCACAGCGCTATGCAACTAAGGCGCAGTGGAACTGCCACCAGTTCCACGCCACCACCGAGTTCTACGCCGATTTCGGGAGATACACGGCGAAGCTGACGGTTCCGTCCAATTACGTGGTGGGCGCGACCGGCGAGGGCGTCCCCATTCAGCGCACCGAGCGCGAAACAACGTACCAGTTCATGCAGGCCAACGTCCACGATTTCGCCTGGACCGCCCAGCCAACGTTTCGTCGCCACCAGCGGATGTTCCGCGCCTCGGAGTGGGTCTCGGATAGGGAACTCGACGCCACCGCGAAACGGTTCGGAATCGCCCGCGACGAAGCGCGGCTGAGCGACGTGAACATGATCCTGCTCCTCCAGCCCGAGCACGACAGCCAGGCCGACCGCCATTTCCGCGCTGTCGCCAACGCTATCAAGTACTTCGGGCTCTGGTATGGCCGCTATCCGCACCACACCATCACGGTGGTGGATCCACCTCACGGCGGCGGAGGCGCCGGCGGGATGGAATACCCCACGTTCATCACCGCGGGAACTAGCTGGATCGACACACCCGGCAACGGCGAGCCGGAAGAAGTAGTGGTCCACGAGTTCGGCCACCAATTCTGGCAAGGCATGGTGGCCACCAACGAATTCGAGGAAGCCTGGATGGACGAGGGATTCAACACCTACTCCACCGGAAAGGTCATGGACGTCGCATACGGCGCGCGCACCCTGCCGCTCAGGATCATGGGCATTCCCCTGCAATTCATCATGCCCACGGGGGTGCTGAAGAGCGATGCGATCGACCGCGCCGGGTACCTCACCGGGCCGAAGATAGACAGCCTGGCGCGGATGGCCTGGCAATACCAGAACACCCAAAGCTACTTCGTGAATTCTTACGCGCGCCCGGGGGTCATGCTTCGCTCGCTGGAGAATCTACTCGGCGAGGACACCATGGCGCGCGCGATGCGAGCCTACCAGCAGCGCTGGCGATGGCGGCATCCGGCCGCGCCCGATTTCTTCCGCGCGGTGAACGAAGCTTCCGGACGCGACATGACCTGGTTCTTCGACCAGTTCGTGAACGGTTCGAACGTCCTGGATTACCGGATTGCCGAAGCGAGTTCCGACACGGTCGACACGGCCCGGGGCGAGTTCAACGGCCGGACGGTGACCGCCAAAGACGCCGGCAAAACAGACCGCGATCTCAAAAAAGCCAAAAAGCAGATGTACGAGACGAAAGTGACGGTCCGCCGCGAAGGCGAGGCGATCACGCCCGTCGACATCCGGTTTGATTTCGAAAAAGGCGTGGTCGAGCGCCGTCAATGGAACGGGCAATACCGCTGGATGAAGTACACGTTCACCAAACCGCAGAAACTGACCCAGGTTCAGTTGGACCCCGATCGCAAAATGTTGCTCGACGCAAATTTCACCAACAACAGTTACACGCTCGACAAGACACACCTCGGGACCTCCATAAAATGGAGTTCCACCCTGTTGTTCTGGGTCCAATGGATGATGGCCGCCGTCAGCGCGATGGCGTGAGAACCTTATGACGATCACTGGATCACTCCGACGGGGCGCGCGCGGCGCCGCATCGAGCAAGGGAGTCTTGCTGGTTTATTACGCCTGCAATCTGGTGGCGGCGGCGATCGTCATCGCTCCGGTGGCCTTGATCCTAACGACGCTGTTGGGGCACAGCCTGGAGAGCGGGCGTCTGTTCACTAACTTCGACCCCGAGTGGCTGATCGAAACCGGGCTGCAATTCAATTTCACTCCAGCGGCGGGTCTTCTTCCCATCGCGCTCTCCGTCGCTTTCCTATATCTGCTGGCCAACACGTTCCTGGCCGGCGGCGCAATCGCCCTGCTTCATCGCCGCGGGGAAAGCTTCTTCGCATCGTGCGCGCGCTATTTCCCCCGGTTCTTCCGGATCTTCCTCATATCGATTCTGTTCTACGGCGTCGCGTTCGCCATCGTGCGCGGGCTGATGACGGCGGAATCGCGCTGGTCGGAGCAGAGCATGCGCGAAGCGCCGGAAGACATGATGCAGTGGGGCATACACGCCTTGATGCTTCTACTCTTCTTCGGCGTTAACATGATTTTCGATTACGCGAAGATCGTCTGCGTGGTGGAAGATCGCAAGGCTCTGAAATCCACTTGGCGCGCGCTGGGCTTCGCGGTGCGGAATTTCCGTTCGGCGTACGGGCTGTTCCTGTTCACGGCCGCGTGCGGGCTCGCATTTCTCGCCGCCTATCACGGCCTGTCCGGGTGGATCGGCCAGGACTCGCGAGTCGCGGTGATCGCCGTCTTCCTGATCCGGCAGCTCTACGTTCTGGCGCGCTTCTGGATCCGCCTCTGGACCTGGGGAAGCGAGCTCGCGCTATATGACGGCGCCTAGCTTACCGCTTCGGCCTCGTCCTTCAAGCCCGCCGCGTTCACGATGGCGATCTCCCGGCCTTCCATGCGGATCAGCCCCTGCACGCGAAACCGCGCCAGGTTGCGCGATACCACCTCGCGCACCGTGCCCAGCCGCGATGCCAGTTCCTGATGCGTGAGCGGGATGCCTTCCCCCGGTTGTTCGGCGGAAACATCCAGCAACAGCCTCGCAAGCCGCGTCGTGACGCTGCCGAACGTGATGCTCTCGACCACGTACACGAGCTGGCGCAACCGCCGCCCCACGACTGCCAGCAGCTTCAGCGCGAGGTCCGGATTCTGCCGGCACGCCTGATAAAAATCGTCCCGGTTGATGAACAGCGTGGTGCAGGGTTTCACGGCCCGAACGGACGCCGGATATGCGCCGCGGTCGAACAGCGGAAGCTCGGCCACCGAGCTGGGCGCGTGCACCATGTCGAGCATCATCTCGCGGCCGTTTTGCGAGGTTTTGAGAATCTTCACCGCACCCTCGATCAGCAGGAACAGTCCCTGGCAATCGTCGCCTTCCCAGAACAGGTTCGCTTCGGCTTCAAACCGCCGTTCCACGGCGCGCGCGGAAAGGCTCTCCAATTCGTGCTCATCCAATGCACTGAACAACGGAATGCGGCTGAGTTCCTGGACCTTGTTCACCGTGAGTAATGGTAACAAGGCTCGTCGTTCAAATAATCCACACCGCGCGAGAGCCTCCGGGATAGGGGGAGGGTCCGCGCGGTGTGGTCTCGTGGGAAGAAGCGCCCAAGGGTCAGTGAGACGCTGCTCGCACGAATGCAACCTCTACGGGTACGCCGATCCTTGCCATCTCGCGCTCGGCCCGGGACTCCCTCCACTCGTACTGCAGAGCATCGCCCCCGGCGTCAATTTTGTGTAGGAAATACCGGTCGCCGTGCTTGTGGAAGTACAGGGATCCGTTCGCTTGCTTCGCGTGTACCAATGTCCTGGGAATCGGCAGGTAAATGGCGCGGCCGTCCTCCGGCTCCACGCGAAAGACGTGAAACGTCGGATCCAGCAGGATCCGGTAGTTGCCCGCCGGGAGGCGCGTTTCGCCCGCCGAGAACGCAAACGGGATGTGAACGCGCATGTTGGGCGCTTGCGCAAAAACGGATGTCGCCGAAAGCAGAACAACCGTCGCCGCGATCATTGCGATTCTGAGTGTGATCTTCATGAGTCTGTCTCCTTGGCCTCTGTCACTCCTAATTACGGAGAGCCCGCGAAAAAGGCCCGCGTCAAAGCCCGCCCGCCGGCGCCGTGGCGCACTTTGGCGCAAGACAGCGAACCTTTTTGCCATTTCGCGCGTATTTATCTCAGATGCTCGTGAGAAGTGCGGAGCCGTCGGAGCGAATCGACTCCTGGAAGGAAATCGCCGCATACCTGAACCGCGGGACGAGGACCGTTCAGCGGTGGGAGCGCGAAGCGGGTTTGCCGGTCCACCGGCTCCAGCACGATAAGCTCGGTTCTGTGTACGCCTACAAATCCGAAGTGGATGCGTGGTGGCTCAGCCGCCGCTCGACGCTCGAGAACGAGCCCACGGCGGAGCTCACGAACGGTCCGTCCATCGCGGTGCTGCCGTTCGCGGACATGAGCCGCGAGAAGGATCAGCAATACTTTTGCGACGGCATCGCCGAGGAGATCACAGGCGCGCTGAGCAAAATCCGGGGACTGCGAATCGCTTCGCGATCGCCGGCCGCGCGATTCAAGGCCGGCGCGGTCGCCAACCTGCTCCAGGGCAGCGTTCGCAAGTCCGGCGAACGGCTGCGGATCTCGGTGCAACTGACCAGCACCGGGAGCGGCTTTCAGTTGTGGTCGGAGATCTACGATCGCGACATCGGGGACGTCTTTGCGATCCAGGAAGAAATCGCCCGCAGCGTTGCCCGATCCCTGGCGATCACGCTGACACCCAAAGAGGCCGAAGCGCTCCAGAAAACGCCGACACGCGATCCGAGAGCTCACGACCTCTACCTGCGCGGCCGTCAGTATTACGACCGCTACGGGCCGCTGGACATGGAGTGCGCCATCCAGCTATTCACCTACGCCGTCCAGCGCGATCCGGAATACGCCGCCGCCTATGCGGGGCTGGCGGATTGCTGGTCTTACCTCCACTTGTACGCGGAACCCAACGAGACGGTCCGCGACCAGGCGGAATGGGCCAGCCGCCTGGCCGTCGAACTGGATCCGAACTCCGCCCAGGCGCAGGCCTCGCGCGGTCTGGCGTTATCGCTGAGGGGCCAGGATGACGAGGCGGCCCGGGCGTTCGAGGCGGCCGTGCACCTCGACCCAAACCTCTTCGAGGCGAACTACTTCTTCGCCCGTCATTGCTTCGCCGCCGGGCAATTCGATGAAGCCTTGTCCCTTTACGAGCAGGCTTCCCGGTCCCGGCCGGACGATTATCAATCGCCGCTGCTCATGGCTCGGATTTATGAGCATCTGGGCCGTCCGGAAGAAGCGCGATGCGCCCGCGTGCGCGGAATCGAGCTGGCGGAGGAGCGCGTAAAAGTGCACCCCGACGACGCCCGTGCGGCGGAGTGGGCCGGCCGCGCGGCCGCGATGCGCCTGGACGACTCGATGCTGCTGTAACTGCGGGGCTTCTACTTCCGCCGCGACGACGACGCCTCATTCGGCGACCAAAGCACCTCAGCCGCACCGAGGACGTGATTCACCCACCGGCTCCAGACAAACAACGCATCGCTCAACCGGTTCAGGTACTGGATTGCATCCTCCGGCGCGCTTTCGGAAACGGACAGCGCCACCACCAGCCGTTCCGCCCGCCGGCACACGGTCCGGCAAACGTGCAATTCCGCATTCAGGCGCGAGCCTCCCGGCAGAACGAAGGAGCGCAGCGGCGGCAGCTCAGCGTTCGCCTCGTCGATGTCCTGCTCCAGTTGCTTCACCTCGATGTCCGTAACCCGGGGCTGTTGAGGACCCACGTCCTCCGGCAGCGTCGCCAGGATTGAGCCGAGATTAAACAGCTCATGCTGAACGCGGCGCAGGATCTCCCCGAGCCCGGCCAAAAGAGGAGCCGAGGCGCACACCTCGCCGACTGTCACGCCCGCCAGTCCAACGAACGAATTCAGCTCATCGACCGTCCCGAAGCACTCGATGCGAAGCGCATTCTTAAAGGCGCGCTGTCCCCCGACAAGGCTGGTCTGCCCGCGATCCCCCGTCCGCGTATAAATGCGGTTGAGCGCCAGCCGAGGTTCCTGAAACTTGTTCTCCTGCACGTGACTTAATTTTAGTCGTTTTGGTTCTTGAGTGCGGCTCGCGATCTTCGCGCGAATCGAAGATGTTATATTAAAGTATAACCGGGAAGGAAGACATGCACACGACCAATCTGCGCAAAGTCGGCGGTTCGATTATGCTGGCTGTCCCGCCCGCTCTGCTCGACATCCTGCGATTGCGGCCGGGAGCCAAGGTCGGCATCACGGTGCAAAGCGGACGGCTGATCGTGGAACCGCGGCAGCGGCCCCGTTATACCCTGGACGAGCTGCTCGCTCAATGCAATCCCAAGGCTCCCCGTAGCCGGGGAGAGCGCGAGTGGCTCGATAACAAGCCGGCGGGCGGCGAGCTGATCTGATGAAGCGCGGCGAAATCTGGCTGGTCGGCCTGGATCCCACGCAAGGTCACGATCAAAAGGGTCGGCGGCCGGTGCTGATCGTCTCGCC
>JANXRE010000123.1 GCA_025353165.1 Acidobacteriota bacterium | reverse complement strand
TGGGCCTTAATTTCGAAGAAGACCCCAAATTTTTCGATCCGGAAGCTGCTCATGAAGCCGATTTTTTGCACCCCGCCCCGGTGGAAGAATCTATCTACACGGACGACCCTGTCCGTGTATACCTGCGCGAGATGGGTGCCGTTCCCCTCCTGACTCGCGAAGGCGAAGTCGATTTGGCGCGCCGCATGGAACGCGGTAAGCTGCGCATGCAGAAGGCGATCAGCCGTTCCGCCCTGGTACAGCGCGTGGTTGTGGATGTGGCCGAGCAACTGAAGAAGGCCACGATTGAGATCGAAAGCATAGTGGATCTTGGGGACGTCGAGGAAGGCTCCCCGGCGGATCTCCAAGTGCGCAGCGAAGCCGCCAAGCACTTCGCCGATATCACGCTTCTGCACAAGAAGTTACAGCAGTTGGAAGACAAGGTGGAAACCACCCCGGGGGCCGGTAAGAAACCACGCAAACGTCTCTACGCCAAGCTCAGCCGCGCCAAGGTGGAAACCTCACTGGCCATCCGCCGAGCCCCCTTCCGCCTCATCAAGTGGAAGGAATTCGCCCGCGAAATCGAACGTGCGGTGGATGAAATCAGCCACCTCGACGGCGAAATCAAGCGCCTCGAAGTACGGGCTAACCCCACCCAGCAACTCCGCCTGCGGGAGTTGAAGCGCGAAATCAAGAAGCGCGAAGCCGCCGCCGGCGCCACCCTGCCCGAACTCAAGCACAGCATGACTGTAATCCGTCATGGCGAAGCTGAAGCCGAGCGGGCCAAAAAGGACTTGGTAGAGGCCAACCTCCGCCTTGTCGTCTCCGTTGCCAAGAAATACGTGAACCGCGGACTTCACCTCCTCGACTTGATCCAGGAGGGCAATATCGGCCTCATGCGCGCCGCCGACAAGTTCGAATACCGCCGCGGTTACAAGTTTTCTACCTACGCTACCTGGTGGATCCGTCAGGCTATCACGCGTGCCATCGCCGACCAGTCCCGCACCATCCGCATCCCGGTTCACATGAACGAAAGCATGAACAAGTTTCTCCGGGCAACGCGCGAACTGGAGAAGGAACTGGGTCGCACTCCTACAAATGACGAAATTGGCCGCCGGATGGACATCCCGGTGGAGAAGGTCCAGAAGCTGAAGACCATCTCCCGGGATCCCGTGTCGCTGGAAACTCCGGTGGGCCGGGACGGTGAATCCGCGCTCGGCGATCTGATCGAGGACCGCTGGGTTGGCTCGCCGGTGGATGCGGTGATCGACTCGAACGTCCGCGATGAAACGGCCAATATCCTGAAGACGCTTTCTCCCAAGGAGGAGAAAGTGATCCGGCTGCGGTTCGGCATCGGCTGCGACCGGGAGCACACGCTGGAGGAGATCGGCCAGGAGTTTGACGTCACCCGCGAGCGGATCCGCCAGATAGAGGCCAAGGCATTACGCCAGCTTCGGTCGCCGGAACGGGCACGCCATCTGCGGGCGTTGCTCGCCGCGCGATAGGTTTTCGGACTAGCAGTCCGATGGACTGAAACAAAAAAACAGGGGGTGCCGAAGCGCCCCCTGCCACTCGCCGGCTTTCGATGATGATCAACCTCCGGGGATGATCGCCACCACCGCGGCCGTGATCGCGTTTACCTTCACTTCGTTTTCCTTGTGAGTCTTGAAGTTCTTGATGTCGATGGACCAGACGGGGGGATTGTCCGCCGTTTCGAGGACGGCCCGCACCACCGTGCCGCCGCCGACAGCGGCCAACGCAACCGACTCGGCCTTCGCTTTGGTTATGTACGTCGTAGCGGACGCCACCGCAACTACCGCAAGAAGCGTCAACAGCAACAGACTGATTGCTTTCTTCATTTTCATTTCTCCTGTTTTCGTTTTCTCGGGCGTTGTGATTTTGTTGCGCCCTCTGCTTCTTAAGAGGCCACCGCGAGCCCGGAAAATATAGGTTTCGCGAAGATGTTGCTGGTTTCGTGCCAGTTCACAAAAGCTTCGATTCCAGCATCGATGGCCGTCGCCGGACGGTATCCGAGCAGCGTTCTGGCCTTCGTAATATCGGCATAGGTCGTGCGTACATCGCCCGGCTGTTCCGGCTTCCATCGAATGATCGCCTCCCTGCCGACCGCGCGCTCGATCAGGCGGATCAGATCGATCAAACGAATCGGCGAAGAGTTGCCGAGATTGAAGACATCGAAGCGCGCGTCGTGGAACAGCGCCGCGACAATGCCTTGCACCGTGTCGTTCACGTACGTGTAGTCGCGGCTGGTGGACCCGTCGCCGAAGACCGGTATGGGCTCTCCGCGGCCGATCGCGCCGATGAACTTCCGGATCGCGAGATCGGGACGCTGGCGCGGACCGTAGACGGTGAAGAAGCGGAGGCAGATCGCCGAAAGGCCGTACAGATGGGAGTACGTGAAGCACAGCTTCTCGCCGGCCAGCTTGGTCGCCGCATAAGGCGATATCGGCAGGTTGCGGCTGCGGTCTTCGCTGTACGGCACCTGGTCTTCGTTTCCATATACCGAACTGGAAGACGCAAACAGGAACTTGGACACGCCGGACATGCGGCTTTGTTCCAGCAGCACCAGCGTGCCGCGAACATTCACGCTCTCATACAGCAGCGGCTGTTCCAGCGAGGGCCGCACTCCGGCGCGCGCCGCCAGGTGGATCACCGCTTCGGGCCGCACGGCCGAGAATACGTCCCTCATCGCGGATTCGTCGCGAATGTCCTCTTCGTAGAAACGAAACCAGCCGGCCTGTCTCACCTCCCGCAGGTTCGCGATCTTGAGATCCGGCGAATAGAAATCGTTCAGGTCGTCCACGATCGCGATCTCGTGGCCCTGGTGAATCAACTGCTGGGCGACATGGGAGCCGATAAAGCCGGCGCCGCCGGTGATGAGTACACGCATGGTAAGTCTCCTTTTAGAAAGTCAGCCGGAGTTGCAGTTGAATGCGCCGGTTGTCGCCCATGGCCTGGCTGTCCGGACCGGCGCTCGACGCGAGCCAGTTGGATCGCCCGAACAGAGGCGAACTGAGGGTGCCGATCGGGATCCCGCCGTTCAGGTGGTTCATCGCGTTGCGCACTTGCACCGCCACCAGCAGGCTGGGGTGGCGTCCCTCGCCGCTCCCGAACCCGAAGGTCCGGCTGACGCGGACATTCAGGCTGCTGAACGCGGGCCCTTGCCCGAAGTTGTGGGGTATGATCCGCTCTCCGGGCGCCGGGTACAGGTTCAAGGAACCCGATGGCCCGAAAGCCGGCCGGTCGTTGAAAACGGAACTGGCATTCGCACCCGCGCCCGAAGTGATGTTGTACGGCGCGCCGGAACGGGCCAACAAAAACGGGCTGAAGCGAAGCCCTAGCGGCGCGTGAATTGAACCGCCCATCACGACGCGGTGGCGAATATCCAGTGGGGACCTGCCGTAATCGGCACGAACATTGTTCGAGTCCGACGGCACGAACGTCGGGCCGTCGGTGTCGCTGAACGATTGTCCATACGAGTAGTAGCCGAACATGCTGAAGTGTCCGCTGAACCGGCGGCTCACGTTGGCGAGCCATTGATTCTGGTTCAGGATGCCGGTCGATTCGTAAGTGAAAACGTCCCCAGTCTTTCTCAACATCAGCAGATGCAGTGCCCGCGTATGGGTGTACGTCGTCGAGACCACCACGCGAAACGGCAGTTGCCGTTCCACGGATAAAGAACTCTGAAGGAGGTACGGGGCCTGAAGCCCGGCCTGGAGTTGGTGGATGGTTTGCGGCATGCCCATGGCGGCGAGCTGCGCGGCGGACGGAACGACGGGGAAGAAGGTAGGGTCGTGAACGATGTACAGCGCCTGCTGTGTTCCGCCGTAACGCGCGGCGTTCAGAAGAACGTCCTCGCCGACGCGCTGAAAGAAGACTCCGAATCCGCCGCGGACGACCGTCTTGCGTTGCTTTCCGGTTCCCGGCGCCCACGCGAAACCCACGCGCGGAGCGAAATCGGCGCGGTCTCCGACGCCCGTCTGGGACTCCCAGCGAACTCCCGCGCTGATGGAGAGCGCCGAGGTCAATCGCCAATCGTCTTGCGCGAACAGGCTGGCGTCGGCCAGGCGGATGTCCGTTTGAGGCACGCCGGCGGCGAGGATGAACTGCGAAGGTCCTACGCCCATCGGCGGCCAGAGCAGCGTCTGGCGATATCGTTCGATCGAGCTTAGTTGCGGTCCACCGGCGAAGACGAACAGGCCGTTAAAATCCTTCTGGGACGAGTCGGCGAGCGAAAGGTCGCGGACCCGGCCGCCGAATTTGATCGTGTGCCGTCCCATCGCCCACGACGTAATGTTCTGGAATTCGAACCGGTCGCGGCGGGCCGACTTCATCGGATCGAGCGGGCTTCCGCCGGCGAACGAATCGAGCACCAGGATGGATGGGCCACTACTTGTCCCATTCCAGCCGGTGCTTTCGCGGCTGAACTGGAACCGCGCCTCGTTGGTGGAGCGAGCGCTCAGAACCGAAGTGCCCGTTAACTGAGCGGAATAGTTATTCTCGGAGACCCGGTACGCCCGCGACGGCAGCACAAGCGCGCCGACGCCGGCGTTCTGCGTATCGGTTGCCTGCCAGGTGACACGGCCGGAAAGAGTGTTGCGCGTTCCGAGTTGTTCATCGAGCCGGGCGCTCAGATACGAGAACCGTCCGGGGCTCACGACCGTCTGTTGAACCGGGACGATGCGCAGTTGCGAATTGAGCGCGGTCGCATTGACAACGGCATTGTCGTCCATCTGGTGCCGTTCAAATTCCAGGGATACGGACGCTCCGCGCGCGATCGGGCCGCCGAAATCGCCTCCGAACTGGCGGGATTGGTACGGAGCCTTCACCGGCGAGTATGGATTGCGCGAGTTGAACGCGGCGTCGCTGAACTTAAGAAACGCGGCGCCGTGGTATTGTTCGGATCCGGGCTTGGTGAGTACTTCGACCCGCCCCATCCCCAGCCGGTCGTACTCGGCCGAGAAGGGATTCTGGTTGATGCGGATCTCCCGGATGGACGCTTTCGCGGGCAGGCGTCCGCCGCTGAAGCCATCCACCAGGATCTCGGCCGCGCCGGACTCCGCCGCCGGGCCGGCTATGGCTCTGAGGTCGGCGGCCAGATCGTCGGGATCGTCGGGCAGAGCGTTGAGGTCTTCGCCTTGCAGAACAATCGCGCTGGCGTTCGACGAGGGCTCGGTGCTCAGTTCACCGGTGGGATCGGATGACACGGTGACGCTGTCTGCCGAGGGTTTCAACTCCAGCGATGCGTCGAGCACCGTGGGGCTGTTGCCGCGCACTTGCACCGCGGGCATGTCGTATTCCGAGAAACCCTGCCACGACACGTGAACGCCGTACGATCCCGGCGGCAGATTCGCGAAGGCAACCTCGCCCGCTGCATCCGCCGCGCCAGACCGGCCAGCAACTTGCACGATAGCGCCCGGTACCACTGCGCCCGATCCGTCCTTCACACGCACAACCAGCGTACCTTGGACATCCTGGGCGGCGGCGCAACTCATTGTCACTAGAACCAGCGCTGCCAATTTCACGCACATATTTCCACCTCATTGCCGTCGAGCCATCGCTGCGTTTCCGGCAGATCGATCGTCTGCACGACCGGCGGCCGGGCGGACGATGTGTAATGCAGCACGGTTAATCCGAGCGCCGCTTTTCGAATGCGGTACTCTGGCACGTTGTCTCCGAGAGCGTGGGCGATCTGGCGCGCCACCGCCGGCGGATCCAGCACCCACAACTGCGTCTGAAATCCTTGGCCGAATTGCACGGGTTGCGGCGCTTCGATAACCCGGTCTATCGCTACGCCTTCGAGACGCGGACCGAATTCGCGGTATGCTTGTGTTCCCATCAGCAGGACCCGCACGCCGGTGTGTCCGTCCTTCAGCTTCGGCAGGCGCTCGCTTAGGTGGCCGGTCGCGTTCAGGCAAACCAATTCGGACCCCGCGTCCAGGATCGTCAGCCCGCCGTTGGATTGCTGAATGGAATGAAAACGGTCCGGCGAGATGGAAAGCGCGGTCGCCACCAGAGCGCGGGCTGTTCCGGCGTGCGTGACCACCAGAACCGTCTCGCCGCTAAAGCGGTCCGCGGAATCCTGCCAGAACGCAGCGGCGCGAGCGTATAAGTCTGGAACTGGCCGCCAACCGGAATGCATCACAAACGAATGAGGACGTTCCCGCCACCAAAAATATAGCTCCGGTTCATTTCGTTCCAGCGCCGCGATTTCCAAGCCCTCCCAGAGCGGCAGGTGGATCTCCCGCAGGCGATCGTCGTTCTGTACGGGCACGCGCAAGAAAGAACAAATGCGGCCGGCAAAATCGCGCGCCCTTCGGAGCGGGCTGGCGATTGCGCGACTTATGCCGGCGCGCTGGAGATAACGCGCCACCTCATCGGCGGTGCGGCGGCCGGCATCTGTCAAGGACGGTTCGTCGGAGCATCCCTGCACGCGCCCTTGCGCGTTAAAGTCGCTCTGTCCGTGGCGGACGAGGATGAACCGGGTAGCGGGGCGGCCGCTACGCGACGGTTGCATACATCTCCCTCAGACCCGACTTGGATGCCAACTGCCCGCGGTAGACCTCGGCATAGCGGCCGTCCAGCGCCATCAACTGCTCGTGGCTCCCGCGCTCGAGAATGCGCCCGTGCTCTAGAAATACAATGACGTCGGCGAGGCGCGCGGCCCGGAGATCGAGCGTGATCAGGAACGTCGTGCGCCCCTTCGTAACGCGGTCGAGCGCGTCCATCACCTGTTGCGCGTTACGGTCGTCCAGCCCCGTCGTCGGCTCGTCGAGGATGACGATGGGAGATTGCCGCAGCGCCGCGCGGGCGATGGCGATCCGCTGTCTCTGGCCGCCCGACAAGCTTGCGCCGCGCTCGGTGATCAGGGTTTCGTATCGCAGCGGCAGATTGCAAGCAAATTCATGCACGTTCGCCAGGCGCGCGGCTTCCATCACACGCATCTCGGACGCGCCCACGGACCCGAACGTGATGTTGTCGCGAACGGTGGCGGCGAACAGAACGCTGTCCTGCGGGACGAACGCGATGTGCGAACGAAGCGATTCCAGCGTGTAGTCGCGGCTATCGCGTCCGTCGATCAGGATGCGGCCTTCGACCGGATCGTGGAAACGGAGAAGCAGGCTGGCGAGCGTCGACTTTCCGCTGCCGGAAGCTCCGACCAC
The DNA here is from genome assembly GCA_025353165.1 of Acidobacteriota bacterium. Lineage (GTDB taxonomy): Bacteria > Acidobacteriota > Terriglobia > Bryobacterales > Bryobacteraceae > TMP-7. The sequence continues at coordinate 47,930 of JANXRE010000123.1, read as the reverse complement.
GGCGATGCGCTCGCCCGGGGGGACGAAGAAGCAGAGGTCGCGCAACACCGGACTGCCCGGCTCGTACCCGAACGAAACTCCGTCGAATTGTACCGACCCGCTCAACGCGCTGGCGCCGATTGCGCCGGCACGGTCCTTTAAAACCGATTCTGTGTGCATCACGTTCAACACCCGATCGCCGGAGGCAATCGCTTTCGCAATCTGTCCCAAGTACTTGGCCAACTGCCGGATGGGTTTGAACGCCGTCCGGAGGTAGGTCACGAATACGATCAGCTCGCCGGGGGTCAGCTTGTGGCTCAGCACGAACTGCGCTCCGGCCCAGAGCACGAGGGCGGTGCTGCCCGCCACCAGAACTTCCGTCGTGCGTTCCAGCCCGGCGGAAAGCGACTGGGCTTTGGCTCCGTCCTCGAGGCTCTGGCGGTTCACCAGCGAGAATTTCCGGAAGAACAACGTCTGCAGCGAGAAGGCCTGCACCACGCGGATCGCGCCGATCACTTCGCCGGTGGTCGAGGCGACCGCGCCCTCGCGGGACCGCTGAATGCGGGTGACTTCTTTGATCCGTTTGGTGCGGCGGGAGACGGATAGCGCGAACAAAGGAAACGTCACGATCGCAATCAGGCCCAGCCGCCAGTTCATCCAGAGCATCACGGCGATCATGGCGCTCAGGCTCAACAGCGTCGTCATGAGCGGCAGCAAGGCGGTGACGAGGATGTCGCGCATCCGATCGATGTCGAAAGTCACGCGCGTGATCAGGTCGCCGGTGCGATGGCCCTGGAAGAAGGAGACCGGCAACTGAATCAGGTGCGCAAACAGCCGGTCTCGAATATCGGTAATGATGCGGCAGGCCGCCCGGTTCAACCAGACCGTGCCAAAGTACTCGGCCATCGCCGCCAGCCCTGTCAGGACAACCATGCTGAGAGCCGAGAGAGCGAGGATGGCCGGCGCGCTGAGGTTCAGCGGAAGGCCGGAGCCGCGCTGCGAGTGGAAGATCAGATCGTAGATGAATTTCAGCGGCCAGGGTTCCAGGACCTGAAGCCCGGCGGTCAGCAGCGCCGCTCCGAACGAGGTGACCAGCGCCCAGCGCTGTTTCCGGATCTCGGGCCAGAACGCGCGCAGCAGGCGGGATGGATTGGTTGCGGGCATTGTTATCTCAGAGCGGCGGCCATTTCCGCGGGCGCGAAGCGGGAGTGGACGATCCGCCGCGTGGTCTCGCCGCCGTCCATGTCCAGCGACACGGCCGTGCGAGGCTTGCGGAGAGCCTTCGCGATTCTCGACGCGAGGACTTGCGGAACCAGCTCGCGAGTCTCGAGGGTTTCGATGGCGCCCCGGGCTTCCAGCTTCGCGGCGCGGACCGCCTGTTCGCTGTCGCCGTTCCCAATCACCGGATAGACCAGCGCGCGGACATTCGCCCGCAGCACGTCCATGATGGTGTTGTAGCCGCCCATGCTGACCGAGAGATGTGCGGCGCGAAGGCGCCCGGGCAAGTCGGGAGTGTACTGCCGGACGGTGACGTTGCTAAGATTCCCAGCGAGGTCCCGCATGCGGAGGTGATCGCGCTCGGGCATGAACGGACCGGTGAAGATCTCGAACTGGTGCGGAAGCTCGGCTTTTAGGAGTTCCGCGGCGGCCATCAAGCCTTCCAGAAGACGGTGGCCGGTTTCGCACTTGCCTGCTCCGATGCTGCCGACGATGGTGGGACGGACGGGTATGTCCCCCACAGGCACAGGCGGCGACACACTCGTCCGTCCCACGTAGCCCGTGTAGGCGACGGGGCAGCCAAGATCGCTCCTGCGCGAGAACGATTCGTCGAGGGTCTGAAAGCGCGGATCGGCGTGGATCAGGACCAGGTCGAAATACTTCCGCGTGATTCCGCAGACGCGCGCTTCAAATTCGTTCTGGTTCGGCTTGGCAACGAGAATGTCCCGCAGGCTGCAAACCACGCGCGTACCGTTTTTGCGCGCCTCGTCCAGCAGCGGCATGAGCTCGAAGGAGAACTGCTTCCGACCGAACGGGAACAACTCGACGATCAGGACTGCGGGGAGCGCGCGGCGGAAACAGGCGAGCAGAAGCTCGCGCCTTTGCGCCTGGAAATTTGGATCGGACTGCAGCGCCGGCAGGCTTACGAGATCCACGCCGGGAGGCAGCGGCATCCCCTCAATGAGCCCGCCGCCGACAACGAATGTCACGTTCCAATCGCATGCCAGCGCGCGGACGAGCTCGACGCTGCGTACCAGGTGGCCCATGCCGAGCAGGTGCTGGCAGTAGAACATTACATTGTGCAGCGGCACGTCAGCTCCTCCACGGCGGCGACAGGCGCAGCGCCGAATTGATATTCGTCAAAAGCGGCCAGCACGGCGCTGGCGCTCTGCCGCAGTTCGAATTGACCCAGCACTTTCTCGCGTCCACTCGCGGCCAACTGCGCGGCGAGCCTCGGATAATCCAGCAGCAGGACGATCGCGGCGGCGATGGCCTCCGCGTCGCGCTCCGGAACCAGCAGGCCATTGCTCGCGTGACGAATCAGTTCGCCGATTCCAGAAATGCCGGTCGAAATAACGGGGATGCCCATGCTCATCGCTTCCAGCAGCACGTTCGGTATGCCATCCCGGTCGCCGTTGTCCGTAACGAGGCACGGCAATACGAACGCGTCCGCCTGGCCGTAAACCTCCAGAACCTGGTCCTGGGTAAACGGACCTTCGAGCGAGACGCAATTCTCGAGGCCCAGATGCGCGATTAACGCCGAGAGTTCATCGCGAAGCTCGCCGTAACCGATGATCCGGCACTGAAAACGACGGTTCTGCTCTTTCAGCAGCGCGCACGCCTGGATGAGATAGGGCAAGCCCTTCTTCTCGCAGAACCGGCCAACGCTAATCAGGAGGGGGCATTCCTTCTCTTGCTTGGGCGCGCGGGCAGGCTCGAAAAAGCTGAGGTCGATGCCGTGATAAACCAGCCGGATCGGCGTCTGCCCGTCCGATATTCCTGCCAGGTGATTCGCGTTGAAGCCTGTGCAAGTGAGTACGAAGGAGGCCGAGCGAATCTTCCTTCTCAATTCATCTGGCGGCGTGAGATAGATGTCTTTCGCGTGAGCGGTGAAGCTGTACGGGATGCCGGTGAGCCGGTGAACCAACTCCGCCACGGAGACGGGGACATTGGCGAAATGCGCGTGCAGGTGAGTTATGGACCGGCGCTGCAGCGCGCGGGCGAGCCAGCCGGCTTGCGCGAAATCCTTCACCCGGCTCTTCTGCACGCTCACGAAGAAGCGGAGCGCGCGCGAGTACAGCACGGGGCTCGCCAGAAACAGCGCCAGGTGGGCGATGACACATCGCAGCGCGTCGAGCGGGTTGGGCAGCAGCGACGGTACGTATATCACCGGGGCTTTCACCTTCGCCACCGACGGGTGCGCCTGCTGTTCCGCCGGGCGTTTCAGCGCGAAGATCTCGAGCTCCTGTCCCAAGCTTTCGAGCCCAAGTATTTCGTTCAGGATGAACGTCTCGGAAAGCCTGGGGAAGGTCTTCAACAGATAGGCGGTTCGCATCGGTCTAGAGCCCCATCCGAAATTCTCGAGTCATCGCCGCCTCGGGCAGGCCCGGCCCGGACATTTCTCTCACGAGCCTGGCGATGCGGGGCAGCGCTTCCATGTCGACCAATCCTCGAACCTTCTGTTGTGCGACGCCGGAGATTTGGCGCTGCACGGCCTTCCTGAGGACCGAGGGTCTCAGGGCCGACGGCAGGATGGTTTCGAATAGGCCCATCGCGGACATTCGCTGGGCGCGTATTCTCTGCTCGGCGACGGGTTCTTCACGGGGGACGACGATGGCGCGCTTCTGAAGCGTCAACAATTCGCAGACGGTGTTGTAGCCGCCCATGCAAACCACCAGGTCGGCCGCATCCATGTAACTCATCAGATCGTCGGTAAATTCCAGAACCGCGACGTCGCGCCGGCCCGCCGCCTGCTGCATCAGCTTCATGCGCCGCGGCGCAGCCATCTCCGGACCGGTCACGATGAGCGTCTTGACCTTGTCCTTCGGCATGATATCCAGGCCGGATAGATAAGCTTCCATGAGCGCGCAGCCATCTTCGCCTCCGCCCGCGCTGACCAACACCAAACGTTCGTCGCCGGCCACGCCTAGCTCACGCCTCACGGCGGCGCGCGACCTGCGGCCGGGCTGCCGCTTCACGTACCCGCAATGGACAACCTTGGCGTTGACTTCGGTGGAGAACCGGTATTCCTTCCGTACGTCGAAAATCTTTGTACTGCCCAGAACCAGGACGGAATCGTAGAACCACTCCACCGCTTCATCCGATTGGCTGTTGCGCCATTGGTCCATCGTGGGCGCGGTCTCATCGAGGATGTCCCGCAGCACCAGCACGACTTTGGATGCGGGCAGATGGGTCTTGACGTAGCGCAGCGCCGGCTTTAGCTCTCCGGCCAGGCCAAGCGGTTTTTTGTCGACTAAAATCACGTCCGGCCGGAAGCTGCTTACCGAAGCGAGGATGAGCTGCTTTCGCAGCCCGATCACGTCGTCGGATTCGAGGTCGAGGAAGCGCACGCCGAGATGCCCGCCTTCGCTCCGCTTCAGGCACGGCAGCTTGATGTAGTCGATGCCGTGCGTCACGCGGAAGCTGTGCAGCATCGGCGACCCGGTCACTATGAGGATGGATAGATCCTCGATAGCCTGGTGCAGGTGCTCGCAGATGGCCAGCATCCGCCGGATGTTTCCCAGGCCGAAGGTGTCGTGTGAGTAAACAAGTAGTCGCAAGGGATACCTCAATGCCGCCCATCGCGGCTTGGATACTGCAATAGAGGAAACGAGGCGCTCGGAAATATACGGCGACGTGAAATTTAATTTTTCGCGCGGTCTATATTTCCGGCGAGCGGTCCGTACCCGTTGATGTGTGAGCATCGATAACCGGCCGTACCGCTACGTAGTTTTCAACGCCGACGATTTCGGGATTACCAACGGCGTGTGCTCCGGCATAGTCGAAGCGGTTCAGTCGGGGTGCCTCACGGCAACCACCGCGATGGCCGCGGTTCCCGGATCGCTCGACAGAATCGCCCGCTGGGCGCCGGCCATACGGGGCCGCGTGGGAGCGCATCTTCAGCTGACGAGCGGAAGATCCGTCCTCGGCCGGAATCGCGTTCCGTCGCTGGTGGATGGCGCGGGGAATTTTCCAGCGTCGAAGAAACAACTCCAGCATGCGCGGTGCGGCGAGATCGTTCGGGAATGGCACGCGCAGATCCGTGCCCTCGAAAGCGCGGGCATCGAGATTACACATATTGATACGCATCACCACGTGCACCGGTACCCGCACGTGTTCCGCGCGTATCTGGAAATCGCCCGCCACTACGGAGTCGCGGCGCGTTCGCTCAACCCGGCGATGACGACGATCTTAAGAGGTTGCGGAGTGCCGGGCGTGGAGCGGACGCTGGTCGGATGGTTCGGCGAGAATCTCACGGTCGAGGGGCTCATGCGGATCATCCGGGATGGCACTCGCGACCTGCCTCCCGGCAGCACTGTCGAGGTGATGTGCCATGCCGGGCGGGCCGATGCGGCGCTGTCCGGCGTTTCGAAATACGTGTGCGACCGGGAACAGGAACTCGATGTTTTGACCGACCTCGCGCTGCAAGGCCGGATGGAGATGCACGGCTTCCGGCCAGCGGGCTTCCCGGCCGCCGCCACGGCCATCGCGCGCACCGCGTAGGAGACCGGCTCCCTTACGGTCGCGGCTGGGAAGCGCATTTAGCAAGTGGTTGCGCCATATATACACTGAAGAGGCGTGTTGCTTGAGGTATCCGATCTTCGGGTGAGCTATCCCGGACGCCCGGTCCCGGTCCTGCGAGGCGTGAGTTTCTCGATCGCACCCGGCGAAGTGGTCGGGCTGCTGGGGGAATCCGGTTGCGGAAAGAGCACCATCGCGCTCGCGATCCTCGCGGCGCTGCCCGCGGGATCGGCTGTCTCCGGATCCATCCGCTTCCATGGCCGCGCGCGGAGCATCGTTTTTCAGGAACCGAGACTTGCGCTGCACCCCACCATCCGTGCCGGCGATCAAATCGCGGAGGTGCTGCGCGCGCATAAGAATTATCGGAACCGCAAGAGCAAAACTCTGGAGTTGATGAACAGGGCCGGGCTGGACGAGTCCTTGTACAACAGCTACCCGCACCAGATGAGCGGAGGGGAATTGCAGCGCGTGTGCATTGCGCAGGCGCTTGCTTGCGAGCCATCGCTGATCGTGGCGGACGAGCCGACCGCTTCGCTCGACACCATCACGCAAGCCGAAATCCTGCGCTTGTTCGCCGGTCTCAAGACGGAGTCGCAGGCCGGCATGCTGTTCATATCGCATCACCCGGCCATCCTGCGAGGACTGGCAGACCGCATCTTGGTCATGTACGCGGGAGAGATCGTCGAGGAGGGCGGCGTCGAGCAGGTGTTGTCAAAGCCTTTGCACCCGTATACCGAGGCGCTGTTGAAAGCCGTCCCGCCCGCGCCCGGCGCGGCCACGAAACGGCTGTCGGCCATACCCGGCGATCCACCGCGGTTCGCCAACCTTCCCGCCGGATGCGCCTTCGCACCCAGATGCGCCTCCGCGCGAACCGGCTGCCGCGAAAATCCGCTTCGGGATTCGATGCCGTTCCCATCGCGCCGCGTAAAGTGCGTGCTGTATGAACATCGAGCCCCCGTCGACGTGGCGCACGCACTCGTGCGTGCCGCGCCGGCACTCTTGCCGACGCTTGGCGTGCGGCGCGGTGAGTGACTGGTGATTTCGTGACAAGCCCCGAGCCCATCCTTCGCGTCTCGAACCTGACCAAGACCTACTCGAAGCGCAGCTGGTTCTCCCCAGGCGGTCCCCCGAAGGCCGCTCTAAACGGCATTTCGTTCAATCTCTCCGAGCGCGAGACGCTGGCATTCGTGGGCCCGTCGGGCGCGGGGAAATCCACGCTGGTGCGCTGCATCGCCGGGCGGGAACGTCCCGATTCCGGCGACATCTGGTTTGCGGGCGAAGACCGCCGGGCCATCCAGCTAATCCCGCAGGATCCGGGCACAAGCCTCAATCCGCGGCTGACTGCGCTCCAGGTCGTGAGCGAGCCCGGCGCGGGCCGCCGCGTGCCGGAGCTCCTGTCGATGGTGGGGCTGCCGGTTGAATCGAGCGGCGCGAAGGTAACGGCGTTCAGCGGCGGCCAGCGCTCACGCCTGGCGCTGGCTCGCGCCCTGGCGTGCGACCCGCGCATACTCATCCTCGATGAATCTCTCGCCAGCCTGGACCTTCCCGTTCAGGCGCAGATGGTCAACCTGTTGCTCGACCTGCAGGACCGGCTGGGCCTCGCATATATTCTGATCGCCCACGACCTGGGCATCGCCGGCCATTTCGCGGATCGAATCGCCGTGATCGACGAGGGAAGGATCGTGGAAGAAGGACCGCCCGTGGAGCTGTTCCAGCGCCCGCAACATCCGCGCACGAGGAGCCTGATCGCGTGCGCGCCGGGGGGGATTCCGTGCTGATCCGATATCTCGCGCGGCGCGCCCTGCACGCGGTTCTTCTCCTGTTCGGCGTCTCGGCGCTGTCGTTCGCGCTGGTCGATCTCGCGCCGGGAGATTACTTCACCGACGCGCGCTTGAACCCGCGGATCTCGAGCGAAACCGTCGCCGGGCTCCGCGGCGAATACGGCCTGGACCGCCCGCTTCCGGTTCGCTATCTTCGATGGCTGCGTTCGGCAATGGCGGGCGACCTCGGCGTTTCGCTGGCATACAACCTCCCCGCATCGGCGCTGCTGGCCCCTCGCGCCGGAAACACGTTGCTGCTGGCCAGCTCGGCGCTGGCGCTGGCGTGGCTGGCCGGAGTGCCTTTGGGGTGGTGGGCGGCCACACGAAAATGGCCCGGCCGCATCCTCAGCTTCGCGGCCTCGGCGGCACTCACGATTCCGGAATTGCTGATGGCCGTGATGGCGTCGATCGTGGCCGTCCGGACCGGCTGGTTTCCAGCGGGCGGGCACTTGGCGCTCCCCGCGCTGGTGCTGGCGGCCGGGTCGATGCCCGTCGTCATCCGGCACACCCGCGCCGCCGTCCTGGAGGTCGTGGACAGCCCGTTCCTCGTGGCGGCGCGCGCGCACGGCATTTCCGAAGGCCGTCTCGTCTTTCGCTACGTTCTTCCCGCGGCGGCCAATCCGCTGATCAGCCTGGCCGGCCTGAGCCTGGGGACTTTGCTGAGCGCTTCCCTACTGGTCGAGGTGATCCTGGGATGGCCGGGGCTCGGTCCTTTGCTGCTCGAAGCGGTGTACGCGCGGGATGTACCTGTGATCGTAGGCTCCATCGTGATTTCGGCCGTCTTCCTCATGCTCGGATCGCTCGTGGCGGACGTGGCTCTGTACGCCTGCGACCCGCGCATCCGGGTGGAGGCGTAGTTGACCCGCCTATGGCTGGTGGCGCTGACGCTCGCCGCGATTCACCTGGCGGTGGCGCTGGCCGGTTTCATTTCGCCGTACGATCCCGCGGAACAGCACCGCGACTACCCGTTTGAGCCGCCCATGGCCGTCCACTTTTTCGACTCTGGCGGGAATTTCCACCTGCGCCCGTTCGTGTTCAGCGCCGGTCGCATGTATCCTCTGCAGGTCCTCGTGAACGGAAAGCTGTTCCAGGTGGAGGAGCCGGGCCATGTTTTTCTGCTGGGGACCGACGCGTTCGGACGGGATCAGTTTTCAAGAATCCTCCACGGAGGCCGGGTATCGCTGGGCGCAGGGCTGCTGGCAACCCTTCTGACGCTGCTGGCCGGCTTGATTCTAGGTTCCGTCGCGGGCTTCTACGGCGGATGGCGCGATACCGTCCTGATGCGGCTCGCGGAAGTATTCCTGGCATTGCCCTGGCTCTATCTGCTGCTGGGCGTGCGCGCTTTTCTTCCCCTGTCTTTGGATCCGGTCCGCACGTTTCTGCTGACCATCGCCGTGATCGGAGTGGTCGGTTGGGCCCGGCCGGCCCGCCTGTTTCGCGGCATCGTGCTCAGCGCGAAGGAGAGAGAGTATGTCTATGCGGCGCGCGGGTTCGGGGCTTCCAGCTTGCATATATTCTCGTGGCATATTCTGCCCGATCTGCGCTCAGCCGCCCTGACCCAGGCTACGCTGCTGATTCCACAGTACATCCTGGCGGAAGTGACCCTGTCGTTTCTCGGCCTGGGAGTGGGAGAGCCGGCTCCGAGTTGGGGCGGTATGCTGGCGCCCCTGAGAGAGGCAGGGATGCTTACCTCTCACTGGTGGCTGGCGATGCCTGCTTTCGCGCTCCTGCCGGTGGTGATGTGTTACTACGCCGCGATTAGTACCAGCCCGAGCGACCGCTAACACAACCCTGTGGTAAAGTGGCCGTTGAGTGAGGGTAAAATCGGGTGTCTTGTGCGCGCTGTCCGGCGCGTTATTTGTGGCACTGTGTCCCGGCGAGGAACTGCTTGTTTCGCATAGCGCCAAAGGCCGCCGCGATGGCCGGCTTACGGTCGCATTGCGCGCCGAACCAAAGACTCTGAATCCGCTGATCGCGATGGACCTTCCCTCGCGCGACGTGATCGGCCGGATGCACGCGGACCTGATCTCGATCCATCGTCAGACCCAACTGACTCAGCCTGCGCTGGCGAAATCGTGGACGGTTTCCCCGGATGGGCGCCGGTACACGCTGCACCTTCGCCGCGGCTTGCGTTTTTCCGACGGGCACGCGTTCGACGCCGATGATGTCGTCTTCACTCTAGAAGCTTTTCTGGATGAGAAGACGCACTCGCCGCAGCGCGACCTCCTGATCGTCGACGGCCATCCGCTTACCGCGCGAAAGCTCGACGCTTACACGGTCCTTATCGAACTGCCCGCGCCGTATGCCGCGGCCGAACGCATCTTCGACGGTCTTCCGATGCTGCCCCGCCATATACTTGAGAAGCCCTTTCGGGAGGGCAAACTGGCCGAGGTATGGCGGCTCAACACGCCGGCGGATGGGATCGCCGGATTGGGTCCGTTTCGCTTAAAGCAGTACCAGCCGGGAGAACGTCTCGTGCTGGAACGTAATCCATATTACTGGCAGGAGGACGGCTCGCGGCAGCGGCTGCCGTATTTCGACGAGCTCACCTTTCTGTTTGTCGGCTCGGAGGACGCCCAGGTGACGCGGTTCGCCGCGGGCGAAACCGATATCCTCAACCGGGTCAGCCCTAGGATGTTCCCGCAACTTGCCGCTGGGCAGGCGTCGCGGGGAGATATCGTTTCGGACGCGGGCCCCAGCCTGGAGTACAACTTCCTTGTTTTTAACCTCAGTCCGGCCGTGAAACCAACCTGGTTCCAGCAGACGGCCTTTCGGAAAGCGGTGTCGATGGCCGTGGATCGCGATTCCATCGTCCGCCTCGTTTATGGGGGTCGTGGCGCACCCATGTGGGGCAATGTCAGCGCCGGAAACCGGCAATGGTCGAATTCCAACATCCCGATTCCCGTGCGGTCTTTGTCGCAAGCGCGGGATCTTCTGGCATCGGCCGGCTTTACGTGGGACTCGGGGAAGACTTTGCGCGATCGAACCGGGAAGCCTGTCGAATTTTCGATCATCGTTGCGTCTAGCAATACAGAACGTGTTCAGATGGCCACGATCGTGCAATACGACTTGAAACAACTGGGCATGAAGGTCCAGGTGGCATCTCTCGAATTCCGATCGCTGGTGGACCGCGTCCTGAACACCCGCCAGTTCGATGCCGCCATCATGGGTTTGGGCGGCGGCGATGCCGACCCCAACAGCGAGATGAACGTATGGCTGTCCAGCGGGGGCATGCACGTCTGGAACCCGGGCCAGAAGCAGCCGTCCACTCCCTGGGAAGGGGAGATCGACCGGTTAATGCGCGCTCAAATGAGCGCGATAAGGATCAAGGAACGCAAACAACAGTGGGACCGGGTCCAGCAGTTGATCGCCGAAAATGTGCCGATGGTTTTTCTCGCGAGTCCGCACGTCGTGGTGGCGGCCCGGAAGTGGGTCGGCGGTTTTGCTCCAGCGGCGATGGCGGATTACACGCTCTGGAACGTCGAGGAGTTATTCCACAGGGATAACTAAGCCTCGATAACTAAGCCCCTCGATTCAATGAAAGCCAAGCTGCAGGAGATCGCGTTCGGTCATTCCCCGACGCCCGCGTGGAGCGACGAAGATCTCATTGCGGAATGCCTCTCCGGTAACCAGCAGGCCTGGACCGCGCTGGTCTCGAAGTACAAGAATCTGGTTTACTCGGTCCCGGTGAAGTACCGGATGAGCCCGGAGGACGCAGCGGATGTTTTTCAGTCGGTGTGGACCGAACTGTACAACGAGCTCAGTAAACTGCGGCGACCCGGCGCGGTGCGCTCCTGGTTGATGACCGTCGCTTCCAATCAGTGCTATCGCATGAAGAAAAACCAGCGGAAGTGGGGTGAGCCCGCGGATCCGGAGTTCGACATCGAGACCCTGGCCGGCGGGTCCGGAACCGCGACTTTCCAGGAGGCGATGGAGCGCGAGCAGGTGGTGCGGGAAGCCATTCAGAACCTGCCCGATCGCTGCCAGACGATGGTGCGCCTGCTGTTCTACAGCGATCCGCCCCTGCCGTACAGTGAAGTCGCCCAGCGCCTCGGTCTTGCCGAGGGCTCCATCGGGTTCATTCGCGGCCGCTGCCTGCAGAAGCTCCGGCGAAATCTGGAAGACCGGGGAGTATAGGTTGCCCGCCAGCCCCGATTCGCTCGTCGAGAAGGTGGCGAACACAGCCTCGGAACGGGAACGCCGCGAAATCCTGGCGGGCAGCGCGGAGCTGAACTCGGTCGAAGGAGTAAAGCTTCTCTATTCCGAAGTGCTGAAGCTGGCGTACGTCGATCTGGAGAAGGGCGAGCGGCTGGCCGAGTCCGCGCACTGGCTCGCCGGAGAACTGGGCGACCCCATCGCCCGCGCGTTCGCCCTCCGCTCGACCGGCCACCTTCTGTTCGCGCGCTCGAAACACGAGGCTGCGTTCGCGAACTACGCGGAGGCGCTCGAACTCCTGGAGGCGGCCGGAGAGGACCTGGAAGTGGGCCGGACCCTCGCCACCGGTCTTCAAGTGCTGATCTATCTCGGCCGCTACGATGAGGCGTTCACCTGGGCGAGCCGGGCCCGCGAAATCTACGAGCGCCACCACGACGAACTGCGCCTGGCCCGGCTCACCAGCAATGTCGGCAATATCCTGTACCGCCAGGACCGCTACCAGGAGGCGATTGAGAATTACGCGCAGGCGTACAAGCGGCTGCGCAGCCTCGGCGACGCGCGCGACATCGCGGCCGTCCTGAGTAACATGGCGGTGTGCTATACAAGCCTGGGCAACTTCCCCCGCGCGCTCGATACCTACCGCACCGCGCGCGAACATTGCCTCGCGCACGGCCTCGATGTCCTGACCGCCGACGCGGACTACAACATCGCGTACCTGTACTACCTGCGCGCCGACTACCTGAAGGCGATCGACTTATTCCAGAAAAGCCGCGTCCACTGCCAGCAGACCGGCGACGCCTACCATGAGGCGCTGTGCGACCTCGACGAGTCGGAGATGTACCTGGAGCTCAACTTCAGTGAAGAGGGCGAGCGGCTGGCCGGTCTGGCGGCCCGGAAATTCAAAGAGCTCGGCATGACGTATGAGCGCGCCAAGGCCGTGATGAACATGGCCGTGGCCTGCAGCCACCGCGGCGATGCGCGCAAGGCCGTCCGGCTGCTGCGCGAGGCGCGCAGGCTCTTCGTTTCAGAATCCAACGAGCTTTGGCCCGCGGTGATCGATCTGTACCTGGCGCTGATCTCCCACGACCTCGGACAGGAACGGCAGGCCTGGCGTTTGGCTTTGAAAGCCAACAAGTCGCTCGCGGATTCGCTGCTGCCGGCAAAAGCGGCGCTGTGCGAACTGCTTCTCGCCCAAATGCTGCGCGACTCGGGCCAGCTCGACAAGGCGCGCGCCACCTGCCTTTCCGCCATTGGCCGGCTGAGGCGCGCGGAATCGAGGCATCTTCTGTTTCACGCCTACGCCGTGCTGGCCCGGATCGAGGAGAGCTTCGGCAACCTCGAAGCCGCCTACCAGGCCCTTCAGACCGCCCGCACCCAGACGGAAAACCTGCTCAGCCAGTTGCGGAGCGAGCAGGTGCAGGTCTCCTTTCTGAAAGACAAGCTCGCAATTTACGAGAACCTGGTGCGTCTGTGCCTGGAACGGCTGCCCGAGTCCCAGGCTATCGAGGAGTCGTTTCGCTATATCGAAGAGGCCAAGTCCCGTAAGCTCGCCGATCTGATGGCTTTCCCAGCCGACGCCGAATCCGGGGAGCCTCGGGGCGAATCGCCGGCCGGCCGGATTCAGGAGCTTCGCCGGGAACTCGACTGGCACTACAAGCAACTGGACTTGGCGGCGCTGCGAAAAGGCTCCGTCAGCCCGCGGGCGGTTGAGAATCTGCGCGGACAGGCCCGCGAGCGCGAGGTCGAACTGCTGCAGAGCGTGGCCCGCCTCCGCTCGGCGGATCCGGAAGCCGCGGTATTCCTCGGCGAGACCTGCCTCAGCCTGGACAGGATTCGCGATTCGATTCCCCCCGGCGCGATTCTGCTCGAGTATTTTCAAATCTGCGGCGTGCTCCACGTCTGCCTAGTGGGGCGGGACCGTCTGGAGATGGCGCAACTGGCCAACATAGCGAGCGTCCGCCGCGCCTTGCGGCTGCTGCAGTTTCAACTAGGGCGATTCCGGTTCGTGCCGGCGCATGACAAGCGCGTCGGCGAAGCCTGGAAGGAAGCCACCGACTCCCATCTGCGGGAACTGTACGACAAGCTCATCGCGCCCGTGCGGCGTCTGCTCCAGGCGGACCATCTGATCGTGTCGCCGCACGGTCTTCTCCACCACCTCCCATTTCATGCGCTCTACGACGGCGCCCGCTATCTGATCGACGACTTCACGGTATCGTACACCCCGAGCGCCAGCGTGTATGCTCTATGCCGCTCCCGGAGGCCCTCGGTTACCGGCCAGTCGCTGGTGCTCGGCGTTCCCGACGCCCGGACGCCTCATATCGAAGAAGAGGCGCGTACCGTCGCCTCGACCCTGCCCGACGCGACGCTGTATCTCGGCGAGAACGCCACGCGGCGGCTGCTCCGGGAATCGGGTTGCGGCAGCCGGTATATTCACATCGCGACCCACGGCGTTTTTCGAATCGACAACCCGATGTTTTCCTCCATACGGCTCGGCGACGGCCACCTAAGCCTCTTCGATCTCTATCAGTTGCCACTAGACGCGGAACTTGTGACGCTGAGCGGCTGCAGCACCGGGCTTAACGTGGTGGTGGGCGGGGATGAGCTGTTCGGTCTCATGCGCGGCCTGCTGTCGGCCGGCGCTGGCAGCGTTCTCGTAAGCCTGTGGGACGTGTTCGACCGGAGTACGGCCGACTTCATGATAGTGTTTTATCGTACACTTTGTGGTGGCGCGAGCAAGGCAGAGGCGGTTCGTACCGCGGCACAGGCTATCCGTGAGCAGTACGGACATCCTTATTTCTGGGCGCCTTTCGTGCTTGTCGGGAATCACATGTCGTAACGGCGCAAGTTTTTTTCCCGAAGGGTATATTTCCCGAGCGGTTCTTTGACTCATTACAGACGAAGCAATGGGATTTCGCTGGCGGATAGATTAAATGAAGCATTTCGACATCACCGAGTGGGCCGATTTCGTTTTGGGCACTTTGGCCGCCGCCCAGCGGGACGAGATGGCCAGCCACCTGGCCAGCGAATGCCCGGATTGCCGTCCCGTGCAGCAAATGCTCCAGCAGGTTCGCGAAGTCGCCGCAGCCGATGCGCTGTACAGCCCTCCGGCCGATCTGGTCGCCGCCGTGGCTTCCATTCCCGCTTCCCGAATCCCCGAGAGGCCCCGGCTGCTGGACCGCATCCTGGCGACTCTGACCTACGACAGTTTTGCCGATCTGCAACACGAAGGGGCGAGAAGCGGGCAACCGGCCAGCCGCCAATTGGCCCTGCAGGCCGGGAGCTATCGTCTGGAACTGCAGATGGACCGCAGCAATTCGCAAGTAACCCTGGTCGGCCAGTTTGCTTGCGACAAGCCCGAAACGAACCGGGTCGACGGTCTTCCGGTACTGTTGCTGGGCAGCGGCAAAGTGCTTGCGCAAGCCGTGACCAACGATTTCGGAGAGTTCTGCCTGGAGTACCGCCAGCGCACCAAGCTGCGCCTTTGTATCCCGCTGGAGCACAACGGTACGCAAATAGAAGTCGCCCTGAGCCGGCTGGAATCCGGCTATGCCTGAGAAGAGGAGACAAACGTGAACAAGAGCATATTCAATTTGTACCTTGGCCTGATTCTCGTACTACTGTGGGTCACGCCGGCCGTGGCGCAAACGCAATACATTCTTGGGACGTCGGCGACGAATTTGAACGCGGTCACGGCCAAATACGGGTTGACCGTCGTCGACGACCTGAACTCCTCCGGTGGCGTTTATCTTGTCACAGCTCCCGCCAGTTTACCCCCCCCAACCCTCGCGCAAATCGCGGCCGATCCGACCGTCACTGCCTTCGAGACAAACGCCACCATGGAGTCGTCGGAGGTAGAGCCGGCTTCCAAGGTTCAGATCGACCTGGGGGCCATTCAATCGATTCTGAGCGACACGAGTACCGTCCCGTTCGCTGGCGCGACGGTTCGCAATATCTACGTGAATCAGTCGGCCGCATCTCTGATTCGCCTCGGCCTGAGCACGGTCCCCCCAACTTCTAAAGTCCCGATTGTGGCGGTAATCGACACGGGCGTGGACCCGGCCCACCCGGCCTTGTCGGGCGCGCTGGTGACCGGATACGATTTCACCCGGAATCAGGCAGGCACTCCGAACGAGCTACTGGACCTCAGCGCGGCTTCCGCGAATGCGTTGACGCAATCGTCGACGGTCCCCCCTTCCCAGAAAACCCAGGTATTGCTCCAGCAATCGACGGTCGTGATTCTGGACCAATCCACGGTTGTGATCCTGGACGGGAACGGCACTCTGCCATCCGATTTCGGCCACGGGACAATGGTCTCGGGGTTGATCCACCTGGTGGCTCCAACCGCGAAGATCATGCCGTTGAAGGCCTTCAAATCGGACGGTTCGGCCAACTTGTCGGACATCATTCACGCTATTTACTATGCCGCGGATAATGGAGCAACCGTGATCTCCATGAGCTTCGACACGGAGACCGCCTCGCCCGACCTGCAGAAGGCGATCGCGTATGCGCAGTCCAAGGGCGCAATCTGCGTGGCTGCGTCCGGGAACGAAGGCCAACAGGAGTTGACTTACCCTGCCGGTTTCCCGCAAGTGATCGGGGTTAGCTCCACCACCACAACCGACGGCCGCAGTGCTTTCAGCAACTACGGAATGCCGAGCATCTTCATGGCCGCCCCTGGAGAAGCGCTGATCACCACCTACCCCGGGAACAACTACGTGGCCGTCTGGGGCACGTCGTTCAGCACCGCCCTGGTGTCGGGCACGGTCGCTCTGCTATCGCAGCCAACCGGCCGGATGGGAATCGGCCTGGCCGTGGATGCGCTGGAGAGCGGGCACCCCCTGCCGGAGTCGCTCGGTCTCGGACAGAGCCGCCTGGATGTCTTCGCCAGCGTCGCGGCCGGGAACGACCGGTAGCGATTCAGAGTACTAACCATCAGCTTTCAGCGATCGACTAACAGCCCTGGGACGGCAGATAGCCGGTGGCCTGCGTTCGCACATTCGTTTCTGGGAAAGAGGGGTTCATTCATGCAACTTACACTGAATGTGAATGGTCAGAACCATTCCGTCACAGTCAGCGACGGCAGCATGCCGCTTTTATGGGTGCTGCGCGACCTGATCGGGCTAACCGGCACCAAGTACGGCTGCGGCATCGAGGTATGCGGCGCTTGCACCGTGATCATCGACGGCCAGCGGGAGCACTCCTGCGTCTTCGACGTGACGTCCGCCGTCGGCAAGAAGATCATCACCATCGAGGGCCTTTCCGCGAATCGGAGCCATCCAGTCCAGCAGGCCTGGATCGCCCACCAGGTTCCGCAATGCGGTTACTGCCAGCCAGGGATGATCATGGCATGCGCCGCGGCCATGATGGCCGGCCATCACGGGCCGGAGATCCTGCCCGAGGTTCAGCACATCTGCGTGTGCGGAACCTACCAGCGCATTCGGGACGCGGTGAGCAATCTGTAGAACGGAACAATCACATGACACCTCAATCTCCCCAAGCACCCGCCCAGAAGATGGAAATCGGCCGCCGAGGATTCCTCGCCACCGCCGCCGGAGGACTCTCGCTCGGATTCTTCATGCCGCCCGCGAACCGCGTCATGCAGGCCGCCTCGCCGATTTATGAACAGTTGAACGCCTACGTCCGCGTTGGCACCGACGGGAGCATCGCCCTCGCGTTCGGCGGGGCCGAAATGGGACAAGGCGCAATGTCCGGGCTGGCCCAGATCCTAGCCGAAGAATTGATGGTGGACTGGAGCCAGATCTCGGTCCAGCAGGCGCTGGTCGACCCCGTCGTCTCCTACATCACGGGCGGCAGCAGCGCCGTGAGCAATGGTTACGCACCCCTCCGGCTGGCCGGAGCAACCGTCCGCGAGTTGCTGATCGCCGCCGCGATGGTCCTCCAGCGCGACTCGAAGCGCGCCAATTACTCGGCCGCCAGCGCCGTGGTCACCTATACCAATCCGACCACCCACGCGATCGCGACCTGGACTTACGGGTCCCTGGCAGTCCTGGCGGCCTCGCAGCCAGTCCCTGCGAACATCCCGCTCACGGACCCCAGTAAGTTCCGCCTGATTGGCCAGCCCGTGCAGCGCGTCGACATTCCGTCGAAGACCGACGGCAGCGCGATCTACGGTATCGATGTCCGCATTCCGGGAATGGTCTTCGCCAGTGTCGTGCATTGCCCGACGATCGGCGGCACGCTCGCGAGCACTCCCGTGAAGCCGCCGGGAGCCATCGCGGTAGTGCCTTGTACCGCGTCGGACAGCCGCGGCGTCGTCGCGGCAGGAAGCGTCAACGCGGTTGCCGTGGTGGCCACCGATACCTGGACCGCAAGGAATCTGGTCAAGGGGCTATCGCTGAAGTGGAATCTGCCGCCGTCGAGCGCCAATATCGACAGCGCCCAAATCCTGGCTCTGGCCCAGCAACTTGTCACCACCGGCACGCCGATTGTCGCCGAGCCGAACAACCCGACGCCGCCGGCGGCCGTGATCGAGGCTCAGGTCGCCAGCGCGATGGCCGGCGCGAAAAAGACAGTGGACGCCACTTACACGCTCCCCTACCTGGCGCACTCCACGATGGAAGTGATGAACTGCTCGGTCAACATCACCTTCACCAACGGCACCGCCTCGAGTTGCGAGGTTTGGGCGCCCAGCCAGGCCGCCGCATGGGTCGCGGGCACCGCCTCCGCCATCACAGGCGTGAATCCCAACCTGGTCACGGTCCACACCACTTTTCTAGGCGGTGGCCTGGGCCGCAAGATCGAGCAGGACTACATCAGCCAGGCGGTCCAGGTGGCCATGGCCGTGAAGAAACCGGTGAAGCTGACGTGGTTTCGCGAAGAGGACATCGCCCACGACCAGTACCGGCCCTTTGCCCTGGTGCACGCCACCGGCGGACTGGATGCCTCCGGAAATATCGTCGCCTGGTTCTATCGAAATGTTTCTCCTTCCATTCTGCTGCAGCGCGGATGGATCAATCCTGGCGATCTCGATTCTTCGGGGCCCGACGGCGCTGTAGGCCTGGGTTACGCGCTGGGCACGCACGTCGTAGAATGGGTGCCGCTGCCGGCAGGCATTCCCGTGGGCTTCTGGCGGTCGGTCGGAAACTCGATTAATGCCTTTGTGGTCGAGAGCATGATCGACGAACTGGCGCTGGCCGCCGGAATCGACCCGTTCACCTTCCGGTACAACGCCCTGACCGACCCCCGGGCGCGCGCGGTGCTGACCGCCGCCGACGCGCTCAGCTCCTGGAGGCACTCGCTGCCGAAGGGACACGCCTGGGGGGTCGCGATCTCGCAGTCGTTCGGAACCTGGGTCTGCGAGGTTATGGATGTCTCGCAGCTTGCCAAGGGTTCCCTGCAGGTCAATCGCGTTGCGTGCGTGGTGGATTGCGGGATGGCGATCAACCCCGACTCCGTCCAGGCGCAGATGCAGGGCGGTATCGCCCATGGCCTCAACGCGGCGCTCTGGGGTCAAATGACCTTCACCGCCGGAAAGGCCAATCAGAGCAACTTCAGCAACTATCGGGTGATGCGAATCGGCGAGATGCCTCAAATCACCGTGCAACTCGTGACCAGCTCGGGTACCCCCAGCGGAATCGGCGAACCGGCCGTGCCGCCATGCGCCCCCGCGCTGGCCAACGCTTACGCGAAGCTGACCGGGACCCGGGTGCGCTCGCTGCCGTTCTTCCCCGGCGCCGTCATGGGCGGACTCTAAGGCCCATGCACGACCTCCACGCCATTCTGGACGCCTGGCGAACCCTGGAGCATTCCAATCGGGACGCGGTGCTGGCCACGGTGGTGCACGTGAAGGGCTCCGCGTACCGGCGTCCGGGTGCGCGCATGCTGATTCTGCCGGATGGCCGCCGGATCGGCTCCGTCAGCGGCGGGTGCCTGGAGGGCGACGTCGCGAAAAAAGCTTGGTGGTTCACCGAGGGCCGGCCAGTCGTGCGAGTTTACGACACCAGTTCGGAGGAAGACGCCGTCTGGGAGTTCGGCCTGGGCTGCAGCGGCGTGATTCAGGTGCTGCTGGAGCGGCTGGAAACCGAATCCGCCAGGGAGGCGATGGAATTACTCGACTCCTGCCGCGCGTGCCGCAAGCCGGCCGTGATGGCGACGGTCATTCGGGTGCGCGAAGGCTCCGCGGCTCGGGTGGGGGACCATCTCTTTTTCCCTGCGACTGCCGCTTGTGACGACCTGCGGCCGCACGCGCTGGCGGCCTTGCACGAGCGTAGAAGCCGCCTGGTCCATCTCGACGATTCCGAAGTGTTCGTGGAATACATCGGACCTCCGCCCGCTCTGGTGATCTTCGGCGCGGGACACGACGCGATTCCCGTGGCGCGCATCGCCAAGGAACTCGGCTGGCACGTTACGGTCGCCGATGGAAGACCCGCCTATGCGCGAGTGGAGCGCTTCCCCCTCGCGGATCGGGTTGTGCTGACCGATTCCGGAAATCCGCTGGCCGGCATCGAGATCGATCGCGAAACTTGCGTCGTCCTAATGACCCACAACTACCCGGGGGACGGCAAGCTTCTGCAAGGGATCCTTCCGGCCCGGCCCCGCTACCTGGGGCTGCTCGGGCCGAAAAGACGCACCGAGCGCCTGTTCGAGGAAATCGGAGTCAGTCCCGGAGCGGACCATGTGCATGCGCCGGTTGGTCTGGACATCGGCGCGGAGACCCCCGAGGCGATCGCCCTCTCCATCGTTTCCGAGATTCAGGCCGTGCTCGCGGGCCGCTCCGGAATGAAGCTCAGAAGCCGGCGCGTCCCGATACACGCTCCGGCGCACGAGACCGGCGAGCCGCGAATCACGGCCGCGCCGGAGCGCGCCTACGCGGTTTGCGAGCGGGCCTGAGCAATGCCCCAATTCGGAATCGTCCTCCTGGCGGCGGGAAGCTCAACAAGAATGGGGGCGCCCAAACAGCTTCTCGACTACGGGGGCAAACCGCTGCTGCGCCACGCCGCCCAAGTCGCCCTGGCTTCCGTTTGTTCGCCCGTGATCGCCGTGATCGGCTGCCGCCCGTCCGAGGTTCGGCCCGCGCTGGAAGGACTGCCGGTCCTTATCGTCGAGAACGAGCGCTGGGCGGAAGGGATGGGCACCTCCATCCATGCGGGCGTCGCGGCCGCGGAGAGGGAAGCGCTGGATGGCCTGATCCTGGCGCTCGCCGATCAACCTCTGGTCACTTTCGAAATCCTGGACAGACTGGTTCTCACCCACCTGGAGTCGGACCAGCCGATCGTCGCTTCTCAGTATGCAGGCACCGTGGGCGTTCCCGTGTTTTTTTCCCGCGAGTTCTTTCCCCGCCTGCTGTCCCTTCAGCCGGATCAGGGGTGTAAGGGCGTGATCCTCGCCCACGCAGGTTCCGCCATCCGTCTCGATTGTCCCGAAGCCGGGATGGACATCGACACACCGACGGACTACGATCGCGCGCGGGCCGCCGCCAGCTTATCCTGACAGTGCCAGAGCTTGGTTGCAGCCCGGATGTTGCCAAGTTCCATTCGATTGAACCCTCTCCGTCTGGCCAGCCGCGTGCCCGGATCATGTGTATGGAAGCGGCCGGTTTTTAAAACGCAAGGCGGATTCAAGACAGCCTGTTGGCGGGCGGTGAGAAGCGGATCCTGATTTGGATGACGCAAAGGATGCCGCCGCGGATCAACTTAGACCTCCTGTCGTCGCTCGGGCTGCTGTCGATGTTCGCCGCCGGGCATCTGCTACTGGCTGTCGGTCGCGGCGCCGGCGTGGCTCTGGCTGGTGGCATCGCCCGCTCACTTTGCCCGTACAACATCATGCCGCCGGCTCCGATCAGGATGCCGAGAGCAACCGTCCGCAGTATCTTCATGCGGGATATTCCACCTGAACCTATCGAACCGCCGACAACTTCAAACCGAACGACGCCCATTTTCCGGCATTGAGGCGAAGACGTTGCGCGATGAGGAACGAAGAGGGGAGATGGTCGGGGCGGAAGGATTCGAACCTTCGACCTCCTGGTCCCGAACCAGGCGCTCTACCAGGCTGAGCCACGCCCCGATGCGCAGAAGAAAAGCCGCCCTGGGAGGCGGCCACCTCTAACTATAGCATCCCCGGTCTCCGAACGTGAACCGGAGCTGGAGATCTGAAGATCGGGTGCGCGACAGGAAAGTAGAGGGCGCGCTGGTTTCTTTTTTTGGGCTCTAATACCGAGCGTATATAATCCGCTCGGTATTAGGAGAGTGCGATGCCCCTGTAGCGTGCCTGGCGGTTAACAGCCTGTGGGAAAAACCGCTCCCTCACGGTCGCGGCTCGGTAACAGATTGGTTTTGCTGAGCCAGGCGTTCGCCACCGGCTGCTGCGGTCCTGGTTCTCAACGAAAAAAGGGTCACGTGGTGGTTCCGATCCGGGCGGACCCAGGTGCGGCTGGACAGGAGAATGAGATCATGATGGGCGTGAGGATGGATAAATGGCTTTGGGCGGCGCGATTCTTCAAGACTCGCTCGCTGGCCGCGCGGGCCTGCGAAATCGGGCGGATTTCGTGTCGGGGGCAGGCGGTCAAGGCCGCGCGCGAGGTTCGGGCCGGCGACTTTCTGGACGTGAGGAATGACAGCGGCGAGTATCGGATAGAGGTGCTGGCCGTGAGCGATATGCGGGGCCCGGCGGCGGTTGCGCAGATGCTCTATCGGGAGACCGAGGCCAGCCGGGAGCTGCGCAGGAAGGCGGCCGAGGAGCGCAAGCTGAACTTCGAGGCGCCACGGGAGGGCAGGCCGTCGAAGCGGGACCGGCGGGAGATGGATCGCGTTCGGGGCAGATGAGCGCTGGCGCTCAAGGGCATCGGTAACGTAAGTCCGAGCCCGTGGGCCGTGAGATCAGTGCGGCGGCAACCGACCATTCATCGGGATCTTGCCATGGCAAGATCCTCGCGGATCCGGGCGTCGGCAGGAGTGCCGACGCGGCACGCACGAGTGCGTGCGCCACGTGGATGGTTATAGGAGGGCGAAGGCGTACAGATTGAGCGAGCCCTGGAGATACACGACGCCTCCCACGACGGCGGGCGAGGTGCCGTTGCCGCCGGGCGTTTTGTAGGCCCAGAGCAGGTTTCCTTTTTTCGCGTCGAGGGCGTAGAACAGGCCAACGTAGGAATTCGTATTCAAGTAGACCACTCCGTTGGCGACGGCGGGCGAGCCGGCGTCGGGCGCGGTCGCATAACTCCAGAGCGCCGCGCCGGTAAGGGCGTTCAGCGCGTACAGATTGCCGTCCCAACCGGGGAGGTATACAATCCCTCCGGCTATCGCGACGGACGAATAGAGCACGGAGCCGGTTTTGAACTTCCAAAGGCTGCTGCCGGTTATCGCGTCCACGGCGTACAGGTAGGTGTCTCCCGAGGTGAAGTAGACGATGCCGTGCCAGACCGCGGGAGAACCCTGGATCGCCGCGCCGGTGGTGTACTTCCACTTCAATGCTCCGGTGCGGGCATCGAGGGTGTAGAGCGCGCCGTCGAACGATCCGGCGTAAAGGAGGCCGTTGACCACCGCGGGCGAGGATTGGACGGCGCCTCCGGTGGTGTATTTCCACTTCAGCGCGCCAGTGGCAGCATCCAAGGCGTAGACGTTCTTATCGTAGGAACCGAAATAGACGATTCCGCCGACAACGGTGGGCGAAGAGTAAATGGCTCCGCCGGTGGGGTACTGCCAGCGAAGCGCGCCGGTGGAGGCGTTAACGGCGTAGAACACGCCGCTGTAGGCGCCGGCGTACACCGAGCCGGCGGCCACCGCCGGCGAGGACTGGATGTCGCCGCCGGTGGCGAAGGTCCATAGCCGAATGCCGGAACGGGAGTCGAAAGCGGAGATTGCGCCAGTGTAGACCACGCCCTCCGCGACGACGGGCGAAGTGGTGCCGCCCGGGCCCGTCCACTTCAACGCGAGGCCGCCGACATTTTGGACGCCGAGGAGATTCTCGTATGGATTGAAGGCGGCGCGGGAACTGTCGCCCAGCAATTGAGGCCAGTCGACTTGGACGAGGAACGGAGTCTCGGCGGCTTTGGCGTTGTTGCGCTCGATGGCGGCAACCATCTGATTGCCGGGCAGCGCGGTCCGCGGTATCGAGATGGACACGCCGGAGAAGGCGCCGGCTTGTTTGGTGACGGCCAGCGCGAGGCGCGCTTTCCCCCAGTAGATGTCCACGGCGACGTTCGCGCCGAAGCCGGAGCCGCTAACTGCCACGGTAGTGGTGGGAGGGCCCTCGGCCGGTGAAATGGCGACGGTCTGCGCGAAGCAGGCTGCCGCGAAAAGCACGGTGGCCGTAAATAGTCTTGTCATACCGCGGCCCTCTTAAGCCGGGCGATTTCCTTTTTGTCGGCGCGCTTCAATTCCCTTACCTTGCGCTGTTCGCTGCGGTGCCCGCGCCGGTCTTCTTTCGCGAACGCTTTCTCTTTCCTCTTGGAACCGTAGACCTGGCTCCACTTGCCGCTTTTAAAGACGATCTGGTAGCCGCCAGCGAGGATCTGGAAAGGCTTCGTGACCTTGTTCATCTGGTCGAACTGGACCGAGCCGGCCTTGTGAAACGTCTCGAAATAGGCCGGATAGACGAAATCGCTCATCGGGATACCGTCGACGTCGAAACTCAACGCCTCCACGGGATCCGCGCTTTCGTACGCGTAGATGGTTTTCGGATCGGGACCGGTCGTCATCAGGTTGGTGGCGGGGTCCACCAGCATCTCGACCAGTTCGTGGGAGGTTGAGACGCTCACCAGTTCTTTGCTGTCGAGGGTGGTCTGGACGAAGACCTTGGATTCGGGCAGGCCGTCCGGCGTCAGGTCGTGATAGGCGAGTGCATCCTTCTGATCGGCGTTGTCGAGGAAGACGATGGCCCAGGCGCCCTTGAGGAAGCCCTCGGACTTGACCAGTTTTGCAGGCGTGCCCCAGACGGGCGCCACGTACCGGTCGACATAGACCTGCAACGCGGCGATCAGGTCGTCGAAGTCGACACCGAGCGGCGTGGTTGCCTGATTGAAGCATGCGATGGTGGGCGCGAGCCCCATTTTGACCTTGTCCATTGCTCCTCCAGGCCTATATTATGCACCCGCGCGCGGGGCGGCGCTATCCTTGGAATAGATCCATGCGCCCTTCCCTTATTTCCGAATTTTTGCGCTCCCGCGGCGGCGACGCGGCGTCGATCAGCCCGGGCCTGCTGGCTTACCTGGCCAACCTGGAAAACGTCGCGCAGGTTTCGCCGCTGGTGGCGAACTCGATTTTGAAAGAGCTGGCGGATCAGCGGAGCAACATCAAGCTGATCGCGAGCGAGAACTACTCGTCCATGGCGGTGCAGAGCGCGATGGCGAATCTGCTCACAGATAAATATGCCGAGGGGGTCCCGTTCAAGCGGTTCTACGCGGGCTGCGATAACGTTGACGTCATTGAAGAATTCGCGGTCGGGCAGGCGAAGGCGCTGTTCGGCGCGGAACACGCTTACGTGCAGCCGCACAGCGGGGCGGACGCGAATCTGGTGGCGTTCTGGGCGGTGCTGACGCACAAGATCGAGAATCCCGGCGTGGCGGAGTTCGGGGCGAAGGACTCGGCGGACCTGACGGCCGCGGACTGGGAGAAATTGCGGCAGCGGATCGGGAATCAGAAGCTGCTGGGAATGGACCTGCGGTCGGGCGGCCACCTAACGCACGGATACCGGAAGAACGCGTCGGCGAAAATGTTCGAGGCGCACTCGTACGGAGTGGACCCGAAGTCGAACCTGCTGGACTACGACGTGATCGAGCGGCAGGCGGTGGAGTTGAAGCCGCTAATCCTGCTCGCCGGGTTCAGCGCGTATCCTCGGGCGATCAATTTCCGGCGGATGCGCGAGATTGCCGACAAGGCCGGGTCGGTCTTCATGGTCGATATGGCGCATTTCGCGGGGCTGGTTGCGGGGAAGGTGTTGGAGGGCGATTTCGATCCGGTGGCGCACGCGCACATCGTGACGACGACCACGCACAAGACGCTGCGCGGTCCGCGGGGCGGGCTGGTACTTTGCAAGCAGGAGTTCGCGGATTCGGTGGATAAAGGATGCCCGCTGGTGTTGGGCGGTCCGCTGCCACACGTGATGGCGTCGAAGGCGATCTGCTTCACCGAGGCGCTGCAGCCGGAGTTCCGGGCGTACTCGCGGCGGATCGTGGAGAACGCGCGGGCGCTCGCCGCAGCTTTTGTGGAGAACGGGCAGGCGGTGATCACCGGCGGCACGGACAATCACCTGGTGCTGCTGGATGTGCGGCCGTTCGGGCTCACGGGGCGGCAGGCGGAGTTCGCGGTTCGCGAGTGCGGCATTACGCTGAACCGGAATACCATCCCCTTCGATCCCAGTGGGCCTTGGTACACGAGCGGTTTGCGGTTGGGGACGCCGGCGGCGACCACGCTTGGCATGGGCGCCGGCGAGATGAAGGAGATCGCATCATTGATGACGCTGGTGCTGTCGCATACGAAGGCGGATGTCACCGATAAGGGTCCGAGCAAGGCGAAGTACAGCGTGGAGGAAGGCCCAAAGCGGGAGGCTCGCGCGCGCGTCGAAGCGCTGTTGAGCCGGTATCCGGTGTATCCGGAATTGGACCTGGGGTTGATTCAGGATTTCTTGCGCCAGACGACGGGAGCGATCGCCTAGGCGATCGCGAGACTGCTGCACGCTCAGGCGAACCAGACGTCCTGACCCTGGCGCACGTTAGAGTGAACGGCGACCGGGCGCTTGTTCGGGTAGTCGGAGCGGTAATGGCCGCCGCGGCTTTCTTCGCGCGCCAGCCCGCAGCGCGCAATCAGGCCGGCGACGGTGCCCATGTTGGTTGGCGGCAGCGCTTGTAGTTCGGCGATCGCACGGCGGAGGCCGTCCGCGTCGCGGACGATGCCGCAGTATTGGGACGCTATGGTTCGGACGCGTTCGTCGGGTCCTGGTTCCACGCGGGCAGTTAGTAAGTGGGCCCGATCGGAGTGAGTGGACCAGGCGAGCATCGACTTACCGGCTCTCGCGCCAAAGACACAGCCTTC
The DNA here is from genome assembly GCA_025353165.1 of Acidobacteriota bacterium. Lineage (GTDB taxonomy): Bacteria > Acidobacteriota > Terriglobia > Bryobacterales > Bryobacteraceae > TMP-7. The sequence continues at coordinate 21,250 of JANXRE010000123.1, read as the reverse complement.
GAGCAGCGAGTTACTCGCCAGCCGGTTCGCACCGTGCACTCCGGTGCAGGCTACTTCTCCGGCGGCGTATAGGCGGCGCAGATTCGTGCGGCCGTCGAGATCCGTTTTCACTCCTCCCATCGCGTAGTGCGCGGCGGGGTGGATGGGCGCGGGATCGCGGGCGAGGTCCACGCCGTATGCCAGGCAGGTCTCGTAAATTCGCGGAAAGCGGGATTGGACGCGGCCGGGGGCGAGGTGGGTGAGATCGAGAAAGACGTGCGGAGCGCCGGTTTTTTGCATCTCGGCGAAGATCGCGCGGGAGACGACGTCTCGTGGGGCCAGTTCACCCATTTCGTGATAGCGGTGCATGAAGCGCTCGCCGGCGCTGTTTCTCAGATACGCGCCTTCGCCGCGAAGAGCTTCCGAAAGCAGGAAACTCGGCGCGCCTTCGACGTGGAGGGCGGTGGGATGGAACTGGACGAATTCGATGTCGCCGATGACAGCTCCGGCGCGGTAGGCAATCGCGACGCCGTCGCCGGTGGCTACGGCGGGATTAGTGGTGTCACGATAAATCTGGCCCAAGCCGCCGGTGGCGAGCAGCACCGCGCGCGCGGGAATGGCGGTCCGCCCGGCTCCGTCGTGCACGGTCACTCCGGTGACTTCCTCGTCATCGACGCACAGGTCGCTGACGGACGCATAGCTTCGGAACGCGACGTTCGGGAGACTCGCCGCTTTGCGGTACAGCGTTCGCGCAATCTCTTGGCCGGTAGAATCGCCGTGGGCGTGGAGAACCCGGCTGCGGCTGTGCGCGCCTTCCCGGGCGAAGGCGAGTTTTGAACCTTCGCGGTCGAATTCGGCGCCCCAGCCGATCAACTCCTCGATGGCCTCGGGGCCGTGCTCGACAAGAATGTGAACGGCTGCGGGGTCGCACAGGCCGTCGCCGGCGAGGAGAGTGTCGTGTTCGTGGAGCGCGACTTCGTCGTCGTCGCTCACCGCGGCGGCGATGCCGCCCTGGGCGTATTCGGAGGACGATTCGCGCAGGCTGTCCTTGGCGATGACCAGCACTTGGCCGCCGACCGCCAACTCAATCGCGGCGCGGAGTCCGGCGACGCCTGCGCCTACCACCACGTAATCGGGGTGCATGGAAGTCCATGGTACAACGAACGTATGCCCCGTTTTACCCTGGTGACGGCGCAACATTCGTACGACGCCGTCATCGAGCGCGGGTTGCTTTCGCGGGCGGGCGAGTTTGTTCCCGATGTCGCGGGAGTGGTGTTCGTGGTTACGACCGCCGACGTGTGGGAACTGCACGGCTCTGTAATCGAACGGGCGTTGGCGGGGCGGCGGTTCGAGGTTCTGTTCTTCCCTGGCGGCGAGACGCGGAAGCGTGTGTCGGAAGTGGAGGCGCTCGCGGAGAAGATGATTGAGGCGGGCGGCGATCGCACCAGCGTGGTGGTCGCATTCGGCGGGGGCATCGTCAACGACATGGGCGGATTTTTGGCGTCGGCGTTCATGCGCGGAATTCCGGTAGTGCAGATTCCGACGACCTTGCTGGCGCAGGTGGACGCTTCGATCGGCGGCAAGACGGGTGTGAACCTGACCAGCGGCAAGAATCTTTTCGGAGCTTTCCATCAACCGCTGGCGGTGCTCATCGATCCCGATGTCTTGGGGTCGCTGTCGGACCGGGAGTATCGCGCCGGGCTCTACGAAGTGATCAAGTGCGGGGTGATCGCGGATCGGGCTTTGTTTGAACTGCTGGAGGCGCGGCGCGAGGCGGTGTTTGCGCGCGACGCCGATGTCGTGGAGCGGTTGATCGCCGCGGCGGTGCGGATTAAGGCGGAGGTCGTGTCGGCCGACGAACGCGAGGGCGACCTGCGGCGGATTCTGAATTTTGGGCACACGGTCGGGCACGCGCTCGAAGCCGAGACCGCTTATGCGCGGTTTTTGCATGGGGAGGCGGTGGCTTTCGGGATGAAAGCGGCTACGTTGTTGGCGGCGCGCGTGGGGGGATTATCCGAGGCGGACGCGGCGCGGATCCTGAATGTGATTGGCGATTATGGGCCGATTCCGGGGGTCGAGGGGATTGACGGCGAGAGGCTGGTGGCGCGGCTTCGCAGCGACAAGAAAACCTTGAAGGGGAAGATTCACTTTGTGCTGCCGGAACGGATTGGCGCCGTGCGGGTGCTGTCCGGCATCCCAGACGCGGATGTGAGCGCGGCGATCACGCAGGCTCTCGCATAGATGGGTACGACGCCGAAGGGCATCTCGGACGAACGGCAGGCCGCGGCTTGGGTGCGGTCGATGTTCGGCGGGATTGCCGGGCACTACGATGTTCTGAATCACCTGCTGTCGTTCAACCTCGACCGGTACTGGCGCCGGCGGACGGTGCGGCGACTGGCTCGCGAGGTTCCGCGCGGCGGTCGAATTTTGGATCTATGCTGCGGAACCGGCGATCTGCTGGTGGGGCTCGAGCGGGAGTTCGGGCGTCCGGCGATCGGCGCGGATTTCTGTCATCCGATGCTGACCGCGGCGCGGGAGAAGCTGTTGCGGAAGCGCCTGCGCTCCGGATTGTTGGAGGCGGACGGGCTGCAGTTGCCGCTCGGCGATGAGTCGCTGGATGCGATTGCGATTGCGTTCGGGTTCCGGAATTTTACCAATTACCGGCGCGGGCTGGAAGAGATGCTCCGGGTGCTGAAGCCCGGGGGCGTGGTCGCGATTCTCGAGTTTTCGCAGCCTCGGTTGCGGCCGTTTGCGGTGTTGTACGACTGGTTCTCGGAGCGCGTGTTGCCGCGGATCGGCCGCATGATTTCAGGGTCTTCGCAGGCGTATTCGTACTTGCCGGAGTCGATCCGGAAGTTCCCGAATGCCGAGCAGCTTGCCCGGGAGATGAGTAACGCGGGGTATTTGCGGGTGGAGTTTGAGCGGATGACGGGCGGGGTGGTGGCGTTGCATGTGGGGTGGAAGGGATAGCGGTCTGCCCACTACCGGTCGATGAAGATCAGACTATTCTGGGAGCCGGCCAATTCAGCGATTCGGATCGCATTGCGCCGAAGCGCGTTGGCCGCAACATCCGTTGAATAATCGCAGGACCGGAGAATGACGACCCTGCCGCCGGGATCTGCCTTATGGAGACCTTCGAAGTCGCTCTCCGTGGAGACCAGGACGAAACCGTGAGCGGCCGCATACTCCAGAATTCTGCGAATCGCCGGCCCGAGCAAGCCCGTTTGAAAGCGCACTCTCGGACTCGGAGAATAGGCCGTCTAACAACAGAACCAGTCTCGGCGACAGGCTTTCGTCGAAGAGGAGCTTCATCCGCGGTGGACTTTGCGCGCTGCCGCCAATTCGGCGGCATAAGCGTACCATGGGCTGCCGGCACTGGATTCGCTCCTTGCACGGATCACGATCGATCCCGACGTGCGGTTCGGGAAGCCGTGCTGCAATTGCGACATGTTAGCAACGTGCGTTGGGACAATCAGTCCAACTGCGGAGAGGTGGGGCCCGACGATGATATGCGCAAAAGAATCACCGAACCGAGGATTCCCGCGCACAGGGAGGCAATCAGGATGCCGAGCTTTGCCGCTGTGAGAAGCGCATCATCGGTGAAAGCCAAGCCGGTCATGAAGAGCGACATCGTGAACCCGATCCCAGCTAGCCAGCCCGCGCCATGAATATGCTTCCATGAGACGTTCGCGGGAAGAGACGCCAGGCCCAACCGCACCGCCAGCCATGAGAAAAGTGTCACGCCGATTGGTTTCCCAAGGACCAGCCCGAGCACGACGCCAAGCGCGATGGGTTGGGTCACAATCTTCACCAGATCGCCGGAGAGCGACACTCCTGCGTTAGCCAACGCAAAGAGCGGCATAATCAGAAACGTTACCCACGGATGAAGGGCGGATTCCAACCTGTGAAGCGGCGGCTGCACCTTCTCGCAAGCGTCCTCCAATGCTTCTACAGCGGTCTGCTGTTCAATGTCGCTCAGAATATCGAAAGGTTCCGTTGCCGCCGCTCTTTCAAAGTGGTCAAGCACAGCGCGGCCATGCCTCAGAAACTCACGCTGGTTGATAGCGGTGCGGCTCGGGATCAAGAAGGCAAGGAGTACCCCGGCAATGGTCGCGTGAATTCCAGACTGCAACACGGTCAGCCACAGCACGGCGCCAATCAGTGCGTACGGAAGCGGATGCCGCACGCCGAGGCGATTTGCCGCCAGCGCCAGCAGGAGGCAGAAAGCCGCGACTCCGAGCGCTCCCCATGCCAGATGAGCCGTGTAGAATACGGCGATGACAAGCACCGCGGCGATGTCATCGACAATCGCCAGAGCCGTCAAAAACACCTTTAGTCCAAGCGGTATGCGATCGCCCAGGAGGGCCATCACTCCAATGGCGAATGCAATATCGGTGGCCATCGGAACACCCCAGCCGCGGGCGCCCGGGCCGTTTGCGTTGAGGAAAGTGTATAGAACGGCCGGGACCAGGATGCCGCCCAACGCCGCCAAAATAGGAAGCGCGGCCTGACGTGCAGATGCCAGTTCCCCGGCCAGCAGTTCCCGCTTGATTTCCAAACCTACAACGAAGAAGAACACGGCCATGAGCGCGTCGTTCACCCAGAAGTGAAGCTCGTGGCTCAAGCTGAAACTGCCTAATCCCACCGTGAACGGCGTATGCCACAAAACCGTGTAGTAGTGCGCCCCAGGTGAGTTGGCCCAGATAAGAGCCAATACCGTGCAAGCCAGCAGCAGAATACCGCCGGAGGTCTCCCGAGCGGCAAACTCCTGAAAGGGCCGCACGAGTGTTAGGATCGGCGTCCTCTCCGGCGTGATGCGTTGGGGGTTGACCACTGCATCTATTGTCCCAGGGAAGCCATCGCTTCACGACAGTAACAATGTTGATCCGCCCCGAACGGGCGAAGCGGGAGACTATGAACATCGAACTCTGTGTTCACCAAGCACGTCCTGGTGACTCCCGCGAACGTGGCTCGAGTGTATCCGAACGACGTTTCCCTTGTCGATTCCGCCGGGGAGGCAACTCGGCCGACCAGATGGCAGGGAGCGCATCCGGCCCGTTTGCGCCGCCTACGCCATTCCCTATGATGCCGCAAGCGGGCAGCAAGAAATTCGGGAGCTTGCGTTTATAGAACGTACACGCGCAACATCCACCAGACGAGGAATAGGGCGATCAGGGCCACTACGATGTAGCGAAGCCATTGCCAGGCGGTTCGAGGTTCGGTTCGGTTTGGCACGGCTGAATTTTAGCATTTTTTTAGCGGATCGCTGCGGCTCGAGGCCGCGAAACAGCGGCTCGCAGCAGCGGGAGATACGTGCGCAGAGTCGCTTGAGCCTCCGACGGGTGGTTGACGGAGCGTCGATGATATCTTGATGGCCGGGCGCATACGGCCCGCGGCCGCTGGGGGCGGGGCGGACGCGTCCCCGCAACCCGCTTCGCCGCGTGATAACGTTCCGTTGTGAGCGGTTCGGCTGGTTCAGAGCGGAGGGTTCGGGAGCGTTATGAGAGGCTGTCGCCAGTTCTGAAGGAACAGGGTCTACGACGGTTCGCGGCGACTGAAGCGCGAGCATAACGGTAGCGCCGGCGGGAGTGTGGTTTCTCGGATCCCTGGTATCGCTCGCAGCACATTTAGCCGGGGGCTCAGGGAGATCGCCGAGAAACGGCAATTGGAAGCCGGGCGAATCCGCAAACGCGGTGGGGGCCGGATCTTGAACGCTGGTGGATCCGGCAACGCGTGGGGATCCAATGCGGCTGTTGCGGTGGACATCGAAGAGTCTGCGGCATCTGGAAGAGGCGTTGCAAGGTCAGGGGCATTCGGCTTGCCCTCCTGTGATTGCCGGCCTTTTCTTGCGTGCCGCCGCTAATCAAATACTGTTACCCATCACGTCCGCCCCACTCCCACCCAGGTAGGTCAAACAGGTCAGGACCGGATCGATCACCAGCGCGCAGCTGTGGTCGTACTGGCCCAGCGCAAATTGAACGCGGCCGCCATCGAGCGTCGGCACCAAACTGCCATCCGGGCCGAGCCGGGGCGTGGCGCCCGAAAAGTCCAGTGCGATTCGATCGGGATCGGCGCCCATGAAATAGTTCACCGTCCCTCAGAGAGCCTCTGCGCCCTCGATCTTCGCGTGGGAATTGGCGCCGGCCAACTTTATCCGCACCACGGCCGCGCGCAGCTTGAACACGGCGCTGTCCGGGGTCAAGAACAGCGCATAGTCATTGCCCCGCGAAAGAAACCTCACCGCTGGGTCCGTCTGGCCCTGGTTGTTCGGAAGGGGTATCGGCGAATCCAACGTTGGCAACAGCCAGGAACAAACATATCCATTCCGCTTTCACGTATCCGCTATCGAATCCGCGCGAACGTTTTCATAGCGTCCCAACTGTACCGTGCCGGATCTGGATGGTTTTGGTAGTCCGGCGTGAGCGGGATGGGTTTCAAGGGAAGGGCCCTTACTCGTAGCGCAACGCCGCCATCGGGTCCACCCGCGTGGCTCTCCATACCGGGAACCAGCTGGCCGCGAGACTCACCACGGCCAGTAAGGCCGCTACACCGCCGAGCATTGCCGGATCGGTTGCGCTGACTCCCGCCAGAAACGAGCGCAGGGGAAGAGCGGCCAGCACCGCCACGCCTACGCCCGAGACGATCCCGAAACCCACAGGCACCAGCGCGCCGCGCAGCACCATCCCCCGGACCTGGCCCCGCGATGCGCCTAGAGCCATGCGAATCCCGATCTCCTTCGTGCGCCTGCTGACTTCCCAGGAAATGACGCCGTACAGCCCGATCATCGAGAGGATGAGTCCCAACGTTCCCATGCCCGCAAGGAGCACAGTGCTGGCCCTGCGCAGGGTGAATTCCATGCTGGTGGCATCGCGCGTGGTCTGAACATTCGTCACCAGCGACTTATCCATCTCCGCGATGACGCGCCGGACGGCTCCAATGGCGCCCGCCGGAGCGCCGGCTGTCCGAACTTGCAGCAAGATCCGGCTGCCGGTTTGCAGGAATGGCGAGAAGTACTGCGGCTTGGGCGCTTCGGCGTACGACTCGTATTTGTTGTCGGCCACCACTCCGACCACTTCCCGCCAGGGTTCGGTATCCCCGGCGCGAATGCGCTGCCCTAGCGCATCTCCCTTCGGGAAGAAAAGCCGCGCGAGAGTCTCGTTGACGACCACCACCGCAGGCGCGCCCGGGCGGTCCGAGGCCTGAAACTCACGCCCCGCCAACACTCGAATCTTCATGGTTCGGAAGTAAGCCGGCCCCACATCGCTGAACAGAATCAGAGGCGAGCGAAGATTGGGACGGTCCCTCAGTTGGATGCTTCCCGCGAACACGTCTCCGGTGAGCGGAATCAAACTCGTGAAGCTGGCGGACTCCACTCCGGGCAGCGTCTTCAGGCGCAGCACCAGGTCTTCAGCCAAAGCGCCGGCTTGAGCGGAAGTGAAGTTCGGTTGCTCGGGCGTGACGCTCACGGTGATGCCGTGATCGATATCGAAACCGGGGTTCACGTTGCCAATCAAGAGGAGGCCTTGCAGGAAGATCAGACAGACCACCAGCAGCAGCCCCGAAACAGCTACCTGGCCCGAGACCAGGAATCGCCGCACCCCGCTGCGCCCTGTGCCCTGTTGAGTGGACTGCTTCAAAGACGGCAGAATCTGCGGGCGGCTGGACTGGCGCGCGGGAATGAGTCCGCAAAAAACGACCGTGCCAACCACTACAGCGAGCATGTACAAGGCCAGGCGCACGTCCAGGTGCAGATTGAATGCGGGCAGGGACGGCGTATTCGGAATGCGGATTTGAGCCAGAAGCGGAGTAAGCCAGGCGGTGACCAGCAGAGCGCCGCCGGCGCCCAATACCGAGAGCACGAAACTATCCGCCAGGAGCAGGCGCACCACGCGCACGCGGCTGGCTCCCAGGGCGAGCCGCAGGGCGATCTCGCGCTGGCGGGTGACGCCCCGCGCCAGCATCACTCCGGCCACATTCGCGCAAGCGATGAGCAGCAGCAGGCCGGCGACCACAAACGGCGCCGCGATCCCAATGGCAAGAGCCGGATTCGAATCGCGCGATTGCAGGCTGCCCAGGCCGGAAACCGGGAACACGAAGGCCGGCTCCCCGAAACCTACGTTCTCCTTCGGGTAGGCCCGTTCGAGGACCTTCGCCATGGCGGTGAATGCCGATCGAGCCTGCTCCCGGCCCATGCCGGGCGCCAGCCGCACGACCAGAGAAAAGCTCGCCGCCTGGCGGTTTTCCAGCCCCGCCGCTACCGCCGGGCCGATCGGCACGAAAAGCTGCGGGAAGGTGGCTCCCATCACGGGGCGGTATCCACGCTCCATCACACCGATCACCGTAAACGGCCGGCCATTGAGATTGAGCGTGCGGCCGAGGACCTCGCGGTCGCCCTGAAAATGGCGCTGCCAGAAGTCGTAGCTCAGCACCACGACGTTCGGGTTGCGTCCCGGCGCAGCCTCCTCGACTGTGAAGGTCCGTCCCAGCCACGCGGAAGTGCCGGTGAATGGGAAGAAATTGGCGGACAACAGCATGGCCTGGACGGGCTCGACGCCGTCCCCGCTGCGCCAGTTCAGGCGGGTTCCGGACGCCAGGGCCATATCCGTGAAGGCGCTGTTTCCGGCCATGTCGCGGTAGTTCAAGTATGAGATCAGATTGCTGTTCGCCGGTTCGATGCGCAGTAACCGGTCCGGCTCCTTCGCCGAGGGCGGCGACAGAACCAACAGGTTCAGCAGATTGAAAGCGATGGTATTGACGCCGATGCCCAGGGCCAGCGTCAATACCATCACGGTTGCCAGCACGGGCGTTTTCTGCAAAGAGCGTGCCGCGTAGATCAAGTCGTCCCAGAGAGCCATCGTAGAGCTGAGAAGCAATCCAATGGCCAGGCAAAGCTGGCTTTGTTTACAGCAAATCGAGCGCGGAGACGGCGAAGGGCGTGTCCGGTCGTGGGACGGATGAGCCGTCCCGGCGGCCGGCTGCGAACCAAGGGGTTCGCTCTAGCTAGGGGGCTCGCCCCACTAAGCAAACACTAGCCGGCGTCGCCGAGGCGGGATACATCCAGCGGAATCACCGGCCCCTCCACTCCGCCGATTACTGCCGCCGTGTGCCGGTAGGCCGGGACTCCCCCCGTCACATAATGGATAACCGACCCACCCCCGCTGCCATCGGGGGGGAGCACCGCAGCCACCGCCTCGGCCGTGACTTCGGCGCTCGATACCAGCCGCACTCCTTCGCCCATCACGCGCCGAATCACCGGCTGGATTACGGGATAGTGCGTGCAGCCCAGGATCAGCGTGTCGATGTCCGGGTGATTTTCCAGGTAATGCCGCGCCAGGACCTCCGCTTCGTCCGACTCCGCCAGGCCCTCTTCCACCAGGTGGACGAACATCGGGCAGGCTTGCGCCCACACGTCCAGGCCGAGCGCCCGGAGCTTGTCCTGGTAAACTCCCGCCTCGATAGTCCCCTTCGTGCCGATCACGCCGACGCGGCCGCTGAGGGTCACGCGGCGCGCCGCTTCGACGCCCGGGTCGATCACGCCCCAAACCGGCACCGGGGTGTCCCCGGCGAGGCCAGGCAGGGCGCACGCCGACGCCGTGTTGCAGGCCACCACGATGGCCGCAACCTCCTGTTGCAGGAGAAACGCGGCGATTTCATAGGCAAATCCGCGCACCATTTCCCTCGGCTTGCGGCCGTACGGGACTCTGGCGGTATCGCTGAAGTAAATGAAATCGCGGCCCGGCAGCTTCTCGCGGAGCGCTTTCAGCACGGTCAGGCCGCCGACGCCTGAATCGAAGACCCCGATGGGTTTGGCCATCTGTATTCAGTTTAGGCACAAGCCGGGTGGCGTCCCGAAGTTGTATTGGTCGTTCACAGCAAGCGCTGACCCGGCTGACAAATTACCTTCTCGAAGAGATGAACGCCGGCGGAGATGCCCTGAGCCCATTCGACATCGGAGTCTCGGAAGTCCGCTGGAATAGCGCTTTCTATTCGGCGATGGCCGTCGTTTCCTCGGCCTCCGAGGCGATCCAAGAGAAGTCCGAAACCGCAGCGTTCCCGTTGCGCCTGTGGAGGCTCGAGAGAAAGCTGCGACCCATGGTAGACATCATCGAGAACCCCGCGCCACGCAAGCTCGGGGAAGCGATATCCGAACCCGTGGACCCGCACAAAGCAGTCGAGCAAATCGAGTCCCTCGTGATGACGCTGAGAAATCTGTATCAATCGTGTCGTCGGCTGGGGTATACAAACCGCACATTGACAGCTGGATCTCTCAACTCGATCCACCAGCAAACGGAGACGATTGCCGATTTTGCTGAACGCCTGAGCCTGATTTTTGACCCTAAGACCGACGAGCACTTCGCGAGAGCATATCGATGTTATATTTATTCAGAGAAGAAAGGCTTTATTCATGAAGGCGCGGGCTGGAATCGTTGGCTTCCGGGGCTATAGCGGCGCGGAACTGGTCCGCATTCTGAGCGGGCACCCGCAGGCACAGCCCGTGCTCCTGGAGCACCGTTCCGATGTGGAGCACCGTGCGCAGCCGATCGACTCCAAGGCTGTTTCAGCCCTCCCATGTACGGCGGAAGCTGTTCGGAATCATCGGCTTGCGGTTGTTTTTCTGGCCACGCCGGCGGACGTCTCGATGGAGTTGGCTCCGGCGCTTCTCGCCACGGGCACGAAGGTGATCGACCTCTCCGGAGCGTACCGGCTGCGCACCCAGGAGAACTACAGCCGTTGGTACAAAGAGGATCACAAATCGGCGGATCTCCTGGCGGAAGCTGTATACGGTCTGCCTGAATTCTACCGGGCGGCGATCCCCCAGGCACGCCTGATCTCGAATCCGGGCTGCTACCCGACGGCCGCGAATCTCGCGATTAAGCCGCTGCTGGAGCGCGGCCTCGTGGACCGGGCGCACGGCATCGTTTGCGACGCCAAGTCGGGCGTCAGCGGGGCCGGGCGCAAACCCACGCTGAAAACGCATTTTTGCGAGGCCGCGGAAAACGTTACGGCCTATTCGATCCTGAATCACCGCCATGTTCCCGAGGTCCTGCTCACGTCCGGTCTCGAGGAGGCGGAGTTCAGCTTCACCGCCCAGTTGATTCCCATTGACCGGGGGATTTTGGAGACGATCTATTTCCGCGCGGTCCAAGGCACGACGGCCGATCGGATTCTGGACGCGTACCGGAGCCGGTATGCCGGCGAGCCGTTCGTCCGGCTGTACAAACACGGACAGATCCCCGATCTGAAACCGGTACAGCGCACGAACTTCTGCGACATCGGCTTCCGCTTCGATCCCGCCACCGGCCGCGCCGTCGTGGTTGCCGTGATCGACAACCTCGTAAAAGGCGCGGCCGGCCAGGCGGTTCAGAATATGAACCTGGCGCTCGGGTATGAAGAAACGGCGGGGTTGCTTTGAAGGCTCTGGTAAAACTCGGCGGCACGCTTCTGGACGCGGCGGATTCGCGCGGGCGGCTGGCCCGCGAAATCGCGGCGTTCGCTCGCTTGGCGCAAGTCGTTGTAGTGCACGGCGGCGGCAAGCAGATGACCCGCTACCTCGCGGCCAGTGGCGTCGAGTCGACGTTCGTGAACGGGCTGCGCGTGACCACTCCGGCGGTGCTCGATGCGCTGCTGAAGGTACTCGCCGGGACGGTGAATCACGAGCTGGTGGCGGCGCTGGTGGAGGCCGGGGCGCGCCCGGTGGGCTTGAGCGGCCTCGACGGCTCGATTTGCGTGGCTGGTCAAATGAGCCCGGAGCTCGGCGCGGTGGGCAGGCCCGAGCGGTCCGATCCCGAGCTGCTGGACCTGCTGGCGTCGCACGGGTTCCTCCCGGTGGTGGCCTGCATCGGCGGCGGTGCGCGCGGCGAGATCTACAACGTCAACGCCGACCAGATGGCCGTATCCTGCGCCGCGGCGTTCCGTTGCGACCGCCTATTCTTTCTTACGGATGTCGAAGGAGTGCGCGATGGGTCGGGCAGAGTCATGCCGACTCTGACGCCGAAGGAAATCGACCGTCTCATCGCCGGGGGCGTCGCCACGGGGGGGATGCAAGCCAAGCTCGAAGCGGCCAAGGTGGCGCTTGGGGGAGGCGTGCGGGAAATCGTCATCGCGCAGGGCCAGAGTCCCGCAATTCTGGAACGGCTCGCGGCGGGCGAGCAGGCGGGCACGCGCATCGTGGCAGGAGCCTGCTCGTGAACGTTGTGATCCGGCGCGCGACGCTGAAGGACATCCCGGCGATGCTGGGGTTGATCAACGCGTATGCCGCCCGGCAGATCATGCTGCCGCGAACCGAATTCGAGATGGCCGAGAACATCCGGGACTTCGTGGTTGCCTTCGAGGGCGACGAACTGGCGGGCTGCGGAGCGCTCCATTTCTATACGCCGTCGAGCGGTGAGATACGGTCGCTGGCCGTCGCGCCGGGGCGGAAGGAATCGGGAATCGGGCGGCGGATCGTCGAGGCGCTGGAGACGGAGGCGCGCGACAACGACCTCGAATTGTTCTTTGCGTTCACTTATCTCCCGGCGTTCTTCGCCAAACTCGGGTTCGTCGAAGTGGACCGGGGCGAACTGCCGCTGAAGGCCTGGAAGGACTGCATCCGCTGTCCCAAATTCCAGGCGTGCGACGAGGTCGCCATGCTGAAGCAACTGGGCGTCAATCGCCCAAATCGCACCCCTTTTGCGGTAATTGCCTCCGACAATGAGAATATCTCCGCTCCACCGCACTTTAAACACTGAAACAGACAATCTGTAGGATCGTCGGGCGTCAACAGCCCTGCGACGGAGCGTGTTTTTTCAGTGCGAGCGCAAACCATCGATGTTCGGCAGTCCACGGGCCGCATTTTGTGCTGCACCGTTTTTCGGACCGGCGGTCGGAAGGTGCTGTCCAAAGGGCACCTGATCAGCGAGCAGGACGTGGGGCTGCTGGAAGACGAGGGAATGCGTCAGGTTTGGGTGACCGAACTGGAGGCGGGCGAGGTCGGCGAAGACGAAGCGGTACTGCAGATCGCCTCGGTCATGTCGTGCGGCACGGTGGAAATCCGGTCGGCCGCCGGGGGCCGGGCGAATCTGGTCGCCACCGAGCCTTGCTGCGTCCTGGTCGACGATGAACTGCTGAAGCAGATCAACTGCACCGCAAGTACGGTGATCGCCACCACTCTGAATTTTAGTTTCGCCCGAGCGGGCCAGCGCGTCGCGACGGTGAAAAGCGCGCCGTTTGCCGTGGCTCAATCCGAGCTGGAAGCCCTGGTCTCGATGATCCGGGAGCGCGGACCGATCCTGCAGGCCCGCCCCATCCGGCGGCCGGCGGTGGCCGTTCTGTACAGCGACCCGGTGGCCGGCGACCGCGCGCGCCAGTTGTTCGAGAATGTCGTGCGGCACCGCCTGGAACGATTCGGGGTGCTCGACCCGTATTCGATTTCCGTAGTCGAGGAAGAAGAGTCGGTAGCCAATGGACTGCGGCACCTGCTAGGTTCCAGGCCGACTGCCATTCTGATCGCGTCCACCACGGCCCCGGCCGGCCCGGAAGACGTAGTTGGGCGCGCGATGTCGAGAATCGGTTGTTCTATCGAAAGATTTTTGGCTCCCGTTGAGCCGGGGAATTTGTTACTCTTAGGTTTCAACGAAGAAATTGGCGTGGTATCGGGTCCGGGATGCTTTCGATCCACCAGGGCGAATGTGGTGGATTTGTTGCTGCCTCCCTTGCTGGCCCGTTATCGAATCTCCGGGTGGGAAATCGGTTCCTTGGGACACGGTGGCCTGCTCTGTTAGATCTTTAAATTATTTCAAGCTCCTCCACAGCCACTGATCGCTTCCTCCGAGCAATCAGTGGGTGCTACTCAGTCGGGCGTCTGACCAACGCCCGGCTATTTTTTGTGCCAGACCGCTGGCTCACGCGCGCGGCTTAGACAATCAGCATGCAATCGCCGTAAGAGAAGAACCGGTAGCCCTGACGCACCGCATGTTCGTAGGCGGCGAGCGTGAAGTCGCGGCCGGCGAACGCGCAAACCAGCATCAGCAGGCTGGACTGTGGAAAATGGAAATTGGTCAACATTGCATTCACCATCCGGAAGTGAAATCCGGGGTAAATGAAGAGTTTGGTTTCTCCGGACTTCGCCTCGCTCTCCAGCGTGCGGACGGTCGTCGTGCCGACGGCGATGCGCCGGGCGGCGGATTCGATCTTCGCGGCGCTGTCCTCGGGAATCTCGTAATGTTCGCTGTGAAGCCGCACCTGTTCGATCGCCTCCGCGTGCAGCGGCTGGAATGTTCCGAGCCCGACATGCAGCGTCACCTGCGCAACGGCGGCTCCAGCCATGCGGCATGCGTCGAGGATTTCCGGCGTGAAGTGCAAACCGGCGGTGGGAGCGGCGACCGATCCGGTGCTCGCCGCATAGACGGTCTGGTAACGCCCGCGGTCCTGGGGCGTGTCCGGCCTACGGATATAGGGCGGGAGCGGAGTGTGGCCGATCTTGTCCAGCACTTCGTAAATGTCGTGGTCCGCGTGGAACCGAATCGTGCGTTCGCCGAACTCGCCGCGGCCCAGGATTTCGGCCGTCACCGTGTCTGAAAACCGGATGCGCTCGCCGGTGCGAATCTTACGGCCGGGGCGCACCAGCGCTTCCCATGTGAACCCGTCGGCCGAGATTCGCTTCGTCAGGAAGACCTCGACGCGGCCATCCCATCCTTCCCGCCTGCCGTACAGCCGGGACGGGAACACCTTCGAGTTATTCAGCACCAGGCAATCGCCGGGGCGGACGAAGGAGGGAAGCTCGCGGAACTGGCGATCCTCCCAGCGCTGCTCGTCCCGGTACAGGACGAGCATTCGGGAGGCGGCGCGATCGGGCAGCGGCTGCTGGGCGATCAATTCCTCGGGAAGGCGATAGTCGAAGTCGGCGACCAGCATCTGGTGGCCAGTATAGACTGGTTATTCCGTGGCCCTTATTCTCGGCATCGAATCTTCTTGCGACGAGACGGCGGCGGCTTTGATCGAGGACGAAACGCGCCTTCTCTCGAACGTGGTCGCGTCGCAACTGGACACGCACGGCAAGTACGGCGGCGTGGTTCCGGAACTGGCGTCGCGCGAGCATCTGCGGGCCATCGTCCCGGTGGTGCGGTCGGCGATGGAGGAAGCGCGCGCATCGTGGAAAGACCTGAGCGCGGTGGCGGTGACGCAAGGTCCGGGACTGGTCGGCTCGCTGCTAATCGGGGTGACTTACGCGAAGGCGCTCTCGTTTGCGCACACGATTCCGCTGATCGGCATTAACCACATTGAAGGACACATCCACGCGGTCATAATGGAAGCCGCCGGGCGCGGGGAACCGGTGGAGTATCCGGCGCTGGCGCTGGTGGTGAGCGGCGGCCATACACACCTGTTTGAAGTGCGCGAGGGGTTCGCTTACCGGCTGCTCGGCAAGACGCGAGACGACGCCGCGGGGGAGGCGTTCGATAAGGTGGGGAAGCTGCTCGGGTTCGGATATCCCGGCGGTCCGGTGATCGACTTGCTTGCGCCTCACGGCAATCCGCGGGGCGTGAAGTTCACGGCCACGAAGATGAAGGGCAATCCGCTGGACTTCAGTTTTAGCGGGTTAAAGACCGCCGTCCTGCGGTGGACGGAAGCGCATGACATTCAGGAGGAAGTCGCGGGCCGCCGCGAACTGCTGCGCCGGAATCCGAAGCCGGGCGTGGAGGAGTGGCTGGCGGTGACGCCGCCGCGGACGCTGGATGTGATCGCGTCCTTTCAGGGGACGGTCATTGAAGAACTATTGCGGCGAGCCGCACGATCGGCCGATGAAATCGAGGCACGCACGATCATCGTGTCGGGCGGCGTGGCGTGTAATTCGGGCTTACGCGCGGCGGCGCAATCGGCGCGGCTGCCGGTTCGAACGCTGTTCCCGGCGCCAGGGCTGTCGACGGACAACGCCGCGATGATTGCCGCGGCGGCTTTTCCCAAACTGCGGCGGGGCGAATTCGCGGATTTCGGGCTCAAAGCGCAGGCGAACCTGTCGCTGGCGGGTTAGTTAGATATGCGCCTTTTATCGATTCTGCTTGCCGCTGGTCTATCCTCTCTAGCGGCCGTCGACCGGGTCCACGTTCTCGAGCGGACCGACGCGCCGAACGCTTACGAGGAGATTCACGCCGTGGCGTATTTCAGCGTGGACCCTAAGCTGGAAGCGAACCGCATCGTCACCGATCTCGGACTGGCGCCCCGCAATGGGCGCGGACTGGTGGAGTTCTCGGTGGATGTGGTCGTCATGCGGCCGCGCGATCCGGCGCGCGGGAACGGGACCGTGTTGTGCGAGATTCCGAACCGCGGAGGCGTCGGCGGAGCGCTCGGGATGTTCAACATGGGCGACGAATTGCTGATGCGGGAAGGCTACACGCTGGTGTGGGTGGGATGGGAGTGGGACGTGCCTCGCCGCGAAGGACTGCTGCGGTTGCGCGCGCCGGTGGCGCACAATCCGGACGGCAGCCCGATTCGCGGGCCAGTGCGGGCGCAGTTTGTTCCGAACGGTCCAGAAAAACGCATGCCGCTGGGGGATCGCGATCACGTCGCGTACGTTCCGGTGAGTCCAGAAGATGTGCAGCTCACGGTGCGCGACTCTCCCACCGGCGCGCGATCGAACGTGCCCCGGTCCGCGTGGCAATTCGACGAATCGCTCCAGGGCATCCAGATGGCTTCCGGGTTCACGCCGGGACGGATCTACGAAATCGTCTATGAGGCGCAGGACCCGGTGGTCGCGGGGCTGGGGCTGGCCGCGGTACGGGACTTCGTTTCGTTCCTGAAATACGGCGTGTCCGCGGAGACGATGTTCTCCCAGGAACACAGGTCGATCAAACGGTCGATCGGGTTCGGAACGTCGCAGAGCGGGCGGTTTCTCCGGCAGTTCCTTTACGACGGATTCAATGCGGACGAACAGGGGCGCAAGGTATTCGATGGGGTCTGGGCGCATGTCGCCGGCGCGGGGCGGGGCGACTTTAACCTCCGATTCGCGCAAGCGTCGCGCGACGGCCATGCGCGGATGAACCTGTTCTACCCGGTGGACCTGCCTCCCTTCACGTTCCATGTCGATCCGAAGTTTTTCCAGACGGTGGGGTCGTACGAATACTGGGGCCGCGCGGCGTCGCTGATTCACACGGCGCCGGACAGCGGCGGGGATGCGCCGCTGGAAGAGAATGCGCGGATCTACTTCCTGGCCGGAACGCAACACGGCCCGGCGTCTGCGTCACGCCGCGTCGCGACGCAGAACTACACCAACCCGGCGGACTATCGTTGGGCTCTGCGGGCGTTGCTGGCGGCGATGAATGGATGGCTCCAGGATGGCGTCGCGCCGCCGCCTTCGCGATATCCGCGGGTAGACGCGGGAATGCTGGTCAGTCCGTCGCGGCTGCGATTTCTGAAGCCTCCCGTTCATATCTACGTTCCCTGCCGGCTGGATTTCGGTCCTCGTTTCGCTCGGGAGGGGATTATGGACATCGAGCCGCCGAAGGTCGGGGCGGCATGGCCCGTACTGGTTCCGCAGGTCGGCGCGGACGGCAACGAATTGGCGGGAATCCGGCTGCCTCACGTCGCCGTGCCTCTCGGGACGTATACGGGTTGGAATCCACGCGCTCCCATAGTGGGCGCGCCGGACACGATGGCGGACTTGGTGGGATCGTACATCCCGTTCTCCCGGCGCTCTATTTCAGAACGTTACCGCGACAAACAGGATTACCTGCAGCGCGTGACCACCGCGACCGGGGCGCTAGTACGCGATCGCTTCGTGCTGCCGGAGGACGCGGGTCGGATTATCGCGGATGCGGCGTCGCGGTGGGATCGGGCGGAGCTTCCGTGAGACAGGCAGTCGCTGTGCTCTTGGCTGTTTTTCCGTTTTCCTGCGGCCGGACGAAGCCCGATCCGCTGCCCGGCTTCCCTTCCCTGATGCTGTGGGCCTGGGAACGGCCAGAGGACCTCCGGTTTCTGGACCCGCAGGCCGCCGGAGTCGCGTTCCTGGCCGGGACAATCACCATCGACCACGGCCGCACCGTCCTCAAGCCGCGGCTGCAACCGCTGTGGGTGGCGCGCGGTACCAAGCTGATGGCGGTGGTGCGGGTGGAATCGCGCGGACAGCCGCCCGCGGATACCGGCCTTGTCGCGGAGATGCTCGTCTCCGCCGTCCGGCCCGGAGTTTCCGGATTGCAGATCGATTACGACGCGGCCGAGTCCGAGCGGCATTTCTACCAGGACGTCGCGCGAGTAGTGCGGGCGAAGCTTCCCCGCGACGTTCCGCTAAGCATGACGGCGCTGGTGTCGTGGTGCGCGTCGGACGACTGGATTCGCGACTTCCCGGTGGCGGATGCCGTGCCGATGTACTTTCGGATGGGTGCCGAGCCTTACCTGCGCCGGGTCGCGCTAAGAAACCCGCTGTGCCAGGCGAGCACGGGCCTGTCGACCGACGAACTGGTTCGGGTGCCCGTACATCGCCGGGTGTTTCTGTTCAACCCTCGCCCGTGGACGCGGGAAGCGCTGCGAATGGCTATGTCGGAGGTGAACCGGTGGCAATGAAGGTCGTTCTCGGGGCGTCGCTTTTGGGGCTGCTCGCGGTGTGGCCCACCGGCCTGGAGAGTTGCGGAGCTCCTCCCCTGCAGGCTTTGTTCACAGAGGTAAACCAGCCGATCGAGATCGATGAGTTCGCGAAAGGTAACCTCGGGATTCTGCAACCCCAGTTCCGCAGGCGGTACCTGCTGGTGGCTTACCGGTATCTGAACGGGACCGCGTCGAAGGACGACCAGGCATACCTGGTTCCGCCGGACGTTCCAAGCCAGCCCTGGCAAGAAAATCCGGAGCAACTCTGGGAGCGGGCGCGCACGGCGGCCGGGGGCGCCGCGCGCGTGCCCTATATCAATCCCTATAGGCTGAATCCAGCAACCAACGATTATTACCTGAACTGCAACGACGACGCGTTCGTGACCGCCCGGCAGACGCTGGCGAGACGCCAACGCGTGGAAGACTGGCTGGCGGCGCAGGACATGGTGTTCAAGAACTGCTCGGAAGGGCCCGCCATCCCGCAGCCTCTTCCGGCCAGCGCCGATCCGCTCGACCGCGCCGATCGCGCCTACCAGATTGCGGCGGCACACTTTTACAGCGCCAACTACGATCAGGCCCGCGATGAGTTCCTGGCAATCGGGAAAGACAGCCAATCGCCGTGGAAGGACCTCGGGCCCTACCTGGCCGCGCGAGTGATGATCCGGGTGGGCGACTACACCGGCGCCGAGAAGCAGCTCCTCTCGATGCCGAATGACGAACGCGCGCAGCGTCTGCTGAAAACGGTGCGAGCGAAGGCGCACCCCGTGGAAAAGATGGCCGAGGTGGCCCGCGGTGTTGCGGCGAAACATCCCCGCGATTTCGACGACCTCGCTGCCAGCTACACGTGGATGTATAACATCCTCAGCAACCGAGCGGGCGAGATCGAGAAGGTCGCCGCTCTGGACGACCTCACCGATTGGATTCACGCCTTCCAGTCCAGCGGCACCTACGCGGGCGAGCGCTGGCGGTCAAAGCATGACGATGCATGGCTCGTCGCCGCCCTGGCGTCGGCTGCACCCGGCGCCACCGAACTGATTGCGGCGGCCGACGGTCTGTCGCCGAAATCACCCGGCTATCTCTCGGCGCAGTATTACGCCGGGTTGCTCGAACAGGAGGGCGCGGCGCGAACGCGCCTCACGAGGTTGCTCAACAGGAAGTTGCCGAAGTCCGCGCGCAATATGATGCTGGCGGCGCGCATGAGGCTCGCTACGACCTGGGACGACTTTCTGCGCGATGCGGTGCGTGTTCCCGTCGGGGAGGATGGATACGACTATAATCCCGGCCAGCCGAATGTCAAGAGATACGACCCGAAAGGGCCCACGCTCGACGAGGACAGCATCGAAACACTCCGAACCGAGGTTCCGCTGACTCTGCTGACGGCCGCCGTTCAGGATACGAAACTGCCGGCGGCCGTACGCCGAAACCTCGCGATCGCAACGTGGACTCGCGATGTGCTGCTGAACCGCGTCGATGCGGCGCGCGCGATCGCACCCGCGCTTGCAACTCTGGTTCCCGTGCTGCGGCCGGATCTGGAGGCATTTCAAAAAGCGGCGAACGAATCGGCGATGTTCACCGCCGTATATGTGATGCTGCGGAATCCAGGCCTAAACCCATGGCCCCGGACAGGCTTCGGGCGTCCCACTCCGGTGAACCAACTCGATCACCTGCGTGATAACTGGTGGTGTGATACAGACCGCCGCAGTGCGCAACGCTTCGAGAGTCCCGCGCTACGGAAGATCTACGGGCAGGGCAAACCCGAGGTGCGCTTTCTGACGGCCGACCAGAAAGCAGCAGCCCGGGAGGAAGCGCCGTCGCTGGCCGAAGCGCCCCTGCCTCCGGTCTTTCTCGGCGAGCTGACTCTCCGCTGGGGGGAGGCGCATCCGAACGACCCGCGACTGCCGGAAGCGCTGTACCGGGTAGTCCGCGCTACCCGCTACAGTTGCGTCGACCCGGCGACCACCCAGATTTCCAAGCGCGCTTTCACCCTACTCCACCAGCGCTTTCCAAATACAGAGTGGGCGAAGAAAACTCCGTACTGGTTCTAGTCTGCGCTATCATGCTCACCATGCTGGGCTCCCGTCGAGATTTCTTTCGCCACACCACCGTGGCCGCTTCTCTCGCAGTCGCCGCCGCCGAGACCGACGGTGAGTGGCGCAACAAGCAATCCGGGATGGCCTACCGCCGCCTGGGGCGCACCAACATGATGATCTCGGAGGTGATCTGCGGCGGCGATCCGATCACTCTGAATAACTACAAGCACCTCCATTTGGCGCTCGAGATGGGCCTCAACTATCTCGATATGGCGCCCGCCTACAACCGCGGCGATACCGAGCGCGCTTATGGCCTGCTGCTCAAGGAAACGCCGGGATTGCGCGACAAGGTGTTCCTGACCACCAAGATCAGCGGGTTCCGCGAGATCCGCGACCGTCTGTACAAAGACGTCTACAACGGGCTGGCCGCCGACAAGCAGAGCGCGATTCAGAAGAGCGCCACGGACCTGATGTTCGAGCGCGGCGTACAAAAGCCCGGCTATTATCTCGACTATTATCCGGGTCAGCGGACGCAGCTTCCTACTGCGTACCTCACGCTCGCCATGATGCGCGACTACGCGGAAAAGGTGGACGGCAGCCAGCAGTTCCGCGATTTCATGACGCGCTCGCTGGAGGGCAGCCTCGAACGCGTGGGCACCGACCACTTCGACATCGTCATGTGCCCGCAC
>JANXRE010000091.1 GCA_025353165.1 Acidobacteriota bacterium | reverse complement strand
AACTGCTTCAGCAGACCGTTTTCGCCAATAATGTCTTCTGGCTTCTTGTAGTCCGCCAGTAACTTGTCGATGAGTTTGAGGTCGATTGCCATCGGGTCTCCTTAGTTTGATCCCTTCGATGGCCATTTACACAATCTGTTTTACACCCTCCGGCGGAACGCAAGAAAAGATTCAGTCCTATCTCAACCAGAAGGTGATCCCGAACTATACCCTTTCACTGAGTACGACGGTCTGTCCGGTGGCTACCTCGACCACCTTGGCCTCGTCGCGGAATCCCGCCGTCTCCGGCCAGAGCGTGACTTTCACCGCTACCGTCACATCGGGAAGCGGAACACCCGTGGGCACGGTTAGCTTCATGGACGGAGCGTCTACGTTGGGCACCGCTACTCTGAGTGGCGGCCACGCAAATCTGACCACGGCCGCGCTCGCTGTCGGGTCGCACTCGATGACGGCGGTTTACGGCGGATCTTCTCCCTACACTGGTAGCACGTCGGCGGCCCTTACCGAGACGGTAAACAAGGCGGGCAGTACCATAACAGTTACATCTTCGGCAGACCCGTTGAGTTTTGGCGCGGCCGTGACATTCACTGCAAAGGTCAAGTCCGTAACCACCGGCACGCCGACCGGCACGGTTACGTTCAAGGATGGAGCCGCGACGATCGGCACCAGTGCACTAAGCGGCGGTTCGGCGACACTGACGACATCGGCCCTGAGCGTGGGATCTCACTCGATCACGGCGGTCTACGCCGGCGATGCCAATTTCACCGCTAGCACCGCGGCCGCCCTAACCCAGGCAGTACACAAGGCGGCCACGACGAGCGCAGTGACGTCCTCGAAGAATCCATCGAAACACGGCGTCTCGGTGACGTTCACCGCGAAAATCAAGTCGTCGACCAGCGGCACGCCGACTGGCACGGTTACATTTAAGAATGGAGCCGCCACGTTGGGAACCGGTACGCTGATCGGTGGCAAAGCTACGTTCGCGACACGTCCACGCTCAGCGTGGGATCTCACTCGATCACCGTTGTCTACGGTGGAAGTATCGATTTCACCGGCAGTACTTCGCCGGTGCTGACTCAAACAGTGACTCCTTGAGGTCTGTCTAGATGCACCCGCCCGCCTCGCGCGGGCGGGTGCATTGTTTTATCGTCGCGGCACGTGAATGCCACGCTTCTCCATGTCCTGCACGCTGTCCCCGCCCGAGATTCCTTCCCACCGTTCGATCGAACGCTCCCGCGCGGTAAAGCCGAGCGGCCTGAGTAATTTCATCGTCAGCCGGTAGCCTCTCGAATTCACGCTCCAGATAGCCTCGACATTCTGCGCCGGTCCGATGTCACGGAGATTTTCGGATCCCTGCTGCGCGAGCGCTCCGCCGCCGTCACGCAATTCCGACGAGTAGGAATACCCGCGCAACGTGTAGGAAGAAATCGAATTCTCGGCCCGGCGCGCGACCGTCGCACGGAAGCCCGTGGGCCTCCCGCGATCGTCGCCTTTCCATCGAAGCGCCACCTGCGCCGGCGATGAAATCGTACTTTCGGAAGACGTCCATTTGCCGGCGGATGATGCTCACGCGCAACTCATCGCCCGTCTTCTTGTCCGGCGCGAACATCCCCGCCGCGCCGAATTCGGAGATGATGAACATCTTGTACGGATAGTCGTTCTTCGCTCTTTCAAGCGCGGGGATCAGGTTGTCCCGGGGTCCGCTCCAGGTGCCGAAGTCTTTCGGATCCGCGCCTTCCGAGATGTGGCTGTCGGCATACGAGACGTAGCGGTCTGGATCGAGCTTCTTCACCAGGTTGTACCTGATCTCGAAGTAGCGGCGGCCGCCCGGCTTGTTGGTTTCGGTCTCGTTGCAGACGCTCCAGCCCAGGATGAACGGATGATTGTAGGCTTGCTCGATCGTCTCGGTCGTCATTTGTTTTGCGAGCGCGATGACCTTCGGATCCTGCATCTGCCGTTCGGCTGAACTGCCACATCGGGATTTCCGGGATCAGCAGGATTCCGTTGCGGTCCGCGTAGTCGAGAATGAACGGGTGCTGCGGATAGTGAACCGGGCGCGCCAACGTTACCTGCAACTCCTTCATCTCGCCGTACTCGTGCCGCGTCATCCCGCTTAGACGCACACGCTCGCCGTTGACATAGAGCTTGCGGTCTCGTATTTCAATGGTGCGGAACCCGTAGTTGTCGTCGATCGAATCGAGCCCACGGTCGCCCGAATTCTGTAAACCTCCGGGCGGTCGAAATGCCATAAGCGAGGCTGATCGACGCGGAATGTGAACTCCGCCTCCGACTGTCCGGCTTGACGGAGAGTGTTTGCTCGCCGGCGGCGAACCATTACCGAGTCGGTGACGCGCAGAAAGACATCGCGCACGATCCCGCCGTAGTGCCACCAGTCGTACCAGACATTGTCTCCCCCCGCGGGCTCATGGCGAAGCCGGAACCGTGGCCATGCCGGTTCGCTATTCAGTTCCACCGCGATCAGGTTCTGCCCGCAAAGGTGCGGAGTGACATGGACCCAGTAAGCCGTGTGACCGCCCTCGTGCGCGCCGAGTTCGATGCCGTTGATCCCCACACGCGAGCTGTAAAACGTCGCGGCGAATTGTAACTCGACGTGCTTGCCCGATGCTCCTTGAGGCATGTCGAACGAGCGGAAATACCACGCCGTCCCTTTCATAGCCCTCGTACTTCCCGATGTTCCACGTGTGGGGCACCCGCACGGTCTCGACGCCGGAGGGAATACTTGACGTCCAACCTTGCGCCACTCCGTTGCGGGACTGGTCCAGTCGGAACTGCCATTCTCCATTGAGGTCAATGCGGTCGGAAGCTGTCGAGACAGAGGCCGCGGCGACCGTTACAAGTGCGCGGCGCAAGAGAAACATGCGCACACCATATCGCACAATCAACTGAAGAAAACCCGCCAGGCCGTGACTACCAGCGCATGAGTCACCATGGCAGCCCGGATGCTCTTCGCCCGAAGGTAGGCGATCCCGTAGAACACCCCCGCCACCCCCGCAAGAATGGCGAATTGCCAGTTCGGAAAATGGCGGAACGGAAGGTGTACGAGTCCGAAGGCCACCGAGGCCAGCGCCAGCCCCACCCATTTACTGTTCGTCATTCGCGTGACCGCCTGCTGCAACACGCCGCGGAAGAAAAATTCCTCGCTTAAAGCGACCACCCAGAGAATTCCACAGAACGTCCCGGCCGCGACGGCCAAGGTTTTCCACCATGGCCCGGCGGGCGTGCGCGGCTGCGCGAAACGAAGCCAAATATCCAACAACACACCGGCCGGAATAAACGCCACAAACTGCTGCACGCCAATATTCCAGTCCTTGCGCGAAGGCAAGAACCCGAATCCGATTCCGCCCAGCTTGCGAAACGAGAGCACGGATAAGACGCCCACCCGGATCCACATCAATTGCCCGAGCATGTCCGCCGGAACGCGAGGATGCAGGGTGATGTAGCCCCGGGAGAAGACCTTCGTCAGAAGCACCACCGCCATGAATGCGAGGAAAAGTATATCGATTGCCGGCGAGTGCCTCGGCTGTGCGATGAACCAAGCCGATGAAACGGTTGCAAGCAGCGCGAGCAATCCGAACCAGCGCCAATGGAACGTGCCCGAAGCGGTGGCGTAAATCAGGTATGGTACGACGGCGCTGGCCGTCAGCATCAGTGCGCGGACAGCCGGAGGCGAGATGCCGTCGAATATCTCCCGGGCGGCGGGAAATCCTGTGGCGATATATAGTGCGGTCTCGATCAGCGCTGCGCCGAGAAACGCGAGCGCGATAAATCGCGGGATGTGCGCCTGAGCGGAATAATAGAAGGCAATGGCGCAGAACGCAACCCACAAACTGAGAACTGTGCGCAGGTACGCGCGTCCGTTGCTCGCCATTGTCGCCTTGATCTTAGCATCGAGATCGTCGCAGGCCGCCGATCCGCCGCCCGATCTGGCGCGCCGCGTGGCCGTGCGCGAAACCGCCACGGAAGCGGAGCGCGCCCATTACACCTATCGCCAGACCGTGGTCATCAACGATTATTCCGGCGAGTATCGCGAGGTGCGCGACATCGTCTTTTCGGCCTCCGGCGAACGAACCGAGGCCGCTATCGGCAAGCCGGCCAACAACCTGCGACGGCTACTGCTGACCGAAGAGGATTTCCGCGACATCCGAGAGGTCCAGCCGATGCTGCTGACGCACGACACGCTCTGGCTGTACGAATCGAAGTTCCGGGGCGAGGAGACGATCGATGGAATCGAATGCTGGCAAATTGACGTCCGCCCGCACCAGATTCTTCAAGGGCAGCGGCTGTTCGATGGGACGCTTTGGATCGACCAGCGAGATTTCTCGATCGTACGGTCGGAAGGCAAGGCGGTCCCGGAGATCCTCCGATTGAAATCCGAGAACCTGTTCCCGCGCTTCACGACGATTCGCGAGAGAGTCGCCGGATTCTGGTTACCGTCCAAGACATCCGCCGCCGACACTCTGCAATTCCGATCGGGGCCGGTGCGAATCCGGATGCGAATCGAGTACTCGAATTACCGCCGGTTCGGAGCCGAGTCGAAGATCGACTACAAATAGCACGATAAACTAAGAGTCTTCGAGCCGTGCTGACGTCCCGCATCGTCGTGTCCGCGTCCGCTGCCGAGGCCCGCCGCTCGGCCGCCGAATGGCTCGTCCCGGTTCTCGGTAAGTCGGAGGCGATCGTCGTCGGAGCGACCCGCGCCTCGGCGGACGAGTTCGCCAGATCGCTGCCGGGCGCAGGGGCGTTCGGCGTCCACCGGTTTACAATCCTTCAACTGGCCGCCGTGATCGGAGCGCGTGGTATGACGGAGGCGGGACTCGCGCCGGTCAGCCGGCTGGCCTCGGAAGCCATCGCCGCCCGGGTGTCCGATCGCCTTCGCCGGCTCAAGCAACTGCCTTACTTCGGCCGGGTGGCGCGCATGCCGGGATTCGCCGGCGCGCTCGCAGCGACCTTGAGCGATCTTCGACTCTGCGGCGTCCAGACCGCCGCGGATGACATCGGCCGCCTGCTGCGCGCGTACGACAAGGAACTGAAGGACCGGGCCCTCGGCGACCTTGCCATCCTGCTTGACACGGCCGCTCGGGTGGGCGAACATCCGCTGCTCGGGCTGCCGGTCGTATTCCTGGATGCGCCTCTCGAATCGCACCGGCACGAGATTTTCGCAAGCCGGCTGGTGAAAGGCGCGCCGGCCGTGCTCGCCGTCGTGCACGATGGCGACGAACGCACGCTCGATGCGTACAAGCGGCTGATCCGCAGGGCTCCCGATCGCGCGGCGGAACAGAATACGAACGCACTTGCGCGCCTCCGCGCTCACGTGTTCTCGAATGAGCGCCCGCCCTCCGGTGAAATGGATGCCTCAGTGGAATTGTTTGCCGCGCCCGGCGAAGGGCTCGAAGCCGTCGAGATCGCGCGCCGCATTCAAAAACTAGCGACGGACGGGCTGCCGTTTGACGAGGTCGCGATCCTGCTGCGGGGGCCGGAGCGCTATCAGCCGTTCCTGGAAGAAGCGCTGCGCAGGGGCGGCATTCCCGCGTACTTCAGCCGTGGAGTGGCGCGTCCCGACCCGGCCGGGCGGGCATTTCTGGCGCTGCTGGCGTGTGCGTCGGAGCGATGTTCGGCCACGCGGTTCGCCGAGTACCTGTCGCTCGGAGAAATTCCCGCGCTCGATGCCGACGGGGCGCCGGTCGAGCAGCCACCTTCGTATGTCCCGCCGGACGATGAACTGCTGAACGCGTTCACCGCCGCGCCGGTTGGTGAAGCCGAGCCGGTTGGAGAAACTCGCGCAACAGTGGCGACGCCGATCGCCTGGGAACGGATGCTGGTGGATGCGGCCGTGGTGGGCGGGCGCGAGCGATGGGCGCGCAGGCTCCGGGGACTGGAGCGCGAAATGGAGCTTCGCCTGGCGTCGCTCGGCACCGAAGACGAACCGCGGAGACTGCATCTCACGGAAGAGCTCGTCAAATTGAGAGCGCTGGAACGGTTCGCGCTGCCGTTGATCGACCTGCTCGGAGCCTTGCCGCGCGAAGCCTCCTGGGGCGAGTGGCTGGAACAACTCGACCGGCTGGCCCGCTCGGCGCTACAGCATCCCACCACGGTGATTGCTGTTCTGAATGAACTGGAACCGATGGCCGATATCGGTCCGGTCGAACTCGACGAAGTGACCGGCGTCCTCAACGATCGTCTTCGATTTCTCCGCCGGGAGCCTGCCCGCCGGCGCTATGGCCGTGTCTTCGTGGGTTCCGTCGAGGAAGCCCGAGGGCGTGTGTTCCAGGCCGTGTTTCTGCCCGGTCTGGCCGAGGGCCTTTTCCCGGGGAAACAGTTCGAGGACCCTCTGCTGCTGGATGATGCGCGGCGCCGGATCGCGTTGGAACTGCGAACTCGGGACGATGCCCGGGCTGACGAGCGGCAACTACTGCGCACCGCCGCAAATTCCGCGACATCCCGCCTGATCGTCTCGTATCCGAGCATGGACCTCGCGCAGGGTAAAGCTCGAGTTCCCTCTTTCTATGCGCTGGAAGTGGCGCGCGCCATCGAGGGCCGCGTTCCGGCGCTGCGTGCGTTCGAGACCGGCACCCGGAAGCGCGCGAACGTGAAGCTTGCTTGGCCCGCTCCCAATGCGCCGGCCGATGCGATCGACGAGACCGAATTCGATCTGGCGTGGTTCGAGGGCCATCGCGGAATGGAGGGAGGCGCGGCGTATCTCAAACGCCACACCCATCTGGCCCGGTCGCTTCGCGCGCGGTACATGCGGTGGGAGCGCAAGTGGCAGACGGCGGACGGGCTGATCAACATCGATACGCCGGGCCGTGAAATTCTCTGCGGCCACCGTCTAGACAAGCGATCCTATTCGGCCTCGTCGCTGCAGCAGTTTGCTGCGTGCCCGTACCGCTTCTACCTGCACGCGGTGGCGCAATTGCGGCAGAAGGAGGACAAGGCCGGCATCGAACAGATGGACCCGTTAACCCGCGGCGCGCTTTTTCACGAGACGCAGTTCCAGTTCTTCCAGTCGGTGATGCGGAAGCAGCCGGAGTCCTTGGACGCAACACTCGGGGCGTTGGACGCAGCGCTGGAAGATGTCGAGGCGAAGTACCGCGAGGACCTGGCGCCGGCCATCGAGCGCGTCTGGCAAACCGAGATTGAGGACATGCGCAACGATCTGCGCGGCTGGGCGCGTCACTGGTGGGCGGATCGGGCGGAGTGGCGGACCCTGCATGCGGAGCTCGCCTTCGGCCTGGCCGGCGCCACCGGGCGGGATCCCCACAGCCAGGCGGAGGAAGTGATCATTTTGAACGGCATGCGCGTGCGCGGAGCGATTGACCTGATCGAGAAGAGCCGGCATCGCAACGCCCTCCGCATCACCGATCACAAGACCGGGAAGGCGCCGCCGCAAGAGCCCGCTTTTGTGGGCGGCGGCTTGGTGCTGCAACCGGCGCTCTACGGCTTGGCCGCCGAATCGATGCTCGGCACGCCTGTCGAGGGCGGCCGGCTATTCTTCTGCACGCAGCGCGGAGGGTTCACGCCGGTCGATATCCAGCTCGGCGAGCCCGCGCGTCGCTTCCTCGCCGAAGCGCTGCGGACTATCGACTCCGCGATCGAAACCGGGTTTCTGCCGCCCGCGCCCTCGCCCGGCGCTTGCGACTTTTGCGATTACCGCATCGTCTGCGGTCCCTACGAAGAGACGCGCGCAAAACGGAAACCTAAGGAATCGCTGGAATCGCTGAACTACATCCGGAGCATGCCGTGATTGCCCCCGCGCCAATCGGAGACTCACGCGCAAGGGAGATCATCTCGACCGATCTCGATCGCAGCCTGTGCGTGGAAGCGGCTGCCGGAACGGGAAAGACCACGGAACTGGTGAACCGGATCGTGGCGATGCTGCGTCGCGGACGCGCAACCATCGACCAGATTGTAGCGGTCACGTTCACCCACAAAGCGGCCGGCGTATTGAAACTGCTGTTGCGGCAGAAACTCGACGAGGCGCGCGATCAGGCGAGCGGCGACGAAGGCTTCAACATCGAACGCGCGCTGCAACACCTTGAGGACGCGGCCATCGGCACCATCCATTCTTTCTGCGCGCAGATTCTGCGCGAACGTCCGGTGGAGGCGGGGATCGATCCGGCGTTCGTCGAGGCGGCGGAGCAGGAGACGCGGGCTCTCTACCGCCGGGCGTTCCGCGGCTGGTTCGAGCACGCGCTGGAGGAGAGCCCTCCGGGACTTCGCCGCGCGCTCGCCCGTCTCGCATGGGGCGATCCCGGAAGTCTTTCCGCAACCGAGCAGTTGCAGATGGCCGGATGGAAACTGGTCGAGTGGCGCGATTTTCCCGAACCTTGGGCCAGGCCCCACTTCGACCGCGAGCGCCAGATCGACGACGTGCTGGAAGTGGTCGTCCAACTCGCCACCGTAAGCGCAAAATGCCGCCAAAACGACAACCTCGCGCGGGCGCTAAGCCCCGCTCGTGAACTTGCGACATGGGTGGAGCGTTCGGAATCCGGCGGCGCGCGGGATTACGACACCCTCGAGGCATTGCTGGTAAAACTTCCGCGCGACCTGAAGCGGGACACGAAGAAGGGGAGCGGGGCCTTTGCGGACGGGGTTCTCCGGGAGCATGTGGTCGCGCTTCGTCAGCTCGTTCTGGCGCGCCTGGACCTTTTCCGCCAGCACGCCGACGCCGATCTCGCGGCGCTGCTACAGTCCGAGATGCGCAGCCTCGTTCAGCGCTACGACGATCTGAAGAGCCGCGCCGGCCGCCTGGATTTTACAGACCTGCTCATTAAAGTGCGCGACCTAATCAAGGACGACGCGGAGGTTCGGAACTGGCTGCAGCGCCGCTTCTCGCACATCTTCGTGGACGAGTTTCAGGATACCGATCCGCTCCAGGCCGAATTGCTCCTGTTGCTCTCCGCCGACGATCCGGCCGAGGGCGATTGGTTCAAAGTCGCGCCCGTTCCCGGCAAGCTTTTCATAGTCGGCGACCCCAAGCAGTCGATCTACAAGTTCCGCCGGGCCGACGTTCTGCTCTACCAGGAGATTCGCGACCGGCTTGTTTCCCGCGGCGTCGAATTGCTTTACCTAACGCGCAGCTTTCGCGCCGTCGAACCCATGCAATCCTGCATCAATGCCGCTTTCGCTCCCGAGATCGTGGAGGATCCGGCCGCCGGGCAAACCGACTACGTCGCGCTTGAAAGATGCCGCGACGCGATCGAAGGGCAGCCAGCCGTAGTTGCGCTTCCTGCGCCCCACCCGTATGGAACCACTCGAGTCAGCAAGGACGCCATTGGAGCATGCCTGCCGGACATCGTCGCCGCCTATACCGGGTGGCTCGTCCACGAGAGCGGCTGGCGGGTTTCCGATAGCGACACGGGCGAGCTGCGGCCGATTCGCACCGGAGATATCGCGATTCTGTTTCGCCGTTTCCTCCAGAATGGCGAGGATGTCACGAGGCCCTACATCCGGGCGCTGGAGGCCCGCGAGGTTCCGCACCTGCTGGTCGGCTCCAAGTCGTTTCACGAGCGCGAGGAAGTCGAAACGCTGCGTGCCGCTTGCCAGGCGATCGAGCGGCCCGACGACGAACTCTCGGTGTATGCGACGCTGCACGGTTCGCTGTTCGCCATCAGCGATAACCTGCTGCTGCGCTACCGGGCTTCCGTGGGGCGATTGCATCCGCTGGTGCCGCGAGACAAGGCCGTTCACGAGGACCTGCAGCCGATAGCGGACTCGCTCGATATCTTGAGGGAACTGCACTGGAGCCGCAACCGCCGTGCCATCGCCGATACTCTGAATTCGCTGCTGGAGACCACACGCGCTCATGCCGGATTCGCGTTTCGGCCGGGAGGGAACCAGGTCCTCGGCAATGTCTATCGAGTGACCGACCTGGCGCGTTCGTTCGAGATCGGAGGAGGGCTTTCGTTTCGGGGCTTCGTCGATGAGCTAAATGCGCGGGCCGAGCGCACCGAATCCGCCGAAGCGCCCATGGTTGAGGAGGCCGCCGAGGGCGTCCGCCTGATGACCGTGCACGCCGCGAAAGGCCTCGAGTTTCCGGTTGTCATTCTCGCCGACATGAATGCGAAGCTGCAATCCGGCGACCCCGACCGCTACATCGATACCGAGCGGCGTCTCTGCGCGACGCGGCTGCTCTGGTGCGCGCCGCACGAACTGACCGAAAACGAGCCGCTTGAGCGGGAGCGCGAAAAGGCGGAAGGCGTGCGCGTGGCTTACGTGGCGGCAACGCGGGCGCGGGATCTGCTGGTGGTGCCGGTGGTGGGCGACGAGGAGCGCGACGGGTGGCTCTCGCCGTTGAACAAAGCCGTTTATCCGGCCCGCGATCGCTGGCGTTGGGCGACCGTGCCCGCCGGTTGTCCGCCTTTCGGATATCGAACCGTGCTGTCGCGGCCGGCCGAGTACGACCAGCGAAACGAAATGTCGGTGAAGCCGGGTGCGCACCGTCCTCGTGAAGGAGGGCACGAGGTCGTGTGGTGGGGCCCTGAAAAGTTAAAGCTGCGCGTCGAAGAGAAGTTCGGCCTGCCGTGGCACGCCATGCTGAGCGGCGACGACGGCCCAAGCCTGAAGGCCTACGAAGCGTGGACATCGCATCGAGCGGCGCTGATCGCGTCTGGTTCGCGGCCCACGCTGGATGTGTTCTCGCCAAGCGAAATTACGGAATCGCCGGCCGGCTTTGAATGCGAAGTCGCGATGGAAACGGCGCCGCGCGATCCCGCCCGGCCCGCGGGCCGCAGATTCGGCTCGCTCGTCCATGCGGTCCTGCGCGAGGCTCTTTTCGATGGAAGCGCTGTACGGCAGGCCGCCGAATCGCAGGCCCGCATTTCCGGCGCGACAACCGAGGAGACGGAAGCGGCCATTCAAGCCGTCGAAGAGACACTGCGTCATCCGGTGATGGAGCGCGCGCGCAGGGCCGCCAAAGTGCATCGCGAACTCCCGCTGCTCTACCGCCTGGAGGACGGGCGCATGCTCGAAGGGGCGTTGGACCTGGCGTTCCTGGAAAACCAAATCTGGACCGTGGTCGATTTCAAGACCGACGTGGACCTGGCGCCGCGCCGCGCTCACTACGAAGCGCAGTTGCGCTGGTACGCGCTGGCGCTCTCCCGGCTCACCGGGCAACAAACCCGATGCATTCTGTTCGGCGTCTAACCCGACTTTGCTATACTCGAAAAACTGATTCATGCCCAACGAAGCGCCCGGTTCGGCGTCGCTGGTTCGCGGCCTCGGGCTGATCGCCGCGACCAGCGTCAACATCGCGAACATGATCGGCACCGGCGTCTTCCTGAAGACGCGCGTCATGACCTGCAACGTGGAATCGCCAGTCACCGTGATGGCGGTCTGGATCGTGTCGGGGCTGCTGGCGCTGGCCGGTGCGCTCACCTACGCGGAACTCGCCTCGATGATGCCGAGGGCCGGAGGCGAATACGTCATTCTTCGCGAAGCTTACGGGCGAACGACCGGCTATCTCTACGGCTGGACCGTTTTCGCCATTGCAAAAACCGCGGCGCAGGCGGCTCTCGCAATCGCGTGCGCCATCTTTCTGAACATTCTGATGGGCGGCGCGCTGGAGGGCGCATGGTTTGCCTTCCACCTGTTCGGGCACGCGTTCCCAGTCGGCTGGCTCGCTGTCATCGCGCTGTCCGCCATCTGGAGCGTCACGCTCATTAATTGCGCCGCCATCCGAATCAGCGGCAACACCGCGTCTGTCCTGACCTTCATCAAGATCGCTCTGGTGCTGGCCGTCGGCGCCGGCGCAGTAGCGCTCGCGAAGGGCAATTGGGGTCACTTTGCGCTCCTGAATACCGGTGGTTCCTGCGAGGGAGTTTCTCCCGGCGCGCGCGGTGGATTGGCCGGATTCGGGGCGGCGATGCTCGGCGCGCTTTGGGCCTATGACGGTTGGAACAACCTCACTCCGCTATCGGGAGAGGTCCGCAACCCGCAGCGAAACATCCCACTGGCATTCATCGGCGGCATGTTCATCGTCGGCGCGCTCTATGTTTTTGTCAACGCGGCGTACTATTTCGTGTTGACGCCGACCGAAGTTGCAAGCGTGGCGCGGTCCTCTTCTGTGGCGACCGAAGTCGCAACGCGCTTCCTCGGCCCATCGGCCGTCGCGCTGATCGCCATCGCGCTGTTTACCTCATCCTTCGGCGCGCTTCACGCATCCGTAATGGCGAACTCGCGAGTGCCCTTCGCCATGGCCCGCGACGGCGTGTTCTTCCCTGCGTTGGCGAAGGTCTCACCGCGTACTCACGTCCCTGTGCGCGCGCTGGTGGCGCAGGCCAGTTGGGCGAGCGTCCTGGCGCTCTCCGGTTCCTACGATTCGCTGACCGACGCCGTGATTTTCGCTTCCTGGATTCTCTACGGGATGACCACCGCTTCGGTGTTCCTGTTCCGAAGGCGTTTACCAGACGTCGAGCGCCCGTATCGCACGTGGGGTTATCCGGTGGTGCCCATCCTGTTCCTGATCGTCACCGGGTGGCTGCTCATCAATACCCTTTGGACCAACCCGACGCAGAACATACTCGGGCTGGCGGCAATTGCCGCGGGGCTGCCGATCTTCTGGTACTTCCGGCGTAAGCCGAGCTAGAATCGAGACAAACCGAGACGACGCACCATGACCGGCCGAGTGACGGAAACAGATGATCTAGGGAGTCTGTACCGCCGCGCCTTCAAGGACTACGGCAGCTGGGCGCTTTGGAACATGCGGCCAATGGGGGATCCTGCCTCGGCCGACGCACTGGCGATCACAAAAGCCTTGAGAACGCACGGCGGCATGGAAGGGCGGAGCTTGGCGGAGCGGATTGAGAGACTGGATCAGCGCCGCGCCGGAGCGACGGGTGGCGTGTGGCCGTCTTCCCTGGAAATATCAAGCGCGATGCTGGACCACTACATGAAAGACCGAATGAAAACGACCCGGAACCTCGGTAGACTGGGAGGGTGAGTCCAGTCTACCGATGCGTTTCTTCGTTCCTCTTTTTGTAATCTTCACGATCTGCTCCGGATGTAAGCGGCCCGCCGAGCCGGCGCCTGCCCGCGCTTCCGGACTGCGGGGAATGCCTCCCGTCCTCGAACCGATGGACATTTACTCGGAGGCGCGGGCCGGCATGCTCAGCCCGACGGTGCGGAATTATCCCGCCCGCGTTTACGTCCCGAACAGCGGTTCCAACACGGTCGATGTGATCGATCCCAAGACATTCCGAGTGATCGACCATTTCGCCGTCGGCCGGCAGCCGCAGCACGTTACGCCATCGTATGACCTGAAAACGCTATGGGTTCTGGCCGATCTCGGAGACAGCCTCACCCGCATCGATCCGGCCACGGGCAAGAAAGGCGAGACGATTTTCGTCAAGGACCCGTACAACATGTACTACACGCCGGACGGCAAGTACGCCATCGTGGTGGCGGAGCGCGAGCACCGCCTCGATTTCTACGATGCGCGGACGATGAAGCTGTCCCACGGGGTAAAGGTTCCCTGCCGCGGCGTGGACCACATGGATTTCGCGGCCGACGGGCGATACCTCATCGCAAGCTGCGAATTCAGCGGCGAACTGGTGAAGGTGGATGTCGCGTCGCGAGCGGTGTTGGGCGTACTAAAGCTGCCAGGCGAGTTGCATGCAGCGCACAAGGGCACGCGAGTCCACCACGGCGGCGGAAAAATGCCGACCGAAGCGGACCGCATGCCGCAGGACGTCAAGACTTCGCCGGACGGGAAGTTGTTCTACGTCGCCGACATGATGGCCGACGGCGTTCACGTCATCGATCCGGAGCGGCTCGCGTACGTGGCGTTCATCCCCACGGGAACCGGCGCGCACGGCCTGTACGCGAGCCGCGATTCGAAGGTGTTGTACTGCTCGAACCGCGACGAGGGCAGCGTATCGGTGATCGATTTCGCCACTCGCAAGGTGGTTCAGAAATGGACGATCCCGTACGGCGGCAGTCCGGACATGGGCGGCGTGTCGGCCGACGGGAAAGTGCTGTGGCTGTCCGGGCGATACCACCAGGAGGTGTACGCGTTCGATACGAACGACGGCCATCTGCTGGCGCGCATTCCGGTTGGAAAGGGGCCGCACGGATTGTGCGTATACCCGCAGCCGGGGCGGTATTCGCTGGGTCACACCGGCGTATTCCGCTAAACTCAAAAATCCAGCGTCTGCAAGTGTTGATAGCTCGCGCGCAGCGAATCGATCGGATTCCCCGGCGTCTCATCCTGCTCCACGAAGTAGTGTTTCACGCCCGCCTGCGCCGCCGCTTTCAGCACCGGGACCAGATCGATGACGCCGTGAGCGAGGTCCTGAAATGCTTTCGACGGCAGATTTTCGTCGAATCTCCGGCCGAAGCCGCGCGCGATGCTTTTCAAATGCACCAGCGGGATGCGCGATCCAAATCGCACCAGCACCGCCGCGGGATCCACGCCGGCGACGCGCGCCCACATGATGTCGAGCTCCAGGCTCACAAGCTTGGGATCGGCCGCATCCATCAGTACATCGAGCAACGTCCGGCGCTCGGCGGGAGCGAATTCGAACGCGTGGTTGTGATAGCAGAGCCGCAATCCGGCCTTGCGGCACATCTCGCCTGCCTTGTTGAGACTGTCTCCGAGACGGCGCATCACGTCGATTCCGCCGCGGTCCTTGGGCTCGATCCACGGGCAGACGACGTACTCGAAGCCGTGTTGTTTCGCGATCTGTAACGCCGCCGGCAGCTTGGCCTGCTCCTTGGTGAACAGGTCCGTGGCCATGTGCAGGCTCACCGGTCGGAGCGAAGTCTGCTTCAGGCTCGGCCAGATCTTCTCCATGTCGTCCTGCGTGACTTCGACTTCGCGATATCCCATCTTCTCGACAGCGCGCAGAATCTCGAGCGGATCCTTCGGCAACACCCTGCGCAAGGTGTAAAGTTGCACGCCCACCGTCTGCAATTTGCGTGCGTGGGCTGGGATCGCGGAAGCGGCCATCAGGCCAAGGAAAGAGCGGCGTCGAAAATCAATCATGAAATGATCTTACCGGGTGCCGATCGGCGCGGCTGTGGGAAGCGCCGGCGGCCCCACCGGAGGCATTCGCAAATGAACGCGCGTCAACCGGGGCCGCGATTCGCCGCGAAGCCACACGAGCAATGCCGCCTGCGCATCCGGAGGCCGCGGGATTCGAACCTGCAACTCCTGCTTGCTGGAGTCGGTCGCGAGCGGCAGCGGCAGCGTTGCAATTGTTTCGCTTTGGCCGGCATTCCAGCCCAGCTTCTCGATGGTCTCGAGGTTCTGGCCGATCAGCACCGCCTGCATCTCATCGGATCCGGCGGTCTCCATCCCCGGCTCGAAGCGCTCTACTTTCGGAACGCGGACGACGCGGCCCAAACGCGACACATCGGATCGGGTCTCCTGGCCATTTGCCACGGTCGCTTCGAGAATGCACCCGTTCAGCCACACGCTGGTATCCAGCGAAAGGAACAATTGATCGGGCGCCAGTTGCTGGAGGCGCGACGCGCCCGAGCGGTCCCCGAGATGAAGAGTGATGCTCGGATCGGGCTGCTGCTCGCAGCCAAGTGTCACCGTGCTGTTCGATTGAATGTGCTGCACGCGCAGGATGGCGCTGAGATACGTTCCGCCAGCCAGTTCGCCGGCGCTGAGCTGAACGTTCGCGTCCGGCGGCTGAGAAATTCGGATCTCGGTGATCATGGGCCGGGGTCCGACAATGCGCACGGCGTCCGCGAAGGTGAGCGGCTCCGTCCGGTCCTGGACATAAGCCCTTACCGCGAGTCCCGTGCCCCCGGCGATCTCGGAGGACATGTGCAGGCTGAGCGAGCGCTCGCCCGAGCCGGAGGGAGGTCCGAGAACGGCGAGGCCCCGGGCCACCTCAACTCGCTTCAAGAGATCGAGTCTTTGTCCTCTGAGCCGGAACTCGATCTGGGAAGCGCCCTGATTCAGCACCACCGGGAAATTGTCGATGCTCGGAGGCGCGGGGAGAATCTTCACGTTCACGGCGTGCGTCTTCCCGTCCACTTGCGACAGCAGCAGCTTATACGGACCCGGATCGAGATCGATCGTGTTGACCTGGATGTCCATCTTGTCCTGCGGTCCTTGCCGGACACCGCGCGGCAGCACGAAAGGCACCGGAGCGGGCGATGCGAATTTGTCGTTCACCTTTTCGATGTCCACCTTCATGATGAACTCGAAGTCGGCGCCTTGCACCGTGACAGGCACCTTGCCGGTCTTACCGACAAGAAGGTCCTGCGACGACGCCACCAGGCCGGCGGAGGCAAAGTCACTGAGCGGCTGGACCTCGACATGGCCCTTGACCTGGAAGCGGTCCCAGTCCCAGTTCGCCACCAGATTGTACTTGCCCGGTTTGACTTGGCTGAGGTCGAGTTCCAACAGCTTGGTATCGCCGAGTTTCTGGACGGCGATGGGAATAATCTTGCCGTCCTCAGCCTGCACGGCCCAAGACCGGGCGCGGTCCACAAACTTCCAGTCGGTATCGGATACGCTCACCGGAACCGGAGACTTCAAGGCAGCGGGGAGGAAGTTCTCCTTCTCGATCGAGAGCTGAGGCGGACCGCTATTGGGCACTCTGGACGCCCACAGATAGACGACCCGCGTGTGTGGAGGCACGGGATCGCGGCGCCCGCACAGGCCGAGTCCATCGTTCGGTATGGTCTGCGAGAACGAGGAGCGGAACTGGGCCTTGGGAAATGCGACCTGGCCCAATTCGAGCAGCATGGCCGTGCCTCCCGCGGCAAGTCCGACCGGGCTGCCGAAGAACAGGGTGGCGACGGATGTGGCCAGCCCGGCGGTCTGCGCGAACTGCCCCGAGCCTTGCGACGAGATCGGATCGTAGCTGGCGATCGCCGGATTCAACGTCCGGAACAGCGTCATCGCCTGCTGATTCGGCGCCGCGTTCCGGTCGATCTGAACGTTGAGGCCGTACTGCGAGGAGAAGCCGTGCAGCGCGGATTCCACCGCCGCGGCCGAGCTGTTCGGCGACGACAGCGCCGCAATCAGCGCTTCCGTTTGCGCGGTTTTCTCGGCGTAGTCCGCCAGTTGAGCCACGAGCTCGTCGTCGCGAGAGAGGAAGTTCCGGACTTTCTTCGCGCTCAAGCCCGATGGCCCGTAGACGAACGCGACCACCCCCACCCGCCACGGCACTTTCCATTGCTGTGCTTCCCGTGCGGGCTTCGGATCGAGGATCAGCAGGTTCTCGCCCGCCGCCGTCTTGTTGGCGGGCACGAGCACAAACGTGACCTCTCCCTTGCGTTGTTCAGACGAGCGAAGGAGCGGCCGGTAGATGAGAGTATCGCCTTCCTCCAGCCGGTTAATGGTCCGCAGCGGTAACGGAGCGGCGGCGGGGGACCTGGGCGACGCGACCCGTAAATCGACACTGCCGATGGGGCCGCCGGCGGGACAAACCAACGGAGGCAGAGAAGCGAAAACACTACCGTTCGAAAGGATAAAAAGGGCAATGCCCAGAAGACGCAACACCGATACTAGTCTACCGCCTCCAGCGCAGCCACTTGACGGCGGTAGGCGGCGTCTATTACTATCAACGCACTACTTCTGGGAGGAATCCCCGTATGAGTCCTCAAGACACAGTTCGATCGGTACTCGAATATAAGGGCGGCCAAATCTGGTCCATCCTTCCCCACGCTACCGTTTACGACGCCATCGAAAGGATGGCTGAGCGCGAGATTGGCTGCATGCCGGTGCTGGACGAATCCGGAGCGCTGGCCGGTCTCATTTCCGAACGCGACTACGCCCGCAAGGTGATTTTGCAGGGGCGCAACTCCCGGGACACGCTGGTGAGCGAAATCATGACCCCGCGCGTGATCTTCGTGAGCCCGGCGGACACGGTGGAGCACTGCATGCACATCATGACGAACGCCCGCGTGAGGCACCTGCCCGTGGTCGAGAATGACCGGGTGACGGGAATCGTCTCCATAGGGGATCTGGTGAACTGGATCATTTCGTCGCACGAGGAGTCGATCGCGCACCTCAAGAGTTACATCGCGGGAAGTTATCCCGGATAGCTCAACGGCGGTAGATGACTCCGCCTTTCATTACGAACGCGACGTTTTCGAGTGCTCCGATGTCGCGCAACGGGTCTCCGGAAACGGCGACGATATCGGCCAGGTAGCCCGGTTTGAGCGCGCCGATCCGGCCCTCCCATCCAAGCAGCCGCGCGGCGTTGACGGTGCCGGCCTGAATCGCGGCCAGCGGAGCCATACCGTACTTCACCATCAGCACAAATTCGCGGGCTTGGGTTCCGTGCGGGAAGGGCCCAACATCCGAGCCCATCGCCACCGGGACGCCGGCGGCTAGCTGCTTGCGGAACTCGCTCGCGTGCATGTCCAGCATGCGGCGCTGGCGCGCGCCGTCTTCGGGCGATGCGGCGTGGTCCGCGAAATACTCGGAGATCGTGAACGTCGGGACCGCGTAGATGTTCTTCTCGCGCATGAGGCGCATGGTTTCCTCGGCCAGCGCATCGGCGTGATCGATGGACACCACTCCGGCGCGCGCGGCATACAGCGTGCCCGGCTCGCCGGTGGCGTGGACGGCCACGCGCTTCCCGACGCGCGCGGCTTCGTTCACAGCGGCGCTCAGCTCGGCCTCCGTGTATTGATATGGCGTCCAAAACTTCCCGTCGCGGAGAGAATCGTGCCCGGTCTCGTAGATCTTGATGAAGTCAGCGCCCTCTTTGAACTGCTGCCGGATGACCTTCACCAACTCCGCGGCGTCGTTCGCCCAGGTGGCGTTTGGCAGAACGTGCTGTTCGGGATTGTAGTGGATCGCGTCCTCATGGCCGCCCGGAATATCCACCGCGTTGCCGCTGATGCGGAGGCGCGGGCCCGCAATGAGCCCCCGATCGATGGCGTCCCGGACGGCGGTATCGGCCGAACCTGCGCCTTCCGTGCCCATGTCGCGTTCTGCCGTGAACCCGGCCATGAGATCGTCCCTGGCGGCGAGGACGGCGACGATGGTTCGTTGTGGAACGGACTCCACGACGGTCTGGAGATCTTCGGCTCCGGGGTGCAGGAACAGGTGCACGTGCGCATCGATGAGGCCGGGCAGCAGGGTGCGGTCGCCGAGGTCGATGATCTCGGCGCCTTGCGGATGGGCCACGGTTGAGCCGGCTTCGACAATACGGTCGCCCTGGACCAGCACTTCCCCGGGGCTGAGCGTTTTGCCGGTCTCGACGTCGAGCAACCGCGCGGCGTGCACCACGATGGAGCGCGTTTGGGCGAATGCGGGAGCGAAGATCAGGCAGAGGGCGGGCAGTACGGCTGCGAGTCGCATCGTACCGGGAATTTTAACACCCGGCGTTACGGGCGGTTGGCAACTGCGAAGACCACCGCCAGTATGAGCACCATCAGGATGGAGAGGACGAAAGAGGAGTTCGAAGCGACGTAGAGCGAAGCCTTGACCTTGTCCTCGACCTCATGAATGTGTTGAGCTCTGACCGACATCTTGAACCTCCCCACAGATATGCTGGCTCCGCGTGCCGTGAAGTCAAGGGG
The DNA here is from genome assembly GCA_025353165.1 of Acidobacteriota bacterium. GTDB lineage: Bacteria > Acidobacteriota > Terriglobia > Bryobacterales > Bryobacteraceae > TMP-7. The sequence continues at coordinate 86,823 of JANXRE010000091.1, read as the reverse complement.
ATTCCTTCACCACGACACCAGAGATCGAAGAACGGGCGCGGCGCAGAAGAAATCTGGATCGCCGCGCCCTCACGGACCCCGAACTACTGCACCACGATCGTGGTGCTGCCAGCCGAGAACGCCCCGCCGATTCGCACCGCGATCGGCACCGCGCGCCCCACCTGAGTCGTGTCAGGCACCCGCACATTCAACTGGACAATGCCGGCCAACAGCTTCGGCGCTGCGCCTGCATACAGCACCTCGACCTCATTACCGCCGATGAAAACGTCCAGGTCGCGTCCTCCCTCGATGTCATTTGGAGAGGCCATGACCGTGCCGTCCCAAACGCCGTCCGAGTATGCGCCCGCACCGGTTGCGAAGACGGCGATGATGGAACCCCGAGACGCCGGCCGGGTGGGCGAATTCGGAAGCCACATCTGCTGCTTCTCATCGAAGGTCAGCACTGCGGCCTGTCCCGCCCCCGAGCCATCCATCGAGAATACGCCCGGCGTATAGCTCACCACCGGAAGCAATACCGGACTCGACCGGATTCCGTTATATTCCACGGCGATGCTGGCCAGAAGTTGCCCTCCTACCGAAAAAGGAACAATGGCGTTCACCTGCTTCTCGGATGCGTAGGTGATGGGCGCCGGAATGTCTCCGAAAAGGACGCGAGTTCCACCCAGGGACCTCTCCACCATGCCTCCCGAGTTAATCTCAGCGTGGGAAGGCTCCGTTCCACCCAGCCCCGTACCGAAGATGGAGATGAGTTGGCCCGGGCTGACTCGGCCGCTCTCGTAGCTGGCGGCGTTTCGGACGTCGGCGGCTTCGAATTGCGGCCGCACCTTGGCCTTAGTCTCGATCCGCACAACCGCTAGATTCGAATCCACCAAACCGTCGGAGGCAGCATAGGTGAAGACGTCGGATCCCTCGTAGCTCGGATCCGTATACACCGTAGCGGTGTTGCCTTGAGCAGTTACGCTCCCATGCTGCGGCTGTTGGACCATTCGGAGCGAGACAGCGGTGCCAAGCCGATCTGCGGCATTCAGCGGCACAGAAGCCGATGCTCCCGAGTTCAGGGAGATAGTTGCGTCGACTGCCACCGGAGCCGCGTTCGTGCTCGGCTGGTTGAAACCCAGCGTTGAGTGGCAGGCATAGCAGCCCACTTGGAACCCGCGCCACAGCTTGAGGGTCCCCAGGTCGCTGGTCAGCGTTCGCGACGTAGATGCGCGGGACAGGACCGTGCCTTTTAGGTCCGCCCCGTGACAGGACTGGCAGGCCTGATACCCGTTATCGGCGTAATCGTGGTGCGTGTCCACCCAGGCCTGGCCCACCGGGTGCATGTTATGCGGTCCGTTGAGGCCGATTGGCGGTGTGTTGTGACATGCGGTGCATTCGGTGATAGTGCCCGCGTAGCCTTGAGCCGCCATGCTCTGGACGTTGTCGTTCAATTCCGAGCTGGCTAGCTCCGCATGGGTGCTGCCATGGCAGGCTTCGCAGAACAACTTCCCGTGCCCCGTGGAGAAGCGGTATAGCGACGCGCCCGACACAGGCGTGTTCGGTACCGTCGCAAAGGTGAGGTCCGCCGGCGTCCTGAGTACGCCGCCAGAGAACGCGTCCGTATACCTGATGAGGCCGCTATTGGATAGCGCCGTTCCCGTGTGGCAGTTCTGACACGCCGGTTCGTCGAGCCAGCCCCGTCTCGAAGCATCACCGACCTTGGCCATCGCACCGTGACAGCTCTGGCACTGCATCGCCAGATTGCCTTTGGCGTCGACGGCGCTACCCATCACGCCCCGCAGGCATTTTGTGGTCGAGCCGGGATGACACCGGTAGCAGGCCGATCGGTCGGTTGCGTTCCCTAGCTGCACGTTGGTCGCCGGGTCGATGACATGCGCGTGGTAGCCGTGAATGGATGCGGTCAGCGCCGGAGTTCCCGCTTTCCCCGCCGTGCCAAGAGCGTTGCTCGCGTGGCAGGCGCCGCACAGGATGGGCTGTCCGGCGGCAACGGTCGCGCCCAAGCCCGCGGGGTTGTAGTTCATTGAATGCAGAGCCGACGCGTACGCGGCCGAGCCCTTCTGGCGGTCGTCATGCAAGCGCACCACATTCAGCTTGTAGTCGCGTTCCACGATCGGGTCCCAGGCCCAGCCCGCAGCCGGTTTCGCGGCTGGCACGGAGCCAGAGGCGTGGCACGTGCGGCAACTCATCTCGTCGGAAACAGGCAGCACGATATCCGTCTCGGCTATCAAGGCGCCGGAGGAATCGCGCGCTTTTATCCGCATCATCGGATAGTAATTCTTAGCCCCGGTGTCGTCGAACGGGGTCATCGGAATAGCATCGGCGGTGAACCAGTTCTTTGCTACATCGAAGACCGTCTTTTGCGGCTTGTTGGCCGCGCCCGGCATGGCGTTGCCGGTCAGCCCGGTATCGGGGAGCGGCGATGCGCCAAATATCTTCTGTACGTATTTCCAGAAATTTGTTTTCTTGGCGGATGAAGTGTTAATGGAGCCGCTCGGGTCTGCAATCGCTTCATATGTCACGGTGATCCCAGCGGGGGTCCGGACAAGTTTGCCGTTCGCGTCCACGAGTTGCGCATGAATTGTGTTGTAGGGCGGCAGGATGGCATAAACGGAATAATCGCCGTCCATGCAATGCATGCCGAGGTCGTTCCAGGCAATCAGTCGGTAAACCGGTGCCGCGCTGGCGTTTGGAACGGCGATGAGAGCCGCGATAACCAAGGCGACCCTCAATGTGGTCGTCACAGAAATCCTCCAGAGTAAGTGCATATAAACTCCGGCTTCATCCTACGCCCGCCAACAAGGAGGAAATGTGGGAGGTGTTCAACCGCCGTTAAAAACTTTTTCCGGGCTTAATATACGTCCGGCGGAGTTTGCAAAAGTACGATGATACTGGTGCCCGTCAGAACAACGAGGTCCGGTTTGCCGTCGCCGTTTATATCAGCGATCCTTCGAACCGCGGCTACCGACGCGCGCCCGAACTGCCACGTGGAAACGCCGCCGATTCCAGTGAAGAGGAACGTGCCATCGCCATTCCCGCGCAGAAAAACATAAGGTTGTCTCTCTCGGCGAAGACCAGGTCCGTTCTTTCCGTCGCCGTCTGCCGGTGGGCGGCGCTATCGCAGGCAACCCATGGTCCTATCGCTCTGGCCATTGAATACTTCGAGTTTACCTGCGCCGCCCAGATGCCCAAGACATACACGGAAATGTCAGTCAGGCTTTCCACCGCCTGCTGGTAAGCCGTCGCCAGGGCCGCGCAGAAGCGGTTATCTCGGTGTGGTTCGGAACCGCGTTGGCTGCCTAGTGCGGCCCGAAAACCCCGATGTTCAACGACGCGGAACTCGCGGGGGAAATATTGAACGTCGGCAAACGAATTGCAATCTCCGCGATGCGGAAGGTTCCGTTGCCGAGGCCGGTGCACAGCGTCAACTGGGGAACCGCCGTCCACGCGCGGGGTCCACTGGCACGGACTCAATTACCAGATCGGGAACGCCGTCGCCAGTTAGGTCGGCGGCCGCGATGTCCGTCGCGGCGACTCACCGTTGATGAATCTCCGTAATGTGAAATGTACCAGCACGACAACATCGAGTTTGCGGTCGTAGGTAAAGTCCCCCATTACAGCGCGTGTGGACTGGCCATCCAGATGACGCACTTGGAGGTGAAGTGGAGTGTTTGGGCCGGCACGCCAGCGCCGGCTAAAACGAACGGGGCCAGCAGAGCCGCGTACCGCATACCGGAACTATAGCGCATCCTTATCCAGGAACCGGCGGATGCCCTGCCTGCAATCCTCCGTCATCCGCGCAATAGCATTCCCCTGAATCCCCGCCTCCAGCGCCGCCTCAAAATTCAACCCGTCCATCTGATACAGCAAGGCTTTTGTCAGCGCGACGGCCGAGGCAGGCTTCGACGCCAGACGCGCCGTGTAGGCTTCCACTTCGGCGTCGAAAGCGGCGTCGGCGAAGACGCGCTGCACCATCCCGATTTCCCGTGCCCGGGCAGCGGACACGATCTCCCCCGTGACCACCAACTCGAACGCGGCTTTCTCCGCCATCGACCGCCGCAGGATCGCCATCACCATTGCCGGAACGAACCCAATGTTCACTTCCGGATAACCGAACTGCGCCGATTCGGACGCGAGGACGATGTCGCAAGCGGTCGCGAGTCCGCAGCCTCCGGCCAGCGCTCGCCCGCGCACGGCCGCGACGATCGGGCGCGGATGCCGGCGCAGGGCAACGACAACTTCAGCCATTCCACGCGCGTCGGCAATGTTTTCGAGGACGCCGTTCCGCGAGACGCGCTCGAGCGCGGCGAGATCGGCGCCGGAGCAGAAGTCCTTTCCCGCGCCGGAGAGCAGAACGACGCGTACGGCGGAATCGGCGGCGGATTCCGACATCGCCTGACGAAGTTCGCCGATGATTTCGGCGTCCAGCGCGTTCCGCTTGTCCGGGCGGTTCAAAGTGACGCGCGCGAGGCCCGCTTCCACGCTATACGAGATTTTCCGGAACATCGATCTCCATCCTCAGCAACGCGCCGCTGTAAGTCTTCCCCTGCGCGTCGGTGCGCAGCGAAAGCGTGCCCCCGCCGTCGAGCGAGTCGTGCAGGAGGAAGTTCAGCGCGTGCAGGTTGGGAATCTCGAAGCGCTCCACCGGCCCCAAACAAATCTCGCGAAAGTGCTCCTTCACGCGCTCCGGCGTAACCTGCTCGACCAGCACCGGGTAGTACTCGGGACGGAGCGCTATCAGCCCGATATTCGCGATGTTGCCCTTGTCGCCCGACCGCGCGTGAGCAATGCGGCGCAGTTGTATGCGAGCCATGCTAAGCCTCCTCGACGCTGACCGACGCCTGTATCGCTTTCTTCGGAATGAGCGCCGGCCAGTACGCCACGATTTCCTCGACCTTGGGGCGGCCTCCCACGTACGTAACCACGGGAGGACCGTTCAGCGCAAGCGGCGCGATCTCCTTGGTGAAGCGTTCGACGTCGCCCTTCTCGTGCGACCGCACGCCGACGCGCAGCAGAACCTCGGCGATGTCCGCCGCTGGAGCGCCCGAGAGGGCCGGCCCGTGACAGGCATTCGCCCCAACAAATTCGGTGTGGATGGAATCGAACTTCAAGCCAATGCGCGACAGGCGCTCGCGCAGGATTCGGTCTGCAAGCCGCGCCTTCTCATAGGCGTCGGGCCAGGCATAGGCGAGGCAGCCGGTGGCCTTCCAACCCCACGCGTAGCTGATCGACACCTTGTACATGTCCGTGGCGGGAAGCCCGCGCGCGCCCGAGATTCGAACACGGTCGGGGCCGTCCTGCCGGAGTTGAACCGTGGTGAAGTCGACGATGCAGTCGGGCGTAATGTAGGCGCGCGGGTCGCCAATCTCATAGACCAGTTGCTCGGTGACGCCGGCCACCGAAACGCGCCCGCCGGTGCCCTTGTGCTTGGTGACAACCGCGGACCCGTCGGGCTCGGCTTCCACGATCGGATACCCGATGGCGGCGAAGTCCTGCATCGTTCTCCAGTCCACCTGACAATTCCCGCCGGTGCACTGCGCTCCACATTCGATGGCGTGGCCGGCAATCGTTCCTCCCGCCAGCTTGTCCCACTCGCCGGGCTGCCAGCCGAACTCGACGATCATCGGCGCAAGCGAGAGTGCGGCGTCGGCGCAACGGCCGGTGATCACGATGTCCGCGCCCTGGCGCAGCGCAGCCGCGATGGGCCATGCGCCCAGGTAGACATTCGCGCTCTGGACATTCCCGCGGATCGACGAAAGCGGCTCGCCCGTGTCCAGGTTCTTGAGAAAAATCCCGTGCTCCAGGAACTCATCGATGCGGGCCAGGATGTCGTCGCCCGTGACCACTCCGATTTTCAGGCGGCCTTTCAGGTTCTGGCGCTCGAACGCGGCCGCAACGGCATCGCGGCATCCGGCGGGATTCACGCCACCGGCGTTCGCGATCACCTTCACGCGGCGGTCCACGATGTCGCGCGCGCCCTGTTCGATCATCGCGGCGAAATCGCGCGCATAGCCGGCCCGTGGATCGCGGGCGCGCTGTTTCTGCAGGATCGACATGGTGACTTCGGCGAGGTAGTCGAGAGTCAGGTAGTCGATGGGACCGCGGCGGATCTGCTCAAGCGGTGCATCCAGGGAATCGCCCCAGAAGCCCTGTCCATTGGCGATCCGAATCACGGCCGGGGCCCCGCGACGACGGCCTTGGCGCCGGCGAGATCGAGCTCGGTTCCGGGCCGTTCGAACTCCACGCGGACGTACGCCAGCGCGGCGACCTTGCCGAGCCCCGGGGAAAAGGCCGCGGACGTGATTTCGCCGGCGGCTTTGTCGCCCGCCGTCAGCTTGGCGCCCGCCGGCGGCGCTTCCGCGGTCTCGATGAGCACCGGCCAAAGCCGGCGATGAATCTGCGCGCGGGCGCGGACGCGCTCAACGATCTCCTGCCCCAGGTAGCACCCTTTGTTGAAATTCAACGCCTGCATCTGGTTGCTCTCCTGAGAGAGATACCGCTCCGACAGGTCGTCGCCATAGCGCGGCTTGCCGTGCTCCAGGCGAACTACTTCGAAAGCCTCGCGATCCGCCTCCGCCGCGCCCGCCGCTTCAATCGCCCGCACAAGGTCGTCCTTTTCGCCGGCGGGAGCAACGGCGAAGAACCCGCAAGAACCCGTGTAGTTCAAGCGCGCGATCGTACGCGCGCCCCACGCTGCGTGGTCATAATCGGTCGACGGGACGGGCGCGCCGCTGGCCGCCAGAATATCCGCCGCTCGCGGACCCTCGACGGCTATGGTGACGAACGCCGGAGTAAGATTCTCGAGCGTGACGTCGTCGGCGATGATGAAGCGGTCCAGGTGCTCGTAAATCTTCTCGGCGATCTCCGGCTCCGTATCGAGCAGGAAGTGGCCGGCGAAGCAGAGGATGTTCGAGTCGCCGAGAATGCGGCCCTGCGCGCTCAGAAAAAACGCGTAGCATCCCTGGCCTGGCTGGAGCTGCTGGATGTGGTTGGTAGTCATCGCGTGCAGGAGCCGCGCGCGATCCTCGCCGGTCAGCTTGATCTTCCCGCGCCCGCCCAGATCGTGCCATGCGGCGGATTCCCGTAGCTGCTCGTATCCTTTCATCAGTGAATCGACATCCACCGCAGGTAGGCCGAAATGGCGATGATGAAGAACGCCGACATGCAGGCGCTGGCCATCCGGGTTTGCTGTTTCGCTTGGGGCGCGTTGCCTCGCGAAAGCAGCGCCAGCACGCCGATGACGTGCAGCGCCAGCACCATCTTGATGCCGAACCACATGTGATAGTGCGGCGGGTAAGACGGCTTGGTCAGAAAGTTGTAGAGCCCCGATCCGACGGTCGCCACGATCGCGGGCCAGATCAACACGCGAAAGGCCGGCGACAAAGGCTCGCGGGACCGCCAGACGTAAAAGGCGCCCCCTATCAGCACGACAATCGAGGTGATGTGAATCCACCTCATCAGTATTCCCAGAATCAACGCTATCGTCGGGTCCATTCCGCTCCTTGTGTTTCGACCGCTACTATCAGGATATGATCCACGAGGTTCTGCCGGTCGGAGTACTCCAGTGTAACTGTTCGATTTTCGGGGACGAACAGAGCCGCGAGGCGATCGTGGTCGATCCGGGCGACGACATCGGCGACATCCAGGCAATTCTCTCGCGTCACCGCCTGAAGGTGAAGGCGATCGTCATCACCCACGCGCACATCGACCACATCGGGGGAGCGGCCAAGCTTAAGAAAGCCACCGGCGCGCCCGTGTATATGAACGAAAGCGATCAGGTCCTGTACGACAATCTGGAGATGCAGGCCGGGTGGCTGGGCATGCCTACACCGGAGCGGACGTCCATCGACACGGCGGCGAAGGAAGGCGACAAACTCACGCTCGGCCCGGCGGATTTTCATGTCCTGCATACGCCGGGACACACGCAGGGTAGCATCTCGCTGTGGATCCCGGCGGAGAACAAGCTGGTGGCGGGGGACACGCTGTTCCGGGACTCGATCGGGCGCACCGACCTGCCGGGCGGGGACTACCGGCAGCTCATGACCTCGATTCACACCAAGCTGATGGCTCTGCCGGAAGAGACGGTGGTGTATTGCGGGCACGGTCCGGGCACCACTATCGGGCGGGAGAAAGCGTTCAATCCGTTCTTGTCGTGAGAGACTCGGAGCAGATGGCGACCGAAAACGTAGGGTCGCGGCTGGACCGAATCCAGAGCACGCTGGACTCCTCGCGCTGGCCGGAAAACCGCGTGGCGAGTTTGATCGGGAGGTCAAGTTGCTGCTATCTTTAAGCGCTTTCGCGCAGCAGAAGCCGGCGCCGGAGAAAATCGATCCTACCAGCAATGCCCGTGCTGCAGCCCCCGCGCACGTGCGGGTTTGACGCGAAATAGCGCTATTTCGCGGCCTGCGCGAAGCTGCGGAGCGCCGCAGCCTCGTTGTTATGCGTTTCGAACACCGTCAACAGCTTCGTAACCTGCATTAGATCCCGCACCCTGTTCTGCAGTTTCAGCAGCTTCATCTTGCCTCCGCGGCCGGTCACCGCCGCATAGCTGCCGATTAACTGGCCCAGCCCCGAGCTGTCGATGTGGCTGACCTCGGCGAGATTCAAGAGGATGTTCTTCTGATCCCCGGCCAGCGATTCGCGGATCGAGTCCCGCAACTCCGCCAGCGGTTCGCCAACCGTGATGCGGCCGCTGAGGTCGAGAATCACGGCCTCCGGGGTCTCGCGAACGTTTATTCGGAGGCTCATGGGAAATCGGACAATCAGTTCAGCGGGCTATTCCAGCCCCTGTGATCCTGCTCCTTTAGCGTCAGCGCGCCACAAGTAGAGCACTTCAAATAGATCACACTCAAATTCGGTTTGAGCTGGGTGCGGCTCACCTCGATCATCCCGGGCAGGCCGCACTTGCGGCACACTAGCAGATCCAACTGCCTTGATTCGGTCGTTTCAATGGGCATTCGTGGTCCTGATACCCTTATGGTCGCACTAATTCGGTTCCCTAGGGCCGGATCCGCACCAGCACGACGCCATGGCTGGGCACAGCCGAGCTGAAGCTTCCGCTCATCTTGCCGAGATCCTTCTTCAACCACAGATCGCGGACACCGGCGGAAAGATGCTCGGGATACCCGAGATCGGCCCAATTTACGGTGATGTTCGCTTCCGCGCCGCCGCGATTCAGCAGCGAAACCGCCCGGCCCCCGTCGCTCAACTGCTTCGACCAGATTTCCAATTCGCCGCTCTTCTTCACGCGCCGCCCCTGGATTCCCGCGGGATCCTGATCCACCGCGATCGCTTCCTTGTTCGTCAGGATGTCGTGGATCTCGGGAGGCATGTTGCGGATGTCGTTGCCGGCCATCAGCGGAGCCGCCAGCAGGCACCACATGCTGAAGTGCGCGCGATATTCGGTGTTGTTCATGCCGCCGTTGCCGACTTCGAGCATGTCAGGATCGTTCCAGTGGCCCGGCCCGGCGTAGGACTCGATCCCATCCTCGAGGTCGAGAATCTGCACCACTCCCAGGCCGTCGTCCTTCGACCCGCTCCATTTATCGGCGATGTCTCCGGTCGTGCGCCACAGGTTGCCGATGTCCTTGGCCCACAGCCACGGCTTGGTCGATCCCCACTCGCAAAGGCTGAACACGATCGGCCGGCCCGACTTTTTCAGCGCCTGGCTCATGATCGAGTACGACGCCTCGGAGTTCTGTTGCCCCGCGTTGCACCAGTCGTACTTCAGGTAGTCGACGCCCCAGGCCGCGTATTGCCGCGCGTCCTGGAACTCGTAACCGCGGCTGCCCGGACGATTCTGGCAGGTGCCGGTTCCCGCGTCCGAATAAATACCGAACTTAAGCCCTTTGCCATGGATGTAATCGCCGAGCGCCTTCAGGCCGGAAGGAAACCGCGTCGAGTCGGGGACGATGTTTCCGTTTTCATCGCGGCTCACCTGCCAGCAGTCGTCGATCACGACGTACTGGTAACCAGCATCCTTCATGCCGCTGCTTACAATGGCGTCGGCGGCGCTCTTGATCAGATCTTCGCTCACGTTGCACGCGAACTTATTCCAACTGTTCCAGCCCATCGGGGGAGTTTTAGCAAGGCCGTTGTCGAGAGCCGGCAGTGCGCCCGGCACGCCCAATAGCGCGAGGGCGAGAATTCGAACTTTGTTGTGCATGACTCTCCTTTTTATCACTTTTGGGTTGCGGTCATGCCGGCGCTACGCCGCCGGATGCGTAACAGGGCGACCAGCATGTGAATCGCATCTTTCGCGCGAACCTTAGAACCCTCGACGGCGGTCCAGTTCACGGGTATCTCATCGATGGAAAACCCGAACTTCTGGGCCAGGAAAAGAATCTCGACGTCAAAGGCCCAACCCGTTTCCCGAAGCTGGGGGAAAATTCGTTGCGCGGCGGCCTTTCTGAAAAGCTTGAATCCGCACTGAGTATCGCCGATGCCCGGCACGGCCAGTAGATTCGTGATCCGGTAAAACGTCGAGCCGATGAACTCGCGAAGCGCCGACCGGTCCCGTCGCACTGAGCCGCCCGCCGCCTTGCGCGACCCGATCACCACGTCGGCGCCATCCTCGGCCGCCTGCAACAGCTTGGAGCATTCGGCGATCGGCGTCGCGCCGTCGGCATCCGCGAAGAGAATGTAGCGTCCCTGCGATTCCATGACGCCACGGCGCACGGCCGCGCCCTTTCCCATGTTCCGGGGCTGGCGGATAAGGCGCAGGGCCGGCGCCGTCGCGGCGAGCGACTCGACGTAGCTCGCTGTTTCGTCCTGGCTGCCGTCGTCCACCACCAGCACCTCCCCTCCCCCTGCCAGTTCCGAGCAATACTCGATGACGCCCGGCAGGTATCGAGGCAGCCGTTCGACTTCGTTGTAGGCGGGAAGAACCACCGAGAGAAGCGGGCCGGCGCGATCGGAAGCGTCCCCGCGCTTCCGGCGGGTTCGCGCCAGAGCGAGAGGAAGCCGGCTGTCATAGAGGTCGCGGACCGACATCTTATAACGGGGCAGATAGAAAATCGCGAGCAGGAGCATGGGGACTGCGCGAAACAGTCGATAAGCCTCGGCCATGAGGAGGCCGGGGGCGCGCATGCCGGGGATAATCGATACCGACAACCACCCGAGCTCGAGCGCTCCAAGGGTGAACGGGGCCGGTGACAGTTCGTACGCCGCCAGCAGGACAGCGTATAGAAGGAACGCGCTCCCGGTTTCGGCCGCGGGCGATACGGCCCGCGCGGCGGCCGTGAACAGAAGCCCTTCCGCGATGGTGGCCGCCACGCCAAGCGCCATGGCCAGAACAAAGCGCGCCCGGAGCTCACGCGCGAGATAACCGCGCCGGTGAGCGGTCCAGCCTATGGCGGCCAACCCGAGCGCCAGTGCCCAATAGGCCGCGCCCATCAGCATTGCCGTTACCGAGCAGAGCGATAAGGGTATCGCCAGCGATGCCGCCTCCCGGACACGGAACCACGGCGCAACCTCTTCCGGGCTCCAACCCGTATGCCGCGCGAGAAACTCCGACTCTACATCCGGGTACGGCAATTGCGGGTTGAACAGAATGGCGGCCTGGAAAATCGCGTCGAAGGAAAACGCCTGATGCAAGGACAGCCGCGAACCGAAGAACACTTTTCTCCTCAGGCCTCGAAGCATTGCGCCGGCGCTGACCGAGAGTGCCATCCAGCCCGCGAATTCCCATCCCGCGAGAAAAGCCGGTGGCGCCGGTTGAAACGCGAGAATGGCCACCATGACAGCCAGTCCCGCCACGGCCAGCAGCACGCGGGGATTCGCATTCATCAGAATCTATGATATCCGTCGCACGGCCGCGTCCTGATCGCGCATACTGGGTTATGCGGCAAGATCTGGGCCAGCCTTTCGATTCCATAGAGAGCGCGCAGGAGTTCATGGATCTCTTGCAGGAAAGCATTTACGAGGCTCTGCTGGATGTCGACGATCTGTGCAAGACCGCCGGGAAGGATTCGCAGCCGCGCCGGCAGGAAGCGCTGCAGGTAGTGCTCCACAAGCTGAACCAACTTTCGCTGCACACCAATAAAAATCAGCGCATCCTGAACGATTTACGGACTCTTCGCCGCCTCCTTTTCGACGAGCGGGGCCACCAGCGGTCCGAGTCGGCCATCGCCGCTAACTCGGTGCGAGAATAGCGTCCCGGCCTGTTAAACTAAACGTTCATTTCCATGGACTGGTTCCCGCTGTGGCTTAGCCTCCGGGTGGCTCTCATCTCCACCGGCATCGCGCTCGTGCTGGGTCTGGGCATCGCGCACATTCTCGCCGGTCGCGACTTCCGCGGACGGGAGCTGCTGGATGCCGCCATCACGCTCCCGCTGGTTTTGCCGCCTACCGTCCTCGGCTATTATCTGCTGGTTGTTTTCGGAAGGAACACGGCGGTGGGCCGTTTCTACGAATGGATCACCGGTTCGCCGCTGGTCTTCACGGCGGAGGCCGCGGTGGTGGCGGCGCTGTTCCATTCGGCGCCGCTGCTGATCAAGTCGGCCCGGGCGGCTTTCGAATCGGTCGATCGCTCCTACGAGCGCGCGGCCCGCACCCTCGGCGCTTCCGAATGGCGCATCTTTTGGAACGTCACGGTCCCGCTGGCGCGGCGGCCCATCGCCGCCGCCGCCGCCCTGGCGTTCGCGCGTTCTCTCGGAGATTTTGGCGTCACCATCATGATCGCGGGCAACATCCCCGGCCGGACGCAGACGGTGGCCGTCGCGATTTACGATGCGGTGGAGTCCGGCAACGGGGCTTTGGCTCGCATTCTGGTGATCGTCATCTCCGGGATCGCGCTGGCGATCCTGGCCCTGGCCAACCGGCTCAGCCCCAACCCGTTCGGCACTCGCAGGCCCGTATGATCGAGGCGCGCATCAGCAAGAGCTTCCGAGTGGGACGGGAATCCGCCGGATTTAATCTCGACATCGACTTCCGCGCCAAGGGCGGCGTAACCGTTCTGTTCGGGCCGAGCGGCGCGGGCAAGACGCTCACCCTCGATTGCATCGCCGGGTTCGAGCGCCCCGGCGCGGGACGCATCCTGGTGGAAGATCGTATTTTGTTTGACGCCGACGCGCGCGTGCACCTCACGCCGCAGCAGCGGCAGTGCGGTTATGTCTTCCAGAATTACGCGCTGTTTCCGCACATGACGCTCCGCCGTAATCTCGAATTCGCGGCGGATCGCGTCCCCCGGCTCGAACGTCACCGGCGCGTGAACGAAATGCTCGACCGGTTCCGGATCGCGGATGTCGCCGGGCGTAAGCCCTACGAGGTTTCCGGAGGACAGAAGCAGCGCTGCTCCATCGCGCGGGCCTTGATTGGCGCGCCCTCCGTGCTGCTGCTGGATGAGCCCGCGCGGGGACTCGACGCGCCGCTGCGCGCGGACCTGTACGGAGTGCTGCGGCAGGTGCGGTCTGAGTTTAAAACACCCATCGTTCTGGTTACTCACGATCTCGCCGAGTGTCTCGAGCTCGGCGACGAGATGCTGATTTTGCGGGACGGCCGGATTGTGCAATCGGGAACGCCGCGCGAGGTAGTGGACCAGCCCGCGAATGTGGAAGTCGCGCGGCTGATGGGGCTCTATAATCTGATACCGGCCGAGATCATGGCGCTTGACCCGGCGAGAAAATCCAGCCGTTTGCGGATTGGCGAGAGCGAGATTCAGGGGCCGTATTTTCCGGGGCACCTGCTCGGGGACCGAGTCCACCTATGCGCGATGCCCTCGCGTCTCAGCGCTGTGCCGCGCCTGGGCCGGCCCGGGCCGCACCAGATTGCGGCGCGGCTCCTGCGGATTACGCCCACCGCCAACGGTACGCGGCTCGAATTTGATAACGACATCGCGGTGGAGTGCGCGGCGCCCGATCCGCAGTCGGCAAAACCCAACGAGGAGTGGTTTATCGAACTGCCGCCGTCGGCGTTGAAGGTCGTGTAGTGCCGCGGCGCTACTACATCACGGATCGAAAATCGGCCGGCGGTATCGACGCTCTTTTGCAACGGATCGCGCGGCACCTGGCGGGCGGCATCGACATGATTCAGATCCGCGAGAAAGACCTGCCGGCCCGGGAACTCGCGGCGCTTGTCCGGCGCGTATTGAACCTGCCCAATCCGTGGAACACTCGCATACTCGTGAACGAGCGAGCGGATATCGCGCTCGCGACCGGAGCGCACGGCGTGCATTTGCCGTCCGATGCGATCCCCGCCGCGCGATTGCGGGCCGTGGTTCCGCCGGATTTTCTGATCGGCGTGTCGACGCACACTCTTGAGGAAGCGATCGGAGCGGAACGGTCGGGCGCAAGTTTTATCGTTTTTGGGCCTGTTTTCGCGCCAATTTCGAAGCTGAGCGATCTTCCTCCGCGCGGTCTCGGCGAACTGGCGCGCGTGTGTTCAGGAGTACGAATTCCGGTATTTGCGCTGGGCGGAATTACGGTCGAGAACACCAATCTGTGCGAAAACGCCGGCGTGGCGGGGGTCGCCGGGATCAGCCTCTTTTCCAAATAGCGTACTTTACGTAAAAATAGACGTAAGCGCCTGATTCAACTCGGGATATCGGTATTCCAGGCCGATTTTTCGAGGAACGACGCGGCTGCTGGCCAGGATCACGTCCGCCATCTCGCCGAACAGCAACCTCAACGCGAAGGCCGGCGTCGGGAAAATGGTGGGCCGGCGCAGTGCCCTGCCTAACGCCGTCGTGAAGTCGGCATTGCGAACCGGCTGCGGGCTGACGGCATTCACCGGTCCGCTCACTTTGTCGTTCGTGAGGGCAAACAGGATCAACGCGACGAGATCGTCCACGTGGATCCACGACATCCACTGTTTTCCCGAAGCGAGTTTTCCACCGAGGCCGGCCCTGAATGGCGGAGACACGGATTTCAACATTCCTCCACCGGCGCCAAGAACGATTCCGATGCGCGGCAGCACTACTCGAGCCGGGGCTGCGTTCGCTTCGCGTTCCCAGGCAACGCATACCTCCGGCAGAAAGCCCTCGCCGGGCGCGGAACTCTCCTCGAGAATCTCGTCGCCGCGCGAGCCGTAGTAGCCGACCGCCGACGCCGAGACGAGCACGCGGGGAGGCTTGGCCGCCTTCGCGATGGCTTCCACGACCCGCTGCGTCGTTTGAATCCGGCTGTCGCGAATGCGCCGCTTCACGTCGTCGTTCCAGCGCTGTGAAACAGGCTCGCCCGCGAGATTCACCACGCCATCGGCGCCGTCGACGTTCGAGCCTCCGCGAGGAATTACGCGCGCTTCATGCCCTTCGTCCCGCAGCCGCTCGACGAGCCGCGTTCCGATGAAGCCGCCTGCGCCGGTGAGAGCGACGATCATAGTTGGTCGATTTCTTGAATGTATGCGACCGTGTCCGTTTTGCGTTTCATGCCTTCCAACGACATATATCGTATCTGGCCGAAGATGGGGCGGTTGAACCACGGGCGGTCGTGCAGGCCGAAACACCAGAGGATGTTCGTGTAGCCATTGGGATCGCGGCCATCGAGCGCATAGCGATCGTTGAGATAGATCATCGTGGACAGCGCCTCCTGGTGAGTAGGAGACCACTCGATAATCTTCTTCCCCCAGTACATTCGATAGTAGCCGTGAATGATACCGCGGAGGAGCAGTTCCTTTTGCGTTGCGTTCCAGAGCGGATCGTAGGTCGCGGCGCTTTCCATCCGCTCTCTGGTGTAGCAGGGGCTGCGCGGATCGTCGTCGTGCGCTTTCAGCGTAGCGCGAGCCCAATTCGGCAGGGCCTCCAGAGTCTCGTAGTTATCCACGCTGCGCACGAAGTTGAACGCGAGTTCCCGGCGCACGATCAGTTCTTCGAGAAACTCGTCTGAGGCGTACGCGCGCGCCGCGAGTGCAATCTCCAGAGAAGACATCTGGCCAAAGTGCAGGTAGGGGCTCATGCCACTGGTTGCGTGGTTGGACGGCTCGTTCCGCTCGCTGGCGTAACGGCGCAGGCGGTCTTCGAGGAACCGCTCCAATCGGCGCTCCGCTTCCACCCGCCCGCCCTGCGCTCCGATCACCGGCTGCACCGAGTGATCGATTTCGCAGGAGGCTACCAATTCGGGAATATTCTTTTCGGTGACTTCGACGGAAATCCCACCACTCCATTTACGTTTGACTTTGAGAGGTTCCGCGGCATGGAAGTGATCGGGCAACGCGCGATGGATCTTGGGCCGGATCGTGTACGCCGCATATTCCCGCTTCGGGAATGTGTTCATGGGCACAATGCAACTCGAATCGACCGCATAACACGCGACGTCGAACCTCCGGGGAACGGCGGACAGCGGGTAATCGTCGGTGACGACGGCCGCGGCCCGCGCCGCCAGCCGGTGCAGAGCATCGCCGGCGTCCGCCTTCGAACGGCTGAGGTCGAACACGTACCCGACACCGTGCGCTTTTAGCCGCCGGGCGGTCCCGGGAACGGCTTGGAGCATGAAGGTGTGGATCCGATCGCTCGCGTACGGATAAGTACACGTCAGGCCTTCGTAAGTCAAAACCGGCAAACCGCGCTCGTTCGCCAGCGCGGCGGCGTACAGCAGCGCGTGATTCGAATCGACTCGCCGGTTCCTCTGGGCCCAATACAGGACGTATTCGCCGTCCTGCTTTACCGGCTCTTCATTCAGTTTCCGAACGCGCTCCGCCACGACTTTTAGATGCCCGAGAAGATCGCACAGCTACAATAAAACAAGTGCGCGCCTTAAACCGGGCGAAGCTCCTCTGGGGATATTTGCGGGGCCACGAGAGCCTTCACGGACTGCCGGTCGAGTTTATCGTCGAAACCACCGCCAAGTGCAACCTGTACTGCCCGATGTGTCCGCGGGAAACGCACCAACAGCCGAAAGCGGACATGCCGGCGGAAATCTTCGAGCGGCTGGTGCGCGAGTCCGGACAGACGGGCGAGCACATGATGCTGATCGGACTGGGCGAGCCGCTTCTGGATTCGGCGATCTTCGACCGCATCGAGTTCTGTTCGCGCCATCGCATCGCCACGCTGCTCTCGACGAACGGAACGCTGCTGGATGAAGCCGCCGCGGCGCGCATCCTCGATTCGAAACTGGCACATATCACGCTGAGCTTCGACGGAGCGACGAAGGAGTCGTTCGAGTTCTACCGGAAGGGCGCCCGGTTCGAAAAGGTGCGGGACAACTTCGTGCGCTTCGCCCGCATGAAGCACGAGCGCAAGTCGAAGCTCCAGGTGGTGGTGCAGATGGTCCGGATGGAGCGCAATGCCGGCGAGGTGGACGAATTCGTCCGCTTCTGGTCGGCAGTGCCGGGCGTCGACCAGGTGCGCATCAAGGAGGATGAGACCAACCTGATGCAGCCGGACTCGGGCCACGCCGCGGAGGACTGGAAGCATCCTTGCCACTATCTCTGGCGTGGTCCGATGTACGTGAAATGGAACGGCGACGCATACCCCTGCTGCCAGAGCTATATGCTGGACGGCGCTCCGGTTGGCAACATCGGCCGCCAGCCACTCGTGGAGATCTGGAATTCGGACGAGCTGCGGCGGATGCGGCGGCTGCACGTGGCCGGACGCGCGGGCGAGATCGACATCTGCTCACGATGCTGCACCACCATCCCGCATCCTCTGCTGGTGGCGGGAAGCCTCCTGCTGCATGGAAACGTGGTGCGCAAGGCGCTCCCGCTGGTGGAGCGCCTTGCGCACTATTGGCTGCGCCCGCCGCGCAAGGCGACTACTGGTACGTGACGCTCTTGGTGCTGCTGGTGCCGAACGTTAGTAGTCCGAAGTCGATAGCGGGCGCCGCCGTCGTGAAAGATACCGGAACGGCGCTGTTGCTGACGGTCAGATAGCCTCCGAACGAAACACCCAGAAGGCTAAAGGATGGCGGCAGCGCCAGTAGAACCCAAGAGGGAATGGTGAACTGGCCGGCCTCGGCCTTGGCGATACAGATGAACGTGGCGATCGCCGTCGGTTTCTGGGTCGACAAGTCGTAGCCGAGCGAGAATCTGATCATCTCGACGTTGGTTCCGGCCGCGCCGCCCGTTGTGGCAGCGCCGCTCCCGGTGAAGAATACGATACGGATCTGACGCAGTTCAAGCCGATTCTCGATACGACATGGACGGCCCTTTCTGATGGCGGCTGCGTGCGCTTGACTTCGAACTGGCATTTTCAGGTTACACCGCACGGCTGGATCAAGGCGCTCGAAGCAATGGCCCGCTCTGTGATGAACAGATGAAGAAGGATCTTGATAATGTGGTTGAAGACGAACTCTTAAACGAGATAGGCTTGCCCCATTACTTGGAAGTCAACGTAATCAACAGCCATATCAAAAGATATTGCCCGAAGAGAAAGGATGCTGATCGGGCACCGGGGATCGTATGGAAAGTCTGATTGAAGTTCCCATCGACTTTGCACACCCGTCGTAACGCCCTCGGGCTGTCACTACATTTTTCGGTGCGGCTGTCTCATATCATTTCACCGCGGCGGATACAAGCCCAAGCTCTGACACGTCCGAACCTGTTATTCTTCTTTCACTGTTAGATCTTTGAGCTTCTTATCAGCCGTGTTCTCGTAGATCGCGGAACAAGCGGCCCAAATCTTGTTTCGTCCTTCGGCGGCTTTAGCATCCCCTTCAGCTTGATTCCTTTTCTGTTCTGCCGCCACCTGCTTCCGCCGTGCCAAGTCAGCGGCTTCCTTTTTTGGCCTGCTCGGTGCCGACGACACGGTGGTTGGAGTTTGTCGCAGTAACCAATACGGCCTTGATCGTATCAGCACGGCATCCGTCCACCTTGCCTTTCAGGGAGTCAACTATCTCCTTGTACACGTTTTGAACAATGTGATCTTCGCTCCATCCTAAGCTGGTTGTTGCTGGAATTGTCCAATGCTGCCGTTTACCTCCATTGCAGGTCCCAGACATGTTGAACTGTAGATCGACGGTCCACCACGGAAGCAAGGTATGGTTCTCAACTCTGAAAAACAACTCTGGAACGTATGAATCTGACTCTGCTATTCCGATAAACCGAGCGTCTCGAATGACAATGTTCCCGCTTTCAAGGGGAATAATGATGTCATCGCCGTAGATATTTAGTCGCTGCGAACAGCGCCGCTACAAGAATCCGCATGGTCAATATTTGTTCTACTCCCGCCTAGTCTAGACCGCATCTCATTCCTTCGGCGCGATGCCTAGCGTTTTCATCTTGCGATAGAGATTGCTGCGCTCCAGCCCGAGGAGTTCGGCGGTGCGCGAAACGTTGCCCTTCGTCTCTTCAAGCTTCTTCAAAATGTACTCGCGCTCCGCGGACTCGCGGACTTCGGCGAGGCTGGCGAAGCGATCCATGGGACGTTCGACCATTCGCCGGGTGACGTTCAGCGGGATGTGCCGGGCGTCGATGCGTACCTGTGGATTCATGATGACGATGCGCTCCATCAGGTTCCGCAGTTCGCGCACGTTGCCCGGCCAGTAGTATTCCTGGAGCGTGGCGTACGCCTCGGGTGTCAACTCTTTCGGTTTGCGGCCGTAGGCGGTGGTGAATTCGCGCAGAAAATAGTCGGAGAGAATCGCGATGTCCTCGCGGCGGTCCCGCAACGGCGGCACGTAAAACGGGATCACATTCAGGCGGTAAAAAAGATCCTCGCGAAAGTTGCCCCGCTCGATCTCTTCCTGAAGATTTTTGTTCGTAGCCGCGACCACGCGAACGTCCACCTGCACGGATTCCGACGCGCCCACCGGCTCGAAGCGCTGCTCGTCCAGCGACCGCAGTACTTTCGATTGCGTCTTGAGGCTCATGTCGCCGACCTCGTCGAGAAACAGCGAGCCGCCGTGGGCTTTCTGAAATTTCCCGATCTTGTCCTCGGCCGCTCCGGGGAAAGCGCCCTTGCGGTGGCCAAACAATTCGCTTTCGATAAGATCCTCGGGAATGGCGGCGCAGTTTACTTCCACGAACGGTTCGGACGCGCGCGGGCTGAGCGCGTGGATGGCATGCGCGACCAGTTCCTTGCCGGTTCCCGATTCGCCGTAGATGAGCACGCGTCCGTTGGTGCCCGCCATCAACGTCAACTGCTGGCGCAGCGCTTTCATCGGCACGCTTTGGCCGATGATTCTCGGTTGCTGGTCGTCCCCGTCTTTCAAGCGATGGATCTCGAGGGCCAGGCGGCGCTGATGGAGGGCGTTCTTGGCGATCACCGCGACTTTTTCGATGGTCAGCGGCTTCTCGATGAAGTCGAACGCGCCCAGCTTCGTCGCGCGAACAGCGGTCTCAATGGTGCCGTGGCCCGAGATGATAATCACTTCGGGGCGTTCGGCAAACGGGATCTCCTGAATACGCGCGAGCGCTTCCAGGCCGTCGATGCCGGGCATCCAGACGTCGAGCAGGACCAACTCGTAGGCGTTGCGCCGCAATTCGGCGAGGCACTCCTCGCCGGTGGCGACGGCGCGGCATTTATAGCCTTCGTCTTCCAACACGCCGGTCAGCGACTCGCGGATTCCCGGCTCGTCGTCCACCACAAGGATGCGGTCACGCTTCACGCTTTCGTCTCCACTGGCCTGGCATCGGGAACATCCGGCACATCGCTGATGACGGGTATCTCGATCACGAATCTGGCCCCGGCCGGCTTGTTGCCCTCCACCCGGATGGGGGCGTTGTGCTCGGCGAGGATGCGGTTCACGATGGCGAGTCCCAGGCCCGTACCGCGCCCCTTGGTTGAGAAGTACGGCAGAAAAAGCCGCTCCTTATCCTCGGGCGAGATGCCGCACCCCGAATCGGCCACCACCAGTTCCGCGATATCGCCGCCGTTATGAGTGGCCACGAATAACTTTTTCACAAGCGAATCCTTCATCGCTTCCGCGGCATTGTCCACTAGGTTCACGAGCACCCTCTTCATCTGCTCGGGATCCACCGAGACTGGCGGAAGTTGTGGGGCGAGAGACACCTGCACATCGATTCCCTGCAACCTTCCCGCGAACACGTTCATGGCTGCCCGCACGATGGCGTTCAGGTCGGCGCGGACCGGCTGCGCGGCCGGGAAGCGCGCGAATTCTGAGAACTCGTCGACGAGCTGCTTCACCGACTCGACTTCGCGGATGATGGTTCGCGAGCACTCGTGGATGATGCGCTGCGTGTCTGCCGTGAATCCCTTGTCAATCTGCCGCGCGACCCGTTCGGCGCTGAGCGCGATGGGTGTCAGCGGGTTCTTTAACTCGTGGGCGATGCGCCGCGCCACTTCCTGCCACGCCACCGCCTTTTGGGCCCGGAGCAACTCGGAGGTGTCCTCGAGAACGATGACGAAACCCGAGCCGGACTTCTCTTCCAACGCCGAGATCGTCAACGCAAGATGGAGCACCTTATCCTGGCGCCGCATCTCCAACTGGCTGCCCGCTACTCCGGTACGCTGGGCGCGCTTCATAAGGTACCGGACCTCGGCGACGTCATCGGGCGGGAACAGATCTTCGATGTGGGCGGCGCGACCCACTTGTCCTTCCGGGAAAATGCCGCGCAACGCGCGATTCACCCGCTGGATGCGTCCGTCGCCGGATACCGAGAGCACTCCGGTCGGAATACTCTCGAGAATCGCTTCGGTGAATCTCCGGCGCCGCTCCAACTCGTCGCGGTTCGCTTCGAGCGCTTGCACCATTTCGTTGAAGCCGCGCACCAAGGTCGCCAGTTCGTCCATGGCCCGAACCAGCACGCGATGCGACAGGTTTCCGCGGCGGACCTCGGCGGCCGCACCCAACAGCGCCGCTATAGGTCCGCTGATCTGTTCCGCCAGAATCCGCGCGATCCAGGTGGAAAAGAACAGAACGAACAGCGTGATGAGCGCCATGTAGAGCAGGTACGAAACCTGCATTTGCCGCTTGTTGGCGGAGACCGCATCGTACTCGCTGACGTAGCGGTCGATCTCGGCCTGCCGCGCGGCCAGGTTCACCGGCATCTGGGACGTCAGCAGGACCGCGGCCTCGGGTTCGGCGGGGTTCCCGACCGGAACGCGGGCGGTGAAATCGGGAGAGGGGGGCGGCGGACCGGCCTCCGAGCACAAGACCACCGGGCCGTGTTCGGCGCTGGTGATGGCGAGCCGCCCTACGGCGTTCTCGCTGCACAGTTGGGAAAAGAACGCCCGGTCGGCGGGCTCACCCGCAGCGACCGCGCGGGACTGGGGAAGGCTCGCGACCCAGCGGGCTTCCGCCAGCACCCTGGCGTGGAACTCGGTGGACATTGCCTTGCTCACATCGGTAAGCTCCAGTTTGATCCCCTCGGCGGGCCGCGTGAACCAGATCTTCAAGTTGCGATTCATCACGCCGTAGCCGAACAAGACGAGGAAGACGACAGGCGCAAAGCTGAGGGCGAGTGCGCCAACCACGAGCTTCGTCCGGATTCGCGATCCGGCGCGATTGCCCTGCCGCTCCAGATAAAGCCTCACTCCGGTGCGGAACAACATGAACCCGAGCGTGACCGTCAGCAGGAAAATAAGAGTGGAGATGGCCCAGAAGAGGAACGTCTGTTCCGGGCCCGCGGGGCCGAAGCCACCGAACGAGAACGAGCCCTGCCACACCAGTAGCGCCAGTAATATAAAAAGACAAACGGCGCCCAGAATGAGCAGCGAACGTTTCCGCATGAACCTGTTTCGATTATAGGCGGCGGACGCTTTGTTACATTGGATAGGGGTTTCATTGAGCCGGATCGTTCTAGCGTTTCGCAGTTTTTTCTCCATCCTGTTCCGGGACACGCTTCCGGAAGAGGTGGCCAAGGCGTACGGTTATTCCAAGGCGGGTGCGGTGAAGGCGAAGGCCGTGGCCGCCACGCCCATGGCGCCGGAGGTGAAGACATCGGACGGCGCCCTTCAGATGCTCGGGATCCTTCAGCGGGATGGCCGTTTGGTAGACCTGCTGATGGAAGATATCTCAGGGGCCCAGGACGAACAGATCGGCGCGGCCTTCCGCAGCGTGCAGGAGCAGTGCCGCGATTCACTCGAGAAGTACTTTCGCCTGTCTCCCGTCATCGACGGCGTTGAGGGGAGCTACACGAAGATCGAATCGAGCGATCCCGCTGTGGTGAAGCTGTTGGGCAATGTTCCGGCCAGCGGGAAGGCTCAGGGCGGGCTTCTCCGCCACAAGGGCTGGCGGGCGGAGCGCGTGGATCTGCCGAAGATCGTGCCGTCACAGAAGCCGGACGTGATCGCTCCGGCGGAAATCGAAATCGAATAACGAATGCCGAAGTACGTCATCGGGATCGACCTCGGGACGACGAACTGCGCGCTCGCATACGCGGAGGCCCCGGCCGATCCGCGCGAGCCCGCCTCCGTCACGTTGGAATCGATTCCGCAATTGGTGAACCCGGGCGAGGTTCGCGACGAATCGCTCCTTGCGTCGTTTCTGTATATCGCCGGCGCGACTGATTTCCCGGCCGGCTCGCTGTCGTTGCCGTGGCCTTCGGACGAGCATATGGTCGTCGGGGAACTGGCGCGGAAGCGCGGCGTCGAAAGCGCTCGCAGACTGGTGTCCTCGGCGAAATCGTGGCTGTCGCATTCGGGCGTGGATCGCACTTCGGCCATCCTACCTCCCACTGCGCCGGAAGGCGTCGAGAAGATTTCGCCGCTGGAGGCCGCGCGCAGGTATCTCGATCATCTGCGGCAGGCGTGGGACTCCAAGCATCCGGACGCTCCGTTCGCGGATCAGCAGGTGCTGGTGACGGTTCCCGCTTCATTCGATGCGGTCGCGCGCGAGCTGACGCAGCGTGCCGCCGAGGAAGCGGGCTACAAGAGCGTCATTCTGTTGGAGGAGCCGCAGGCAGCGTTTTACGCGTGGATCGAGCGGCATGCGGATTGGCGCGATCGGGTGCGGATCGGGGATCTGATTCTGGTCGTCGATATCGGCGGCGGCACCACGGATTTCACTCTGATCGCGGTGACCGAGCGCGAGGGCGAACTACAGCTCGAGCGCGTCGCGGTCGGCGAGCACATACTGCTCGGCGGAGATAATATCGATCTCGCGCTGGCGCGGCACATCGAGTCGCAACTGGCCGCGAAGGGGACCAAGCTCGATTCGCTGCAACTGCACGCGCTGTGGCAGCAATGCCGCGCCGCGAAAGAGCAGTTGCTGAGCGAGGACGCACAGAAAGCCGAGCATCCGGTTACGATTCTCGGCAAGGGCACTGGCCTCGTCGGCGGAACGATCAAGGCGAAGTTGCGGCGCGAGGATATCGACCGCATCTTGCTGGACGGATTTTTTCCCACTGCGTCGAGCAGCGACATGCCCGCGCGGCGGCGCGCCGGTCTCGCAGAATTGGGACTGCCGTACGCGGCCGACGCGGCCATCACCCGTCACCTGGCGCGCTTTCTCCGGCAGCAGGCATCGACCGCCGAACATGGAACGGTTCGCCGGGGCGCGAGCGGACTGGCCGCGCCTACGCATATTCTTTTCAACGGCGGTGTCCTGCGCGCGCCCATCGTTCGCGATCGAATTATCGACGTGCTGAACTCGTGGCTGGCCGCGGAAGGACTGCCGGCCGTGCAGCCGTTGTTCGGCGAAGACCTGATGCACGCGGTCGCGCGCGGAGCCGCTTACTATGGCACTGCGCGGCAGGGCCGAGGCGTCCGCATTCGCGGAGGAGTGCCGCGGACGTACTACATCGGGATCGAGAGCGCCATGCCCGCGGTGCCTGGCATGCCGGCGCCCATGAAAGCGCTGGTGGTCGCGCCGTTCGGGATGGAAGAGGGCACCGGCGTGCGAATTGAAAACCAAGAGTTCGGCCTGTACGTCGGAGAGCCCGCGGAATTCCGGTTCCTCCTGTCGGCGACGCGAAAGAACGATAAGGCGGGCGACCTCATCGACGATCCGGGTGAGGATATCGAGGAACTCGCGCTTATGGAAGTGACGCTCACCGGCAACCAGGGCGAGATGGCGCCAGTGTCGCTGGAGAGCCTGGTCACCGAAACCGGCCAGCTTCAGTTGTGGTGCGTGGCGCGGGACGGCAGGCGATGGAAGCTGGAGTTCAACGTTCGCGAGCAGGCCGTATGAAGATCGGGATCGATCTCGGCACCACGAATTCGGCGCTCGCCTATATCGACGCCGCCGAGGCCGGCGAGATCGATTTCCCTCCGATTCACGTTCTGGAAATCCCGCAGCATGTCGCGCAGGGCCGCGTAGAGCCTCGCCGAACGCTGCCCTCGTTTCTCTACCTCGGCGACCAGATATACGTAGGTACGTTCGCACGCGAGCAGGGCGCGCTGGTCCCGACGAAGTCCGTACACTCGGCGAAATCGTGGCTGTCGAATCCCGAGGTGGACCGCACCGCGAAGATCTTGCCATGGGACGCGCAGGAAGCGGGCCGCGTGCTGAGCCCGGTCGAGGTTTCGGCGAAGGTGCTCGAGCAGATGGCGTCGGCGTGGAAGGAGCGGTTCGGCCAGAGCATCAACGAACAGGATGTGGTGCTGACCGTCCCGGCGAGCTTCGACGAAGAGGCCCGCGAGCTGACGGTCGAAGCGGCGCATCAGGCCGGGATCGAGAAGCTGACCCTGCTGGAGGAGCCGGTCGCTGCGTTCTATTCGTGGATCGCCAACGATCTCGTGCGATCGCAGAAGAGCCTGTTCGACGGCCAGGTGGTGCTGGTCTGCGACGTCGGCGGAGGCACCAGCGATTTCACTCTGATCCGGGTTTCGCGAGAGGGCGACAAGATCGACTTCACTCGCACGGCGGTCGGAAAGCACCTCCTGCTCGGGGGAGACAATCTCGATCTGACGCTCGGGTGGCTGGTCGAGTCGAAACTGGGGAAGCCGCTTTCGATCCGGCAGCGTAGCGCTCTGCGGCGGCAATGCGCGTCGGCGAAAGAGCGGCTGCTGGCAGACCCGAGTCTGAAGAGCGTCGAAGTGACGGTGCTCGGCTCGGGCGCGGCGCTGGTCGGCGGCACGCTGAAGACCGAGATCACGCGCGAAGAGGCGCTCGAACTGACGCTCGAGGGCTTCCTGCCGTTCTGCGGTCTCGACGAGAAACCGAAGGAAGACAAGAAGTCGCTGTTCCGCGAACTCGGTCTGCCTTACGTCACGGATCCCGCAATCACCCGGCACATCGCGGCGTTTGTGAGCGCCGCGGGTCAAGCGCCCGACGCGATTCTGTTCAATGGCGGGTTTTTTATTCCCGACATTTGCCGGCAACGCGTGGCGGAGGTGATCGAGGGCTGGTATGGAAAGCGGCCCGCCGTGTTCGAGAACCGGGATCTCGATCTCGCCGTGTCTGTCGGGGCGGCGTATTACTCGTACGTTCGTTCAACTGGAGCGGGGCTCCTGGTCCGGGGCGGCTTGCCTCGCGCTTACTTTATCGAGACGGCCAGCGCCGTGGAAGGATCGCAGATCCGCACGTTGTGTCTGGTTCCCCGCGGCACCGAGGAGGGGCAGACTCTCGACGTCGATACCGGGAATCTGCAACTGCTCGCGAACAAACCCGTGTCGTTTCGTCTATACAGTTCGCTGACGCGAACCGAGGACGCGCTGGGCGATGTGGTGGAATTCGCGTCGTCCGACGATCTGCACCTGCACGCGCCGCTCAACGCGGTGATCCGGTTTGGTAAGCCGGGCGAACGGCTGGTTCCGGTGAAACTGGGGGCGCGGCTGACGGAGGTGGGCACGCTCGAAATATGGGCCGACTCGAAGGTGAGCGATCACCGCTGGCGGCTTCAGTTTGAACTGCGAAAGACGGCGTCTTCACCCACTCCGCAGCGCCCGGCGGCGGTCGTCAGCGAGGAGGCGATCCAGGACGGAGAGCGGCTCATCGCGGCGGCATTCAACGCGACGGCGCTGGCTCCCGAGGAACTGCCGTCGCGGCTCGAGCAGGCGCTCGGACTGGGGCGCGGGTCGTGGCCGCTGTCCGCGATCCGGCGGCTGGCCGACAAGATGCTCGATCTGAGCGAGGGGAGAAAACGCGGCGCGGCGCACGAGCTGCGCTGGCTAAACCTCTGCGGTTTTTGCCTGCGGCCCGGGTTCGGCTTCCCCGGCGACGAATTTCGCGTCGAGCAGGCGCGGCGCATTTATGCGAGCGGACTCGCGTTCCCTTCGCAAGTTCAAAACGAAATCGAATGGTGGATTTTCTGGGGGCGCGTGGCGGGCGGGCTGAACAAGAACCAACAGTCGGACGTGTTCGCTCGACTGTCGGGGACCATCGTCCCGCGTGGCGGCAAAAAACAGCGCGCCAACCCAAGCCTGCTTCGCGAAATGTGGCGCACGGCAGCCAGTCTTGAGTTGCTGCCGGTGGGCACGAAGACGCAGCTAGGCGACGCGCTGCTGGACAAGATCCGCAAAGGCGAATTCGTCGAGACGGGGCTGTGGTGCCTGTCGCGACTCGGCGCGCGCAAGCTGTTTTACGGACCAAACAACCTGGTGGTGCCGGCGTCGACGGCTGCTCGGTGGGTGGAAACGCTCGTGAAGATCGAGAAGGCGCGGGACGCGGTGGCTGCGATGGCACGGCACACGGGAGACGCGTCGCGAGATCTGCCGGCCGCGGTGCTCGGAACGGTGCGGCGCGCGTTCCCCGAACTCGACCCGGACGCGGAAGAACAACCGGATCTTGCGGCGCTCGGCAGAGTGTTCGGCGAGGAACTCCCGGCAGGGCTCGTCATCACGTGAACGAAATCGAGCTGGTCAGCCGGCTGGCGGGAAAAGTGCGGTCCGTTCACCCCGCGCTGATCTCGGGCATCGGCGACGATTGTGCGATCTGGCGTCCGCGAGTCAACGAAGATCTCGTTTTCACAACGGACTTCCTTCTCGAAGGGGTACACTTCGAGCGGGACATTTACTCGCCCGCGGACATCGGTCATAAGGCGCTTGCGCGGGGGCTGAGCGACATCGCAGCCATGGGTGCCGAACCGCGATTCTGCCTGCTTTCCCTGGCGCTCGCGCCGGACTGCGACCGGCGCTGGATCGATTCGTTCTATTCCGGGTTTCTGAAGCTGGCGAAGCGCTTCCGCGTCGATCTTGCGGGCGGCGACCTGTCGCATTCGGATCGTGTGCTGTGCGACATCGTGGTGTGTGGCGCGGTTCCGAAAGGGCGCGCGCTGCGGCGCGATGGCGCACGCGCCGGCGATTCGATTTTCGTCAGCGGACGGCTGGGGCGGGACTGGCGCGAGTACCGGCGGCCTGTGCCGCGAATCGAATTGGGGCTGGCGCTGCGCGGCCGCGCCACGGCGTGCATGGACCTCACCGACGGGTTGTCGCTGGACTTGCACCGGTTGTGTTTGGCATCGGGAGTTGCGGCGGCAGTAGAGAACGTCCCGTTGCGAAAAGGGCAGACCATGGACCAAGGCGAGGATTACGAACTGTTGTGGACCATGCCGGCGCGGCGCAAATCGCCTCAGGGCGCAATCCGCATCGGCGGCATAACAACGGGGCGGCCGGGGCTTGTGCTTCTAAACGGCGAGCCGCTGCCGGTCCGCGGTTACGATCACCTCCAGCAATGAACGATTCAGCCCCGATTATCGAACTCATCTACGCTTACCGGCGTTCGAAAACGATGTTTGCCGCCGTGTCACTCGGCATCTTCGACCGCCTTCACGAAGGTCCGGGACGTCCGGCGGATTTCGGATTCCGGGCGGATACAGCCGAGCGCCTGCTGGACGCCTGTGTGCCTCTCGGCCTCGTCGAAAAGGAAGGCGACCTATACCGGAATGCCGCGATCGCAGATCGTTATCTCGCGCGCCAGAGTCCCGACACGATGGCGGGATACATCCTGTACTCGAATTCCGCGCTGTTTCCCATGTGGTCCGATCTGGAAGGCGCACTGCGCGAAGGCACGCCTCGCTGGGAGCCAACCTTCGGGTTTCCCCCGGGAGGCATCTTCGAACATTTCTTCCGCACGGAGCAGCAGAAGCGGGATTTCCTGTTGGGCATGCACGGCTTCGGGCGGATCACGTCGGACGCGGTGGTGTCGGCTTTCGACTTGCGCAGGTTTCACCGCTTCGTGGATCTGGGCGGAGGAACGGGTCACCTTCCGATGGCGGTCGCCGCCCGATATCCCGGAATGAGCACGGCTGTTTTCGATCTCCCGGCCGCGGTGGAGTTCGCTCGCGAGTTTGTCGATGAACGCGTCGCACTCATCGCCGGAGATTTCTTCCGCGATCCCTTGCCCGAAGCCGATCTGTACGGCGTCGGCCGCATTCTTCACGACTGGAGCGAAGATAAAATCCGCGTGCTGCTCGACCGCATCCATGAGGTGTTGCCGCCCGGTGGCGGGTTGCTGATAGCCGAGATGTTGCTCGACGACGATAAGCGCGGGCCAGTGGATGCGCACATGCAGTCGCTCAACATGCTGGTTTGTACCGAGGGCCGCGAACGTTCGCTGAACGAGTACCGGGTTCTGCTCGAAGCGGCGGGATTCACGGATGTGCAGGGGCACCGCACGGGGACACCCCTTGATGCGGTGCTCGCACTGAATTGTTAAGTGACGAGTATTGGGTCTAGGCGGGTGAACAGCCCACCATCGAGTGCGTCCATTTCTTTTTGCGCCGACCGCTTGATTGCGAGAGTGTATTTAACCACGGGGACTGGTGCGTTTCAGGCGGGTTGCGCGGTATTGGTCGTAAGGAGTGCCCTTTTCCTTCCGGCGCGATTCAGACACGAGACCGTCCCAGAAGTCCTCCCAGATAGCCCGGTGTTTTTTTAGATCGATTAGAACACCGACCTTGCAGCCTTTCTCATCGGTGACAAACTGGATTCCGCTCATGGCTTTATTGTCCTTCATGCGACTGGATGGCGCATCGTACGGCATCGGTGCTCGCACTGCGGCATAATACGAAGCGATGATACGAAATCTCTTTGTGAGTGTCTTGTTAACCATGACTGCAACCGCTGCCGTGAAAATCGAGAAGACGGCTTACGCCGGATGGCCGAACTGCTACCGCGTGACCAACGGAGAAGTTGAACTGATCGTCACCACCGACGTCGGGCCGCGCGTGATCCGCTATGGCTTCGTGGGCGGGCAGAACATGTTTAAGGAATTCACGCCGCAGTTGGGCAAGAGCGGCGAAAAGGAATGGATGCCGCGCGGCGGACACCGCGTTTGGGCGGCGCCGGAAATCAAACCGATCACATACGCGCTGGACAATGGTCCGGTGAAGGCGCAGATCAAGGGTGACGCCATCGAGTTGACGCAGCCCGTCGAGCCGGAGACCGGACTCCAGAAGCAGATCATCGTGAAACTCGCGCCTTCCGGATCGAAGGTCGAGGTGATTCATCGGTTGACGAATACTGGAACGAAAGTAAGCGAGCTCGCTCCGTGGGCGCTGACCATGATGGCCCAGGGCGGCGCCGCAATCACCGGCTTTCCCCCACGCGGCGTGCATCCCAAGGACCTGGACCCAACCAACCCGCTCACGATGTGGGCGTACACGGATTTCAGCGATCCGCGGTGGAAGTTCATGAAGAAGTATCTGGTGCTGAAACAGGATCGCGCGGCCACCACGGCTCAGAAAACGGGGCTCTTCAATAAAAACACCTGGGCGGCTTACCTGCTCGGATCGGATTTGTTCATTAAGCGGTGCACGGCTGAGGCGGGCAAACCGTATCCGGATTTCGGGCTGTCCTTCGAGACTTTCACGAACAGCGACTTCCTGGAGTTGGAGACGCTCGGGCCGTTACAGAAACTGCCGAAGGGATCGACGGTCGAGCATGTCGAGAGATGGAGCTTGCATAAAAACGTCCACATCTCCGAATGGACGGACGCCGGACTGGATCGCGTAGTTCTTCCGCTGGTACAGCCATGAAAGCAATCGCCGTTAGTTTATTGACCGCCTTATCCGCGCTCGGCCAGTACAAGGCGCAACCAGCGGGCGCGCCTCCGGCTCTCGCGGAGTTGCTCGAAAAGGCCGGCACGCAAATAACGGACGCCAGCGGAAAAGTGATCGCCGAGATCTGGCTGGTGACATCCGTGAAGAAGGGCGCGAAATCGTCCGACGAGAACGTCACGCTGGCCGGCATTCCGCACGGTACACTGCTGGGGGTGCTGCGCGCCCCGGCGGCTTACAACGACCGGCGTGGGCAGGTCATCAA
Source organism: Acidobacteriota bacterium (assembly GCA_025353165.1). Classification (GTDB taxonomy): domain Bacteria; phylum Acidobacteriota; class Terriglobia; order Bryobacterales; family Bryobacteraceae; genus TMP-7. Next base: position 55,850 of record JANXRE010000091.1, on the reverse strand, counting down.
ACCCGGCGTCTACACGCTGCGGTATTCGATGTTCCCGATCAACGGCGATCACCAGGGGGTAGCGCCGCAGCGGGATTTCTTCGTCCTGACCAAAATGGCGGACGACACCGATCCGAATGCAGCGCCCAATTTCGAAACCCTGATGACCTGGAGCCGCAAAGCTTCCGGTACGCCGCATCCGCTGGTACTGAGTATGTGGAAGGCGGACGACCCGAAGCCGGATTTTTCTCAACAGGGCGATGACTGGGTTCTGACGCACAACGCTGGCGACACCGCGCTGTCAATTATTCTGATGGGGAGAGCGTCGTCCTGATCAGACCAGAATCGATTTCATGTTGAAAAAGGGCACTAGAGGAAGCAGTTCGGTGTATACTAGCGCTACCTTGGGTTCCAAAATGGAAATCTTGGCTTCACGTTCGCCTCAGGAACTCTCAGATTGATTTTATTATATGACGCCGGCATATGTTTCTTGGTGCGAATGCGCACAGTAGTAGGCTCGCCCCCTGGGCGGCAACAAGATGCCGAGCCGAGCACACAAGGACAGTGAAATATGATTCGATTGCGCCAGCTTGTTCCACTGACCGACTTCGCGGGATTCCCCGCAATTTTGATTTGCTTCGGCTTGTGCTGCGAGGCGACGCACGCTCAAGAATTTGCCTACGTAACGAATTCGGTATCAGGCAATGTCTCAGCGTTCGTCATCGACCCCACCACCGGTGCCCTCACGCCAGTTCCTGGCTCGCCGTTTCCGAGTGGGGCCGAACCGCTATCTGCCGCGGCCGATCCGAGCGGTCGTTTTCTTTACGTGTCCAATGGCATGAGCAACGACGTGTGGGCTTACACCATAAACGCCACCAGTGGTGTGTTGACGCCTCTGCCCGGTTCGCCATTCCCCGCCGGCTCTATTTGTCATTCTGTAATAGGGATCCGAAAGGTCGATTTGCTTACGTTGCAAATGCCGGATCGAACAACGTTTCCGGATTTGCGATCAACTCCATGACCGGTGCTCTGACGCCTGTGCCGGGATCGCCCTTCCCGGCAGACGTGAACCCTCATTCAGTAGCCGTCGATCCCACTGGGCGGTTTGTATATGTAGCGGATGCGAACTCCAACGACGTGTCGGCGTACACGCTGAACACGACAACCGGCGGCTTGACACCGGTGCCAGGATCGCCTTTTTCAATGGGGGCGGCGCCGGGGTTCTCGGTTTCAGTAGACCCGACCGGACGCTTCTTGTACGTCCCCAGCGTCGTTCCTTCCAGTAACCTTTGGGGGTTCACAGTCGACACCGGCACCGGAGCCTTGACCGCCATTCCCGGGTTCCCCTATCCTTCTGGGTCGGGAGCCGACTGGGCCGGCGTTCACCCATCAGGCCAGTATGTCTACGTCGGCAATAACTATTCTGGCGACGTGTCAGCTTTCCTTGTCGATAGCGCAAACGGTGCGCTGACGCTAGTGCCTGGTTCACCGTTTCCGGCTGACCCGGGCGCCAACCCCCGCGGACTTGCGATCAACAAAACGGGCCGCTTTGTCTACGTCATGAACGAGTCGGCGAGCAACATCTCCGGATTCTCCGTGAATACGACGACGGGCGCTCTCACGCTGGTATCGGGTTCTCCTTTTCTCTCTGGAGGCACCGATACAACCTCAATGACTACTACGTCTCCTGTAGCGCTCAACTTTCCGATCAAGTCCGACAAGATCCATTGCAAGGGCGGAGGGTGTACCCCCATGACCGTCAACATCTCAGCGGTCTTTGACCATCGGCAGACTTCCCCCTACAGCAAGGGTCAAATGGTTGAGGACTACAGGGGCGAGGTCGGCCAATGTAACCCCAGCAACCCCAACCAGCAGCTCCGGAGCCCGGTACTAAGCATAAGCAGCGCAGGCTACGCACAGTCAAGCGGTGCACCTTTCACAGTGAACGGCAACTACTCTGGTGGCGCGTCACCAAGCAAAACGCTGATCTGCGGTTCGTCAACTGTGGGTCCCTCGACTGCATCTAATCTGTTCTTGTTCTATGGCGGCCATCCAGGGTATGACTATCCGTTTAGCTTCCATACCGGGGTTTATCCTGCCGTCAGCGGCTGCGTTTCTTACCAGATCGCTGCGGCGGGCGGTGCGACTGTCAATCAAGCTAACTACCATGTCCTAGCAATTATTCCCTCAAGTACGCCACCGCTAAACGGTTGTCAGGGCGTTACGAGCCAGACTGGTTACGTTGTTTTCTATCTACATTTGGCATCCTACGTCGGGCCAGACGGCAAGACGATTATGGTATGCCCATCGCTGCCCAAGAACGGATCGACTACCTGCTCCAATGCAATCGTGTGTAAGACGTGCCCGCCAGAAGGAACATGGGTGAGCGTCAGTGCTCCTCAGCCGATCGCTTATGTTGGCAACTTCGCCCTGACCGGGAAGGGGGGCTCTGGGATCTGGGGTGGGGTGAGTACTCATCTGCACTTCGAAGTGGATCAAATGCCAACCCTGACAGCTACGCCTGTTCCACTTGATCCATACGGGTGGTGGCCCACGACTCCTGCCCTGCCAGACCCGTATTCAACTTCGCACATGGGGGTAGTGAACACGTGGTTATGGCAGTGAACACAGCTTGGCACGCTATCGCAGTTCTGGGAACTGTAGTCATCAGATGACGCCTCTGCCGGTAACAAGAATTCTACGCGATGGGGCCTCGCGACCATGTGAAACTGGGAGCAGCAGCCATGACCGACATGCAATATACAACTCTGCATCGGTGCTGGACTGCCCACCGTCGCCGCGATGCTGGTCATCCTGATGAACGTTCATTGTTCAACTCGCTCAACTCGCGTCTGCTGGCCTCGGGAACAAGGTTGGACACAAAGCCGGACGCTGTCGCGGGTAAGGCCTCGCCGACCTCAATAACCGCCTCTCTCGTGTCGAAGAGCGCCTGCGTCTTCACTAAGGAATGTGAACGAGACGAGCCAATGGGCGCGGACTACCGCTGGCTCAACGCACCACCCACCGCCACGATCTGCCGCTGATACTCGACTCGACGGCTGGTCGCGACTCTTCCACGTCCGCCGGGTTCACATTGGCTCCAGCGGGTGGCCACATGTAGACTAGTCCGTGTGTTTCATCGACAAAGAATGTCCCTGGAAATACCATTTCATATCTGAAACAGCCTTCTTCAGGCTCGCGGTCTGGTCGCCGACCGGCAGGTACTCCATCGTGACGTACCCGGAGTATCCGGTCTTGCGAATCGCACTGTAGATATTCGTGTAATTCATCTCGCCCGTGCCCGGATCGTTGCGGCCGGGGTTGTCGGCAATGTGGTACACGGCGACGTACGGCATCGCTTCCACCGCGGTGCGGATCACATTCCCCACCTGCACCTGCTCATGGTAGATGTCGAACAGCAGCCGGAAATGCGGGTTGTCGACCGTCTTCACCAGCTTCAGCCCTTCTCCGCAAGTCGGCAGGAAATAGCCTTTGTGGTTGACCTTGTTGTTGAGCGGCTCGAAGATCAATTGCACCTTCGCCTGCGCCGCCAGGTCCGCCGCACGCTTCGAGCCCTCGACCAAACTGTCCCACTGCTCCTGGTACGTCTTGCCGGGCACCTCATTGCCGCTCATCAAAATGACTTGGGGAATGTCGAGCTTCTTCGACCAGTCGATCGCGCTTCGCACGTCGGCGAGGAAGTTATCGCGCTGCTCCGGCACCACCATCGAAACGGGGCGCTTCCCCCAGTCCGGCTGGGCGAGGATCGTATCGAACCCCAGTCCCAGCGATTCCCGAAGTTTGATGATTCGCCGTACGTCGGCATCGGTCCAGTTGACGTGTTCGGCCACCAGTTCGGCGGACTTGCATCCTGCCTCCGCGGCCACTTGCAGCTTCTGCTCGAACTCGCCCTTTAGGGTCCACAGCATGACCGAAGAAGTGATCGCGCGTTTGGGCGCGCCGGATGCCGCGGCGGATACGGCCACGGTGCCCGTCTGGAGAAAGCTGCGGCGGTTCATGGAACGAGTATACCTGCGTGTTATTCTCGGAATTCGCCTCCTATGCGCTTCCTGAAGTACACTACGCGGAGCGGAATTGCCGTCACGCGCGGTCTTTCCAAGATTCCGTTCCACACCGGGCTGCACGAGGTGCTGCGCGACCTCGACCAGCACCGCGGCATCTATCTCTCCTCGGGCTACGAGTACCCGGAGCGCTACTCGCGGTGGGATATCGCAAGCGCGCGGCCGCCTCTGGAGATCGTCGCGCGCGGTTGCGAGGTCGAGCTCAACGCGCTCAACCGGCGAGGGTCGGTCCTGATCGACATCCTGGAGCCGCTTTTCGACCAGCATCCTCACGTAGCAAGCCGCGTCCGGATACCGCACTCCCTGCGGCTAACGCTGAAGCCGATGCCGGCGCTGTTTTCGGAAGAGGAGCGGAGCAAACAGCCGTCCGTTTTCTCCATCCTGCGGGCGCTGATCGAGGAATTCAAGAACGAGAAGGATTCGCGCCTGGCGCTGGTCGGAGCATTCGGCTACGACCTGTTGTTCCAGTTCGATCCGGCCCGGCTCAAGCTTCCACGCGACCGGCAGAAGGACCTGCACCTGTTTCTCTGCGACGACATCGCGTTCATGGATCGCAAGAAAGAGCAGATCGAACACTACCAGTACGACTTCGAGCGCGACGGCGTTTCGACCGCCGGTCTCGATCGCGATGCCGAACTGCTGCCGCATCCGCCGGAGGCGGCCGAGACCGGCATCGTTTCCGATCACACGCCGGAAGAGTACATGGCGAAGGTGGAAACGGTCCGCGAGGGCATGCGACAGGGCGAGTATTACGAAGTGATCCTGCGCCAGACGTTCGCTGCTCCGTTCTCAGCATCGCCGTCAGAGTTGTTCAAGCGAATCCAGCAGGCCAGTCCCAGTCCCTACGAATTCTTCCTGCAATTAGGCGATGAGCAACTGGTCGGCGCGTCTCCCGAGATGTTCGTTCGGGTGGAAGGCACACGCGTCGAGAGCTGTCCGATTTCCGGAACGGCGCGCCGCACCGGCGACCCGATGATAGACGCGGATTCCATCCGCGACCTGCTGGCGTCCCAGAAAGACGAATCCGAACTCACCATGTGTTCGGACGTGGACCGCAACGACAAGTCGCGCGTCTGCGTACCCGGAACCGTGCAAGTGATCGGACGACGCCTGATCGAATCGTATGCCGGAGTGTTCCATACCGTCGATCACGTGGAGGGCACGCTCGCTCCGGGATTCGATTCGCTGGACGCGTTTTTGAGCCACATGTGGGCGGTGACGGTGATCGGCGCGCCGAAGAAAGCGGCAGCCCAGGCGATTGAGAATCTGGAGAAGGACGCCCGCGGCTGGTATGGCGGCGCGGTGGGAATGCTCTCGCTGAACGGCGATATCAACACCGGAATTCTGATCCGGACGGTGCACCTGAAGAACTCGGTTGCCCGCTACCCTGTGGGTGCGACGATTTTGTACGATTCGATCCCGGAGAGCGAAGAGCAGGAAACTCGCATGAAGGCGACCGGGTTCTTTGTTTGCCTGCGCGCTCCGAGCCATGCCCGCGGCGAGCGGGTCGTGGCCGAGCGCGCCGGCGACGGCGTCAAACTGCTGCTGGTGGACAACGCCGACTGCTTCATTCACACGCTGGCGAACTACGCGCGGCAGACCGGGGCCCAGGTCGTTACCTATCGCGCCGGATTCCCGCTGGAGATGATGGAGCAGATCGCTCCCGACATCATTTTGGTGTCGCCGGGTCCCGGCCGGCCTAGCGATTTTGGCGTTCCCGATCTCATACTTTATGCCGCAAAGCTCGGCATTCCGGTGTTCGGGGTGTGCCTCGGGCTACAGGGAACGGTCGAGGCATTCGGCGGCGAGCTGGGTGTACTCGATTATCCGATGCACGGAAAACCCTCCATCATCCACCACCGGAATATAGGGGTTTTCGAGGGACTGCCCGAGCGCTTCAAAGTGGGCCGGTATCACTCGTTATTCGCCAAGCCCGAACGGTTGCCGGCCTGCCTGGAAGTGACCGCCGAATCCGAGGACGGTGTGATCATGGGCGTGCGGCACCGGGAATTGCCGATCGAGGCGGTGCAGTTTCACCCCGAATCGATGCTTACTCTCGAGGGGAATTACGGGCTGAAGCTCATCGAGAACGTGGTGCGGCTGTACGGGCGCGCCCAGGCCGTGGCTAAGTAGCTGCCTGTACAACATAATTAAGTTATCGACTTTTTACGCCCTTTCCGGCGTCACTATAACGGAGCCGAAGAGTTGATCTTTCGGGAGGTCGAGGACCGCGACCTGATCGCCAAGGCGCGCCGCGGCAACGTGGAGGCCTATAACCTCCTTGTGTCGAGATGGGAAAAGCGCATCTACAATTACCTGCTGAGGCTGGTACGCGATCGGGAGGACGCTCTCGATCTGAGCCAGGACGTGTTTCTCAAGGCTTATCAGAACCTTGGGAAGCTCGAAGATCCCGGCCGCTTTGCGCCGTGGCTGTTTCGGATTGCGCATAACGAGGCCTACTCGCTGCTGCGCCGTTCGCGGCCGGATGACGTCGAGATCGGATTCGATCCGGGCTCGGCGGAATCCTCTAGCGGTGCGTTCCCGATCGAGCTGACGCTGGCCGTCCGGAGCGCGTTGACGCGACTCAACGACGAGCAGCGTGAAGCGGTGGTGTTGAAGATGTACCAGGGGTTTAAATTCGAGGAGATGGCCGAGATTCTTTCGTGTCCGGTCTCGACCGTGAAATCCCGCCTGTACACCGCGCTCGACCTGCTGAAAGAGACGCTGGCTCCGGTGAAAACCGGGGGAGAGGCATGAGCTGTGATTCCGTCGATCTGAAAAGTTACCTGCTGGGGGAAGCGACGCGGGAAGAGCGTGCGGCCCTAAAGGCCCACGCGGCCGCGTGCTTGTCCTGCCGCGACGAACTGGCCCGTTTGGAGACCACGCAGGCCGCCCTGCTGTCGGTGCGCGAGGAAGAGATCCCGCGCCGGATTGGCTTCGTTTCGGATAAAGTGTTCGAGCCCCATTGGTGGCAGCGGTTGTGGCGGTCTGGCCCGCGGCTCGGATTTGCGGGCGCGGCTATGCTTGCGCTGGCGATCGTCGTACATGGGTTTGCGATGCGGCCGCCGGCTGTCGCACCCGCCGTCGCCCAGGTGGATACCGCGGACATCGAAGCGCGGGTTTCGGCGCGCGTGGATCAGGCGGTGGCGAAGGCCATCGCGGTCAACCAGCAGCGTACAGTGGAACTCCTGGCGGCCTCCGAAAAGAGACACCAGTTCGATCTGCGGACCATGCAGGTCGCGTTTGAAGAGGACTGGCGCATGAAGATGAAGCAGCTCGGAACGTTGTATGTCGCGGTCAACCGCATGGAACCCGGGGGTGGACAATGACCCGCCTGTTTGCCGTGGCGCTCTGCTTCGCGGCGGCGCTGGCCGCCGGAACCCGCGAGCGCCCCAAAATCACTCGTATCGACGTCTCGAACATGGAGAAAGTAGTAAACGGCCAGTTGCAGAGCATGTTCCCGGACGAACCCTGGATCGTCCTGGGATTCGCGCGCGGTTTCTACGTCGAGGGAGTGGGCGTCGTTTTCAGCGCCGACATCAGCCTCGCGAATGGCCCCGCGTTAACGCCGTTCAGCCCGAACCCGCGCCAGGATCTACTGATCGCCCAGCATGAAAAAAAGCAGAAACGCCTGCCGGTGTTGCGCGAAACCATGTTTGCGATTGTCCGCAACCTGAGCAACTTCATGGTCGCGATGCCGCAGGACGAGCAGGTCGTCCTGGCTGTATCGCTGATGCGCTCGCCCTGGGAGATCGGCAACGACATTCCCGCCCAGATCGTCATGCACGTGCAGCGCGGAAAGCTGCTGGAGGCCATGGCCAAAGGCGCAGCCTTGAACACCACCGTTAAGGCCGAGGAGTACTGAGTGCGGCTCGGCGAAATTCTGATCGACCGGCGGCTGATTGTGCAGGAAGACCTCGACCGCGCTCTCGAGATTCAGAAAGAGCGCGGCGAGAAGATCGGCAAGGTGCTGGTGGATCTTGGTTTCGTTGCGCATCGCGACGTGCTGGCCGCTCTCTCGGACCAGCTTTCCATCCCGTTGGTCACGATTCAGGAAGCGCCCGCCTCGTCTCCGGAGACCGAGGGACTTTCGCCTCGCTTTCTCCGCTCGTCGCGGTGCCTGCCGCTGGCGCTCTATGACCACAGCTTGCGGCTGGCCATGGCCGATCCGCTGGATTTCGAAACCATCTCGGCGGTCAAGGCCTGCACGGGACTGCGGGTCGAACCAGTGCTCGCGGCCGAGCAGGAAATCCTCGATGCGATCGACCGCTACTACGGCGAGACGGCGTCGCGATCGGACGGGGACGCCGACGCGGAAAGCGGATTCGCCAGCGAGGATCTCGAGCATCTTCGCGACATGGCGAGCGAGGCGCCGGTGATCCGGCTGGTAAACGGAGTGATCGCCCAGGCCGTCGAGAAGCGCGCCAGCGACATCCACATCGAGCCGTTTGAGAAGGAGTTCCGCATTCGTTTCCGCGTGGATGGCGTGTTGTACAGCCAGGATCCTCCGCCGCGCGAAATGAAGGCCGCCATCATCTCGCGCGTGAAACTGATGGCCAAGCTGAATATCGCCGAGCGCCGTCTCCCGCAGGACGGCCGCATCAAGATCAAAACCATCGGCCGCGAAGTCGATCTCCGCGTGTCGACACTGCCGACGCTGTACGGCGAGAGCGTCGTCATGCGCTTGCTCGACCGATCCGCGGGCGATTTTTACGACCTGTACCGGCTCGGTTTCGACGAGCACATGCTCCAGCGGATGGAACACTTCACCGCGCTGCCGCACGGAATCTTCCTGGTCACCGGACCGACGGGCAGCGGAAAATCGACGACGCTCTATTCGGCGCTGAAGCGGATCAACCAGACGGACAAGAAGATCATCACCATCGAAGACCCGGTGGAATACCAGATGGACGGGATCAACCAGATCCACGTGAATCCGCAGATCGGTCTGACGTTCGCGTCCGGCCTGCGCCACATCGTCCGCCAGGACCCGGACGTGATCATGGTGGGCGAAATCCGCGACCAGGAAACCGCCGCAATCGCCATCCGCGCCGCTCTAACCGGCCACTTTGTTTACTCGACGCTGCACACCAACGACGCGCCCAGCGCCATCACGCGGCTCACCGACATGGGCGTGGAGAATTATCTGATCACGTCCTCGGTGGTGGCCGTGCTCGCTCAGCGACTGGTCCGCCTGATCTGTCCCAAGTGCAAAGTTCCGGCCGGGAAGCGCCTCACTCCTTTCAACGAGGAGATTGACACGTTCCGGGGCGCGGGTTGCGACGACTGCAATCAAAGCGGATACAAGGGCCGCATGGGCATCTTCGAGCTGATGGAACTCAACGACGAGATTCGCGCGCTCATCATGAAGAACACCGACGCGGCGCAGATCACGAACGCGGCGCGGCGGCATGGCATGCGGAATCTTCGCGAGGACGGATGGCTGAAAGTCGCCACTGGCCTCACAACCGCCGATGAAGTGATCCGGGTCACGCAGGAATTCTGAACATGCCGACTGCGTACTTCTTCAAAGCCGTTGCCTCGGACGGGAAGGTCCGCACCGGCACGCTGACCGCCGACAGCGATAAACGTGTCGCGAACGAACTGCGGCGCCAGGGACTGATTCCGGTTTATGTCGGCGCGACTCCACAGGAATCCGGCGGACTGGCAGCGCGATTCAAGTTCAACTACACGCCGGGCCGCCGCCGCGACGTCATGTTTTTCACGCAGGAGTTGTCCACCCTGCTGAACTCGGGCGTGCCGGTGGATCGGGCGCTCACGATCACCAGCGAACTCACGGACCGGCCGCATTTCCGCGGCGTTGTGGCGGATATCATCCGGGTGTTGAGGGGCGGCAAGTCCCTCGCCGACAGTCTCGCGTCTCACCCCGAATACTTCACGGAACTCTACATCAACATGGTGAGGGCGGGAGAAGCGAGCGGATCGCTCGCCCAGGTCTTCGAGCGCCTCACGGAGTTTGAGCGCACCCGCGACGAACTCCGCAACTACATCATCTCGTCGATGATCTACCCGGCTTTGCTCAGCCTGGTGGGTTTGACTTCGATCCTGATCCTGATGGAATTTGTCGTTCCGCGATTCGCGACAGTGTTCGAGCAGTCGCGGATGCAGATGCCACTTCCCACCAAGATCATGCTCGAGATGAGCAAGATCGTAAACCGGTACGGCTGGATGGCCGTGACCGCCGTGGTGGTCGGCTTCCTGTCGATGCAGGGCTACATCCGAACCGTTACGGGACGGCTCTGGTGGGACACGCTGCGGCTGCGGATACCTGTGCTCGGCGATGCGCTGCGCAAGGCCGAAACGGCCCGCTTTGCGCGTGCGATGGCAACGCTGGTGGCCAACAACGTGCCGCTGGTGCAATCCATCGGGATAGCCGGAGCGATCCTGAATAACAAACGCATTGCCGGCTCCCTCGAATTCGTGGCTCAGGGAATCAAGCGCGGCGAAGGCATCGCGGGGCCCATCCGAAAATGCGGCCAGTTCCCGCCACTCGCCGGCCACTTGTTGAGCGTCGGCGAGGAAACGGGCAAACTCGATCTGATGTTCTCGCGCATGGCCGATATTTACGAAACTGACACGCGCGCCGCGATCCGGCGGTTCACCTCGTTGTTCGAACCACTGATCATTCTGGTGATGGGAATCATGGTGGGCGTGTTAATCCTAAGCATGCTGCTGGCGATCACCAGCATCAACGACATCGCGGTATAAAACAATGAACAAGACTTCCAAACGCAGAACCGCTCAAGCCGGCGTCACGCTCATCGAGATGCTTGTCGTGGTCACGATCATCGCGTTATTCGCGGCGCTTGTGGCTCCCCGTTTCCTCAACAAAACCGACAACGCCCGGCGCGTGGCCGCCAAGGCGCAGGTGAACGCATTCGGGACAGCGCTGGGAGCCTACAAGCTCGACACCGGCACTTATCCAACCACGGAACAGGGGCTGAACGCGCTCCGCCTCCGGCCCGAAGGCCTGACCCAGTGGGCCGGACCGTACCTCCCGCAGGAGATCCCGAACGATCCCTGGGGGCACCCGTACCTGTACAAGTATCCGGGCGAGCATGGCGACGAACCGGATGTCGTTTCGCTGGGCCAGGACGGCGCGCCCGGAGGTGAAGGAAACGCCGCCGACATCGTGAGCTGGAAATCGCAGTGACCGCGGCGGTCCCGCGCGCGCCGGCGCAATCGGGCGTGACCCTGATTGAGATGCTGATCGTGGTCGCGCTGATCTCGCTTTTCGCGGGGCTGATGTTCCCGTCGGTGACATCGGGTATCGATTCGCTCCGGCTTCAGCAGGCGTCGGACGCGATCTCCGGTTTCATCAATACGGGTCTCAACCGGGCCGAGCGGAAGCAGGTGACGATTGAGATCACCATCGACAGGAGCCAGAACGCGATGACGATGTACTCGACGGAAACCGGATTCGCGAAGCGGCTCGAACTGCCGGACGGCGTGCGGATTGTGGACATCCTTCCGCCGGAGCCCGGCAATCCGAACGCGCCGCGCCGGTTCCTGCTTTATCCGGGCGGCGCGCCGCCGAGATTTGGGGTGTTGATCGAGAACCGCCGCAATGTCCGCCGGATCGTGCGCGTGGATCCCGTCACCGGAGTGCCGCAGGTTGAGAAGCAATGAAGCAAGAGCGGGGATTCACATTATTGGAAGTGCTGGTGGCCACCGTCATCATGGCCATCGCCGTTTCTGGCTTGCTGGCGAATCTCTCGACCTCCTTGCGCACCGGTGCGCGGCTAACCGATTATGATCGCGCAGCTCAAGCCGGGCGCGCCAAGATGGACGAACTTCTCCTGGACCTGAAGGCCCCCCGATTCCAGCCCTTGGAGGGTCCACTCGATTCACGAATCACGGGCTGGCAAAACGGTGGATGGCGCGCGGAAATCCGCCCTTGGGAGATGCCTCCGGGCGCGGGCCCTGGCTCCGCCGTGCTGGACCGCGTCGAACTGGAGATCTGGTGGGTGAACGGCGACAATCGCCGCTCCTTCCGGCTGGAGGGATTCCGCCAGGGCATACTCCGGCCCGAGGATGCCGGGGCGATCGCGAGATGACGCGCCAAAAACAATCCGGGACCACTTTGTTGGAACTGCTGATCGCGGTGACGCTGGTCAGCCTCCTCTCGGTCGGCATGATGACCGCGATGCGGGTCGGCCTGACCGCCATGACGAAGACCAACGACAAGCTGCTCGGCAACCGGCGCATCGCGAGCGTTCAGCGCATCCTCGAGGCGGAGGTCGCCGGGCTGATGCCCTTGTCCTCCGATTGCGGAACAAATCCGGGCAATCCGTTCGGGTTCTTCGAAGGCCGCGGCGACGAGATGCGCTTCGTCTCCAGCTATTCCCTGCAGGAAGCCGCGCGCGGGTATCCGCGAGTGCTCGAATACCGGGTCGTGCCAGGCGAACGGGGCGAGGGCGTGCGGCTGATCGTGAACGAGCTGTTCTACAACGGCCCCGCCTCGCTTGGGCTGTTATGCCTGGGCTTTGACGCGGATCCCGAATCGGGTGTCGCCGTCCCGCGCATGCGTCCGGTGGAGGCCGGCCCTGGATCGTTCGTGATTGCGGACCGTTTGGCGTATTGCCGCATTCTTTATCGGGAGCTGATGCCACCTCCCGGCCTGCAGCGCTGGATGCCGGAATGGCATCGCGGTAAATTCCCGTCGGCGATCCGCATCGAAATGGCGCCGCTGTCGCCCGATCCGTCGCGACTGCAGTTGAGCACCATCACCCTGCCGGTCCGGGTGAACAAGGTGGTGGGGACATCGTATGAGGATTAGGGTCCTGTCCGGTGTGGCGCACGCACTTTTGCGTGCCGCGTCGGCACTCTTGCCGACGCTTGGCGAGCCGGGCCGAAAAATGGTGTCGCGAAGAGTCGCGACACGGCACGCACGAGTGCGTGCGCCACGTCGAAGGTGTCTATCGGAACGGGGCAGCGCGCTGCTGGCTGTGCTGTGGCTTGCGGCCGGGTTATCCGCCATCGCTTTCAGCGTTGCGACCACGGTGCGCGGTGAAACGGAGCGCGCATCCACGGCGGTGGATGGCACGCGCGCTTATTACCTCGCGTCAGGTTCGATCGACCGCGCCATCCTGTGGAGAACCTGGGGTCGAAGCGCATCGCCGAACCCGGACGGCTCGCCGCGCTATTACCGCCCGCCGATGCCCTATCTGTGGTTCGACTACGCCTCCGGAAAGGTGCTCGTCGAGGTCGCGCCGGAGGCCGGAAAACTGAACATCAACACAGCGGCGCCCCGCGAGATCGAGCTCCTGCTCGCGGCTCTCGGAACGGATCCGCAACGGGCGCAGCAGCTTGCGGCGACCCTGCTCGAATGGAGGACCGCCGGGCCGCGGAGCGAGGTTCTCCCGCTCTCGATGGCGCCGCCTCCGACTTTTCAGCCGCGCCATGCGTCCTTTCAAGAGCTGGAAGAAGTTCTCCTTGTGCCAGGAATGACGCCGGAACTGTTTTACGGACATTATGATCGAGACGCCTCCGGCCGCCTTATTCCCCGAGGCGGCCTCAGGGATTCCTTGACCGTTTACGGTTCCGGCGAGAGTGTGGACGTGAACACGGCTGCGCCCGCATTGCTCGCGGCGCTCGGAATCGGCCAGGATGCGATTGCGCAAATCCTTGCCCGCCGGCAGGTCCAGCCAATAAAGTCGATTGACGAAGTACGGTCCTTGGTCGAGGGCGCGCCGGGGGCGGGCCGGCTGTCCGTCAGCGGAAACTCAATCTGGACCATCCGCGCCACTGCCAGGCTGAAACTCGCGGACGGTAAACTCGGCGATCTCAGGCGATCCGTTTCGGCGGTAGTCAAGTACTTCGACGACGCCCAATCGGAGCAGCCGTTCCACATCCTTCGCTGGTACGACGATGCCTGGTCTCCATCCGGGAGCGGGTTCTAGCGACATGAGCAATCAGTTTCGGAAATGGGTGGCGTTCGGCGCCGGCATCGGCATAGAGATCGGCCCGCGGGATCTGCGCGTCGTTGCCGTTCGAGTCCGCCCGGGCGGCATCCAGTTGCTCGGCGAACTGGTCATCGAGTCTTTCGCGCAGCGCCCCGCCGACCAGTGGGGCGCGGAATACGCGCGGTTCGCGAAATCGGCCGGAGCGTCGCATCTCGCTGCCGGGGTCCTGCTGCCGAGGACCGATGTCATCGTTCGCCAACTCGCCCTGCCCGGGGTTTCCGCGCGGGACCTCCCCGCTGCCATCGGATACCAGATCGAATCCCTCCATCCGTACGCGGAAGACGAAGCGGCGTTCGGATGGGCACCGCTCGGAGCGGGTGGCAACGTCCTGATCGGCATCACCCGGCGCGAGATCGTCGAACGCTACGCCGCGCTGTTTGCCGAAGCGGGCATTCGGGTCGGCGCGGTCACCTTCTCCGCGGCGGCCATCTACAGTTCGATCCGGCTGCTCGGCGCGCCTCCGGCGTCCGGCTTCCTGGCCCTGCACCACAGCGAAGATCAGATGGAGGCGTACGGAGAGAGCCCGGCCCATCCTGTATTCTCGACGCTTCTGGACGAGCGGGCCACGGGGCAGGCGCTGGCCGAACTTCGTCTGCCCGCCGGGACAGAGTTGGTGGAGATCGCCGGCATCCTGCCGCAACCAAAGCACCCGGCCGAGCTCTCGCCCGCGGCTCTCGCGTATGCCGCGGCCGTCGCGGCGGCATGCCCGCACCTTTCGCTCCCGATGAATCTGTTGCCCGAGTCGCAACGGGCGGTGAATTCGCGGGCCATGTACATCCCCACCATCGTGCTGGGGTCGCTGGTGGTCTTGAGCGCCCTGGGCCTTTGGGGCTATTCGAATTACGAGGACGCGCAGTATCGGAAGTCGCTCGCCGCTGAAATCGCGAAGCTGGAGCCGAAAGCCGGACGAGCCGTGACCATGGACAAAGCCATTGAGACCGCGCGCCGCCGCACGCTCCTGCTCGACGGTTTCCGCAAGCGCACGCGCTCCGACCTGAATGCCATCGCAGAGCTGACGAAAATCCTGACGCCCCCCACCTGGGCCACCGGCATGGATTTGACGCGCGACACGATGCGCGTCGGCGGCGAGACCGATCAGGCCGCCGGGCTGCTAAAGACCGTGGACGCCTCGAGTCTCTTCAAAGGCTCTGAATTCGTCATGCCGATCGCGCGCGCCGCCTCCGGCGAGACTTACTCCATCAGCGCCCGGCGGATGGGGGCGGGGCAGTGAACATCACGGCGCGCAATCGCAAGGCGCTGCTGGCGCTTGGGCTGGCGGTGGTTCTGTATTTCGTGGCGCGGGCCGTACTCTCCGGAGACTCGAGCGCCCCAAAGATTGTGGCCCAGGAAGGGTCGGCCGACGCGCTGGAACTGCGGCTTCGCCGTTTGCGGACGAGCCTGTCCCGCGTGCCCGGCAAGGAGACGGTGCTCAAACAGACCGCGGCCGAGCTAGCCAGTCGCGAGAAGCACCTGATCGAAGCGGAAACCGTGAACCAGGCTCAGGCGCAAGTGCTGGACGTCGTGAAAAAGCTGGCGCGCAAGGAGGGGCTGGAAGTTCGCGGCTCGGATTTCTCGGCCCCGAAACTGTACGGCGATACCTACGGTGAAGTCACCGTGGCCGTCACCGCCGAGTGCACGATGGAGCAACTCGTCAACCTGATGGCGGATTTGGGGAATGAGCCGCAGTTGCTGGCGACCGGCGAACTGCGGGCGTCTGCGGCAAACCCCAAGTTGAAGACCATCAACCTTCGCCTGACGGTGACGGGCCTGGTGCCGCGAAAACTGGTGCCGGAGAAGAAGGCGTGAAGCGCAGGCTGTGGTTCCTCAATCTGATTCTCCTGGCCCTGCTGGCGGTGATCGCGGTGCGGTTCCAGCAGATGCGGCAAGAGGCGCGGGAGCGCGCGGCCAGGAATTTGAATCTGCCCGTAAAGCCGGAGCCGATGCCGCCTCTTCCACCCGTCAACGCGCCCGCTTCGCTGGTAGCGGCCAATTACGCGGATGTCGCCATCCGGATGCTGTTGTCGCGCGACCGGAATCCGGCCGTGATTCTCGACCCGGTCGTGCCGCCGCCGGTAAAACCCATGCCGCCGCTGCCGGTCGCTTACGGCACGATGTTCTTCGGCGAGCCGAGTATCATCCTGGGCCTGCAGAACGCCAAGGGCGGGCAACGGATCTATCGCAAGGGCGAGGCGATCGGCGAATTCAAACTGGTCAGCTTCGACGCCCAACAGGTTGTTTTCGAATGGGACGGAAAGGTTATCGAGCGCCGGCTCGACCAGATCATGGCGAAGCCGTCCGACGCTCCGCCGGAGACCGCCGCGGCGGGTCCGGCGAAGCCCGCGGAGAGCACCGTAACTAACGTCACGACGCCCGCGTCGGGTCCCGGCACGGTGGCCGGCGACGGCAACCGGGCTTGTGTCGCGGGTGACACAACCCCGTCCGGAACGGTGGTGGACGGATACCGGAAGCTGGAAACGACGAACGCCTTCGGAAGGGCGTGCCGTTGGGAGCCGGTGAAGTGAAAGGGAGGGAAAGTTGAAATCGACAAAACTGCTGTTGTTATTCCTGCCGGTGGTCCTGCTGGCCCAGGATTCCTCGAAGAAGCCCGCCAAGCCCGCGCCAAAGACGGCCGCGATGACGGTCCCGGCCGATGCGGTCAAGATCGGTCCGTACGCGTGGCGATACGTGGACAAAGACGGCAAGGCCTGGATTTACCGCTACACCATGACCGGCCTTGCGAAAGTGCCCGATTCCGACGGCGATCCCACTTACGCGGGCG
Source organism: Acidobacteriota bacterium (assembly GCA_025353165.1). GTDB lineage: Bacteria > Acidobacteriota > Terriglobia > Bryobacterales > Bryobacteraceae > TMP-7. Next base: position 39,024 of record JANXRE010000091.1, on the reverse strand, counting down.
TCAAGGTGACGGACAAGGGCGACACGTTTCGTTTCGAGAGGCCCGGCGTGATGGGGGTCGCCATCTGGGAGCGAAAGAAATCCGACTTGACGGAAGAGGAGAAAGCCATGGTCGAATTTTCCAAATCGAAGGCCGAGCCAGGGAAGACCGCGGCGCAACCGGAGAAAAAATGAGGAAGTTTCGCGCACTCGTCGCGTGGATGATCCCGGTGGCCGCGGCTGTCGCGTTCGCTCAAGCTCCCCAATCTCCGGTGCTGCCCCCGGGATTCGGACCGCGCGGCAACCAGACCACGCCACAGACCGCGCAGCCCCCGAAGCCGAAGCCGCAGCCGCCCGCCGCGCAGGAGGCCAAGCCCGCGCCATCCGCCGCCAAGCCCGCGCCCGGGCAGCCTCCCGCTTCCTCGCCCACCATCATCCCCACGGTGTATGGCGGACTCAGCCTCCAGGGCGCTTCGCTGCGCGAGGTGGTCGACATGCTGGCCCGCCAGCTCAAGATCAATTACACGATCGACTCCCGGGTGAACGGCTCGGTCACGTTGAACACCTATGGCGAAGTGAAGGACATCGATACCCGCGCGTTGCTGGACCTGGTTTTGCGGATCAACAACGCCGCCATGGTCCAGGTCGGCGACATCTACCGGATCGTGCCGCTGGCGGACCTCTCGCGGATGCCGCTCACGCCGCAGACAGCCACGAAAGCGGGCGACATTCCGCTGGACGACTCGCCCATGCTGAACCTAGTGTTCCTCAAGTACACCACCGCCGAAGAGCTCTCCAAGGTCCTCGAGCCTTTCAACGGCGAGGGGGCGAAGATGATCCCCTACGGGCCGGCCAATCTTCTTTTCATTCTGGATAGCCGGCGCAACATGCGCCGCACCATGGATCTCATCGCCCTGTTTGACAGCGACTCCATGGCCAATCAGCGCGTCCGTCTGTTCGACGTGAAGAACTCGCGGCCTTCCGACATCGCCCAGGAATTGGAGAAGATCATTCGCTCCATCTCCCTGAACGAGAAGAGCGCTCCGGTGAAATTCCTGCCGGTGGACCGCATCAACACCCTGGTCGCCATCGCTCAGAACCCGGGCGTCTTCGACACCATTCAAACGTGGTTGAACAAGCTCGACATTCCCCTCAAGAGCTCCGGGACGGGCATGGACAATTACGTGTACCGGCTGAAATACCAGCGCGCGGACTGCCTTGCGATGGTCATCCAGCAGCTCTACGGGGGCATGTATGGGACTTATCCTGGCGGAGCCGGCATGGGAATGCCGAACGGCGGCGGCGACTATGGAATGCCCTACGGCGGAGGATACGGGGGAGGCTTCGGCGGAGGCGGGTATGGCGGAGGCGGGTACGGCGGAGGCCGGGGAGGCGGTGGCGGCTACGGATCAGGTTCGAACCAGACCATCGGAGGCGCTAACGCCGGATTGGGAATCGGCGCCGGGTGTGGCGGTTCCATGGGCGGGATGGGCTACGGCGGCGGAGGCTACGGTGGCGGATACGGGATGGGGGGCGGCGGCGGTTACGGCTATCCGGGATACGCGCCGCAGTACGCCGGTGGCACCGCCGGTTATCAGCCGCTCGGCGTCGGCGGCACCGCGCCCGCCGCGGGCCAGACGGCGTCCGACTCCACCGGAACCTACCTGGGCGCCAGACCTCAGGGGTCGGCCGATCTCCAGAATCCGCGCATTGTCCCCAACTCGATGGACAATTCGCTGCTGGTCCACGCGACCGCCGCGCAGTATGCGAGCATCCTCAAGCTCTTGCGCGAGCTCGACATCCCGCCGCGCCAGATTCTGCTGGAAGCCAAGATTTACGAAGTGACGCTCGGCAGCGGTCTCGCCACCGGTATTACGGCGAGCTTCCTCAAAAGCGCGCCAGGCACCCAAAGCGGTCTTCTTTCGGCCGGGCTGGTCGGAGGTGCCACCAGCATCAGCCTGGCGACGGTCGTGCGAAACAGCCAGGCGCTGCTGAGTTACCTCGTGAACGACAGCAACAGCAAATCGCGGCTGATTCAGTCTCCGAGCCTGATCGCCACCGACAGCGTCCCCGCCTCGATCACCGTTGGAAGTGAAGTCCCCATTGTCACGGCGCAGGCCGCGGGCGGCGTGCTGACCGGGGGGAGCAGCCAGGTGGTTCAGCAGGTCGCCCAGCGCACCACCGGCGTAACGCTGAATGTTCTCGCGCACATCAATCCCAGCGGCATCGTGACGCTGGTCGTCAACCAGGACATCAGCGCGCCTAGCGCGAGCAGTCAGGGTGCCAGCGTTTCGGGACAGTCCTTCTCGACGCGCAACGTCCAGACGCAACTCACGATGGAGGACGGCGACACGATCGCGATCGGCGGCATCATCCTCGAAACCAGCGACGTAACTTCTGCGGGGCTCCCCGGCCTTCACCGGTTGCCGATTATCGGCGCTGCGTTCGGCAGCCGCACCTATTCGAAGTCGAGAACGGAGCTCATCATCTTTCTGACCCCCCGAGTGATCTTCGATAACTCCGACTTGCAGGATGCCAGCGAAGAGCTGAAGTCCCACCTGCGGAAGCTGAAGCGCACCGTCAAGGAGTAGCGGCCGGTTCCTTTTAGCCGTGCTTTTAGCCCGCTGAGGCCCCTTGAACACCCGTTTAATGCGCAAACCCGCCGGTTCTATGCAAAAAGATGAGCGGATGGCCCCGGATTGTGGTGTAATCGTACCGGGTCTTCCTTGCACTTGTATCACCGCAAATCATGCTTTTGACTTGACTTGTGAGGCGGCGGGTGTTATGAATATTCTGACTGCGTCCAAGGGTTGATTAGCGGTTTTCATCACGCATGGATCCCGCGAGCACGAAAAAAGAGATAGAGAAGTCACGAGACGTGAGCTTAACAGAGCGGATCGAAACCGGAGTTCAAGCAACTGGAGGCGAACGGGCGCTGACCGCGCAACTGGCCGAAAGTTCTTGGGGGAAAACTCTTCCGATGTATTGCTAACGAGGCTCAGGTTGAAAAGAAGAACTTCCATCAATTCAAAATTAGAATTCCACAAGGAGAAGGAAATGGCAGATTTTCGCAAATGGTTTTTGGCGTTTGCCGTAGTGGCTCTGCTGTCGAGCCTCGCTTTACCGATGAGCGCCCAAGTCGTCACGTGCGCATCCACGAACGGTGTTCCGCCGGTAGCCCGCGCTGAAGGCGTGGCCGACCTGGTGGGCGACGTCGTGTTGTCGTGCACTGGCGGAAACCCCGCCCTAGGGAATCAGGCGGTAAACATTCAGGTGTTCCTGAATGCGTTCGTGACCAGCCGCCTCCAGGCGAATGGCCTGAGCGACGCCCTGGTGCTGATTAATGAGCCGACCGGCGCCGCAGCCATCAAGCTGTGCCCCGCCAACCCGGTAACGCCCTGCGATCCGACTTTCAATGCGTTCCAGGGACAGCTTCAGAACCTGCAGACCTCCGCGAGCGGAGTGTCTGGCTACACCTCAATCGTTTGGACCGGCGTACCTTTTGTTCCGCCCGGGACCAACGTCACAACCATCCGCATCACGAACATCCGGACGGACAACCTGTCGGCTCCGCCGAGCAGCACGCAGTTCATTCCGCAGTCGATTCAGGAGTTCGTGTCCATCACGGGCGTCCATGGATTTGCGGTTAACAACCCCGGGAATCAGTTGACGGTTGCATTCCTGCAGCCGGCGCTGAGCATCGCCAGTACGCTGGGCAGTGGCAACTTCCTGCAATGCGCCGGACAGAACACGGGCTTGCTGGGCGGTGGTTCTGCTAATGTCACCCAGTTTGGCGTCCTGCTGACGGAAGGCTTTGCTTCCTCGTTCAAACTGCTGGGCACGGGCGAGCAGAGCTCTCCAGGCATGAATAACTTCACCGAGAACGGCTTCACGTCGGCCGGGTTCGGGGCTGGTAACGCCATCGGTCTGGCCACCCAGGCTACCCGTTTCTACGTGAACATCGCTGGTGTACAGGCTGGCGTCAGCGTCTACCTGCCGACCACCGTTCCGCTGTTCCGGCCGAACGACGGCATCATCACCGGTTCGGCGCAGTTGGTAACCTGCGACAGCAGCGGGACGACCTGCACGAACGCCACGGCGACCACCACCAATACACCGACGGCCACGGCCGCCGCCGCCTTCAGCGGCACGGCGTACGTTGCCACATGTGCAGCCTTCGGCGGATGCGTCGAGGGAGGAACAATTCCGTTGTCGTTGGTTTCCACCTCCGGCAAGATCTTCTACTCGGTCATCGCGGACGATCCGTTCACAGTCGAGAGTGTCGCGATTCCGACCACGTTTGCTTACAACTCCGGTCTGGTGGTCATTCCGACCAATCCGGCTCCGACGGTTAGCGTCGGTCTCGCTCCGCAGAACACGGACACGTTGGCTCTTTCGACGGATCCGATTCCGCGCTTCGGGCCGAGTTCCGTGGCGGCTTCCACTCTTCCGTTTGCCGTCAACGCTTGCCAGTGCAACCTGTTGTTCACCTACGCGACCACCCGGTTCAACTATGACACCGGAATCGCGGTGAGCAACACCAGCATGGATCCCTGGAACGCGACCGCCACCAGCAGCACGGGCACCATCGCCCAGCATGGCAAGATCAACTTCCACTTCTACGGCACCACCTTCGATGCTTCCAATAATCCGGTAGCATTGACCACCGCGCAGATGACGGGCATGTCGCCCGACATTCCCGCGGGCACAACCTATGCGTTCAGCATCTACTCTGGCGACACCGCCAACGGTGCGACGGTCAACGGAATCCCGAACTACGCGGGCTACGTGATCGCGAATGCGAACTTCCAGTACTGCCATGGCTTGGCCTTCATCAGCGGCTTCGGCCGCGGTGCATACGATCAGGGCGCTTCCGAATCTTACCTCGGACTCGTTCTGGATCCGGGCGGACAGCAGCGGCCGACTGGTGTTACGAACAGCGAAGTGCTGGGTAACTAGTCCAGTAGCTAGCAATAACCGAGAAGGGGGTGGCTTCGGCCACCCCCTTTCGCTTGGGTACTACGTCGTCTTCTTCTTTTTCTTGGCCTTCTTGCTCTTGGCCGGCGTCTGGGGAGCCGGAGCGGGCGGCTCGGGTTCCGCCATGACGAACTTTACGGTCACCGGCAGAATCTGCCCCGTCGGTTCGACACGCACCTGGACCATCGTGTCCGGCGTCGCGGCGGCATCCTTGGCGCCCGCCGTGCGTAAGACGATCTTTGCCGTTTCGCCCGCGCCGATCTGCTCCTTCTCGACCGTTGAGCTGAACCCGGGCACGCCGGGCGACGCCGCCTGAATACGAATCGCGCCCGGCATGCTGTTTTTCACCATTACTTCCGCGGAATCCTGGCGGTTGATCTTGAGCGTCACCGTACTCTTATCCAGGCTCACCTGGTTGAGGATGGTGCGCGCGGCGGCCACCGGGTCCTTCACCGCATCCGGCAGCGGCGATTCGCCCTCCTTGCCGGTTTTTCGAACGGTACCGAAGGGTGTGTGTAGTTCGTTCTGCGCGGGCATCACATGCCACAGCCACTGGCCGTTTTCGAGCTTCCACAGATCGTGGAGCGGGATCTTCACGGCAACCTTCTGCCCCCTCAAGAACCAATCGGCGGGACACAGGAGGGCAACTTCGGCCTTCGTGAAATTCTCGGAGTAGTCGATTCGGATAATCTCGAAGCTCTTGATGTGCGGCTTGGCCATCCCGAAGAACGCATCCTTGCTGTCCTCCCCCACGAACTGGTCCGCCGCCCGGTACTTTCCGTCGACGTGCGCCTGGTAGAACTGCGCCACACGGGCCCGGAGGGCCTGGTCCACCTCGGGCGGAACCTTGGCATCCTCCGTCGAGGTTCTTTCGGACGGGGGCTTGGCCGTCTCCTGGGCGGGTGACTGGGGAAGCCCCGTGAGGCTGACGCAAAGGGCCATCGAAACAGCCGCTACTTTGAGGGGAGTGGTCATGGCACGAAATTAGGTACAACTGATGGACGCGGACGGGATCGGAAAAGTTGGCCGGATATACGGAAGCGATGGCCGATGGGCCAAAAACCCCCCGTGCGCATTCTCGTTGTGGAAGATGAACGCAAAGTAGCTTCGTGGCGCGCGCTCTGCGGGAAACCGCCTATTCAGTGGATGTCGCGGAAACTGGCGACCCGGTTTTCTCGACGCCCAATAACCCTGTGGACAACCCGGTCACCGGCCCTCAACCAGCCTCAGCCCTGGGAAGCTACTTTGGCTCTATCGGCTCCACGGCAGCCGACAGTTACGGGTTGCTCTCAAGTTGATCTGGTAGGGAATTGGCTGGGAGGCAGGGACTCGAACCCCGATACGCAGATCCAGAGTCTGCAGTCTTACCATTAGACGACCTCCCAGCAAGATGGCCAACGGCGAGGTCGCATCTTTAGTGTACCAGCTACGACCCGCCAGCGCGCAGCCGTACGACCGTCAGGGGCGTCTGGTAGACCTGCCGGAACACGTCGCCGGCTCCCTCCGCCGCCCACTGTTCCAGATCCGCGTCGGCGTGCGCCTTGAGCGTGAGAACCACGGCTCCATTCTTAAACTGGCATGCGACCTCTTCCACGCGCTGCTCGTGGCCGCGGTCCAGGCTATCGGCAAGGCGCAGCAACGGCGCGAGGAAAACGATGGACCGCCTCCAATCCGAGGCGAGCGTCTGATAGGCGGAATGCCGGACCTGCGGCATCGTCTTGCGATGATAGCGGCACAGCATTGAGATAATATGCCGCTCCGCGTCTGTGAACCCCGGCATGTCCGCGTGGGAGACGATGTAGCCGGAGTGCTTGTGATGGCCGGTGTCGCTGATGAAATGGCCGATGTCATGAAGGTATGCCGCGGCTTCCAGCAGCTTGCCTTGCTCGGCGGGAAGTCGGTGCAGCGGCTTGAGCCCCTCGAATAGCTCGTGAGCCAGCACCGCGACGCGGCGGACGTGCCGGAGCGAGACTCCGTACCGGCGCGCCATCTCCTCCACCACGGCTCGCTGTTCCCGGCTGAGCTGGGACAATTCGCGGCCGACGCCTCGGGCACCCAGATCGGCTATGATGCCATCCCTCACGCCCGCGGCGAGGTAATAGAGCGAGGGATGCTGGAAGGTGTCGAGCACGCGCCGGAAGACCGCGGCTCCGGCGACGATGATCTCCGCGCGCCTCGGGCCAATGCCCGCGAACTTCCGGCGTCCCGCCAGATCGCGAACATTCAGCTCCTTCGACAGCTTGCGCACTTGCGCCGCGGTCGCGCGAAGACGGTCCGCGGTGTCGCGCCGGGCCCTCGGCACCCGATTGATGGCGCAAACGATCGCGGCCGCGGTCGCCGAAGTCGCGATCAGCCGGTCGAAAGGCCCCGGACCGATTTTGGCCAACGGGGCGGCGAGTTTCTCATCGACATATTTCTCCATCCGCGCCAACGCCCGCTCGTCGGGAGGATCGCCCTTGAGGAACACTTCCGTGAGCCGTACCGCGCCCAGCGGTTTCGAAAACGCGGCTTTCAAATCGCCGCTCTCGCTGAGCACCAGTTCGACACTCCCGCCGCCAACATCGACGATTAGGATGCGCTTGTTCTTGTGGGGCCAGCGCGACTGAACGCCAAGATGGATGAGCCGCGCTTCCTCCTGTCCCGAGATAATCTCAACCGGGGTTCCGGCCGCCTCGGAAGCCCGCTCCAGCGCTTCGTGCTGATTGCTCGCGTCGCGAACGGCGGCGGTGGCGACCGCTCGTACGCCCACCACCTCGAGCTTCACGTAGACTTCGCGCATGCGCGCGAGCTGTTCGCAGAGGAAGCGGATCGCGTCCTCGCTGATTCGCCCCGAGCGGAAAACGCTCTCACCGAGGCGAGTAACGCTCCGGTCGGCGGCGAGTGACCGAATTCCAGCGGGCGTGGCTTCGGCGGCAAGCATTCGGACGGAGTTGCTGCCGATGTCGATAGCGGCGTAACGCGGCATCACTCTAGTGATACCGCAAACCATCGCTAAGATTAGATCATGTGCGGAATTGTCGGCTACATCGGAGATCGGAAAGCAGTGCCGATCATTCTAGACGGGCTGAAGCGCCTGGAGTATCGCGGGTACGATTCGGCCGGGCTCGCGGTGCTCGAGGATGGAAACCTGGCTGTGCGCCGCGCTTCCGGCAAGCTCCGCAATCTCGAGGACTGCATACGGATGAGCCCGGTGGACGGATCCTACGGCATCGGCCACACACGCTGGGCGACGCATGGCCGGCCGACGGAGGAAAACGCTCATCCCCACCGGGACTGCAAGGGCGACATCGTCGTGGTCCACAACGGAATCGTGGAGAACTATCTCGCGCTGAAGACGCAACTTCAGGCGGAGGGACACAAGTTCGTCACCGAGACCGACACCGAGGTCATCGCGCATCTCATTGAAAAGTATTTTGACGGCAACCTGGAAGAAGCGGTCCGTAAGGCGGTGAGGGAGCTCAAGGGAGTGTTCGCGCTCGCGGTCATTTCCCGCTCCGATCCGAACAAGATCGTCGCGGCGCGCAACGGTCCGCCGGTGGTGGTTGGGTTGGGCGACGGCGAATACTTCGTGGCCTCGGATGTCCCGGCGATTCTCAGCCACACCCGCGATATGTTCTTCCTCGCCGACGGCGACCTCGCTGTGCTCACGATGGAAGGCGTTCACTTGACGGATTTCTCCGGACGGCCCATCAAGCGGCAGGTCACGCATATTTTGTGGGATCCGATCATGGCGGAAAAGGGCGGCTACAAGCACTTCATGCTGAAGGAAGTGTTCGAGCAGCCGCGCGCTGTGCGGGATACCATGCTGGGCCGGGTCGGGCAGGAGTCGGGCCGGATCTTCCTCGACGAGATGGATATCACGCCGCGCGATTTCCGCGAGTTTCGCAGCGTGCGCATCGTGGCCTGCGGCACCAGCTGGCACGCCGCGCTGGCCGGCAAATTCATGATCGAGAAGCTGGCTCGCATTTCGGTCGAAGTGGATTACGGCAGCGAGTTCCGCTATCGCGATCCGATCCTGGACTCGACTACTCTCACAGTGGTGATCTCGCAGTCCGGAGAGACCGCCGACACGCTGGCCGCGCAGCGAGAGGCGAAGCAGAAGGGATCGAAGACGCTGGCCATCTGCAATGTGATCGGCTCGATGATCACGCGCGAGGCGTCGGGCACGCTGCTGACGCATGCCGGGCCGGAGATCGGCGTCGCCTCCACGAAGGCCTTCACTTGCCAGCTTACGGCGCTGTTCATTCTGGCGATGCACCTGGCGCAAGTGCGGGAGAAGATTTCCCCGGAGAAATCGCGCGAACTGGTGGACGAACTGGTCCACATCCCGGGGCAGCTCGAAGGGGTTCTCGGCAACGACGGCGTTTACGACGACATGGTGAAGCAGCTTTTCCGGGCTTCGGATTTTCTGTACCTGGGACGGGGCATTCATTTCCCGATCGCGCTCGAAGGCGCGCTGAAGCTGAAGGAAATCTCCTACATCCATGCGGAAGGTTATCCGGCGGGAGAGATGAAGCACGGGCCGAACGCCCTGATCGACGGAAATCTCCCGGTGGTGGTGATCGCAACCCGCGACATACGAAGCGAAGAGAGCCAGATCCGGTACGAGAAAACGCTGTCGAACATTCAGGAAGTGAAAGCGCGGGAGGGCATCGTGGTCGCTCTCGCGACTGAGGGAGACGAGGAGATTCCGAAATCGGCCGATCACGTAATCTTCCTGCCGCCGACGAATGAGCTACTCTACCCGATTCTGGAAGTCGTGCCCTTGCAACTGCTGGCTTATCACATAGCCGTGCGCCGGGGCTGCGACGTGGATCAGCCGCGAAATCTCGCCAAGAGCGTCACGGTGGAATAACTGAACCCGCTTGCTCGCGCGCGCGGCTCAGCTAACGGTCTCCCCGGCGTTGGAGATGCTCGATCAGCGCCGCCGGATCGTCGGATATAATCGCATCCACCCCGGCGTCGATCAGCCGGTCCCAGGTAGCCGGATCATTCGCGGTCCACGGCACCACCTGGATACCCACGTCGTGCGCCTGCTTCACCTTCTCCTTCGTGACCAGCCAGTAGTAAGGAGAAATAATCTGCGCGCCCGCTTCGCCCGCGATGGTGACGAAATCCCGCTTGTCGTTCTCAGTCAGAGCCGACAGCCGGATTTCCGGCGCGATCTTCTGCATGGCGTGTAGCGTGCGGAAGTCGAACGATTGCAGGATGACGCGCCGCTCTACCTTGTGCTTCCGGATCACGTCGAGCACCAGACGAGCGAACTCGTCCGGCGGCGGAGTGAACTCGGGGTGATCCGGAAAGCTCTTGGTTTCGATGTTGAACTCGAGCGGTCCCGAAGGGGCGAGTGCGAATACCTCATCGAGCAGCGGCATCCTCGTGCCGGGGACCGGCTGCTGCCTGGGGAAACGTGGATTCCGAATAGCGCCACAGTCCCACTCCCGAACCTCAGCCAGGGTGAACTGCCGAATCACGGCGCTCTCGGCGGGCCCTTTGCAGACCGGCGGATGGAGGATAGGATCGTGCGAGACGACGATGACGTTGTCCTTCGTCACCGCCATATCGAGTTCGAGAACATCCGCGCCGGCTTCGATCGCGTATTGAAACGCCGGTATCGTGTTCTCCGGCCGCAGCGCGCGCGCGCCGCGATGGCCGTGCACCTGAATTCGAGCTTGCACCATGGCACTCATCAGTAGCGCTCCCAGCAGCAGCCTCTTCATTGTCGTTCCCGATGCTGGCGCTGGATTTCACGCGGGTCGTCCATCTTCGCGCCCGGCCGCGGGTCCTTCGGCTCCCGCGCGTCCTCGGGACGGAAGATCGCCCGGTCCACGGGAAGCAACTGATAGGGCGTAAAATCCGGCTCGGTCTTGAAACAGCCGGAGAGATCCGCGGCTGCCGCATCGTAAAGATTGAGCGGAGGAAGGCCCAGAATTCGCAACACCGTTTTCAGCATTCCAGGGAAGCTGGAGTTCTCATGCGAGACGTAGCCCCGCTTCGCATAGGGGCTCGCAACCATCAGGACGGTGCGGTGTGCATCGACATGATCGACGCCGCTCTGCGCGTCATCCTCGGTCACGAACACGGCCATGTGCCGCCACTCCGGAGTCTTCGACAGGAACTCCACGATGCGTCCCAGAGCGTAATCGTTATCCGCAAGATAGGACTTCGCCGAGGCGTACCCGTCCTCCGGCCTGGCCTTGGCCGTGTGATCGTTCGGCAGATGAATAAACAACAACCGCGGCAAGGGGCGCCCCTCCATCTCGTGAATGAACTGCGACGCGCGAAATTGGTCCGGGATATTGGTATTGAAGCCCGGATACTCGCGCGAGGTGTTTCGGAACAGAGGTTCCGGCATCGGCACGTTCGTGAGGTAGCGGGCTCCTGTCGGCTTCTCGCCTTCGTCTTCGTAAACCCCCGCCAGTTCGAATCCTTCGCCGAAATTACGGAACGAGATTCCGTTGCGGTCGAGATGATGCCAGAGCGAACCGGCTTCGGGCTGTTCCTCCGGATGGACGGACGAATTCGATTCCGCGAAAGACAGTCGTCCGGGCGCGCCGGTCGGAAATCGAAATGATTTCTCGCCGGCATACGCGGCCATGAGCGTACTCTCCGTCCAGGCATTCGGATAGGAGCCGACCACCCAGTGGTGGCCATCGACGCTGACCTCGGAATCGGTATAGAAGTTGTCGCTGATCGCCCATTGGTCGGCCATCGCGTGATGGTTCGGCGTGACCCCGCGTCCGAAGCGCGCCAGTTTGGGCGCGCCGTTCACTTTACTGGCCGGCATGTCGCCGAATACCTCGTCGAAGGTCCGGTTCTCTTTCACAATGATCACGACGTGCGTGAGACCTTCCGGCATCGGCGCGGGGTCCGACTGCGAAACGAACCCATTTGCCCGCCATACCTCGCTGGTAAGACGGCCCAGAGCGGAAACCTCCGGGAGGGCGTAACGCGACAGGGTGCCGCGCCGCCTTACCGCCTGAAAACTCTCGGGCAGGGGAGCGTCGGGTGTTGCGTTGGGGCCGATTCCGTGGCCTTTGGCGTTGGTGACGTAAACCGTTTCGCCGTTCACCACCACGCGCGTCGGAAACCAGCCCGCGGGTATGTGGCCCAGCACCTTCATCGAACGCGCGTCGATCACCGCGACCGCGTTGACGCCCGCTTCGGCGACCAGCAGCCAGTTGTGGCGCGGCTCCCAAGCGAGGCCGATCGGCAAAAATCCGCGCAGGCGCTCGAGTCCCGGAGCGCGCAACTCGGCCGTGCGCAGAACTCGCAGCGTTCCGGAGTCGATCTCCGAAATCGTGTCATTCGTGCTGTTCGTAACGTAGATCCGATCGGCCGTGGCGAAGACGCCCGCCGGGCTGGACCCGCCGGCGATCGCGTTTCCGAACGGAAGGCCGGTGCGGACGAAGCGAACGATTTTCGGCGCTCCCCCGCCGCCGGTATCCAGCACACAGACGCTGTTCGACTCAGGCGCATTCGGGTCGCCAAGACCGGGAACGCCCTTCGTACCGTCACGCGCCGCTTGGGATGGAAATCCGAAGGCGGGGAACGAAAGCCCCGTCTCGATGGGACGCTTTGCATCGGCGCCTGGCAGCGGCTTGTACTCGAACATTCCGACGTTGGTCACGTACAGCCGCTGGCCGTCCGGGGCCAGCGCGATTGCGAATGGCAGACGGCCTACCCGCGTGGATCCCAGTTTCCGCATGCCCACAGTCGATATCGCCGCCACGCGGAAGTTCGCCTGATCGACCACATACAGCACGCCCTTGTTGCGGTCGAGCGCCAAGTCCCCGGAGTAGCTGTCCGCGAATCCGTCGCCGTTCAAATCGCAGCGCCCGGCTGTTGTGCCGGTCTTCGCATCGATGGCCCGGACCTGGCCGGACTCGCCCTCGGAAACGAACAGGATCTCCCGGCCGTTCGAATCCGTCGTAAAGGCCAGGCCCATGAACGCGGATTTCCACTCGTCGGCGTCGCCCCGATCCTTGCCGCCGAGAGAAATGGTCCGTGTCCGCCATTCCGCGCCGTCCCGCTCGAGAAAGGTCAGCGACAAGCGGTCGGGGCCCCCGTTGGCGGTGACCACGCGCGAGCCGTCGCCGTTGACTGCCAGTCCGAACGGGCCGGGGCCGGTGGTGTACTGTTTCCCGAACGGCAGCAGGAGACGGCCGCCGGGAAGGATGGTTCCGGCGCCTTCCTCGGTCCTCCGCGCCGTCCGGGTTCCCGCGGGGGTGCGGTAGTCCGCGGCTAGCGCCAAGGCGGCCGCAAGCAGAACGAGCGCGATTCGCATTATGAACTACAGGATATACGAATCGCGTTTCAGCGCTGTTACTCGGTGGGGAAGACGGGAGGCGCGGGGGCGTCCTCGGGATGCTCTGGCGCAAACAATTTCGACAGGTCCGGCGCGGCCGGCGCTTCATCCACGTGCGCCGCGTGCTCGTGCTCGAACGATTCGTCCAGATGCACTTCGCACTCGCAACAGTCGCTGCAACGGCGGCAGCGCCCACACAGGTGATTCCCGCATGCGTCCTTGGTGCAGTAGACGCAAATCGCCTGCGATGGCTCGCTACAGATACTGCATGTGAAGGTCAGCGTGGGGGTCACGATCACTCCTGGTGCTTGGAATTAATGGCGCCGCGGCAACGCTGCGCCTCGCGATCGGCGATCTGAAATTCCTGTTCCCTGGCTGCCGCCAGGTCGGTCAGGTACTGCTTCAATTTCTCGCGGTTGCTTGCATTCTCGTTCATCACGCCTTGCAGCAGGTCGGCCACCGCCGGATTGTCATGGCGACGGATTCCATCCGCCAGCGACGCAAGATTCGTCTCCATCGCTTCCATGCGAAAGTACGTCTCCAGCGCGAGCGGCAGCTTCTCCGGTTGCTTTGCCAGGTTGTCGGCCGAGCCGATGAAATACTGAATCAGGTTTTGCGCCGATGTCCACTGGGTCTGGTAACTGGCGGCGAAGGAAGCGTCTTTCCATTGCCGCGGGTTCGCCTGCAGGACGATCGGCTTCAGCCGCTGGGCCTCTTTGACCAGCGAGTCCATCAGTTGCTTCACATCCCATGGAGCCGAGTATCCGGCCGGCTGCGCGTGCAGCGCGCCGGCAAGGCAGAATGTGCTCAGCGCGACGCCAAAGTACCTCACAAACCCAGTGTACACGCGCACGTGCGTGAGACACTGGAGGCGGGATATGTTCAACCCCGAATCCCTTCGATTCAGCGTGCAGGCTCTCCGCGCGAACAAGATCCGCACGATTCTGACGGCCCTGGGATTGGTCATCGGGAACGCGTCGGTCATTCTGGTGGTTACCATCTCTACCACCGCGCGCGAGTTCGTGCTCAATCAGATCCGCGCGATCGGGTCGAACATGGTCTACGCCCAGTATGAATCCGGCAACGCCGCCAACCCGCAAGTGAATGCCGACTTCGTGAAGCTGTCCGATGTCGAAGCCGTACGGCAACAACTGGGCGATCGGATCGTCGCCGCCACCGGCGTGATGAACATCATGACCCAGATGCGCGTTCAGGGCCGGCAGGAGGACATCCAGGTAAACGGAGTGGACCAGTACTACCCCGACGTGCGGAACATGGCGCTGCTCGCCGGGAGATTCATCGACGCCAACGACGTCGCCACGCGCAACAAGGCCGCCTTGCTAACCGAGCGGCTCGCGCGCCGGTTGTACGGCAGCCAGCCGGCGGCCATCGGGCAGCAGGTCAAGATCCAGAATCTTCAGTTCGACGTGATTGGCACTTTCAAGGAGCGAACCGAAAGCTTCGGCCTTTCCGAGCTGGCCAGCGAGACCGTGGTGATCCCGATCACGGTGCTGCAATACTTTTCTCCGGTGGAAAGAATCGATCCGATGTACGTGCAGGCGCGCACGGCGGAAGAAGTCGCGCCGGTCACGCAGGCGGTGAAGCGGCTGCTGGAGAGCAGGCACCGCGCCGGAGCGCGATACAAGGTCGAGAACCTGTCCGCTATCCTCGACGCAGCCAGGAAGATCGGGCTGGTGCTGAGCGTTGTCCTCATGCTGGTCTCCGCCATCGCGCTGATCATCTCGGGTATAGGCATCATGAACATCATACTGGTGACCGTGACGGAGCGCACACGCGAAATCGGTTTGCGGATGGCGGTGGGAGCCTCGCGGCGGGACGTGCTGGAGCAATTCCTGACCGAGGCGGTGCTCATCAGCGTCGGCGGCGGGATCATCGGGATTCTGATCGGCGTCGGGATCCCTCTCGCCATCGATTTCCTCTTTCCGGAATACGCGATTCCGATATCGATGACCGCCATCGCCGTCGCGTTCATTGTGTCGCTGGTGGTCGGGCTGGTGTTCGGAATCATTCCCGCCAATCGCGCCGCCCGTTTGAACCCGACCGAAGCCCTGCGGTACGAATAGGAGTGTGAGAACGCTTATCCTGTTCGCGCTGGCATCGCTTCCGATTTGCGCCGAAGTGCGTGCCCTCTCGTTGAGAGAAGCCGTGGACCTGGCCATCCGCCAGAATCCGAGTCTGGTGATTGCCCGGCTGGATCACGTGAAGGCGCAGTTCGCCGTCGACATCGCGCGCGACCCGTTCACTCCCAAGATCTACGGCGGCAGCGGCGCGGCTTGGACCCGTGGATACCCCCAGGCGATCAACGGGAACCCGCCCTCCATCTTCGAAACACGCGTGCTGATGGAGATCTACAACCGGCCGCAGCGCTTGCTCGTCGCACAAGCCCGGGAGAACGCGCGCGGTGCGGAGATCGACGTCGCGCGCCAGCAGGACGAGGTCGTCTATCGAACCGCTTCCCTCTTCCTGGAAGCGGAACAGACGGCACGCGCGGCGGTCGCGGCGCGGAAACAGGTGGAGAGCCTGCAGACGGTGTTGGAAGAGGTGAAACAGCGCGTAGCGGAAGGCCGGGAACTCCCGATTCAATCGCGGCGGGCAGAATTGGATGCGGCACGGGCCCGGCAGCGTGCCGCGGCCCTGGCCTCCGCTCAAGAGGAAGCCGAATCGTCGCTGGCGCTGGTTCTCGGGTTTGGAGCGGAGGACCTCGCCCGCCCGCTGCCTGGCGAGGAGCCGGCGCTGAGGTTGCCGGAGTCGGAGCAAGGCACACTGGACGATGCGCTCGCGAACAACAAGCAGATGCGGCTGCTGCAATCCCAAATGCAGGCCAAGAGCCTGGAGGTCAAGAGCTATCAATCGTCGCGCTGGCCGCAGATCGACCTGGTGGCGCAATACTCCCTCCTGGCTGAGCACAATTTCCAGGATTTCTACAACATCCGCCGTTTCCAGAGAAACAACGGGGAGTTGGGCGCGTCGTTTACGCTGCCTTTCCTTGTCGGGAAATCGGCGCACGCCTACGCCGCCCAGGGCGACGCCGACCTGGCGAAATTGCGGGCCCAGTACAACCTGCTTCGCAATCAGATCGCGGCCGATTCCCGCAAAGCTTTCCAGGATGTGAAGCACGCGGAGGCGGCTCGCGAGGTGGCGAAGTTGGACCTCGACGTCGCCCGCGAGCAGCTGAATATCTTCCTGGCCCAGCATGACGAGGGGCGCGTATCCATCCGCGAGATCGAGGGGGCGCGCGTTCAGGAAAGCGACAAATGGCTGGCCTATTATCAGGCGCAGAACGATCTGGAACGGCTCCGCCTAAATCTCCTGCGGCAGACGGGAACTCTTTCGGCCGCCCTAAAGTAGCAGCTACGTGGACAACCTGACCCATACCCTGACCGGCGTCATGCTGTCCCGGGCCGGTTTGAATCGAATGGTGCCGCGGGCCACGCTGCTGCTTGCGCTGGCCGCGAACGCTCCGGACCTGGACGTCGTGAGCTGGCTCGGCGGTCCGCTGGCCTATCTGCGGTACCACCGCTGGTGGACTCACGCCTGGGTGCTTGCGCCAATGCTGGCGATTCTCCCGGCGGTCCTCGTGTGGCTGATGGAGAGGCGGCGGCCGGTGTTTTTCCGGCTCTGGCTCGTATCGCTGGCGGGCGTTGCATCGCACCTGCTTCTGGACTGGACCAATGTCTACGGCATCCGGATGTTGCTGCCTTTTTCATCCGACTGGCTGCGGCTGGACATCGTGAATGTCGTCGATCTCTGGATCTGGGCGATTCTGTTGCTCGGGATCGCCGCGCCCTTCCTGTCGCGCCTGGTCAGCTCCGAGATCGGCGCCAGGACCTCACCCGGGAGAGGCTGGGCCTGGTTCGTTCTGGTGCTGTTCGCGGGCTTTGAATACGGGCGATTTCTGGCTCATCAGCGCGCTGTGGCGGCGCTCGATTCCCGGGTTTATGCAGGCGCTCCGCCGCTCCGTGTCGCGGCTTTTCCGGGACCTGCCAATCCCTTCCAGTGGAGGGGGCTGGTGGAAACGGATTCGTCTTTTCTGCTTTTCGACGTAAATCTTCTGTCCGATTTCGACCCGACTCGCGGGGTTTCCTTCTACAAGGCGGAGCCCGGTCCCGCAGTGGCGGCTGCCCAGGATACCGAGCCTTTCCGCGTCTTTCTCAACTTCTCGCCCTTTACGCTCTGGCGGACCACCACCGGGGGCGGCCAGGAAGAGTTGACGCTGGTTCGAGCTTTCGATCTGCGCTTCGGCGACCCGGCCGAACCCGGATTTGTAGCCTCAGCGGAGATCGGACCGGATCTGCGAGTCCGGGATGCGCGGTTCGGTTTCGGGAAGATCAGCCCCCGGTAAGAAGGGCTGCTATCCCAGGAAATCGAACAGGCTGGTACGCGGCATCTTGGATTGGATCATCAGGGCGGCTTGCTGCTGCGTCTGGGCCTGCTGGAACTCCACGATCGCGCTCGTCATGTCGGCATCCTGGAACGTGCTTTGTTCCGCCTGGAGTTGGAGCACGAGCTTGGATCCGTAATCGGAGGCGGCCGCGACGTTGTTCTGGGCCGTTCCGTAAAAAGCCAGTTGACCGTTCAGGTACTTGCCGGCGCTCAGTACGTTCGCGAGCGCGGTATTCACCCCGGCAGTGTCGTTGTTTTGGAGCGCGGTGCGGAGATCGTCGACGGAATGGAACACGTTTTGAGTGGGATCGGCGGCATCGAAAATGTCTTGCGCCGTACGCGCCACCGAGAAGCGCGACCCATTGGGGTGCTGGACTTCCCGCGTGGCGGCGGTGCCGGCATAAACCCCGATCGCATTCGCCTGGGTAATGTCGATATTGTAAGGCTGGACCTGATCGCTATCGCCCGAGAACAGATACCGGCCCTCCACGTTCGTGGAGGCGATTCCGCTAAGCTGCCTCAGAAGAGAACCGACTTCGGTCGCTAGCGCCTGGCGCGAATCGGCCGTCTGGGTTGCTGTCACGCCTTGTGAGCCGAGCACCTGGACGCGCTCCATAATAGTGACGGCCGACTGCAGTCCCTGCTCGGCGGCGTCCACTTCGGTTTTGACCCGGCCCAAATTCGTGTCGATCTGCTGGGTCGATTGGAGAGCCGCCCGGGTCTGGAGCAGGGACGTGATCACGGTCGGATCGTCCGACACCGTATTCACTCGTCTGCCGGTGGAAAGCTGCCGTTCCGCGCGCAGCATGCGGTCGCTCACTCGCCCTAAGTCGGCGAGGTACAACTCGGTGGTGGCGTTTACTGGAGGGATCATCGCTATTTGACCATCGACAGAAGTGTGTCCGTTAAGCTATTGAGGACGCCAATTACCTTTCCCACGGCCTGGTACTGCCTCTGGACCTGCATCATCAGCGCAGCTTCGTCGTTCAGCGAAACTGAGGAGATGTCCGAACGCATGCTGCGAGCCTGCGCTACCACCTCCTGCTGGCTCTGCTGTTCGTTCTTGGAGGACGATACGTCCTGGCCGACTTTGGCGGCCAGGTTGCCGTAGAACTGGGTGAGGGTAAATCCGTTTAACACCTGCGAGTTGGCGAGGGCGGCCACGTCCAGGGCGTTACCGTTCCCGCCGGCGGCATTCGCCGCCGCGGCGGCGATCTGGTCCGGCTGAATGCCGGTGACCGCCAGCGTGCCCGCCGGGGCCGACGGATCGTAGGAAAACAGGTCGACGGTTGGCGTGGCGCCGCTGTTGTCGAGGCCGGCTTTCAACTGACCATTTACGGACGTGGCCAAAGTCTGGGCCAGTTGGTTCAGCTCGGCCGTGTAGGAAGAAATCGTATTCCGCCGCTCGTCCAGCAGGCCACCCAGCTTGCCCGACTGAATCGTGGCCGTGATATCCTTCCCCTGCGCATCGAGCACGGCGGTGGCGGAGGCCGACGAGTCCGCGCTGAGGGCCGCCTGCCGGTCGCCGATCACGAGCGGCGTCTGGCCGCCGAGGTACACGTTCAAAGCGCCGGTCTTGTCCTGCAGGACCGTGATGTCGGCGAGCTCCGACAGATTCTCGAGCGCCGCATGCATCTGGGCGTCGGTGCCCGAATCTGCCACATTCCTATAGTCGCTGATGCGGGATGCGTTCAACTTGGCGATTTGAGTGGTGAGATCGTTGATCTGCGTCAGTGTGTTTCGAATGCCGACATCCGCGTGGTTGCCGGCTTGCACCAGTCCCGCGGCGGTCTGCCGGAACGATCCGGCCAGCGTCTGCGCCTGATCGATCACGTTCTGGCGCGAGACTGTGTCGCTCGGATTCACGCTGAGCTGGGAAAAGCTCTGGAAGAATTTGTTGAGTGAATTGGAGATGCTGCCGGTCGAATTGAGATCGAACAGTGGCTCGATCTGCGAAAGATCGGCCGAGCGCTGTTCAGCGGAACCGTACAGCGAGTTCTGGCGGCGCACCGTTTCTTCCGCATACTCCGACCGGGCACTTAAAACCGGGCCGGCCGTCACGCCGCCGAGCAAGCCGGACGAGGGTTCGAGCGCCATGGCCTGGACCGATTGCGTTTGCCGGGCGTATCCGGGCGTGTTCGCGTTGGAGACGTTGTTCTGGATAACCGCGAGTTGACGGTTCAATACGTCGATGGCGTTGGCCGAGTTGAGCAGCGAAGTGAGAAGGCTTCCCATGGGTCGCGCCTATCCCCGCACCGCCATGGTGCAGGCTTCCGATACCTTGCCAGGCTCGCCCGTGCGAGTGTAAGACGCCGCACAGGAGCCGATCAGCCCAGCCCATCCCGAGTGAAAAGCAGCGGCGTTTTCCATCAGACGTTCTAAACCTCGAAGCGATTGTTTCAATCCCCGCAGCTCTTGCCGGAGTTGCTGACGGGCGCCCAATTCTTCCCGGCCGGTTGCCCGCACCCGATTTTCCAGGCGCGCCAGGGTGGCGGCGCTCTCCTCCAACGCGGGAGTGACCGTCAGCAGAGCTGCCAGCGTGGGTGCCAGCATGAGGCCTTTCGCGTGGTCGATATTGTCTCGGGCCGCGCGCGCCAGCTCGAATTCGGCGCTTGAAATCAAGCAGTTACCCCTGTTTAGCGAGCGAAGATCGCATCGTCCAGAATGCGGCCGCTCAGCGTGTGAGCATCCACCTTATAGGAGCCCGCCTGATGTAGCGCGGCCAGTTGCGTGATCCGCGCCTGCCGGTCCGGGGAGGTCACTTCCACTCCCATTTGCAGGCCGAGACTGGAAAGCTGCACGTGATCGGGCGACTGCCCGCCGATTCGCGCGCCGGCCACCGACACCTTTGAGCTCGAGGAATCCGGACGCTGCGTTTCGCGAGTCCCACTCGTCACCGCGGCAGGCTGCTGGTTCGTATCGTAGATCTTCATTTGGGTCGCCGAAACGCTCTCCTCACCTCTCCTATCGGCCGGGCAACAGCAAAACTTAAGAAAAAAATCAGCCTCGAACAGTCAGCCAGCTCAGGAGTCCCCGTCGGGGAGCCGGCCGAGGGGGATCCTCAGCGTCGCAGGCACCGGCCGTAGTGCGGTAGTAAGCCAGCAGTTTCACTTCGTCATAGCCGACCGCGGCCGCGTACTGGCGGAGGTAGCTGGTGTTGAAGATCCCGCCCGGCAGGAGCGAGAATTCCTCGTCCTCGATCGCCCGGAGAAACCGGTTGCTGATTTTCGTGGTTGACGCGATGTCTTGCAGGGATAACCCGCACTTCTGGCGGAGTTCGGGGAGTTCGAGACGTCGGGCGACGCTTGCCCCCGGTAACGATTCAAGAACCGAATTACTCTCCACTTTAAGCCTTTCTCCGGGGAATGACACCACTTATAAGGTGTTTCGAGACGCACGTACTCTCAAAAAATGTTGGAATGCGGGCCAACGCCGGTTTATGCGCGGCTCATACGGCCGGCCCAGCGCAGGAAGCGCAGCAGTTCAGGCGTGTGACGGGAGACAAACTCCCGAAAAACCTGGTAATCGATGCGTTCAGCGTGCAAGCCAGAGAATGTCTCGATGCGCCAGCGAAGATAGGGGCTGGACCACGGGCGTAGCCTGTAACCTCTTGTCGCCATCCAGAGAAACCTGAGCACGCGCTACCTGGCGGGGGGGGCCGGCGCCGCCCCGGCTTGCTTGGAGCCCTGAGCCGGGCTTGCGTAGTACCCGTTCCGGGTCCGAACCTGGGGGCGCCCCGGGCCGTTCACGCTCACCTTGATCTGGCGGAAGCTGCCGTCCAGTTCCTGGATCGCAGGCGTATAGGCAATGATGTATTGATTCCGGATCTCCTGCGCCACCCGCAGCGCCAGCGGCTCGACTTCGGCCAGTTCCTTCGGGTAATACACCAGCCCGCCGGTGGCATCGGTCAGCTGTTTTAAGGCGCGCTGAGCTTTCTTGGCTTCCCTGGGCTCCTCTTCGTTGAGCAGCGCGATGGCGTAAACCAGAACCTCGCTCTGGCGCACCCGCTGCACGGTCCGCTCCAGCGTTTCGTTGCTGGCCGTGTCATTGCCGTCGGTGACGATGAAGATCACCTTCTTGTCCTTCTTCCCCTTGCTCTTGATGTAATCGAGGGACATGCCGATGGCGTCGCGCATCGCCGTCCCGCCGCGCGAATCGATCCGGCTGAGGCCTTCCTCCATCTTGGACGGCTCATTCGTGAACGGAACATCCAGGTACGCCTCGTCGTTGAAATTGACGACGAAGGTCTCGTCATTCGGATTCGATGCCTTAACCAATCCCATGGAGGCGGCGGCGACCTTGGCGCGTTTGTCCCGCATGCTGCCGCTGTCGTCAATCAGGATGCCCATGGAAACGGGCACGTCTTCGCGCTTGAAAATCTTGATCTGCTGTTCCTTGCCGTTCTCGTAAACCTTGAACGCATTTTGCGGGAGGTTGCCGATGAACTTGCCGCTTTTGTCGATCACCGTGGCATGCAGGACAACCAGGCGAGTGTCGACACGGATGATGGTCTCGTCCTGGGCGGCCGCGGGTATCAGGCCCGCGAGAAGAAAAAGGGTGATAACCACTCCCTTACGGTCGTGGCTCAGAATCGGCAGTTCCGAGCCGCGCGCGTGAGCAAGCGGTCTAGCGGGAAGGTGCATAATATCCAAGGCGGAAAAAGGCTTTCAACGGGGGCAGGCCTCGCGGCTGCACCAAAGTGACTTTGATCCGGCGGTACTTCCCGTCGCGATCCCTGTTCTTCGGCGAGTACCCGATGACGTACTGATTGCGCAGTTCAATCCCGACCTTCGCCGCGACGTCCGGCAGTTCGTTTAAATTCTCGATGGCGAAACTGCGGCCGCCCGTCTGTTCGGCCAGTTCATTGAGCAGGCTGGGGCCGTTGAGCTCCTCGGCCGTCCGGTTGCGCGAGGCCATCGGTTCGTAAATTCCAATCGCGTAGAGCTGGACGTCCGCCTCTCGCACCGCGTTCTTGATCTCGCTTTCCGTGTAGCGGCTGGAGTTGTCGCCTCCGTCCGAGATTACCAGGATCGCCTTGCGCGGATTGTGGGCCTTCTTCATCTGGTTCATCGCCAGATAAATCCCGTCCAGCAGCGCCGTCCGTCCCTTGGCTTGCGTGAAAGTAAGCCGGTTCTGAATCTCCTCGGTATTCCGCGTGAACGGCATAACCAGATTGGGCCGGTCGTTGAACTGCACCAGAAAGAACTCGTCCTCGGGATTGGCGGTCTTCAGAAACTGCGCCACTGCCTGCCGCGCCTTCTGGAGCTTGGCTCCCATGCTGCCGCTGGTGTCGAACACGATGCCCACGGACAGGGGCGCATCCTCGCTCGAGAACTGGGAGATGTGCTGTTCTATCTTGTCCTCAAAGACTTTAAAATGCTCTTTCTCCAGCCCGGTCACGAACCGGTTCAGCGGGTCGGTGACGGATACCGGGACCAGCACCACCGTGGTGTCGATGCGGATGTTGCTCCGGCGGCTGGCATCGGGCGACTCCTCGGCATCCGGCGATTTCTTCAGCCGCGGCTCGATGTTCACGCGCGGCTCGGGGCCGGGCTGCGACGGCGCCTGCTTGGGATCGCCGCGGTCCTGGCCGCCGGCCGGCAACATCAAACACAGGCCAAGCAGCAGGCTGCAACGAGTTCTATCCGCGAACATGAGACGCCCCTTCGGTGCGGCTAAATCAATTGTAGCATCCGCCAAATTTCCTTCGACGAATGAGCGCGCCCGCCGTGCTATCATCGATTGTGCCGACGCGGATTCTGGGCATAATTCCTGCCCGCTTCGCCGCCTCCCGATTTCCTGGAAAAGCCCTCGCCATCGCCGGTAAAAGCATGTTGCAGCACGTCTACGAACGTGCTTCCCAAGCCCGGTATCTCCAGCATCTGGTAATTGCCACCGACGACGACCGAATCGCGCGGGAAGCCCGCCGGTTTGGAGCCCCCGTGCGAATGACGCGTTCGGATCATCCGTCGGGTACCGATCGCGCCGCCGAAGTCGCTTCCGCCGATTCCGCCGAAATTATCGTCAACATTCAAGGCGATGAGCCCCTGATCGATCCGGCCGCCATCGATGCCGCGGCCCTTGCTCTTTTAGACGACACGGACGTTCCCATGGGAACGCTGATGAAGCGCATCGAGGACCCCGCCGAGGTTCACAACCCGAACGTGGTGAAGGTGGTCACCGACCGGCTGCGAAACGCGATCTATTTCTCCCGGTCCCCGATTCCTTACGTGCGCGAGGAGAGCGAACGGCTGCAGGCCGCGCATTACAAGCACATCGGACTGTACGTGTACCGCCGCGATTTTCTCTTGAGCTACCCGGATCTGCCGGTGGGGCCGCTCGAAAAAGCGGAGCGGCTGGAACAGCTTCGCGCTCTTGAGAATGGGTTTTCGATCCGGGTAGTGGAGACCGAATACGATTCCCTGGGTGTGGACACCCCGGAAGACCTGGAGCGCGTGACAGGTTTGTTTGAGATGACCATGGGCCAGGGCCGCCTGGCAACGGACTAATAAATATGCCGAAATGCATTTTTGTGACCGGCGGCGTTGTTTCGTCGCTCGGCAAGGGTATTGCGGCCGCGAGCATTGGCTGCCTTCTGGAAAGCCGCGGACTGCGGGTGGCATTGCAGAAATTCGATCCCTACCTGAACGTCGATCCCGGTACAATGAGCCCCTTCCAGCACGGCGAGGTTTTCGTCACCGACGACGGCGCCGAAACCGATCTCGATCTGGGCCACTACGAGCGCTTCACCCATTCGCCACTGACGCAGGCCCACAACCTGACCTCGGGCCGGATTTACGAGCAAATCATCTCGCGCGAACGGCGGGGCGACTATCTCGGCAAGACCGTGCAGGTGATCCCGCACGTCACCAATGAGATCAAGGCCGCCGTGCGAAAGGTTTCGGCAGACGTGGATGTCGTCATCTGCGAAATCGGCGGGACCGTGGGCGATATCGAGTCCCTGCCATTTCTCGAAGCCATCCGCCAGTTGCGGCACGAACTCGGCCGCTCGAACGCCATCTTCGTCCATGTCACGCTGGTGCCCTGGATTGCCGCCGCTCATGAACTGAAGACCAAGCCGACCCAGCACAGCGTCAAGGAACTGCGCGCCATTGGTATTCAACCGGACATGCTGTTGTGCCGGTCGGAACAGCCGCTGCCGCAGGATGTCAAGGAGAAGATCGCGCTGTTCTGCGACGTGGACGTGAATGCCGTGATCACGGCCAAAGACGTTCCCTCGGTCTACGAAGTGCCCCTGAAATTTGCCGAGCAGGGCGTAGACGACTTGGTGGTGCAGTTGTTAAAACTCGATGCCGGTCCGCGCGACCTGGGCCGCTGGAACGAGATGCTGCACCGCTTGAAGCACCCCTCCGGAGAAGTCCGGATCGCTCTGGTGGGCAAGTATGTCGAGTACGAAGACTCCTACAAGAGCCTGAAGGAAGCGCTGCTGCACGGCGGCATCGCGCACGGCGTGAAGGTGGATATTCACTGGATCGAGGCCGAGCGCCTCACTTGGCCCGATTGCGCGCGGGAACTGGAAATCTGCGACGGCATCCTGGTGCCCGGGGGCTTCGGGAAACGCGGGGTCGAGGGGATGATCAACGCCATCCGGTTCGCGCGCGAGCGAAAGGTCCCGTATTTCGGGATCTGCCTCGGCATGCAGGCCATGGTGATCGAATTCGCGCGCAACGTCTGCGGACTCGCGGACGCCAACACGACGGAATGCGATCCCGGGACTTCCTCCCGCGTCATCTACAAACTGCGCGAATTGAAGGGCGTCGACGAACTCGGTGGCACCATGCGGCTCGGCGCGTATCCGTGCCGGCTGGCGGAAGGATCCTTCGCACGGCAGGCGTACCAGACGGACCTGATCAGCGAGCGCCACCGTCACCGCTACGAATTCAACCGCGAGTTCGAAGACATCCTGACCAGCCACGGCCTTCGTCTCGCCGGCGAGACCCCGGATAAAATCTACGTCGAGATCTGCGAGATCGCCGATCACCCGTGGTATTTGGGCTGCCAGTTCCACCCGGAATTCAAATCAAAGCCGCTGGAGCCGCATCCGCTGTTCCGGGCGTTCATCGGAGCCGCGAAGGAGCAGCGGAAGCGGCGCTTCGCGCGCGTTGAATCCGAGGCCGGCGAGCCGGTGCTCTCGGAACGCGGGGCCTGATGAGGGTTGAGATCGGGACGGGGGTAGCCATCGGCGATGGCGTTCCGCTCGCCCTGATCGCGGGACCGTGCGTCATCGAAAGCGAGGAGCATGTCCAGTTCCTGGCACGGCGGATTCTCGATATCGCGGGGCCGTACATTTTCAAAGCGTCGTTCGACAAGGCCAACCGCTCCAGCGGGTCGTCGTACCGGGGACCCGGCATGGACGCGGGGTTGCGGATTCTTGGCCGGGTGCGCGATCTTGGAATTCCGGTGCTGACCGACATCCACGAGACCTGGCAAGCCGAGCGTGCCGCGGAATCGGTGGACGTCCTGCAGATCCCCGCGTTCCTGTGCCGCCAGACCGACCTGCTGATTGCGGCGGGCCGCACGGGTCGCGTGGTGAACATCAAGAAAGGCCAGTTCGTCGCGCCTCAGGATATGCGCCACGCGGTGGACAAGGTCGCGTCCACGGGGAACGACAAGGTTGTACTGACCGAGCGCGGATCGAGCTTCGGGTACAACAATCTGGTGGTGGACATGCGCGGGATCGCGATCATGCGCAAGCTCGGCCGCCCGGTGGTGTTCGATGCGACGCACAGCGTGCAACTGCCCGGCGCGGCGGGCTCGGCCTCGGGCGGCCAGCCCGAGTTCATTGCACCGCTCGCCCGCGCGGCCGTGGGTGCGGGCGTGGATGGCCTGTTCATCGAGGTGCACGAAGCGCCGGAGCGGGCGTTGTCGGACGGCGCGAATGCATTGCGCCTGGACCGGCTCGGTGCGTTGCTGGATTCGCTCCGCGGGATCGACGCGCTCGTGAGGGGCGCGGAAGTCGTCAAGACTTCCACGCCCAGTCAAATCGACGGGTAGGGCGTTTTTCGTCAACTTGACCGCCCACTTCCCCACTTCAGAGTGGCTTAATCTAGGATCCAGGTTCAGGAGCAATTCCCGTCTGTTCCTGCTGTCAGCTATGATCGACTCCGGCATGGGGTACGAAAAGGATCGAGCTGTGAACACAGTCCGAACGTTGTACACTTGCGAGTTAGGACTCGACAATGAGCATTGACGGTGGCGCCATAGGCCTCAAAGTCGTCATTGACCTGGTGAAACGGCCGGCGATGAGCGGTTTGGCGCGTGTACGGCGACGAGGTCATCGAAATGCTTGAGCGCACTTCTGGAAGCCCCCCTAACTAAACTAAGCCGCGTCGGGAAATAATGAGAGCTGCGGTTCTTGGAAATCCTGCGGGCGGTACTCCATGCCGCGCTTGACTAGGCCGTACTTCTCCCGTGCCCGTGCAATCCTCTGCTTGACGATCTCCGGATAATCGCCTTTCAGAAACGCCGATCTCTCGTACCGCTCCCGATAACGGCGCGCTAGTTTCGGGAATTCCCGTTCGATGAACGGCAGGAAAACCTGTTTCGAACATGGCTTCAGGAAGAGAGGGTTGCCCATGAACCACTCCGCCCCGGCCGCGGCGGCGGCTTCCGCCACCCGCTCGATGCTGCGCTCCGAGTCGTTCAGCAACGGCATCACCGGACAGCAGTACACATTGCAGTGGATGCCCGCCGCGGCCAGGCGTCGAACGGCGGTCATGCGCAGCGCCGGCTGCGGCGCGAACGGCTCCAGCAGCCGCCCCAGTTCCTCGTCCATCGTGGTGACCGTCATGTTGACTGAGATCGCATTGCGCTCCGCGATGGCGGCGAGAACATCGGCGTCCCGGGCCACTGCGTCGGACTTGGTGGTGATCGACAGAGTGCGCCCGCGCTCCCCGGCGAACACCTGCAGGATCTTCCGGGTAATGCCGAAACGGCGCTCGGCGGGTTGGTAAGGATCGGTCGCGGTCCCGATGGCGATATGGGCGTCACGGCGGATCCGGCCGAGTTCCACGCGAAACCCCGGCTCGTTCCAAGCCTTCGCGTAGATCAGCGTTTCGAACTGCACGGGGTCGCGCAACTCCATGAACTCATGGGTGTAGCGCGCGTAGCAGTACTTGCAGCCGAACTCGCAGCCCCGGTACGGGTTGATGGTCCATTCGAACGGCATGGACCGCTTGGAGTCGCAGTGGTTGATCAAGCGGCGCGTCGGCAACTCGAAATAGTCGACCCGCCGCTTGGCTTCCAGCCGCTCGCTTTCGGCCGCCAGCCGCGCGATTCCAATCAGACCGGGCACCTACATAGTTTCGCTAGTTAGCGGGGCGTTGCGGTGAGGAATCGCCGGAACTTCCTGCCCGAGGCGTCGAAGGATGTCTGGTGATCTTCGCTTCCGTGATAGAGAAGCGGCCCGCCGTATTCCATCATGTCGGAGAGTACCCGCTCGACGGGCTTCTTTCTCAGAGCTGGGTTATCGTTCAGGTCGCGGATGCCCCCCCGCCGAGGACCCACATATTGTCGACGTGTTGCTGAATCGTTTTCGCTGAGAGATCCGACGAGGCCAGATGTTCCAGGAACGGGCGAAACAGGGCCACCACTGCTCGCCTGGCGGCAGATCTTTCTCCAGCCCCATCCACGAGCGTGGCCAGCCGTTCAGATTCCGGCAGTAGTGTTCGAGGTTGTGATATGGCGCGGTGGTGCCTCGTTTTATCTTGGTAGTTCTCGCCGTCATCAGCTTCCACCTCATGCTGCAGCTCATCACGATTCTAAAACGCTGTCATCGCTTTCCGGGATTTGTTTACCAGCAGGCCGCTTCAGTTCCGATCACAAGAGCATTGAGATCTCAATACGTCCGCTCAAGCGTTCGGCGGCGGTTTGCTCGCGCTGCCACCAGCCGGCGCCCGGCTATGACCAGCTCGCCGAGCACTCAAGGGACTTGCCTTCACCCCGGCGCCGAAAATCGATCAAAATCGTGCTGGACTGACGAAAGTCAGGCTAGTCTAGAGACCTAGATCGCTGGTCTCATTTGCGGTTCTTCTTCTTCGCCGCAGGCTTGTCGTCCAGCAGCAACTTGTCCAACTCCGCCTTTATGTTGCTCTTCAACGCCGACTCCGGGTTGAAGAACGGTTCGTTGCCGAAGTATTCCGACCGGATCATGCCTTTCCGGTCGATGAATAACATGATCGGCACACTCACTCGCATCATCGGCGTGATCTGCGCGTAGTCGGCCATGAACTCGCGGCTCACCTTCCCTACCGGGTGATTCGGGTGGAAACGCTTCACGTAATCCGCCATGTCCGCCTCGTCGTTGAAGGCCGCATCCAGCGCCTGCACGCCGCGCTTGCTGTATTCGTCCAGAATGCCACTCAGAACCTGAGTGGTGAATTGGCAGTGCGGTCAGGTGCTGAGGATAAACGTCAGGATGACGATCTTGCCCCGGTATTTGGACAGCAGTTCCTGGTCGCCTTTAGGCGTGACTATGGCGACTTCCGCGGCGGGCCTCGGCAGATTGACCGCGTATGCTGCGATCCCGGTTAGTACAGCAAGAGAAGTTAGTTTCCGTAGCATGGATGTTATTTCTTCCTGGACGCGCGAGACGTCGACGGCGGTTCGATTCCCTTCGTCCGCAAGTATCCCACAAGGTTGCCGTAGTGCTCACTCAGGGATGCCACCAGCCCGATCATGACCTGTACCGCCGGATACTTCCGGCCGTTGAACACGATTTCCGCGACCGCCTTGGTGTCGTCCATCTCCTTCAGGGCGCCGTCACAATAAGCGAACGATTCCCGCAGCGCCTTGACGAGATCGTCCTTCGCGGCGAGGCCGTGAACGCCCTTGGAAGCATCCGGCTCCGCGCGCCCGAGCATCATCGAGCACATCCGGTAATTGCCCATGGCCGTATGCTCGATCCAGCCGGAAAAAGGGCGCTGCGGCGGCGTGAGCTTGAAATCGTAGCTGGCCGCCGGCATGAGCTCGGCGGTTTCCACCATGTCCTGCTTCAAACGCTCGTAGTTTGTACGCACCACATCCGTTACCGGATTCTGCGCGCACAGGGGCAGCGCGATGGCCCAGATCAAGATTCGCATATGCCTATCGTAGCTGGCCGACTTCGCTAAGCCAATCGGGATGCTTCAACACGTCGCGCGGACGGCTGCCGTCGGGCGGTCCGATGATGCCGTCGCGCTGCATCGTATCGAGGATTCGCGCGGCCCGGCCGTAGCCCAGCCGCAGACGCCGCTGCAGAGTCGACGTGGAGGCTTTGCCCATTTCGCATACCACGCGGACGGCGTCTTCGTACATGGGATCGCGCTCGCCCGCGAACTCTTCCTCCGCCTCGCTTTCTTCATCCGGCGGCGGCAGCAGCAGGCTCTGATCGTAGTCTGGCTTCGCCTGGTCCTTCCAAAACTCCACCACGCGGTTGATCTCGTTTTCGGTGACGTATGCGCCGTGCACGCGGATGAGCCGCGACGATCCAGGAGGCAGGAAGAGCATATCGCCCTTGCCCAGCAGATGGTCCGCGCCCATGACGTCGAGCACCGTGCGGGAGTCCACGCGCGTCGCCACGCGGAAGCTGATGCGCGACGGGAAATTAGCCTTGATGAGACCGGTGATGACATCCACGCTGGGCCGCTGCGTCGCCAGGATCAAGTGCATCCCCACGGCGCGAGCCATCTGCGCGAGCCGGGCGACGGACGTCTCGACGTTGGCGCGCTCGATCATCATCAGGTCGGCCAGCTCGTCGATCACGACCAGGATGTAGGGCAGCGGATGCAGCTCCTCCTGGTTCTGCAAGTCGTCCTCGAACAGGCTCCGGGGGACGGCGAGCATCTGCCGCACCTTCTTGTTGAACTGCTCGATGTTGCGGACGCCCAGGCCGGCCAGCAGCTTCAGCCGGTGCTCCATTTCGAGCACCGCGTTGCGAAGCGCGTTGGCGGCCTGTTTGGGATCCGTGATGACGGGCGTGAGCAGGTGCGGCACGTTCTCGTACAATCCCAGTTCCAGCCGCTTGGGATCCACCAGCACCAGCCGAACGTCGTCCGGCGTGGCCTTGTAGAGGACCGACATGATGATCGAATTGAGCATCACGCTCTTGCCCGATCCGGTGGAGCCGGCGATGAGCAAGTGCGGCATCGTATCGAGCGCGGCCACCTTCATCCGCCCGTTGATGTCCTTGCCCAACGGTACGGTCATCGGGGAGGCCGACGACTGGAATTCGTCGCTCTCTATCATCTGCCGGAGACTGATGACCTCGCGCTTCGAGTTGGGGACCTCGATCCCCACGGTGGGCTTTCCGGGAATGCGCTCGATGAGGATGGACTCGGCTTCGAGGCCCATGCACAGATCCTCGATCAGGGTCGTGATGCGGCTGTACTTGACTCCGGCTTCGGGTTTGAACTCGAACGTGGTGACGACGGGGCCGGGGTTGATCTGAACCACCGATCCGCGGACGTTGAATTCCTCGAGCTTGGATTTGATCCGGACGGCAGTCTCTTTCAACTCCTGGGAATCGTAGGGATTCCGCGGAGGCGCCTCGTTGAGAAGCGTGGTGGGAGGCAGCCGGTAGTTGTGCAGCCTGGGTTTTTCCCGGCCGGTTTTCTTCGAAGCGGCGGGCTCGGGTGCGGCTTGGGCGGCGGCCAACGGGATGGGCTCGGGCGGCGCGTATGGCGCCATCTCGCGGATGGGGATTTCTTCCGGCTCGGGCCCGGGCGCGGGCGCGGGTGCCGTGGTTCGCGCCGTGGACTGCTCCCAGGGAGGCTCGCCGAACGGGTCGACGATTTGCGCTTCTTCCGGCTCCTTCTGTTTGCGGCGGCGCCCGGGCTTCGGCTCGACCTCGGGCCCGGCCGCGATTTTCAATGCCTCCGCGCGTTTTTCGGCGTTGATCCTGGCCCGTTCGGCTTTCTTCTCCGCCGCGATGCGGGCGCGCTCGGCCCGCCAGGCGTTGTAGCGCTGCATTCGCCGGTCGAGCCAGGCGATGGGGCCACTGAACCACGCCGCGAGTTTTCGCATGGTGAAGGTGGACACCAGATAGATGGAGACGATCGCGGCGGCAGCCGTGAGAATCGCCGCGCCCGCGATATTCATGCTCTGAACGAGGTATCCGGCGGCGACGTTGCCGAGCAGTCCTCCGGCCGCGAGAACTCCGCCGATGGGATTCCACGGCGGCAGCAACGCCAATCCCGTGCAGATGGAGAGCAGCAGGAGCGCGGCCCCGCCGATTTTGATCAGCGGCGATTCGATGGCCGACGATCGCAGCCACTTCCATGCCAGCAGCAGCATCAGAGCCGGGATGGCGTAGGCGGAAAGGCCGAACACCTGCAGGCAGAAGTCGGCGACGATCGCGCCCGCGTTCCCGGTCAGGTTGTGGGACCGGGCGAGCCCCGTAGCAGTGTTCCAGGAGGCATCCTGGTAGTTGTAGGAAACCAGGCTGAGCGTTACGAACAGCCCGGCGAGGAGCAAAACTATCCCCGCGGCTTCGTTGAGCCGGTGGTGGCGCGTTGGGGTAAGAATATTCATTTCCCGCTGAACGGGAAAATAGCGGCCAGAGCGACTACTATTATGCCAAAGATAATGCGGTAGTAGATAAAAAAGTAAAGGCCGTGCTTCCGCAGGTAGTCCAGCAGGAACTTGATGACAAACGCGCCGACCACCGCGCTGACTGCGGCGCCCACCAATCCGGGCACGATCATTTCATGCGGCACGCCGCCGTAGTGCTTCTTCAGATCGTAGAGAGCTTTCAGGGCGGCGGCGGCGATGGCGGGCGTCGATAGCAGGAAAGAAAACTTCGCGGCGGCGGCGTGATCCAGATTGCGGAACAGGCCGGCGGCGATGGTGATCCCGCTGCGGGAAGTTCCGGGGATTACCGCGAGAGCCTGGGCAATTCCGACGATCCCAGCGTCGGCGGCGCTGACCTGGCCCACGTCTTTCACGCGTTTGCCGGCCTTCTCCCCGATCCACATCACGACTCCGACCAAGATCAACATCGCGGCGATGACATATGGGTTGCGCCACGTCGTCTCAGCCTGTTTCCCGAAGACGACGCCGGCAATGCCGACCGGTATCGACCCGAGCGCCAGCAGCCACAGCAGCTTGCGGTTCTTAGCCAGTTCGGGGTCCGGCGAATAACTGCCGCCGAACGCCTGGCTGAAAATCTGCAGCCAATCGCGGAAGAAATATACCGCGATGGCCAGCAGGGTGCCCACGTGCAGCGCGACGTCGAAGGCAAAGTCGTATTCGGGTTTTGCAAAATCCCAGCCGAACAACCAATGGGTCAGCGCGAGGTGGGCGGTGCTGCTAACGGGCAAGAACTCAGTTACACCTTGGATAATCGCGAGGATGACGACCTGGTAGATGAGCATAATGGAAAGAACTGACATCGTAGCGCATATCGTCGCTGCGGCGATACCTTTCAGTGACCAGCCGTCAGCCGGGCCCTCGCTTCCACCGCGCTCCGCGTCTTCTGGAGGGTCGCCCGCAGCGAATCCTCTGGGAAATTGGTGGTGAAATACGTCACGATCTTGGCGAGGAATCCGGGCACCGAGCGGGAAAGCGACACCGCTTCGCTCTCGATGTAGACGCCGCGCCGGCCTTGATTCGTACCTTCATAGATTCGCCAGTACGAGTTGAGCCGCCAGAGAAAACCGTCCCCGCCGTCCACCGGGTACTCGTCCGTGTGCGACCGATTCGGATCGCGAACCTGCGCGATGCGGGTCGAGATCGAACGAACCAGAAGCGTGCCTCCCTCCTGCGAATACCGCACCCTGTAATTCGCGTTGAACTCCACCAGAAAGCTGTACCCGAACATCGCCTTGACGCGCACCTGGCGATGCAGGCGGAGAAAAACATCGAAAATGTCGCCGGCGCGGCCGAGCGCTTTCGATTCGCTGACGTCGGGCGCGTAGTACTGGCTGTAGCGGTTGTAATCCTCGAGCACGGCTCGCGCGTCCGCAATCGACGCGCCGGGGACGAACGTCGCGCCGAACCAGTGATGGATCAGGCCGTCCGGAATCGTGACGCTGGCGTCGCCGCCCGGTTTTCGATGGGCAAACGGAACCGCGATTACGCCGCCCTGCGCCAGTCGGGGGACCGCAGCCGTGCCGGATTCCGTTTCGGTGATGTAATCGGCGAATGCCTTTTTCGCAGCCTCGGTCAATTCGGCGGCCATCACCGGAAACGCCAGCACGAGGATGGAAAGCGACCGGCACAAGAACCGCATTTCTCCAGCCTATGCCACCGGCGCGATAAAATCGGCACTTGCCCGTTGTCTCAGTTGCCATACCGTCGCTAGCGGCGGACAATTGCCTGGCCGATTGCGTCCGCTCGGTTGCCGCCCAGACTGTGAGCGGCGTCGAGATCGTCGTGATCGACAACTCGGATGAAGGCCGCGCCAAGCGCCTGGACGTGGTTCGCGATCGGGCGCGCATCATTGAGAACGGCCGCAACGTTGGCTTCGGCGCGGCGGTGAACCAGGCGGTCCGCGCGTCCGAAGCACCGTACATCGCCGTGCTGAACGACGACGCCGTCGCCGATCCGCGTTGGCTCGAAGCGATGCTCGCCGTCATCGAAGGCCGGTACGAGATCGGGATGTGCGCGCCGCAGGTTCGCATGTTCGGCGAAGATCGCCTGGACTCGGCCGGCATGCTGCTCTGCGCGGACGGCTCAAGCAAGCAGCGTGGGCATATGGAACCCGCCTCCGAATACGCGCGGCCCGCGCACGTGCTGTTCCCGAGCGGTTGCGCCGCGCTGTACCGTCGCGCCATGCTGGACGAGATCGGCCTGTTCGACGAAACGTTGTTTCTGTATTGCGAGGACACCGATCTCGGATTGCGGGCGCGCTGGCGCATGTGGGAATGCATGTATGTTGCCGGCGCGGTGGTGGAGCACCGGTATTCTCACACCTCCGGGCGGGCGTCGGTGGAGAAAGCCTGGCTGGTGGAGCGCAACCGTTTGCGAGTCGCGGTCAAGAACCTTCCCATGCCGATGCTTGCAGCCGCGCCGCTGTATTCGTTGGCCCGCTATTTCTGGCACGCGGTGTACATGAGCCGCGGCGCGGGGAAGACCGCCGAATTTCGGCAGAGCGGCGGGAGCGCGCTTCAATTGCCGTGGATTGTGCTGCGCTCCAATCTCGACATGCTTTCCCAACTCCCGCGGCTGCTCGGCCAGCGGCGCGAGATCCAGCGGACGGCTCGCCTTTCCTCGAAGCAGTTCGCAAAACTGGTGCGGTCGCATGGAATTTCACCGCGGCAGGTGGCGGCGCTGTGAGACTGCTGATCCTGGTTCCCGCATTTAACGAGGAAGCCGCGCTGGGCTCCGTGATCCGCGAATTACGCCAGACGATGCCGGACGTTCCGGTGCTGGTGGTCGACGATTCTTCCACGGACTCGACGGTCGCGGTGGCTCGGGCGTGCGGCGCGGAGGTGCTGTCCATGCCGCATCATCTCGGGCTCGGCGGCTGCGTGCAAGCGGGCTACAAACTAGCGTACGAACTCGGATACGAGTACGTGGTGCGCGTGGACGGCGACGGCCAGCACGATCCCGCGTACATCGCCCGCATCCTGGAAGTGCTCCAGAGCACGTCGTGCGACATGGTGATCGGGTCGCGCTACCTGAACGGCGATCATCCGTACACGAACTGGGTTCGCGGGGCTGGAATATGGGCGTTCCGGCTGATGCTCCGGCCGATTCTGGGAAAGACGGTGCACGACCCCACGTCCGGTTTTGTCGGCTTGAAGCGCACGGCCCTGGCCATCTTCAGCCGGAGTTTTCCGCTCGAGTACCCGGAGATCGAGGCCCTGGTGGTGCTACAGCGCAAGCGGTTTCAATTCCAGGAAGTGCCTTGCCGCATGCGGCCGCGCAAGGGCGGGCGCTCCTCCATCACGGCGGTGAAATCCCTGTATTACATTGTCCACGTGATGCTGGGAGTGTTCGTGAACATCTTGCGATTCGAAGGCCGCCGGAGGAGTAGATAACGATGGAGCGTCTGCTGAATGTTGTCGCGGTGTTCAGCCTGGGGCTGGCGCTGGCGATCCTCTTTTCTCTGCGCCGGGCCCACATCCGCGTGGAGTATTCGGTGAGCTGGCTGGCCGCGGCGGTCGCGCTGTTTGCGCTGTCCCGCTCTCAACAGACGCTCCTCTGGCTATCCCGCCTGCTCGGCTTGAGCGACCCGCCGCTGGCGTTGCTTATCATGGTATTTTGCGTGTTCCTGGTGGTGTTCTACCGGTTCTCCACAACCATCTCCGACCTGAAGGATGCGAACATCGCGCTGGCGCAGAAAGTCGCGATTCTCGAGTATCGGATTGAAGCACTGAATGAAGGCCGTCAAGCGAGCCAAGCCTGATTCTTCGTCCCCGTGGTGGATATACCCACTGGGCCTCGGCCTGGCTCTTTTCATCGCGTTCCAGATCTACGGCCCGGCGATGAAGGGCCCGTTCGTTTTTGATGATCAATACCTGCCCTTTCTCGATCCCAGCATGGGCGGCGCATCGCTTCTCAAGTGGATCGCGGGCGTGCGTCCGGCGCTGATGCTGTCGTACTGGGCGAATTTCGCGGCGGGCGGCGCGGACCCGTACGGCTACAAGATCGTCAACGTGTTTTTCCATTTCGGCAGCGCGGCTCTACTGTGGCTCATACTTTCGAAACTCCTGGAGTGGGCGGGCGTCGAGAGAGGACTGAGGCGGATCCTCGCGATTTTTGGAGCGTCGCTCTTCCTGATTCATCCGCTTCAAACGGAGTCCGTGTCGTATGTCGCGAGCCGTTCGGAAAACCAGAGCGTGTTCCTGTTTAACGCAGCCTTCGCACTGTTTTTGTTCCGCCGGTCGGTGGCGATCACCTGGCGGGTCTCGGCGGCAGTTCTGGTCCTACTGGCCGCGGCGTTCCTGACCAAGGAGCATACCGCCGTGTTGCCGGTGCTTCTGCTGTTGACCGACTACTTCTGGTTTTCGTTCCCGGGAATCCGCCGCAACTGGAAGTTGTATGTCCCGGCAGTGGTGGCCGGCGGCGCGGGCGGCCTGTTTCTCTATTTCCGCGTGTTGCGCGCGTCAACCAGCGCGGGCTTCAGCATGAGCGACCTTACCCCGCTCAATTACTTCTTCTCGCAGTGCCGCGCGATCTGGGAATATGTGCGGCTGTTCGTGCTGCCGTACGGGCAGAACATCGACTACGATTTCGCGATTTCGCGCGGCCCGTTCGAGCACGGCGCGATTCTTGGGCTCGTCGCGTTGATCGCGGTGACGGCCGCGGCCTGGATCGGGCGCCGCAAGTTTCCCCTAGCCGCCTATGGGTGGCTCGCCTTCTTGATCCTGCTCGCGCCGACCTCCTCCTTTGTTCCGATTCGCGACCTGCTGGTCGAACGCCGGCTCTACCTGCCGTTCATCGGACTGGTGCTGGTGTGCTGCGAGTTTCTCCGGCGCTTGCCTGTGAGCCGCCCGGCGCTCGCCGGCGCGCTCGCCACTGTTCTCGCGGTCTTTGCTTTTCTCACCTGGCAGCGTAATCAGCTATGGTCCAACGATGTCGCGCTGTGGGCGGACGCCGTTGAGAAGTCTCCGAACAAAGTGAGACCGCGGTTTCAGCTTGCGTTCGCGTACTACAATCTCGGGCAATGCGCGCGGGCGTCCGGCGAATACGCCAAGGCGGCGGAGCTCGAGAAGCCGGACGTGAAGCTGCTGGTGGACTGGGCGCTCGCGCTGGATTGCGCCGGCAGCGAAAGTCCCGCGCTCGAAAAGCTGCAAGCGGCTGCCGCCATCGACAGAACCGCGCACGTGTACGCTCAGATCGGCATGGTGGAGGCGAAACAGAATCACCGCGACGCCGCGTTCGCCGCCCTGGCCGAAGCCGAGCGCATCGACCCCGGATTCGACATGCTCTATTTCTACCGCGGCAATCTATTCCTGATGTCGCGGGAGTTCGACCTCGCCGGCGCGGAGTTTCGAAGGGCGCTGTCGATCAACCCTGCTAACCAGTCCGCAGTGAACGGGCTGATGGCCGCGCAGCGCCGATGAAAATCGGCGTCAACGCGCTGTACCTGATTCCGGGAGGCGTCGGCGGCACCGAGATTTATCTCCGCAATCTTCTCGCGGCGCTGGCTGAGGTGGACCGGGATAACGAGTATCTTGTTTTTACGAATCGCGAGACGAGCGACCTCGTGCCGCGCGCTCCCAATTTTCACGATCGCCCGCAGGCGGTGGCCGCGCGCTTCCGCCCCGCGCGCATCCTCTGGGAGCAGACCGTGCTCCCGGCCGTTGTGTGGCGGCTCGGGCTGGACGTGCTCTTCAACCCGGGATTTACGGCCCCCGCGGTGTGTTCCTGCCCCCGGGTCACGGTGTTCCACGACCTTCAGCACAAGCGCCACCCGGAATACTTTCGTTGGTTCGACCTGCCGTTCTGGAACTTGTTCCTGGGGCTGTCGGCGGACGTTTCGGCGCGGCTGATCTCGGTGTCGGAGGCGACCCGCCAGGATCTGAGGCGGTATTACGGCGAGGATTCAGCCGTCATTCCCCACGGCGTCGCGCCTCAGTTTTTCGACATCGCGGCGCGGCGGGAGCCCGAGCGCTTCCTCCTCTGCGTATCCACGCTGCATCCGCACAAGAACATCGACGGCCTCATCCGCGCGTTCGCCGGGTTCCGCCAGCGGCATCCGGATTTCCGTCTCGTGGTAGCGGGGATGCGCGGGTTCTCGGGCCATGAGATCGACGGTTTGATCGCGCAACTCGGCCTCGGCGGATCGGTCGAGATCACCGGCTGGCTGGCGAGCGACAAGTTGCGGGAGTTGTACCGTCGCGCTTGGGCAGTCGTCTGTCCGTCGCGCTTCGAGGGATTCGGAATGCCCGCGCTTGAGGCGATGGCGGCGGGCGTGCCGCTGGCGTGCTCGGATATTCCGCCGTTTCGAGAGTTCGCCTCGGAGGCGGCGCTCTTCTTCCCGCTCGACGACATCGATCCCGCGTTGGAGCGCATCTGTTTCGACGACGAGCTCCGCGCGCGGCTGGTCTCCGCCGCGCAAGAGCGCGCGAAGGAGTTTACGTGGCGCCGTGCGGCCCAGGACACGCTGGCGGTGTTGACTAAGGTCTCTGACCGCTTGAAAAGGTATTTTTAAACACTTTTAATTGAGAATGTTTTGGATTATACTTGGTCATGCGAGCCTACCGTCGACTCCACATTCGCTTGCCCAAGCGTCACCGGGACAAGGTTGACTTGCTGCTTCGAGGTGGGATTCAATCAGTTCGAGTGGTTCTTCGCGCTCTCGCCCTCTCCCAGTTGCATGACGGCAAGCCTGTGGCCGAAGTGGCGTCCAATGTCAGACTGACGCCCAAAGCGGTGCGCGAGATCGGACGCCGCTATGAAGCACACGGT
>JANXRE010000083.1 GCA_025353165.1 Acidobacteriota bacterium | reverse complement strand
CCAGGGCGAAGACGACCACGACAAGCTTTGGATCGGACGGCGGTGTCTGGACGCGGCTCTTCGCGGGATGAAGGGACTCGGCGCGGACGTGAAGATCGGCCTCGTCCATCATCCTCTGGATTGGTTGAGCGCGTATGAAGGATCGAACATTGAGGCCGAGATCGAGGCTTCGATCGATATTCTTCTGCGGGGACATCTGCATGAGGCGCGCGTGGAAACCCTCGCGTCGGCGGAAGGCGTGCTGCTGCGCTGCGCGGCAGGGGCCGCGTACCAGACGCGCAAATGGCCAAACGGGGCTCTGTATTGCACGCTCGACGCCGGAGAACTCACGATCTTTCCGATCCGTTATGAAGACGCGCCTCGCCCGGTGTGGACTACCGACCCGAGTGTCTTTCCGCGCGATGCTAACCACGAGAGGAGTTTTCCTGTTGCCCGGCTCGCAGGGACCAGGAGTTCTCAGCGGCAACCCGCGCGTCGCGAAGCCGCGCCCGTCGCCTTCCGGAGTAACATCCAAGCCCGCGGCAATCGCCCGTTCGTCGGCCGCGAGGACTCGATGGCCCGGATCGCGGCCGAATTCGACAACTCCGCCACCGAATCCGTGGTGGTGTTGCACGGTCCTCCGGGCGTAGGCAAGAGCGACCTCGCGCGCGAGTTCGCGCGCGTGCATCGCCACCGGTATCCCGGCGGAACCTTTTCCCTGGATGCCACCACGGACGCGTACGCGATTCAGTTCGCCGGAATCGGGAAGAACGTCCTGGACCTGGCCTTCCCTTCCGATTTGCCGCTGAACGATCAAGGCCAGCAGACCTTTCTTCGCCTTTGCTCCAAACCGGTGCTGTTGATCTACGACAACGCCGTCGCGTTCGATGGCGTCAAACCGTGGCTGCCCTTCAGCGGGATGCCGTGCCATGTGTTGATCACCACCCTGCAGAGCACCGTCGAAATAGCCTGGCCGTGCATTGAGGTGAAGCCGCTTTCGTTCGACGACTCCGTGAAACTGGTGAGGGAGCTGACGGACGCCGGCTTCGCCGCGCGATACGCGAAGGCGATCGCCGGGCATGCCAGCGGCCTGCCGGTGCAGATCGTCCCCGAGGCTGCCGCGCTGGCCCTCGAGGTGCGGCGCGGGCGCTCGCCTGTTCCCGGGTCCGGCGCCGCTCGTTCGACGGAGGAGAGCTTCCGAAGGGCTTACGGGCGGCTCGACCAGCCGGCCCGGCTCTTGCTGCATGCGGCCGCCATTCTGGCCCCCCAGCGCATACCGCCGGCGGAACTGCACCGGCATCTGCGGGAAGGCCTGAACTGGAGCGAGGCGGACTTCGGACGCGGTCTCGACGCGTGTCTTGATCTTCATTTGCTGGAAGGCGCGACCGACCTGACGATGCATCAATTGTTCGCTGATTTCGTTCGCGAGGAGATGCTCCCTGCCGGCGATGCGGCGGCGCTGTCAGGGGTGAGGGCGGCGCAAGGAAAGCGGTTTGTGGAATTGGCGGCGGCGCTGGGGGCAAATCCCGCCGACACGCAGAAGGCCAGTGCTCTGATCTGCTATCCGTTGCGACCGGGTGCCTGGCCCGAAGCGGGGATGCAGTTTTCAGTCGAACAGGGATCGGTAATCGGCCGTGGCTTGTACGAGATTGGCCGGTTCGAAGAGGCGCGGCCCTGGTTCGAGCGCGCGGTCGCGGAGAAAGAAAAAGGGGACGCGGAGGGGCGCATCGACCACGCGAGCCTGGGCACCAGCCTGCATCAGGTGGGGTACTGCCTGTCGAGCACGGGGCAATACGCGGAGGCGCGGCTGTGGTACGAGCGGGCGGTCGCGGAGAAAGAGAAAGGGGACGTGCACGGGCGCATCGACCACGCGAGCCTGTCCGTCACGTTGACTGAGGGCGCGGATTGCCTTCGGGAGCTTGGGCAAATCGAACGGGCGCGCGAGTGGGATGAGTTGGCCGCACGCGCGAAACGAACTGCCGGCGGTGATTCCGGGCTGAAGTGAATCGATCCGCTGGCCGTTGAGTTACGATGCGTTCCCGAGTAGTCCCGGGACAGCCTCGGCGAGTGGAAGTAAGTTTCCGCCTGGCTCGCCAAGCGTCGGCAGGAGTGCCGACGCGGCACGCACGAGTGCGTGCGCCACGTAAATCCTACCTAACGGGCGCCACGCGGGCTCGCTTGACCGGGCGGGTCTGAATCGCC
>JANXRE010000076.1 GCA_025353165.1 Acidobacteriota bacterium | reverse complement strand
GCGTCGCCGTCATGACACCGGATCGTCTCCAGCGAATCGAGGACCTGTACCATTCCGTGCGGGAAGCCTCCTCCGACGAGCGCGCCGCTCTGCTTGCGCAGGCCGATCCCGAATTGCGCCGCGAAGTCGAGTCTCTCCTCGCGCGCCAAGACGATCGCCTGATTCTCGACCGCGCCATCCAATTGCCCGGCGATCCGACGATGACCGTGTTGAACCCCGGCGCTCGCCTGGGACCCTACCAGGTGGAAAGCAAACTCGGCGAGGGCGGCATGGGCGAAGTCTTTCGCGCCGTCGACACGCGCCTCGGCCGGCCCGTCGCCATCAAGTTCGCCCACGAACGGTTCAGCGCCCGCTTCGAGCGCGAGGCCCGTGCGATTTCTTCGCTGAATCATCCCCACATCTGCACGCTTTACGACGTCGGCCCTAACTACCTGGTGATGGAACTGCTCGAAGGCGACACCATCGCCACCCGGCTGAAAAATGGCCCGCTGCCGGTCGACCAGGCGCTCCTGTACGCCTCGCAGATCGCCGCCGCCCTGGCCGACGCGCATGAACATGGGATCGTTCACCGCGATCTCAAGCCCGGCAACGTCATGCTCGTCAAGTCCGGCGTCAAGGTTCTCGACTTCGGACTCGCGAGCCGGGAAGGAGACGACACGCTCACCGGCAGCCGCATGGTGATCGGCACGCCGGCCTACATGGCGCCGGAACAGCGCGAGGGCAAACCCTCGGATGCCCGCACCGACCTCTATTCGTTCGGCTGTCTCTTCTATGAAATGCTGACCGGCGCGCGCGCGACCTCGGACCGCGGACCCGTTCCGTCGAAAGCGCTCGAAAGAATCGTGAGCCGTTGTCTGGAGACGGATCCGGCGCGACGCTGGCAATCCGCCGTCGAACTGGCGAGCGCCCTCGAAGCCCCAGCACGCCCGGCAAGAACTCGAATCTGGATGGTTCCCTCCGCCGCGATTCTCGTAGCGCTTCTCATCGGCGGCTACGTCTTCCTCCGTCCCACGCCGAAACTCACGGACAAAGACATGATCGTCCTCGCCGATTTCGTCAACAGCACGGGCGATCCTGTCTTCGACGGCACGCTTCGCCAGGGCCTCGCGATCCAACTGGAACAATCGCCGTTTCTCAAAATAATGGATGACCAGCAGGTGCAGGGCGTACTTCGCCTGATGAGTCTTCCGCCTGGCGCCCGCATCACCAATCCAGTCGCGCACGAAATCTGCATCCGCGAAGGAGCTGCGGCCACCATTGACGGCACAATCGCGACCCTGGGGAAAAACTACGTCATCACACTCCAGGCAATTACTTGTCAGGATGGCGCAACGCTGGCCCGGGAACAGATCCAAGCCGAAGATAAAGAGCACGTGTTGAACGCAGTGGGAACCGCCGCGGCGGCCATGCGCGCCAAGCTGGGAGAATCGCACAACTCGATCCAGAAGCTAAATCGTCCGTTGGAACAGGCCACTACGACTTCGCTGGAAGCTCTTCAGAACTACACCGTGGGTTATTCCCAGATGGTCCAGGGCAATTTTCTAGCTGGTGTTCCGTTGCTTGAGCGCGCCATCGCAATCGATCCGAATTTCGCGATGGCTTACTACTACCTTGGTGCCGGGTTCGACCAAGCCGGGGACATGGCGCGCAGCCGGGAATATGCGAAAGCGGCTTTCCGTTTGATCGACCGGGTTTCCGAGTTCGAGCGGGACCAGATCGCGCCCTACTACTACGATTTTGCCACTGGCGAGGTGGACAAAGCGATTGACGCCCTTCAATTGGGTGTCCGCAACTATCCCCGATGGTGGGGATTCCACAACCTTTTGAGCACCAACTACATCGACCTGGGGCAATATGAAGAGGGGCTGAAGGAGGGACTGGAATCGGCTCGGGCGCAGCCCAATGTCGAACATTCCTATCGTCGTCAATTGGACGCCTACATCTGTCTGGGCCGACTCCCCGAAGCCAGGGAATTAGCGCAGAAACTGCGGACGCAGGGGCTCGGCGAAGCAAGGATCCACCAGCGCTTCCTCGAAATGGCTTATGTCGATGACGATCGGGCGGCCATCGCCACTGAGACTCAATGGTTCGCCGGCAAGCCGGGGGAGTACATCAGCCTCGGCTT
This sequence comes from Acidobacteriota bacterium, assembly GCA_025353165.1. GTDB lineage: Bacteria > Acidobacteriota > Terriglobia > Bryobacterales > Bryobacteraceae > TMP-7. The sequence goes on along the minus strand of JANXRE010000076.1, from coordinate 82,715 downwards.
GCAGGCGGCCAGTCGGAATGTCCATGGCCAACGTCGTGAGTCGCACAAATTGTACCTGCGTGCCGCGGAGGCAGCGCTGCGCCGGGGACTCCGGAACGTCGCCTCCGACTTCGAGGAATCCGATGCGCGGGCCGACGCGCTGTCGGGCAATTGCCAGACTGCGCGCCGCCTGGGGCGTCCGGTCCTGGCGCTGGCGATGTGCGGCGATGCGGCCCAGGCGGAGAAGCTCGCCGCGGAGACTTCCAAGCTTTTTCCAAACGGAACCATCTGGAATGCAGTACAGCTACCCGGGATTAGAGCGGCGATCGCGCTCAATCGCGATCAACCGGCCAAGAGCGTGGAACTGCTGGCATCCGCCACGCCATACGAGCGCGCTTACCTCGAGGCGGTTTATTTGCGTAGCCTGGCTTCCCTGCGTCTGCATAAGGGCGCGGAGGCAGCCGCTGAGTTCCAGAAAATCGTGGACCACAAGGGCGCCAATTGGGCCAGTGACTGGCGCCATCCCTATCAGGGACAGTTCTATTCGCTCTCCCATCTGGGCGTGGCGCGCGGCTCCGCGCTAGCGGGCGACACGGCGAAAGCCAAAAAGGCGTTCCAGGACTTCTTCGAATTGTGGAAGGACGCCGACCCCGACCTCCCGATTCTTCAGCAAGCCAAAGCGGAATACGCCAGGCTGCGTTGAGGCACGGTCGCTGCTGGCGCCGATTGCCCTATATGCTGATTGAGTACCCTCATGGGCAGACTCAAATCGGCCTGGCGGCAACTCTTCGACATTCGGCCGGGCGAATACCAGCGCACCATCTTCATGGCGCTGTACCTGCTCTTCGTCCTATTCGCCTACTACGTCCTGAAGTCGGCTTCCGAATCGCTCTTCCTCAATAAATTCGATATCGACAAGCTGCCCAATCTGTACATCCTCATGGCGATATTCGGGGGAGCGCTGGCCTACGTCTACAGCAAACTGGCCGCGCGCACTTCGCTGAGCGCCGCCGTGGCTTGGACGATGTTTCTATCCATCGCCTGTCTCTTCGCGATGTGGTTCCCGCTCCGCAGCCGGAACGCCACTATCGTGTACGTCTTCGCCGTCTGGGTCCGCCTCTTCAGCGTGGTCACCGTAACGCAGGGCTGGGTGGTCGCGAGCAACCTGTTCAACGCCCGCGAAGCCAAACGCGTGTATGGCCTGCTCGGCATGGGAATGGTGGTCGGCGCGGTGTTCGGCGGTGAGTTCACCAACCGCGCGGTGCGATTGATGGGCACCAACAATCTTCTGTTCGCCAGCGCGCCGCTGGTCCTCGCCGCCTACGGCTGCTTCCTGATAGCATCCCGGCAGAAGAGTTCCGTGCTGGCACTCGCGAAAGCCGAGGCCGCCGAGGATTTCTCCTTCCGCGATATCACCACCGATATCGTTCGCAGCCCTCATCTGCGCGCGCTGATCACCATCATGACCATGCAATTCATGGTCGACACGCTAATCGATTATCAGTTCAAGTACATGGCCAAGGAGGCGTTCCACGGCGACGCGCTGACCGCGTTTCTGGGACGCTTCTATGGCCGCTATCTGAACGTCACCGAAATCGTCCTGCAATTCTTCTTCACTACTTGGGTGGTGAGACGCATCGGCGTAGGCGGTACGCTCCAGGTGATGCCGGTGTCGCTGGCCGTGGCATCCATCTTCACATTCGCCTCCCCGACCGTTTTCTCCGCGTCGCTCGCCCGCCTCACCGAAGCCTCCACCCGTTACACCCTGGCGCGTACGGCCAACGAGCTGTTCTACCTGCCGCTGCCGCTGGAGTTGCGGAACCGCATCAAAGCCTTCGTCGACATCTTCGTGGATCGCGCCGCGCGAGGCATCTCCGGACTGGCCCTGATCCTCTTTACGAAATTGAAGTTCGGAGTGCGCGGCGTCGCGGTGGTCACTATCGTCGTAACCGTGCCATGGATCCTGCTGACCATCCGCGCTCACCGCGAATACCTCCGCACCATCCGCGGGCGGCTCGAAGCGAGAAGGCTCGACATGGCAAGCGCCCGGGTCACCGTAGAGGACGGCGACACCATCCGCCTGCTCGAGACGACCGCGCAATCGAACAACGCACGCCAGGCAACCTATGCCATGACGCTGCTCGGCGAAGCGCCGGCGTACGACCTCCGCCCGCTGCTGCTCCGTCTCGCCGGCAGCCCGCTGGAAGACGTTCGAGCCAAAGTCTATGAGCTCGCGCGGGCCTGCGATATGCCGGAGCTGATTCAGGGCGCGCTGCGCGAGCTTTCGGCGGCAGTTCCTTCGAACGTGATCCGGCAGGCCGCAACGTACGTGCTGTCCACCTCGCCCGCGCGCATCGAATTGGCGAAGCAGTGGATCGACGACCCGAACCCGGCGGTCCAGGAAGCGGTCATCGAAGCGGTTTCGGCGCACTATCCGGACGCGGCGGACATCGTCGCCGACGATTGGATCTCGGCGAAGACCCGGGATCCCGACCCCCGGCAGCGCATTGTCGTGGCGCGAATTATTGCCGCCCGTGGCGACCACGGCACCGAGGCCCTTCACCTCCTGCTCGCCGATCCGGACCCCGGCGTCGCCGCCGCCGCCTGCCAGTCCGCCGCGGCGCTTCGGAACAGAGATTACGTTCTGGAGATCGCGCGGCTGATCGCGGATTATCGCGTGCGCGGCGCGGCCCTCAAGGCGCTGGCCGCGTTCGGCCCGTCCATCTGTGGAACCCTCGGCGATATTTTGGAGGATGCAACCCTCCCCGTCCGCGTGAGAGCCGGCATCCCGCGCGCGCTGAGGCGCATTCCGAACCAGCGCAGCGTCGATGTGCTCTTGTCCGCCCATGTTCACCATGAGCCATCCATCCGCGCCGCTGCGCTGAAAGCTTTGGTCCAGTTGAAGGAAGCCGCGCCACAGCTCAGTTACAGACACCCGCTGGTGAAGCAGGAGATCCTCAACGCGGCTCATCACTACTACGAGATGAGCGCCGCGCTGCTGCCCTTCGCCGGGTACGCGGATAAGCGCCGCAGCGCCGCCGGCTTGCTCGCGCGCACCCTCCAGGAGCGCTTGCGCCAATCCATTCAACGCCTCTTCCGCCTGCTCGGCCTGCGCTATCCGAGCCAAGAGATGCACTGGGCGTACCTGGCGTTTACGCACGGCGACAAGGAGAAGCGCTTGGCGGCGGTGGAGTTCCTGGACAACGTGCTCGATCAGGACCTCAAGCGCGTTCTGCTGCCCCTGCTGGAATCCGAACGCGTCGCCGAGGCCGCCCGCGCCCTGTTCGGCGTGCAGGCGCAAACAGCGCAAGCCACCATCGCCGGGCTGCTGGAATCGGACGACCGCTGGCTGACGCACTGCGCGAGTGCGACGGCGGCGGAACTGGGCTTCGCCAAGTAGCTACTTCCGAATCCGTCTCAGCCGCCGCCTCCCCGTCACTGGTAAAGGCGCAACCCGGCGCAAAACCAGGGAAACACGGAATGAACAATATCGTCGCAAGAAAAAGGCGGACCGTCTAAAACCGTAACAGAATACCAGGAACGTTGGAACGCGGACTCCCGGCATCGCAGTTGGCACGCAATCTATTTCCCTGGAGGGTCAGCGGGCTGGGCGATAATCCGAGTCTCTCCTCTGCGCGCCTACACTATTTATAAAAGCCAGGGTATCTTGAAACAACAATCCGGCCGACCCGCACGGCGACGGCTCGCTCCTCAGACTGCAGTTGGATGAATAGAACGCATCCAAGGCATGGAGATATGCGGGCCCGAACTCGATCCACTGGGAAAGCACAGGGGGGCTGAGGCGGGAAAACGCCTGCGAAGTCTCCAGGACGTTGCTCGGCAGGACCGTCGTGTCGCCCGCGCCACTGAAGGAAATGTAGGCAGGCAAGTTCTGCGCAACGTAGGTCGGAATGCTCGCGGCTGATGCGGCCGCATCGCAGGACCCATGTCCAGGCACGCATCCAAGCAAATTGCGGATGGGCGACTGGGCGGAAGTTGACGCGGCATATAAGGCCGCCAAGTCAGTGGGAGGACTTAGGGCCACGATTCCCTTCACGGAATAATTAACAGACGTGTGATCGCAGTTCGTAGGAAACGCGCTATTTCCCCCCAGTCCCAGAATTCCCACCAAGTGGCCGCCGGCGGAGTGCCCCATCAGGACGATGTTGTTGGCATCGCCTGGTAGGGTGATCCCCACGTTCTCCGCCAGATATCGCAAGAAGCAGTTGCAATCCTGCCATTGGGCCGGCCAGAGAGTATTGCCCTGGATGACGGCAAATCGCCCCCCCAGCGTTCCGGTGACACCGGGAGAGGCGTTCAACGTCGCTTCTCCATTTTGAGCCCCTGTAATCCGATACCCCCCAGGGGTCCAGCCATTCGCCGCAAGCACGTTCAGGGCCGACCCGATATCACCGATGTTGAAACTGTGCTGACCAGTCTTCACTGTGAGAGCGCCAGTTACGCTTAAGTCTGTGCCCGAACCGGTCACTTTCACGAGCGTGTAGTCAATCGAGAATACGACGTATCCGTTATCGGCCAGCCAACATGCGATTGTCTGATCTACACCACACGCAGTCGGCGTAACTGAGGCATCGCTCCGCCCTCCCGAGTACCACCCGCCGCCATGAATCCAAACCACGATCGGAAGTAGATCGGAAGTTTTTGCCCCGGTCGGATAATACATCCGAAATAACCGTATATTCGGATCGATCTTCGAATAACTGGTTCCATCCACAACAGTAACGGCGGCATAGGCGGATATGCACGCTAGAAGATAGGTAATCCACACGCTTACAGTTCCGGAAAGAAAAGCGGGAAGTCGAGTCATTATCACCCTCGTCAGGTCCATGAGGACCCTTCCCTATACAAGTCAGTCCGGAGGTCGGATCCTCTCAAAACATCTTCCCGGCACGCCATGAAGCACGCCTGGTCCGAAAGGCCCGCAAAGAGCGCCGCAAGGACAGCCCGGGAATATGTCCACGCTTGTCCAGGCTATGGGCTCTCCAGCCAGAATCGTAAACTGCGGGACGTAGACGCCCAACGCTTGTGCCACCTCCTCCTGCGGCAGGAACGTCGGATCAACGCCCCCCGACAAGGTGCGGCGCCCGCAGAGCGCACACCCCCGTCCGATCTTCTTCGGCCTGATCGAGTAATGGGAGAGTGAGACGTTTGGCCGCCCGGGCGTCTGTCCTGCCCGCCAAGGCCTTGACCAGCATGCAATTGAGGTGGTGTCTCACGTAGCCTTGCTCCGCAAGCCAGCGTTGGAGGACATAGTTCATTGGGCACACGTTGTTAGTGATGAGGCCGCCCGTGAATCCTCCGCCGTGAATAAAGCCATCGCCGGCAGGGTCGTGTCGGTTGCCTGGTCGGTCGCTGCCCCTCGCTCCTCTCATCGGTTGCGGCGAAGGCCCGAGCCGGCCTGCCGCCGGGTTTAGTGTTGGTGGAATCGAATCGGCGTTTGTCGCTGACAAGATTGTCCCCCGGTTGATTTAGACTCTCCTCGTTCTAGGTGTCACTTGTCAATGGCGAGAAACCATTCTACAGCTGGCACGGCGCTATTCTCTTGCGCACATCGGTATTCGTGTCAAGATCGAATACTGGCGTAAACAAGTGCTGCGCGGCGTGTATGACCGGAATAGAATATCAGAACGATACAAAGGTCGAACTTTGGCCAACCGGTGAGATTACTGTCGACATACACTAAAATGATAGTTTATAACACAGTAGCATTAACAACCGCATCCGCGTCAGCAATTTCATGCGCATCGGCCTGGATCTGACGGCCAACTACACCTGGTCGCACGCCTTCGACAATCTCAGCTCGACCTTCTTCGAGTCCGGCGTGCAAGGCCAGTACGGAAACTCCAACATCACGATCAACAACGGCAACTTCGTGCGCGGCCTCATGGATCCCTACCACCCCAATCTCGACCGCGGCGACGCCGAGTTCGATGTCCGCCACCGCGTCACCGTGGCCGGCAGTTGAAAGGTCCCCTTCGGCGCGAAACAGGGTGTAGCCGGCATGTTGCTCGGCGGCTGGAGTCTGAATCCGCTGTTCATCGCCCGCACCGGGCAGCCGTTCAGCATCTTCGACTCCTCGGTCCAGGAACTGCCCGATAACACGCCCCGGGCGACCTTCAATCGGTTCGTGCCGAACAGCGGCAACGGCCTCATCGCCACCACCGTCCCAGATACTTTCCAATACATCACGTTCTCGAGCAGTCAGGTAACTCACCTGCCAATGGCGCTGACTCCGGGCTCCGCATGGCCGTCCAACATGTCCGGCTGCGACGCCTTCCGAGCCCCCGACTGGCGGAATCTCGACTTCGGCCTGTACAAAGACACCAAAATCACGGAGCGCGTAAGGGTGCAGCGCACCGGCTCGACCTACCACCGGCGGCACTTCCAGCTAGGAGCAAAGCTCATCTTCTAGCTAGTGGGGCGGTTCGCCCCACAGACTGAGCTACAACCGCCGCAACCGCTCCGCCGCGGCCTGTAGCGTTTGCTCGCTCTTGCAGAAACAGAACCGCATAATTTGCGACCCGCGCGCGGCATCCTCGAAGAAACTGGATCCCGGAACCGCCGCGATACCGGCCCGCTCCATCATGCTGCCGCACAAACGCGACGTCATCCGGGAACCCGAATGCCGAAACATCGGTGAGGATGTAGTACGCGCCCTGCGGCCGTGAGCACCCGAAACCGGCTGCCGTAAGCGCATCCATCAGTAAATCCCGCCGCGCCGAGTACTCGCGCGCCAGCGTCGCATAATACTCTGCGGGCAGCGCCATCGCGACCGAGCCCGCATGCTGCAACGGAGCCGCCGCGCCGACAGTCAGGAAATCGTGGACCTTGCGGATGCTATCCGTTAGTTCCGCCGGAGCCAGCACCCAGCCGACGCGCCACCCCGTGACCAACCACGTCTTGCTCATGCTGTTCACCAGGACCGTGCGTTCGCGCATATCCGGCATGTTCGCCATCGGAACGTGCGCAGCCCCGTCGTAAAGGATGTGCTCGTAGATCTCGTCGGTGATCACGAGGCAGTCGAATTCCCGCGCCAGTCCGGCGACGACAGACAGCTCGCCGCGGTCGAAAACCCGCCCCGTCGGATTGTTCGGACTGTTGAGAATGATCGCCTTCGTACGCGGCGAGAACGCGCGCCGCAGCTCGTCGACATGGAACCTCCAGTCGGGAGGGTGAAGCCGGACCAGCCGGCTCTCCGCTCCGCAAAGCAGCGCGTCGGGCCGGTAGTTCTCGTAGAATGGCTCGAAGACGATCACTTCATCGCCCGGATTAGTCAGGGCCAGCAGGGACGCAATCATCCCCTCGGTCGCGCCGCAGCACACCGTGATCTCGCGCTCGGGATCGTAATTCAGGCCGTACCAATCGCGGTACTTGCGGGCGATCGCGTCGCGAAACGGTTTCGCGCCCCAGGTGATCGCGTATTGATTATCGTCTTGGAGGATCGCCTCGCACGCCGCCCGCTTCACGATGTCCGACGCCGGGAAGTCCGGGAAGCCCTGGGCCAAATTAATGGCCCCATGGCGGGCAGCCTGCCTGCTCATGTCGCGAATCACGGATTCGGTAAACCGGGCGATCCGGCCGCTGCGAAACCGCGAGGCGAATACGTGCAGTTCCGAAGTGTCTCATAATTGAGATGGAACTGCATGACGGAGTGGTCGCCAACATCCTGGAAGGCCAAGCCCGCCGCGCAGGAGGTCGTCTACCCCTGCGAAGCCGAAGTGGACCGCGTGGTCGCCGAGATCTCGAAACTGCCGCCGCTGGTCACGTCCTGGGAAGTGGGCGACTTGAGATCCCAACTCGCGGAGGCCGCCCGCGGCGAGCGCTTCTTGCTGCAGGGAGGCGACTGCGCTGAGAGCTTCGACAATTGCGATTCCGCGACCATCGCGAACAAGCTCAAAATCCTGCTCCAGATGAGCCTCGTCCTGGTTCAGGGCGCGGAGAAAAGGGTGGTGCGCGTCGGCCGCTTCGCCGGCCAGTATGCGAAACCGCGCTCGGCCGATTTCGAAACGCGTGCGGGCGAAACCCTGCCCACCTATCGTGGCGACCTGATCAACCGGCAGGAATTCACGGTCGAGGCGCGCACCCCGGATCCGCAACTCATGCTGCGCGGCTACGAGCGCGCCGCCCTCACCCTCAACTTCATTCGCGCGCTGGTCAGTCGCGGCTTCGTCGATCCCCATCGCCTCGAATACTGGAACCTGCAATGGGTGAAGGACTCGCCGATGGCCGAGGAATACCGGCACATCGCCCGGACCATCGGCGAATCGCTCGCGTTCATGGAGAACCTGCTCGGGGTGCATCCCGGCGAACTGCGCTGGATCGATTTCTTCACCAGCCATGAAGGCCTGCATCTCCCCTACGAGCAGGCGCAAACACGCCAGGTTCCCCGTCAGCAGGGCTGGTTCAACCTCTCGGGTCATTTCCCGTGGATCGGCATGCGCACGGCCGACCCCGACGGCGCGCACATCGAATATTTCCGCGGCATTCGCAATCCGATCGCCGTAAAGATCGGCCCCGCCACGACGCCCCAGATTTTGAAAAGGCTAATCGAGACACTGGATCCGGAATCCGAGCCCGGCCGGCTGACGTTGATCCACCGCTTCGGGGCCGGGGCCATCGCGGACGGCCTTCCGCCGCTCATCGAGGCCGCCCGCGCGACCGGGGCGCCGGTCTTATGGTGCTGCGATCCGATGCACGGCAACACCCGCACCACCGAAACGGGCTTGAAGACGCGCAGGTTCGACGAGATTCTCAGCGAAGTCGACCAGGCGTTCGATCTCCACGCCGCGAACGGCTCCCGGCTCGGTGGCGTTCACATCGAATTGACGGGAGAGGCGGTAACCGAATGCGTCGGAGGCGCGCGCCGCGTGAGCGAAGCAGACCTGAGCCTCGCCTACAAATCCCAACTCGACCCGAGGCTGAACTACGAGCAAGCCCTGGAGACCGCCATGTTCATAGCCGGCAAAATGAAGCTCGTAGGGCGGGCCTCCCATAAGCGCTAACTTATTTCCCGACGTGCCAGTTTCACCGGATTAGTAGCGGGAAGCCGGCTTGTTGTCCCTAACCTGCAAGGCGTTACGTGGAAGTGTAACGCCCTTCTCGCGGAATGACGTTGCGGCGCTACTGTCTGGAAATTCGGTTCTGCGAAGTTGGAAGCTCCAGACAAAGCCTGAGACTTCCGTCGGACAGCCTGGGAAGGAATCCTGCCTTAAGTTAGCGCTTGTGGGCGGGCCTCCCCGGCCCGCGCCGAAAAAACGCGTCAGCCTGAACTGCGCGAATTTTCGTGGAGCCGCGTTCCCAGGCGATACGCGCCGAACTTTAATCCCCGTCCCTCCGTGCCAGAAATCGCACAGTTCAGGCTGCCCCGTTTTCCCCCACAGCCGGAAAAAGAAGCTCGCTGGGCGGGCCCCAGTGACACAGGTGTTTTCCAAAAAATAGCACTGTAAAATCAACAACCTACAAAAACAGACCCCCAGAAAATTTCGGACCGTGTGATAAGAGTGGGAGTAGTGGATACTTCACGAGGTTTTTATGTCTACGGAAAAACAAATCGAGGCCAACCACCGGAACGCCCAAAAGTCCACGGGACCCAAGTCCCCCGAAGCCAAAAAGCGCACCCGCCAGAACGCGGTCCGCCACGGCCTCACCGCCGAACAAACCATCCTCCCCCACGAAGACCCGAAAAACTACGACCAGCTCCGAGCCGGTCTGATCCAATCCCACGCCCCCGAAAACGCCGCCGAGCAAGCCCTGGTCGAAGAGCTTGCCAACGCCTACTGGCGTCTGATGCGCCTCCACCGCGTCGAAACAAAGTACTGGGAGCACCTCGGCGGCTGCTACAACCGCGGAGACGAAGGCGTGGCCGAAGCGCTGATCCAGACCCCCGACCGCCAAATGCGCAATTTCTTCCGCTACTACGGCCAAATCGAGAAGTCGTATTACCGGGCGGTAGCCGCCGTAAACCAGTTCAAGCGCGAAAAGTCGTTGAAACAAAAGACGTTAGGCGCAAATGGCTTCGTTTCGCAAAACGAGCCGAAAATGGGGACAGGAGCATTTCCGCCCCCCGAAAACTCCCAAGATTCCCGCCACGTCGATGTCGGAAATGAGCCTGTACCCATTTTCCCGCCCACGCCGCCGGTGAATGCGGGCGAACCCCGATGACCGCGGGCTCAACCCCGGCTTTTCAGCTTATTGACCCGGGCACTGGCCTCAATGATATCCGTGGACGCGCCATGCCCCACCACCTTGACCCCGCCCTGCTCGAGCGTTCAGTTCTATGCCGAGGATTCCGCCGCGCCGATCGCTCGTACCTCTTTGAGATGCTGGATGCCGTGATCGAGGAGGGCGCGACTGTCGTCAACATTCCCGATACCACGGGTTACGCGGTGCCGGAGCATCGGCGAGCGCTTTTGCGCAGGCGTCGATGTCCCGGACACGGCCCGGGACAGGGCGCAGATCACCGGGCCCTCGACCTCCTCCGCAATCCGCCGGACGGCCTCGAAATCGTCGGGCGAAGATGCGGGGTATCCGGCCTCGATGATAGCCACGCTCAACCGCGCCAATTGCCGCGCCAGAGTGAGTTTTTCGCGGCTCCCCAAGCGCGTGCCGGCGGCTTGCTCGCCGTTTCTCAGCGTGGTGTCGAAGACACCTACCTTGCTCGGCAACATCGTAAGCTCCTGCAGCGGGTGCGCGCCTCGCCCACCCAAATCCTCACTTGGCGCTTGACAGCCGTGACAATCGTCTGTAACATCACTTCAATCCCCAAGGGGAATGGGGACCAGACCAATCATTTAGGGAAGGGGCGAATAAATTGCGAACATTTAGAGGTTTAGTTTCGCTGAAGAACTTGACGGTGATGTTGGGAATCGTGGCGGCCCTTAGCTGCACTGGCACGCTGCGCGCACAAACGGTTCAGGGAGTCGTCACCGGCTCGGTGTCGGACAGCTCTGGGGCGGTTATTCCCAGCGCTGACGTCACACTGACCAACGACGGCACCGGCGTATCGCAAGCGGAGAAGACCCGCGGCGACGGCAACTATCGGTTCGGGCTGGTGCCTCCCGGCAACTACACGATGACGGTAAAGGCGCAAGGGTTCACGACGAGAGAGATCAAGAGCATCAACGTTGATGCCAGTTCGACCGTTCCGGTGGCTGTGACGATGTCAGTGGGGACGGCGGCGACGACCATCGAGGTCAGCGCGCAGGAGAACATGGTGCAGACGGCGACCTCCGATCTCGCCACCACCATCAACCAGAAGACGATCGAAAGCATTCCGCTGCTGTCGCGCAACGTCTTCGATCTGGCTTTTGCCGCACCGTCGGTCACCCAGGGCATGAACCTCAACGCGGCCTCCGGGGGCGCTCGCGAGTCCGGTACCACCTATATGCTGAACGGCGCGGATAACAACGACAACTTCAGCGAGGGCTCGTATAACATCAGCCCGCCGCTGGAATCGGTGAGCGAGTTCACCATGCTCACCAACAACATGAGCGCCCAGTACGGACACGCCTCCGGGGCGCTGGTGAGCGCCGTGCAGAAAGCGGGGACCAACAGATTCCACGGAGTGGGGTACGAGTTCAACAGAAACCGATCGTTCAACGCCTCCGACTTCTTCGCCAACCGCGCGGGCAGCGATAAGCCGAAATACATCCGCAACCAGTACGGCGGTGAGATCGACGGGCCCATCGTCAAGGACAAAACGTTCTTCTCATTCACCTTCGACCGGGTGGACCTGCGACTGGGCAGCGCCCTGGTAGTGAGTGTTCCCACGCCTAGCGAGTTGACCGCCATCAGCACCGGCGCCGGCCCTCTGGCCCAGTACTACCTCAAAAAGTACAATCCTCTGACCTCGACCACCCAGTGCCCATCCGAGGCGGCTAACAATCCGGACGCGGTGGGTCACATCGGTTGCATCCAGGTGTTCGACCCGAACACTATCCCTCAGAATATCTACGTCGGAAAGGTCGACCAGAACTTCGGCACGCACGACCGCATCAGCTTCACGGCGAATGTCCTGAGGTCCAACAACACCGACAAGTTCGGCGGCGGTTATGCCACCAGCGCGACGCCCATCTCCGGCGTCGATAACGAGCACTACCACAATCTGTCCCTGGTCGAAACCCACATTTTCAATGCCAGTCTGCTGAACGAGCTGACCATTGCGCACAATCGCCACTACTCAAAGTACCAGGCAGGCGATGGTACTTCCACCCAGGCTGAGGTCATTATCGACGGCGCAAACTACGAAGGCCTGGGTTTTGGATTCGGCCCCACCGAGGGCGCGCTGGTGCAGGGCTTCGTCCAGGACCGCTGGCAGATTCAGGATAACTTCGGCTGGACGAAAGGCAAGCACTCGTTCAAATTCGGCGGCGGTTTTCAGTACGGCATCCTGTACCGCAACTGGGACTTGGGCGCGCCCGGATATTACGAATTCGCCAACACCCTCGGCCCCACGGCAGCGTCTGTGGGCGCTCTGAACGCGGATGGCTCCATCGGCGGCATCGGCAACTATCCGGACAGCAACTTCCAGAACGATTTCCCGTACTATTCGGAGCTTTCCATCGATCCGCACACCGGTGGCGCGGGCAACGCTTACCGCCACTACATCATGAAGGACTCGAACTTCTTCGTCAATGACGACTGGAAGTTGAGCAGGCGGCTGACCTTGAATCTGGGCCTGCGGTGGGAGCGCTACGGCGCGCCGACGGAAGCGCATAACATCGTCGCGCAGTTCGCCAATCTCGCCGGATACGCGCCGGACCAGGTTGCCGCGGCCCGCGTAACTCCGGCGACAAGCATGTGGAAGACGCCGAACCGCGACTTCGGGCCGCGCGCCGGCTTTGCATACGATGTGTTCGGCGACGGCCATACGTCCGTGCGTGGCGGTTTCGGTATCTCCTACGACCGCCTCTTCGATAACATCTGGTCCAACGGCGCATGGAACCCGCCGTTCTATGCATTGCTCGATCACGATGCCACCGCCAGCGATAGCATCGTCTACACGGTGCCTCCTTCCGTCGGCGGCACGTATGTCCCGGACACGATCCCCTCGGTGGGGCACCGCGTTTCGGTCCGCACCATGGACGTCCACATGAAGGACTCCTCGACCCAGAACTACTATCTTGGGGTCGAACGGCAGTTCTTCCACGATTTCCTGTTGCGGGTCAATTACGGGGGTTCCATGGGGCACCATTTGTCCCAGTTGATGAACCTGAACCGTTATGACGGCCAGAACTACAACACGAACCTCAGCACCAGCAATCCGGGCAGGCCGAATAAGTTGTATTCAGGCTTTAACTATCGTGCCAATAACCTGAATTCCAACTACAATTCCATGGTCACGGAAGTTCAGAAGCGTTTCAGCCATGGTCTTCAGTTCCAGTTCAGCTTCAACTGGTCGCGGCTGATGGATTCCGGCTCGGACCTGTTCACGGGGTCGACCGTGCAGGGCGGGTCCAGCCAGCCGTATTACTTCGTCAGCAACAGCCACCCCGGTCTGGAGTATGGTCCGGGAGCCTTTGACCACCAGAAGAGCTACAAGGTCGTCTTCACTTATGAAGTGCCGTTCTTCAAAGATCAGAAAGGAATTGTCGGGCACGCTCTGGGCGGCTGGCAGCTTTCCGGGTTCTACCAGGGCTACTCTGGCCATCCGATCGAGGTCTACAGCAACCGAACGCGTTTTCGTGGAAACGCGCGCGATGCCAACGGATTCCGGGAGAACATCGGCGGAGACTACAATCTCGATGGCGTGGCCAACGATCACCCGAACTTTGTCGGAACAAACGCAAGCGCCGTCTACTCCGGGGTCAGCCCGGCGGACGGCATCTTCACCGACAATAACCTGATTGGCTGCGGCTACGCCGGCATGCAATCCACCAACCTTCAGGCGTGCAATGACAACTATGGTGTTGGCACGCCGAACGCGCTGTTCACTAATCCTCCGGGTACCGGCCCACGCTTCGGCACATTGGGCCGGAATCTGTTCCGCGGGCCCGGGTTCAACGGCCTGGACGGGGCGTTGATGAAGAACTTCAAGGTCACGGAGATGGTGAGGGTGCAGTTCCGTTTCGAAGCTCTCAACGTGGACAACCATCCGAACTTTGACTATCTGAATTCCAACTTGAACAGCGGTGGTTTCGGCAAGTCGGGGGGACTGGTTGGCCAGGCCATCTCGCGGCGCTTGCAACTTGGCATCCGGATTATGTTCTAACTGGCTGCCGATCGAGTAGTACAGGGCGGGGCTTCGGCTCCGCCCTTATTCATTTGCGGCGGTACACAACGACATTGTCTCCGTAGCTGCCTGACGCGCTGTAGGTCACGTACCGCCGTCCCAGATATTCCAGCGCAGTCGGCCTTTGAGCCGGCAGTACCGTGTTCGATATAAATACCCCGCCGGCGTTCATCATCTTGGAAATACTAGCCATTGCCAGCGCTTGTTGGAAGCGATCGTAATACACCAGGATATTGGTAGCCACTACCAAATCGAACTTCTCTTCGTCCCGCACCTGCGCCACCACATTCAGGTCCAGCGGTTCGATCAGTGACAAATACTTCGGCTGCACTGTGACGGCGCGCACGCTCAGTCCCTTGGACGTCGCGGCGGAAGCGCCCGGAGAGCCGATCAGTTCTCCGAAGTGCTGCCAGTAGGCGATGGCCTGCGGCGTCCACTCCGCCGCGAGGTCCCGCGGCAGTTGCAGGACGTACGGACTGCCCTTCGCTTTCATCCGCTGGATGTGGGCATTCACGGCCGGATTCAAATCGAGCGTCACCAGTTTGGGTTGTCCCAGACCCAGCCGGATCACCGCCTCCATCACCGCGAAGGGCTGAATGGTCTGTAGCGGATAGAAATCGTAGCCGTCGCGTTTGTCCGCGAAATCCAACCCCGGACCGATCACAGCGATGCTGCGAATGCTCCCCGGAGCTAGCGCGTTCTTCCGCAACATCGCGCGCAGAGTGTCTTCAATCGCATAGTTCGGCAGCAGCGATGTGTCGACCGACAGCCCGCGCCGGTCGAAGAGAGTGGACTGTTCGAACAGCGTCCGATCCGGATCGCCGGACTCACGGAGCGACTTCAGTTTCTCCTGGTATCCGCGCTGTTCTAGAGCGAACCGGATCAGATTGCCTGCGAGAAACGGCTCGACGTCCTTCAGTGGCACGCCGCGCCGCGCGAGAAAATCGCGCGCGAACCGCAAGCGCTCGTTCGTGATGGGTCGCGCGAGCGCGGCAGCCGCCGCTTTTACACGAGCGCGCGCCGCCTCCACCAACTCACCGGCCGCAGTCGCGGAGGCCTCAGGCGATTCCAGCCGCGGCAACGGCGTGAACGAAGTTCCATACAGAATCAAGTTGCTGATGGAGTCCTCGACCCCGCGCTCAATCCGCGCGCGCACCTTGCGGTCCTGCGCCCTGACCCACGCGTCCCAAGCGGGTGCGTTATCGCTGCGGCCGAAGGCCCCCAGCGCTTCCCGTGCATCCGCCAAGCTCAAGAACCGCACCTCCGGCGAGGCCGCGACCAAGCAAGCTACCCATACCGCCCCTACCGCCGTGGCGCACGCACTCATGCGTGCCGCGTCGCCACTCTTGGCGACGCCTGTCGGCGTGTCACCCACTGCTGCACCCGGTCAAGGTAGAGATAGATCACCGGCGTAGTATACAACGTCAACATCTGGCTGACCAGCAGCCCGCCCACGATGGTGATTCCCAGCGGCCGCCTCAACTCCGATCCCGTGCCACCGCCGATGGCCAGCGGCACGCCGCCCAGCATGGCCGCCATGGTGGTCATCATAATCGGACGGAAGCGCAGCAGGCAGGCCTTGAAAATCGCATCGCGCGAGGACAGCCCCTCTTTGCGTTCCACCTCCAGAGCGAAGTCGATCATCATGATGGCGTTCTTCTTGACGATGCCGATCAGCAGGATAATTCCGATCAGCGCGATCACGTTCAGATCGACATTCGTCAGCAGCAGCGCGAGCAGCGCGCCGACGCCGGCCGAAGGCAGGGTCGAAAGAATCGTGATTGGGTGGATATAGCTCTCGTACAAAATACCCAGCACGATATAGACCGCGATCAACGCAGCGAGAATCAGAATCGGCTGACTCGAGAGCGACGACTGAAAGGCCTGAGCGGTGCCCTGAAAACTGCCGGTGACATTGCCGGGCATGCCCATTTCCATTTCGGCGTTCTTGATGGAGTCCACCGCCTGGCCGAGCGCCGTTCCAGGTGCGAGGTTGAACGAAATCGTGACCGCCGGGAACTGGCTCTGATGATTGATGCTGAGCGTTGTGTTCGAGCGGTCGTAGCGCGCGATCTCGCTCAGCGGCACGGCCACGCCGTTGGAGGATTGCACGTACACGTTCTTCAGGTCGTTCGGATCGTCCTGGAATTGCAAGCCCGATTCCATCACGACGTGATACTGGTTCAACGCGGAGTACATGGTCGATACCTGGCGCTGGCCGAACAGGTCGTACAGCGCGTCGTCCACCGCCTGAGGCGATATTCCAAGTCGCGATGCCGTGTTGCGGTCGATGACGAGCGATAGCTGCAAGCCCCGGTTCTGCTGGTCCGAATTGGCGTCCCGGATTTCGGCAATCGTGCGCATCCTTCGCAGCAACTGCGCCGACCAATAATCCAGGTCTTGCAGTTTATCCGCGCGCAGCGTGTATTGATACTGCGCGTTGCTCATGCGGCCGCCCACGCGGATATCCTGCACCGCCTGCAGGAACAGGGTCGCGCCCGGGATGCGGGCCGTCCGCGGGCGCAGGCGATTGATCACGTCGTCGGCGCTGGCCTTTCGTTCCCGAAGCGGCTTTAGCGCCACGAAGAATCGCCCCGAGTTTCCGCCTCCGCCGCCGACGAAACCGACGACGTTCTGGACGGCCGGATCCGACTGCACGATCCCCATGAACTGTGTCTGTTTATCGCGCATGGCCGTGAAGGAAATATCCTGCGCGCCCTGGATTATGCCCATCAATCGCCCGGTGTCCTGCTGCGGAAAGAATCCCTTCGGTACGATGACGTACAGATAAACGTTCAGGCCGATCGTGATCAACAGGACGGCCAGCGTGAACTGCGGATGCCTCAGGACCACCGTGAGCGACCGCTCGTAAACGCCGAGCCACGCGTCGAAGACCGCTTCGCCGGCGCGATACAAACGGCCGTGTTTCCGGCCGTGCTGCGGCTTCAGGAACTTCGCGCACATCATCGGCGTGGTGGTCAGCGACACCATCAGCGAGACGGCGATGGCGACGGTGAGGGTCACCGCGAATTCACGGAACAGGCGTCCGATGATCCCGCCCATCAGCAGAATGGGGATGAAGACCGCCACCAGTGACGTGCTCATCGAGAGCACTGTGAATCCGACTTCCTTGGCGCCGCGCAGGGCCGCCTGCATCGGAGCGAGCCCCTGCTCCAGGTAGCGCGTGATGTTCTCGATCACCACGATCGCATCGTCGACGACGAAACCCGTGGAGATGGTGAGAGCCATCAGCGAGAGATTGTCCAGGCTGTAGCCAACCAGGTACATCACGCCGAAGGTGCCCAGCAGGGACAGCGGCACCGCGACGCTCGGGATGACGGTGGCCCAGCCATTGCGCAGAAACAGGAACACCACCTGGATCACCAGCGCGATGGAGATCAGCAGAGTGAATTGCACGTCGTGTATCGAGGCGCGAATGGTCGTGGTCCGGTCCATGGCGACCTCGATGTCGATAGCCGCCGGGATCGACGCCTTCAGAACGGGCAGCAGGGCGATGACGCGGTCCACCGTCTGGATCATGTTCGCGGCCGGCTGCCGGAAGAGAATTACCGCGACAGCGGCCTTCCCGTTTGACAAGCCGGCATTCCGCCGGTCCTCGACAGAGTCCGTGACGGTGGCGATATCGCCGAGGCGCACTCCCGCGCCGTTGCGGTAGGCGACGATGAGCTTTCGGTATTCCGACGCTTTGTGCAACTGGTCGGTGGTATCGATCTCCCACAGCACTTCGCTGCCGGCCAGGGCGCCCTTGGGCCGGTTGGCGTTGGCGGCGGCGAGCACGCCCCGTACTTGCGCGCTGCCGATGCCGTAGCTGTTCAACTGGTTGGGATTCAGTTGCACGCGAACCGCCGGCTTTGCGCCGCCGCCGACCGTCACCTGACCGACGCCCTCCACCTGCGCCAGTTTCTGCGCGAGGATCGAGTCCGCCGCATCGTACATCTGGCTCACGTCGTAGCGGTCCGAGGTGAGCGCCAGAATCATGATGGGCGCGTCGGCGGGATTCACTTTGCGGTATCCCGGATTGCTGGGCAGGTTGGCCGGCAACTGGCCGCGCGCGGCATTGATGGCCGCTTGCACATCGCGCGCCGCGGCGTCGATGTTGCGGCTGAGATCGAATTGCAGCGTGATGCTGGTCCCGCCGTAGCTGCTCGACGAGGTCATCTCGGTGATCCCGGCGATGCGGCCGAACTGCCGCTCCAGCGGAGTCGCCACCGTCGAGGCCATCGTCTCCGGGCTCGCGCCGGGAAGTCCGGCAGACACCTGGATGGTGGGGAATTCCACCTGCGGCAGCGGCGACACCGGGAGCATCGTATAGGCGAGCCCTCCCGCGAGCGCGAGGCCCGCGGTCAGCAGCGACGTCGCCACCGGCCGTTGGATGAACGGCGACGAGAGACTCATGACCCCTCGCGGAAACGCCGGCCCAGACGGTCGAAGAACAGGTAGACCACCGGCGTGGTGTACAGCGTCAGTACCTGGCTGAAGATCAGGCCGCCGATGATCGTGATGCCCAGCGGGCGGCGCAGCTCCGATCCCGATCCCGTTCCCAGCGCGAGCGGGACCGCGCCGAAGAAGGCGGCCATGGTCGTCATCATGATGGGGCGGAAACGCAGCAGGCACGCCTGGTAGATGGCCTCCACGGCCGGCATGCCATGGTTGCGCTCGGCGTCGAGAGCGAAGTCGATCATCATGATTGCGTTCTTCTTCACGATGCCGATCAGCAGGATGATTCCGATCAGCGCGATGACCCCGAGGTCGGTGTGCGTGAACTCCAGGGCCAGGATTGCGCCGACGCCGGCCGAGGGCAGCGTCGACAGGATCGTAATCGGGTGGATGTAACTCTCATACAGAACGCCGAGCACGATGTACACCGTAATGAGGGCGGCCAGAATCAGCAGCGGCTCGTTCGCAAGCGATGCCTGGAAGGCTTGCGCGGTTCCTTGGAAGCTGGCCTGAATGCTGATGGGGAATCCGATTTCGCTCTCCGCCTGGCGTATCGCGGTGACCGCATGTCCCAATGCCGCGCCGGGTGCCAGGTTGAACGAGATGGTAATTACCGGAAATTGTCCCTGGTGGTTCACCGCCAGGGGCGTGCTGAGCGGCTCGAAGTGAGTAAAGGTGCTCAGGGGCACCTGAGTTCCGTTCAGCGAGCGGACGTAGATGTCCTTCAGCGCGTCCGGATTACGTTGGAACTTCGGTTCCACTTCGAGCACGACGTGATACTGATTCAGTTGCGTGAAGATGGTGGAGACTTGCCGCTGGCCAAAGGCGTCGTACAGCGTATCGTCGATGTTTTGCGGAGTGATGCCAAGGCGCGAGGCGGTGTCGCGATCGATCGTCAGCAGGGCCTGCAATCCGCCGGTCTGCTGATCGGTGGCAACGTCCCGAAGCTCCGGAATGACCTGCAGCTTTTGCACCAGCCGGGGCGCCCACAGATTCAGTTCGTTCGGGTCGGCGCACTCCAGGCTGTACTGATATTGCGTGCGCGCGACGCGATCCTCCACCGTCAGATCCTGCACCGGCTGCATGTACAGCGTGATTCCTTCGACGTTCGCGGTCTTCGGCTGCAGCCGGCGGATGATATCGCTGGAACTTTCGCCGCGCTCATCCAGCGGCTTCAGATTGATCTGGATGCGGCCCGTGTTCACCGTGGTGTTGGTCCCGTCCACCCCGATGAAGGACGACAGGCTCTCGACATCGGGATCTTGGAGCAGCACTTTCGCCAGGGCTTCCTGCCTCTGCGCCATCGCGCTAAACGAGGTTGTCTGCTGGGACTCCGTGATTCCCAGAATGAGGCCCGTGTCCTGCACGGGAAAGAAGCCCTTGGGAGCCACGATGTATAGGTACAGAGTGCCCGCCAGCGTGGCGACGGTCACCAGCAGCGTCATGGTCTGGTGTTTCAATACCCACTGGACCGAGTTGCCGTAGCGCGCGATGGTGGCCTCGAAGAAGCGCTCGGAAGCCCGGTAAAACCAGCCGTGCTGCGATGCCGGGCGGTGCTTCAGAAGCAGCGCGCACATCATCGGCGTGAGGGTCAGCGAAACGACCGCCGAAACGAGAATCGTCACCGCCAGGGTGACGGCGAACTCGCGGAACAGCCGCCCTACGATGTCGCCCATGAACAGCAGCGGGATCAGCACGGCGATGAGCGACACGGTCAGCGAGACGATGGTGAACCCGATCTGCTCAGACCCAATCAGCGCGGCGCGCAGCGGAGTCTCTCCCTGCTCGATATACCGCGCGATGTTCTCGATCATCACGATGGCGTCGTCCACGACAAATCCGGTGGAAATTGTCAGCGCCATCAGCGAGAGGTTGTTCAGGCTGTACCCCAGCAGGTACATGATTCCGAACGTCCCGATAATCGAGAGCGGCACCGCCACGCTGGGAATGATGGTCGCCGCGAGGTTTCGCAGGAACAGGAACATCACCATCACGACCAGCCCGACGGTCAGCACCAGCGTGAACTGTACGTCCTTCACCGATGCCCGGATGGTGGTCGTCCGATCCGTCAGTACTTGCACCTTCACCGCCGCCGGCATGGAAGCGCGCAATTGCGGCAGAAGCGTCGTGATGCGGTCCACGACGGAGATGATGTTGGCTCCGGGTTGACGCTGTATGTTCAGAATCACGGCCGGGGTCGTGTTCATCCACGCGGCTAGCCGGGTGTTTTCGGCGCCATCGATCACGGTGGCGACGTCCGACACGCGGATCGGCGCGCCGTTGCGATAGGCCACGATGATGGGCGCGTAGTCGGCGCTGGACATCAACTGATCGTTCGTGCCAATGGTGAAGGCTTGCCGGCTGCTTTCGATGTTGCCCTTGGCCTGGTTCACATTGGCCGTGCTCATGGCCACGCGGAGGTCTTCCAGGCTCAGCCCGTAGGACGCCAGCGCGGCCGGGTTCGCCTGGATTCGCACCGCGGGACGCTGTCCGCCGCTGATGCTCACCAGCCCGACGCCGGGCAGTTGCGAGATCTTCTGCGCCAGCGTTGTGTCCGCGAAGTCTTCCACCTTGGTCAGCGCGATGCTGTCGGACGTGAGTGCCAGCGTCAGGATGGGAGCGTCCGCCGGGTTGCTCTTGCTATACACCGGCGGGTTCGGTAAATCTCGTGGAAGGAACGTGCCCGCCGCGTTGATCGCCTGTTGCACCTGCTGCTCGGCAACGTCGATGTTCAGGTCCAGCGAGAATTGCAGAATGACGATGGAGGCCCCGAAGGAACTGGTCGAGGTCATCTGCTTCAGCCCGGGAACTTGTCCGAACTGGCGTTCGAGCGGCGCGGTGACCGAGGAAGCCATCACCGTGGGGCTCGCTCCCGGATAGAACGTGAGGACCTGGATGGTCGGGTAATCGACCTGCGGCAGCGCCGACACCGGTAACTGCTTGTATGCGACGAAGCCCGCGAGGAGGATGGCTGCCATCAGGAGCGACGTCGCGACCGGGCGAAGGATAAACGGTCGCGACGGGCTCATTTCGGGCGCCTCGGTCCGCCGCGCCCCGACGGAGCGCGAACGTCCACCTTGGCGTTTTCCTGCAGCTTGTCCTGTCCGTCGGTGATGACCAGTTCGCCCGGCTTCACGCTGTCGACGGCTGCTTCGCCGCCTTCGGTGATCGAGGCATTGACGGGACGCATATGTGCCACGCCGTTGTCCGCGACGAAGACGAAGGTGCCCTGCGGGCCGCGTTGGATCGCGGAGGACGGGATGAGCGTCAGTCCGCGCTTCACATCGAGAAGCAGGCGGCAGTTCACGAATTGGTTTGGGAAGAGAGAAAAATCGGAATTGGCGAATTCCACTTTCAATCGCGATGTGCCGGTGGTCGGATCGATCGTGTTGTCCACGGTGAGCAGAGTGCCGGTCGCGATCTTGTTCACGTCGTCGCGGTCGTAGGCGTAAACCGGCAGCTTCACGCCGGCGCGGAGTTTTTTGAGAACCGGCTGGAGATTATCGGCCGGGATGGTGAACAAAACGGTGATGGGCTGCATCTGGGCGATGGTCGCGAGTCCGTTCTGATCGCTGGCGTGGACGATGTTCCCGACGTCCACCTGGCGCAGGCCGATACGGCCCGTGATCGGCGCGGTTATCTTTGCGTAGGTCAACTGAAGCTGCGCGTTGCCGATGGTGGCCTTGTCGGACTCAATCGCGCCGTCAAACTGCCCTACCATCGCGGTCTGAGTATCCAGTTGTTGTTTAGCGATGACCTTCTCGTCCCACAATGCCTGGTACCTGGAGAGGTTCACCTTTGCATCGTTCAACTGAGCCTGGTCCCGCGCGAGCTGGCCCTTGGCCTGTTCCAGTTGCACTTGGTAGGGCCTCGGATCGATTTCGGCTAGCAGGTCTCCGGCTTTGACAAACTGGCCCTCGGTGTAGTGAACGGCCATCAATTGCCCGTCCACGCGGCTTTTCACGACGACGGTGTTGAAGGCCGTCACCGTTCCGAGTCCGCGCAGATAGACAGGCATGTCGCCCGAGCGGGATGGCACAGCGGCGGCCGGCACGGCTCGCGGCGCCATCGCGCGCGCCTGGGTGGCTGCCGCCTTTTGCTTGGTCTGCTGTAAATTTTGGTAAATACGGTAGCCGCCGTACCCGGCGCCGGCCAGCACGAGCAGCCAAAGCCATGCCAGGCTGCGCCGTTTCTTCGGCGGAGCTGTTTCCATGGGGGTTATTTCATCGCCAGTGTGCGCGGGGTTCGCCATTACTCTTTGATGACGCCGTGCTTATGGGCCTAGTTACTGCGCTACAGTTCCGCGTAACACTGCCGGGTCTCGTTGCACTCGTAATCGTCCACGAGTTTGCCATCCGGTCCCAGGCAGTTATGCGTGCGATGGCACCAGAAGAGGCGGTCGCCGCTTTTGGATTGCGTCGGGTCCGCCTCGGCGGTGATGTACATTCCCTTCCATCGCAGATCGCCGCACCGGTCGGTGCCGATCCGGGTCAGGCCGGAGTACTCCATGGCGGTTTAAGCCTTTCCGGCGGCCGCCAGCAACGCACGCTTTACCGCCACCTTCGCCAGTTGAACTTTGTAGGCATTCTGGCTGAGCGGTTGCGCGCCTTTGACGGCTTCGGCACCCGCTTCCTCCGCGGTCGCTTCGGAGATGGCCTTGCCCAACAGATATTGCTCGGCTGCTACGGCCACCCACGGCATGGGTGCAACGTGCCCGAGCACGACCCTCGCGCTCGATACCTTACCGCCGCTGATCTTCAAAGCGACGGATGCTGTCACGAGCGGCCAGTCGAGCATTTCGCGCTCGCGAATTTCGTACGTGGCGCTCTTTTCGCCGGCAGCGGCAGGCAACAGAATCCCGGTCACGATCTCATTCGGCTTCAGGTCGATTTCGCGCTCGGTTTCGCTTCCGGGGGCGAGGAAAAACTTCGCGGCGTCCACAGTCCGTTTGTCAGACGCCGACTCCAGCGTCAGCTTCGCGCCGAGCGCGATCAGCGCCGGTCCGAGACTGGACGGGCTGACGAAGTACGCCGGGCCTCCGCCGAAGATCGCGTGATACCGGTTCTCTCCGTTCGGGACCAGCGGCTGCCCGTCCTTCGTAGCCAGAAGGCCGAATCCCGCACGGTAATACCAGCAGCGCGGGCGCTGGCAGAGGTCGCCGCCGGCGGTTCCCATGTTGCGGATCTGCGGGCTCGCCACGCCGAGCACGGCGGTCCGGATAGCCGGATACGTCCGCACCGCGGCGTTGGTTGCGAGTTCGTCGAACGTCGCTGTCGCGCCGATGCGAAGACCGCCCGCATGCGGCGCGATTCCGCCCAGTTCCTTCACGTTCTTGATGTTCACCAGGCGCTTCGGCGCGGCCACATCGTCCTTCATCAGGCTGATGATGTCGGTGCCGCCGGCCAATACCTGCGCCTCGTCCCACGACGAGCCGAGCGATTTCAACGCTTCCGCGAGCGTTGCCGGATTTGCGTATTCAAAGGCTTGCATTACGCGGTCCTCCTGCCAAGCGCATCCAGCACCCGGTACGGCGTCAACGGCACGCCCGCGACTCGAACGCCCGAGGCATTCGCCACCGCATTGGCGATGGCCGCGATGCCGGCGATGGCCGGAGGCTCGCCCAGTCCGATGACCCCGCGCTTATCCATGTCGGGCCGGATGTCCATGTGGACTACGATGTCGCCGATGTCGGCGAGCCCGGCCAGCTTGTAGAACTCCATGTCGGGGTTGAGCACGCGCCCGGTCTGCTGGTCGGTAATGCGTTCCTCCAGCAGCGCGGCGCAAATGCTCATGATGCAGGCGCCGTACACCTGGCTTTCGGCGAGCTTCGGGTTTATGACCAGGCCGCAGTCCTGCACCGCGACCAGCTTATTTACCTTCACCTTGCCGGTTTCCACGTCCACGGAAACATCGGCAATCTGCACGCCCGCCGTGCCCTGGTTGATCAGGCCGTCGCGAATCGCCGTGCGCGAGACGTTCTCGCCCATTTCCTCGATCTTGCTCACGCCGAGTTTCCGGCAGGCCTCCCGCCACGAAAGACCCTTGGAAGGCGTGCCCTTCACTTGAATACGGCCGTCGACCGCTTCGAGTTGGTCTGCGTTCCCGCCGAGCTGGGGAGCGACTGCCTCGAACAGTTTTTGCAGCGCATTCACGCTGGACTTTCGCGTGGAAGCACTGACGCCGCCGATGGTCGTCGATCCACCCGACGCGCCCGATGCGGGAAGGCTGCTGTCGCCGATCGTGACCTTAATCGCCGCGATCGGCAGGCCGAGCGTCTCCGCCGCTACTTGCGCGATGCAGGTGCGTGTACCGGTGCCGAGATCCTGCGACCCCAGTTCCACCGCCACGCTGCCGTCGGGGTTGATCGTCGTCTTACATTTGGAGTCGTGCCCGAGGCCGCCCCACATGCTTACGCCGATGCCGAGGCCGCGCTTGATGGGCCCCTTGGAAGCGCCCCGGCCCTGCCAGAGCTTGCTCCAGTTGGCGAGATCAGCCGCCTTCTCGAGCTGGTACTTGTAAACGTCGGGGCGGTTGGACAGGTTGACGTTCTTGAGAAAGAACGCGAGCGGATCCATGCCCAGCTTGGCCGCCAGATCGTCCAGCGCCGAGCAGGTGACGAACGAAAGCTGCTGGTTGCTGGGAGCGCGCCACGCCCGTGCACTTCCGGTATTCAGCGACACCGACGTGTGATTGATCTTGCGGTTTTCTACGTTGCGGAATACGTACGGCAGCGCGTCCGCGTTGAGACCGCCGCCGCCTATGCCGCCCGAGGCCCAGGATTCCGATTGCCAGACCGTCAGCGTGCCGTCCTTCTTCGCTCCGGCTTTGATCTTTGCGAACAGGGACGGACGATTGCCGGCAATGAGCAGTTCCTGCTTGCGATCCAGAAACAGCCTTACCGGCCTGCCGCCGCTCGCCTTGGATAATTGCGCGCATTCCGCGCCCCATAGATCCGGGGGGAACTTCGAGCCGAATCCGCCGCCGACATGATCCATGTGCGAGTGGATCTGCGCCGCGGGGACTCCGATGGAGCGGCCCAGTTCCGCGCCGATGGCCGACAGGTTTTGCGTGGAAGGATAGTAATTCACGCCATCCGGTTTCCACTCTACCGCCTGCCCGTGCGATTCCAGGCAGCAGTGGGTGATCACTGGAATCGCGTACAGTCCTTCGGATACGGCGTCTGCTTCCTGAAACGCTTTCTCCGGATCGCCGGTGGTGACTTCGCCGGCCGCTTTGGCGCGCGTGCCCGCCTTGCCGAGGTCGCTTTCCTTAACCAGGTGCGGCAAGACTTCGTACTCGACCTTGATCTTGCGGACAGCGTCGCGCGCGATGTTCTCGGTTGTAGCCGCCACCGACGCGATCTCCTGTCCCTGCCAGTTGAGTTCCTTGCCCGCTCCCTGGATTACGCGCAGGCTGGTGACGCCGGGCAGTTTCTCCGCCTGGCTGGTATCGATGCTCTTGATGCGCGCGTGAGCGTGGGGCGAAGTGAGCAGCACGCCGAACAGCAGGCCGGGGAGGTTCAGGTCCGAGTTGTATTTGGCTTGCCCCGTCGATTTCTGAAGTCCGTCCAGACGGGCGACACGCTTGCCGATCGCCCGGCGCTGGTCCATTGGCGGCCAATGATAATCAGGCATTCTTGGTTCCTCCCGCCGCAGTCATTCCGGCCGCTTCGAGAACGGCCTTGCGCACGCCGATGTAGGTTCCGCAACGGCAGATGTTGCCGCCCAGGCCGTGATTGACCTGTTCTTCGGTGGGCTTGGGGTTGTGATCGAGAAACGCTTTCGCCGCGACGACGAAACCCGGAGTGCAATAGCCGCACTGCTGGGCGTCGTTGTTCACGAAGGCCTTCGACAACGGGTGCGGGTTGCCGGCCGGCGAAATTCCTTCCAGCGTCTGGATCTGTTTGCCCTGCGCGTCGATGGCGAGCACGGTGCAGCCGTAAACGGCCTTGCCGTTCACGATTACCGTGCAGGCTCCGCAGGTGCCACGATCGCAGACGCGTTTGGCCGCGGTGAGGTCGAGTTTATCGCGCAGCGTATCGAGCAACGTTTCGCGCGGCTCGACCCCCACTTTGCGCAACTTACCGTTGATGTTCAGCGTGATGGAGACTGCGGCCGGCCCTACAACCGCGCCTCCGGTTTCGGCTGACGCGGCGGACTCGAGCAGCCCCGTCCCCATTGCGCCGCCGGTAATGCTTACCCCGCGCAGAAACCCGCGGCGGGAGAATCCTTTCCGAGGCTTATCAGGATCTTTCATGACGCCATCCTTTCAATCAATTGTTCCATACCTTAGCACAGGAAAGTCGGGTGTTAATGCGTGTGATCCAACACGATCAGCCAGCGCCCCTGCCGTTTCTGTAACACCAGCGAGAACCAGCCTCCGGCCGGGCCTCCCGCATCGGCCCCTCGATCGAGCTGCCAGTGGCCGATGGCGTAGGCTGCTTCGGGAGCAACAACGTGGATCTCGAGTTCCGAGAACGTCAACGCCCCCATGTGCGCCCGTGTCGGATACTTGCGCAGATAACGCTCCTTGACCTGCGCCGACCCGCGCGACACTTCGCTCCCCAAAAAGACCGTGTCGGGAGCGTAGGTTTCCATGAACCCGGGAATATCGCCGCGGTTCCACGCCGCGGATTGAGCCTCCAGCACGCGGCGAATATCATCTTCCTGCGAGCCGAAAGCCAGAACCGCGGCTGAGAAGAGAAGCGCTAACGTTTTCATCAGTCGTCGGCGCGCACCCAGCCGTACGCCGCGTTGTCGCGCATCCCGCCGCCGTCCAGATACGCGGTCTTAAGCCGGGACAGCGTGTCGGCGGGCAGCGCTTTCCGTTGCGCCTTCACGTCGATGCCGTAAATCTTGGCCGCGTTCAAGCCGAAAATCCTGGCCTTATCTTCCTTGGTCAGCTTCGTGTAGCCGAATTTCTCGCACAGGTCGTCGCTGATCTGGAAGCGCTTGAACGCGTCGATGCACCACTGCGGCGATCCCCACCAGAGGCAATCCGTTCCCCAGATGACGTGGTCGGAGCCATAGTGCTTGACGTTCTTGCCGATGCCGTGCATGCACATCACCGGATCGGCGATCGCCAGGACGTTGAAGAAGCTGCCGATCTCCGGGTACACGTTTTTCATCCCCGGATTGCGCTTCTTGATATCCATCAGGACGGCGTGCCACGCGAAGTCGCCGGTGTTCGGATCGTAGTTGTTTGCGTTCTTCCAATCGGGCTCATTCGGCCCGTGCTGCAGCGCCGAATGATAGATGATGAAATTCAGATCGGGGTTCCGGAGAGCCGCCTTTTCGACGTCCTTGGGATTCGCCAGGTGTCCCAACGTGCGCGATTGATACGAGAAGCCCTTGTGCACGCTGAAAGTCTTGAGGCCGCGCTTCCTCGATTCGTCGTAGAACCACTGCGCGTTGTCGTCGTCCAGTTGGAACCCGCCTCCGGACCCGCCCGGATCGGTGTGGCAATACCACTTCCACGAACTGATCCCGTACTGGTGCATCTCGCGCTCCATCTGTTCCAGGATGGCCGCCTTGTCGGGCGCGTTATTCTTGCGGTCCCAGTAGTGGTTCGGCGCGAGGTTGCCCTGCCAGACGGTGCGGGTGCATCCGGCGACGCTGTTGATCTCGCGGCCGGCCTGCGACATCAGCCAGCTTGGCAGGATTCCGCCCTGTCGCGCGCGCCCTTCCAGAACGTTGCCCTTATCGTCTTTGTTCTTCTCCTTGCCGGGGACGCCCGAGATCACGATCATCTCGGTCTCGCTGTCGAAGAACATCTCCTTGACGAAGTTCCGGTAGCCGTAGGACTCGACATCTTCCTTGAGGCTGAAGCCCATGTTTTTCACAAACTCGAGGTTGCGGAAACCGATGGCGAAGCCGTTTGTGAAGTGCGACTGCACGTCGAGGATGAAGTATTCGCCTTTCGGGAATTTTTCCGCGGTGGCTTCGGGTTCGAAGGTTTCCGCTTCGTCCACGTCCCAGACTTTTCCGTAGACCTGGTTGGAGGCCAGGAAGCAGGTCGCCAGGCCCATGCTGCTGGCCATGAAGCGGCGCCGCTCCATGCCGAGCCGCTTCGCTCTATCCGCCGAAAGGTCGGCAATCAGGCTCTCGACCTTCTTCTGATCGTTGGTTTGCCGGCGCGGGATCAGCTCCTCGTTGGATACGAGTTGGGTAGGGACGGGCGAGTCGACGCCCTTCCTGCGGTCACGCACGAATTTTGGGATCCACATACGGCGGTCACCTCGAGGCTTTCTGGATGATAGCCCCCGGGGCGCTTCGGAGCAAGTCGGGGCGGGGGAAAAGGACAAGAGAGTCCGCAAGGTCGCAACGGCGGGCGATGTGAAATCCTGGGTAACCCCGGAGTCCTGAAGCGTGTTTCTCTATGTGCGCTTTTGGACGATGACGAGACCGCCGTGTTGGCGGGACAGGTGGAAGTGAAGACGTTCGCGGCCCGGCAGCCAGCGATTTTCTCGGGATTGCGTCGAAGCTGGATCAGACGCCGCATCAGACCGGCGCGGCCGCCACGACATCGCCTCGCGGGCTACCAGCCGAACCAGCCTATTGCCTACGTTGGCAACTTCTCTCACGGACAATGGGGCGGGGTCGGACCTCATCTGCACTTCGAAATCGACCAGAAGCCACTTAACGGACCGTTAATTCCAATCGATCCATTTGGCTGGAACCCGATAACCCCTGGGACCGATCCATATCCAAAGGCGGTAAATCTGTGGCTCTGGCGCGACCCGATGAATTGAAGTGCAGGCGGCGGGCCCGCAAACTGCGCGCGAAATGAACGGGGAGTAAAAGCGAAGGGGGGGACCTTGGGTCTCTCCCTTATCCGTTGGCGGCTTTCCTTGTGCGCTTGGGGGCTTTGGTTTCGGCTTCGACGGCGGCCGGCTTCCGCGCCATTTCGAGGCTGGCCTTTAAGGCCTCCAGAATGTCGATCACCTTCGCCGGCTGCGGCACCGGCGGTTCCACGATTTCCTGGCCGGCCCTCTTCGCTTCGACCATCGCCAGCAGGTTGTCGCGATACGCATCCCGATACTTCTCGGGCTCAAATTCGGCGGCCAGCGCTTCGATCAGCCCGGTCGCCAGCGCGATTTCCTTGTCCTTCACCAGGCTCAGGTCCGTGCGGAACTCTTCCACCGCGCGGATCTCGTGCGCGTAGTACATCGTGTGCAATAGAATGCCGCGCGGCCCGGGCCGCAGGATGACGATGTGCTCGCGGTTGTGCATCGCGACTTTTGCGATGCCCACGTAACCCGTCCGGCGCAGCGCGTCGAACAGCAGCGCGTACGGCTTCTCGCCCGCTTCGTCCGGCGACACGTAGTAGGAGCTTTCGAAATACACCGCGTCGACTTCCGACGCCTTCACAAACTCCTGGATCTCCATGACCTTCGCGGTCTTGGGCGCCGCCTTGCGGATGTCCTCGTCGTCAATGACGATGTAGCGATCCTTCTCGTACTCGTAGCCCTTCACGATTTCGCTGCGCTGGATGGGCTTGTCCTCAAGCTGGCAGTAGAGGACCTGGCGTACGCGCGAATTGTCGTCTTTGTGGAGCTGATTGAAACTGATCGACTCGGAACGCGCCGCTGAGAATAGCCGGATCGGCAGCGATACGAGTCCGAACGTTAAGTGGCCTTTCCAAACGGTGCTAGCCATCGATTGCCTCGGACGCCCAGTAGGGCAAGTCCTTCGTTTGTAGCACAGTCTACGCACATTTTCAATAGTTTACGTTGGACCTCTATAGGATTTCTTCGGCCCAGGTCTCGAGAATGTGTTTCACGTGACCGGTGAATTGATCGCCTAGCGCGCCGTCGATCAGCCGGTGATCGAAGGTCAGCGCCAGGTAGCACATCGACCGGATCGCGATCGCGTCGTCGATCACCACCGGCTCCTTCTCCACCGATCCCACGCCGAGGATCGCCACCTGCGGTTGGTTGATCACGGGCGTCGCGAAGACCGAACCGAAGCTGCCGAAATTGGTGATCGAGAACGTCCCGCCCTGGATTTCATCGGGCTTGAGTTGCCGCGATCGCGCGCGCGTGGACAGGTCCACGATGGATCGCTGCAGGCCAACGATGTTCTTCTCGTCGGCGTCCCGGATCACCGGAACGATCAGCCCGTTCTCCAGCGCCACCGCGATGCCGATGTTTATCTCGTTGTGGTACAGGATATTGGTCCCTTCGATGGACGCGTTGACGATCGGGAACTGGCGCAGGGCGGCCGCGGCGGCCCGCGTGACGAACGGCAGGAACGTCAGCGAGAATCCGTAGCGCTGGCGGAAAGCTTCCTTGTGCTGGCCGCGCATCTTCGCCACCCGCGTCATGTCCACCTTGTGCACGGTGGTGACGTGGGCGGAAGTCCGCTGGGAAAACACCATGTGCTCGGCGATTTTCTGCCGCATGGCGCTCATCGGTTCCACGCGCGTTCGGGGGCCTTCGGCGCGTGGCACCGGCGGCACCTCGAGAGGCGGAGGCGGAGCGGCGGGCAGCGACGGCGCCGGCCTGGGGGCGGCTTGCACGCTGGCCGCCATCGTGCGCGCGCCCTGCTGCGCCATGTAGTTTTCCAGATCCTGCTTCGTGATCCGTCCGCCCGCGCCGGTTCCCTTCACCTGCTTCAAATCGATGTTGTATTCGCGCGACATCTTGCGCACCAGCGGCGACAGCGGCCCGGCGGATTCCTCGGCCGCCGCGGGGGCCGGAGGTTGTGGCGCCGGCCGAACTTCCGCGGGCGCTTGTTCCTCAACTGCGGGCGCTTGTTCCGCAACCGCAGGCGGCGCCGGCGCGGCCGAGCCTCCCGCCTCTTCGACCCGGCCCACCACGGTGTTAATGCCGACCGTCGCGCCTTCCTGCACCAGGACGTCCCTCAACACACCGGCCACCGGCGAGGGGATCTCCGTGTCCACCTTGTCGGTCGAAATCTCGAATAGAGGCTCGTCGCGCTCGACGCGATCGCCGGCCTTCTTCAACCACTTCGTCAGCGTACCTTCCACTATGCTCTCGCCCATTTGGGGCATCACGACGTCAGTCATTTCTTCTCCATTGCGGATCCAAACCGAACACCTGGCTGAAAGCGCGGGTGATCGCGCGCATGACCTCCGGGCGGGCTGCCGGCGAGCCCAGCTTTCGCATCGACGTCACCGGTTTCGTCAGACCGCACGGCACGATGTACTGAAAGTAACTCAAATCCGTATCGACATTCAGCGCGAATCCGTGCGACGTGATCCAGTGGCTGATGTGCACTCCGATCGCCGCGACCTTGGCCCCCGCCACCCAGACGCCGGTTGCTCCCGCCAGCCGTCCCGCCTGGATGCCGAACTCTCCCAGGGCATCGATAATCGCCTGCTCGATGCCGCGGACGAACGAAACGACGTCGCGCTTCCATTCTCTCAGATCCAGGATGGGATAGCCGACGATCTGCCCGGGACCGTGGTAGGTAACGTCTCCGCCGCGGTCGGTTTCGTGAAACTCGACGCCCGCCCGCTCCAGCAATTCCGGCGGCGCGAGCATGTTCTCGCTGCGCCCGTTGCGCCCCATGGTGATCACGTGCGGATGCTCGACGAAGAGCAGTTGATCCGCCACCTCGCCGCGCTTGCGGCGCTCCACCAGCTCGCGCTGCACGCCGAGCGCGGCGGCGTACCCCATCATTCCGAGATCGGTGACTTCGCAGATGCGCATTCAGAAATTGATGGCCAGGCCGTACACCGAGTTGAATGCCTCGCCCATCGCTTCATACAACGTGGGATGCGCGTGGATGGTGGACATCATGGTTTCGACCGTGGCCTCGGCTTCCATCGCCGTCACCGCTTCCGAGATTAGTTCGAAGGCCTGCGGGCCGATGATGTGGACGCCGAGGATCTCGCCCCACTTTTCGTCGATTACCACCTTCACGAATCCGTCGTGCATGCCGAGGATGGTGGCTTTGCTGTTCGCCAGGAACGGGAACTTCCCGACCTTCACGGCGAATCCCTGGGCCTTCGCCTGCGCCTCCGTCAGGCCGACGCTGCCGATCCCGGGCTCGGTGTAGGTTGCGCCGGGAATGCGGTTCCGGTTGATCGGCTTAACCGGCTTTCCGGCCATGTGGGCGACGGCGACCATGCCTTCCGCCGTCGCGACGTGCGCCAGTTGCGGCGTGCCGGCGACGATATCGCCGATCGCGTACACGCCCGGCTCGCCGGTCTGCTGATATTCGTTCACGCGCACGAATCCGCGGTCCGTTTCAACTTTGGTGTTCTCCAGGCCGATGTTCTCCGTGTTCGGCTTGCGCCCGACGGCGACCAGCAGCTTCTCGGCCTCCATCTCTTCGGTCTTGCCGTTGGCCAGCGTGACAGTCAACTGAACGCCCGCGCCACCCTTGCGGATGTTCTCGGCGCGCGCGCCGGTCTCGATCCGGATGCCGTGTTTCTTGAAGTACCTCTCCAGTTCCTTCGAGACGTCCTCGTCTTCCATCGGCACTACGCGTGGCAGCATTTCGAGGATGGTGACTTGGGACCCGAAGCGGCTGAAGATGGACGCAAACTCGACGCCGACCGCGCCTGCGCCGATCACGATCAGCGACTTCGGCACGGCGGCCAGGTTGAGGATTTCGATGTTGGTCAGGATCGTGTCGTCCGGCTGGAGGCCGGGAAGCATCCGCGCCTCCGACCCCGTGGCCACGATGATGTTCTTCGCTTCCAGCGTTCTGGTCTTGCCGTCGGCCCCCGTCACCTCGACCTCCCCGCGGCCCTGGAGCTTGGCGTAGCCTTTCACCCACTCCACTTTGTTCTTCTTCATCAGCCCTTCGATGCCCTTGGCGTGTTTGCTGACGATCCCGTTCTTCCGGTCGTTTACGAGGGGCATGTCGAGCTGCGGGTTCTCGACGTGAATGCCTTCGGCTTCGGCGTGGGTGAACCGGTCCCAGACGTCCGCCGTGTGCAGCAGCGCCTTGGTGGGAATGCAGCCGACGTGCAGGCAGGTGCCGCCGAGTTTCGGGTCCTTCTCGACGATCGCCGTTTTCAGCCCAAACTGTCCCGCGCGGCAGGCAGCGGAGTACCCGCCGGGGCCGCTCCCGACAATGATCAGATCGTATATCATTACTTTGTTCAGTTTAGCAGGACGGGTCCTTACAAACCGCGTCGCACGGGCAGCGGAGGGGCCGGAAAGCACCCGAATTTGAGGTTCCAGCAGGCCCACGACCGCGCGTCCAACACGCCAGCCGGCGCGTTCTCCAGAGCCTCCCGGAATTCATCCGGCCCGACGATTCCGGCGAGGGCGCGTAAGTCCTCGACGGTTCCGTAGGTCATGACGTGGGCGAGGAAATCAGAACCGGCCCGCCGCGACGGACGCGGCAAGTCAGGTAAGGGATTTGTTCCGCGAGCCGCTTCAGGGCCGAAAGAGGCGGTTCAGAACAAACTGAAATCGACCGAGGCCCGGTGCCCGAGAAGCAGAGCCAGCGCCGTGCCGCCGTAGAGCGGGAAGCTGTCCGGCGTGCCGGCGAGGTCCGACCAAAGGGCGCGTTGCGGCCCGGGCAAGTTGCCGAGGGTTGGGGACGAGCGCCATGGGAAATTCCTAGCGAACAGTCCCCGTGGGTCCCAACGGCTTGCGGTTGACAGCCGAACGGGACTTTACTTCTTGACGGGAGCCGGAACCGGGGGCTTGGCGGCCGGACGCATGGCCGGAGCAGCCGAGCCCGAAGCCGCGGGAACCGCAGGTGCCGTCGCCGCGTTCTTATCGTACAGATCCACGATGTCCTTGGTGATGTCAATCGCGCTGGACGCGTACAGCACCGGCGTCTGCGGGTTGCTCACGTCCAATATCACCGAGTAGCCGTTGTCCTTCGAATACTTGTCGATGACCGCCATCATCTTCTGGCCGAGCTCCTGCAATACCTTCTGCTGCTCGCCGTCCCACTCGGCCTGGTTGTCTTCCAGTTCCCGGTTGAACGACTTCGTCTTCACGTCGATGTTTCGCACAAGCTCGGCTTTGGCCTGCTCCGACATGGCGTTTCCGCCGCGGTTCAAGGATTCCTGGAGGCTGCGGATTTCCGCCTGCTTCCGCTCGAGATCCTTCTGTTTCGGGGCTCGCCGGCCTTCCAGTTCGGACGCCGCCTTCTGCCCATCCTTGGTGGCGACGAGCGCGGCCTGGATGTTGACCACGCCGACCTTGGTGCCTTGCGCGAATACGGCCATTGCGCTCAGCGCCACGGCCACGGGCCACATAAACAACTGTCTCTTCACTCTTCTACACTCCTAATTAATCTTCTAGTTTAGCGTCACGTCGCTAGAACGTGCGGCCAATCGAAAAACGGAAAGTGGAATGGCGCTCGTAGAACGGTATCGGCCGCCCAAACTGGACAATCGAGTTCACGAACGTCGCCTCATTCGGAAAATAGGAACGGTCCGCCACCACCGGCGGCTGCAAAATCTCGTGCACGCGCAGTGGGTTGTACGCCCAATAAACGCGGAATGGGGCGTTCACCACCGGCATCATCACCTGCAGCTCGAGTCCCGTCGAGGCCCGCATCTTCTGCGTGCCCGGCGCAATGACGGCCTTGGCCTGGAAACTCGCCTCCGGGAACAGCGAGTTCAATTGATTGATGCGGTCCGGGTTCAAACGCAACTGGTTGGTCAGCGAGAGCTTGTCGATGCCGGCGTCTCCGAATACCGCCAGCACAACCGGCCCAAAGATCGGGATGCGGTATTCGAAATTCGTAACCACCTGTGTGTCGCCGCCCGGGAACACCATCTGGTAAATCGGGATCTGCTGGGTCACGTTCACCAACGATGTCGAGCCGTCTGAGTTCACCACGCGCTGCTGTCTCGGGTTGCCGTCGTTGTTATACACCGTCACATTCGCCGAGCTTGGAACGTAGGCAATCGGGCTGATCCCCCAAATGTCGAATCCCCGAATATCGTTCTCGCCGCCCATGTAGAAGCGCGAGAACGGCGGGGCGACCTTGCCGCCATAGCCGGTCAGGAACCGGCCCAGGACATGGGCGCCGATGACATGATTCTTGAAGTGTGGCGCCCTGTGGAAGTACTTCATGTCGATGGTCGGGTTCAACGTGTTCACGTTTCCGCCCAGGATGCTGCCCGCAAACGGCAAGGTGATGAAGATGCTCTTACCGGCGGTCGGCGTGATCGGGTGGTTAACCGTGTTGTAGGTGTACGACGGCGTAATCTGGCTGGTTTTAATGCCGCTCAGCGAGTTCGGTCCACCCACGCTCTGGAAGTTGAGGTACTGGAAGTATTGCGTCGCGGCATCGGTAAGCGTCTTGATGTTTTGAATATTGTAGCCGTAGGTCAGCCCGAGCCTGGCAAAGGACCGCTTCAGCGGATAGCTCAGGAACGAGGTGAAGCCATAGCCGTTGGAAACGTAATTCAAAAGGTTATTACTGCCGAGAGAATTGAACAGTGGAATGAGGTTGCGCCCGGAAAGGAGCGACACTTCGCGCCCCTGATTATAGTCGAAGCGCGTGTAATTCACGGTAAAACCGAGCTGGAGCGGACGGTCGAGGAAATACGGCTCGGTGAAGCCGAGCTCCACCTGGCGGATGCGATCGCCCAACTGCGAGCTTAGCGACAGCGTCTCGCCCAGGCCGAGAAAATTGTTGGTGGCGTACGAGAACCCGATGAAGCTGCCCGCGATGCCCGACACGCCGCCATTCAACTGAATGGAGTTCTTGCCGCGCTCTTTCACCTTCACGGTGATGTCCACGGTGTTCGTCTTGGTGTCGCGCTTGATGTCGGCCGCTTCGTTCTCCTTTAGCACTTCGAAATACCCGAGCTGGTTCAGCCGCAGAACGCTCAACTCCCAGAGGCGGTTGTTAAACATGTCGCCTTCGTCAATAAGCATTTCGCGGCGGATCACCTTGTCGCGCGTGGTCGTGTTCCCGGCGAAGTCGATACGCCGGACGAAGAACTGCTTGCCTTCGTCGACGCTCAGCGTCATGTCGATCTTGTCGGTGTTCGGAATGGTGTCGAAGTTCGGTTCGGCCACCATGTCGATGTAGCCGAATTCGCCGTACAGCTTGCGCATGTTCTCCAGGCCTTTTTTTAGCTTGGCCGTCGAGAACACGTCGCCGGACTGCATCTGGAACAACGGGCGCATCAATGTTTCCGGCGTCTTGAAGAGCTTCACGCCGCCGAAGCCGATGTTGCGGAGATGATACAGCCGGCCTTCGTCGATGGCCACGTTGAGATCGGCGCGCTTGCCGGGCTTGTTCGGATAGATGAGCGGCAGCTTGAATCCGTTGGTTCCCACGTCGTGGATCTTCACGTCGTGATCCGTTACTTTGGCCATGAAGTATCCGTGGTCCATGTAGAACTGGCGGACGCGCTCCATGTCCTCCTCGAGCTTGCTGGAATCGTAGCTCTTGGGAAACAGCCCCTCGAAGAAAATCGAATAGGGGATTCCCAGCGGGCGCAGGTTCTTCATGGCGCGCTGCACGATGCGGTCGCTGAACGCATTGTTGCCGTCGAAATTGATCGCCCCCACCTTCACTTTCGGGCCTTCGTCGATCCGGAAAGTGACCTCCAGGGACGATGGCGGGAGTTGCTTGACCTCCGGCGTTACCGTCGCGAACTGGCGCCCGCGTTCGGCGAGATACTCCATGAGCACGTTCCGCGCCCGTTGAATCCTGTTGGGATCGTACTGCGACTCGGTGGTCAGCCCGACCTTGCGTTCCTTGTAGCGGTCCAGGATCTCCGACATCGTGATGGACTTGTTGCCTACATAGTTGATGGAACGGATCACGCGGCGCTCGGTGAGGACGAAGCGGACGATCCAGCCGGATTTGCCGGCTTCCCGCTCCAGCTTGATGTCGTCAAACCGGCCGGTGTTCCACAGCGCCATGAAGTCGCGCCGGAGGGTTTCCTCGTCGAATTTGTCGCCGCGCTTGGTATAAATGAGAGCCTTCAGGGTGTCTTGCGGCACGCGGCGCGAGCCGCGAAACTCGATCGCTTCGATGACGTCGTCGGGAGGAGCGCCCGGCACAGCCGGTTTTGCCGCTTCGACTTTCGGCGCCTCGGGTTTCACGGCCGGGGCTACTTGTGGCTTTGGCTGTTCCGCCTTCGGAGGCTCCGCCGCTTCTGGCACGGCCTCAAAGGGATTGGGCGGCTTCGGTTCCTGCGGCTTGGACTGCTGTGGCGCCGGCGGCTGCTGAGCCCGCACCACGGCGGTCGGAAGCGCGACGGAATAACAAAGCAAACAAATCCGGAGGGCGTGCAGGCGTTGAAGCCTGTGAAACATCATTCTAAAGCTGGTTCCTTTCCACTCTGCGCGTACTGCATCCAGACGTCCGCTCTGGAAGTCTAGTTTCAGGAAGCGGGATTAGCGGCGCAGTCCTTGAATATTCCATTCTAGCGAATGACTTGCGGGTTTTGGACAAGGGGGTGAAAAGATCCGCGCCGGACGCGGATCGCCGGACGGTGTGAACCGGAGGACCGCCCTGGGACAGAGCGGCACGGCGGACGGCTCCCGCTGTCCCGCTGGAAAGCTACTTGGCGGCTACCTTATCGAAAACCTGGCTGGTTTCGAAATCGCCCTGCGGCGTGCTGATCTTCCCGTTGAGGGTAAGCACCTTGCCGTCTTCGGACAGCTCCCATTTTTCGACCACCGAAATATCCATGCCCTGTATGTCCAGCTTGGTATTCGCGACCAGCGTTTTCTCTTCCCACGTGATGGTCGTCTTCAGCTCCAGGTCGCCGTTCGGAGTCTTGACTGTGTTCGCGGTTTCCTTGCCGTCCGTCGTGAATTTCATCTCCGTGGTCGCGTCGCCCTGAGCGCCACCCACGCGCACGTCCTTGACGCTTAGCGAAGGGTCTTTGTGGTCAATGGTGCGGACCTGCGAGTCGGGACCGGGCATCGGACCGAAGTTGCTTTTTTCAACGTTGAGTTTCCACTCGCCCGACAGGTCCGGCTTATCTGCCGGAGAGGCGAATGCGGCGGCGGCCACGACGGCGGCCAGGATGAGAATTCTTCGCTTCATTTACAACGGTCTCCTTAAAAAGCTGGCACCCTTCGTTGGGGTCGCACCACGCCAGTATAACCTAGAGGTATCGCCCCATGGATCATGTCGAACTGTTGAAGCGGCTGGTCCTGATCGACTCCGTGAATCCGGATCTGGTACCGGGCGCGGCGGGTGAAACAAATCTGGCCCGCTATGTGGCAACCTGGCTGCGCGACGCCGGCCTGCGCGTCGAAGTCGAGCAGGCCGCGCCCGGCCGTCCGAACGTCATCGGCGTCGTTCGCGGCCGGGGCGGCGGGCGCTCCCTCATGATCAACGCCCATATGGACACCGTGGGCATCGGGGCGATGTCCGATCCCTTCACGCCGCGCGTCCAAGGCGGCCGGCTCTACGGCCGCGGAGCGTATGACATGAAGGGCAGTCTTGCGGCGGCGATGCTTGCCGCTGCCGCCATCGCCGCGGATCCGCCCGCCGGAGATCTGATATTGACCGCGGTATGCGACGAGGAGTACGCCAGCATCGGGACGTCGTCGGTTCTGCGGAGCTGGCGCGCCGATGCCGCCATCGTCACCGAACCCACCGGCCTTGACGTCTGCGTCGCCCACAAGGGCTTCATCTGGTTCGAAATCGAAAGCGCCGGAGTCGCGGCGCACGGCTCCAAGCCGGAGCTCGGCGTGGACGCCATCGCTAAAATGGGACGTGTGCTCACCGGCATCGAGGGCCTGGACGCGTCGCTGCGGTCTCATGCGAGGCATCCCCTTCTCGGTAGCGGGTCCATCCACGCGTCCCTCATATCGGGGGGCCAGGAGCTCTCGACGTACCCCGCGAGGTGCCGCGTATCGGTGGAGCGCCGGACGGTGCCGGGCGAGAATCCGGCCGAGGCGGAGATGCAGTTGCGCGAGCTGATCGAACGCGCGTCCGCCGGCGATCCCCATGCCGCCTTCACCATCGCGACGACGCTGGTGCGCGATCCCTTCGAGGTCGGCGCCGGGGAAGAGATCGTTCGCGTGCTGATGGACGAGGCGACCCGCGCCACCGGCGCCGCGCCGCGCATCTACGGCGATACCCCGTGGTTCGATGCGGCCCTGATTGCGGCGGCCGGCATTTCCACCGTAATCTTCGGACCGGGCGGCGGAGGCGCGCACGCCGCGGTGGAGTGGTCGAATCTCGACGAGGTCGCCACGTGCGCCGAGATCCTCTCGACGGTCGCGCGTAAGTTCTGCGTCTAACGCAAAAAAGGCGAGCCCTTACGGACCCGCCTTTTCCACCTATGCGATTGCCGGCCTAAATGTCGTAATACAGCGCGAACTCATAAGGATGCGGCCGCAACCGGATCGCATCCGCCTCGTTCTTCCGCTTGTACCCGATGTAGGTTTCGATCAGCTCTTCACTGAACACATCGCCCTTCAGCAGGAAGCCGTGATCTTCTTCGAGGCAGCCCAGCGCTTCCTCCAGCGAACCCGGCATCGACGGAACCCGCTTCATCTCCTCCGGCGAGAGATCGTAGATGTCCTTGTCCAGCGGCTCGCCGGGATCGATCTTGTTCAGCACGCCGTCCAGACCGGCCATCAACATCGCCGCGAACGCCAGGTACGGATTCGAGGACGGATCCGGCGGCCGGAACTCGACGCGCTTCGCCTTCGGGCTGGCCGAGTACATCGGAATGCGCACCGCGGCGGAACGGTTCCGGCGCGAGTACGCCAGGTTGACCGGCGCTTCGTAACCGGGCACCAGTCGCTTGTAGCTGTTGGTCGTCGGAGCGATGATGGCCGACAGCGAGCGCGCGTGCTTCAGCAGCCCGCCGATGTACCACAGCGCCATCTGGCTCAACCCGGCGTACATGTCGCCTGCAAACAGCGGCGACCCGCCCTGCCACAGGCTCTGGTGGCAGTGCATCCCGCTGCCGTTGTCGCCGAACAGCGGCTTGGGCATGAACGTCACGGTCTTGCCGTACTGGTAGGCGACGTTCCGGATGCAGTACTTGTACGTCATCATGTTGTCGGCCGACTTGATCAGCGTGTCGAAGCGCTGGTCGATCTCGCATTGGCCGGCGGTCGCGACTTCGTGGTGATGGCACTCGATGTTGAGACCGGTCGCCAGCATGGTTTCCACCATCTCGGCGCGCAGGTCCTGGTAGTGGTCGGTCGGCGGGACCGGGAAGTAGCCTTCCTTATACCGGGGCCGGTAGCCCAGGTTGTTCTCCGCGCGGCCCGAGTTCCAGCGGCCTTCCTCGGCGTCGATATGGTAATAACCCTCGTGTTGGTTCTGATCGAACCGGATGTTATCGAAGATGAAGAATTCCGCCTCGGCACCGAAGTATGCCGTATCCGCGAGGCCGGAGTTCTGCAGGTACATCTCCGCCTTGGTCGCGATCCAGCGCGGGTCGCGGTCGTAGTGCTGCTTGGTGATCGGGTCGATGACGCCGGCCGTCATCACCAGGGTCCGGGTCTCGTAAAACGGATCGATGAAGGCTGTCCTGGGATCCGGGATCAGGAGCATGTCGCTCTCGTTGATCGCCGCCCAACCGCGGATGCTGGACCCGTCGATGCCGAACCCTTCCTCGAACGAATCCTCGTCGAGCTGGGAGATCGGGTAGGAAATATGTTGCTGCAAGCCGGGCAGATCGGTGAACCTCAAATCGAGCTGCCTGGCGTCTTTCTCTTTTGCGAATTCAAGTACTTCTTTGGGACTCATAAACCTCCGTGGAAGGGTTACACGTAGAGC
The DNA here is from genome assembly GCA_025353165.1 of Acidobacteriota bacterium. Lineage (GTDB taxonomy): Bacteria > Acidobacteriota > Terriglobia > Bryobacterales > Bryobacteraceae > TMP-7. Next base: position 41,360 of record JANXRE010000076.1, on the reverse strand, counting down.
TGGATAAGCCGCAGGATATCACACCCCAGCGTCCCAATTGGCGTTTCCGCTTATAGATGTTTTGTATGACGCGGATTGAAAAAACTGTGTCCGGCGGATAGAATCGGATCGCCATGTTATCCCGCCGATCCCTGCTGGCCGCCTCCGCCGCCGGGCTGGTCCCCGCCGCTCGCCGGCCCATCCGCCTGGGCGGACCCATCTTCCTGAAATCCGACGACCCTTCCGCGCTGGCGAAGGAGCACCGCCGCCTCGGCTACAGCGCGGCCTATTGCCCCGCCGCGGAGTTGCGGGATTCGCAGCGCATCCGCGCCATCCGAGACGCGTTCGCGGCGGAGAAGGTCGTGATCTCCGAGGTCGGCGCATGGAAGAACATGCTCGCGCCGGACCGGGCGGAGCGCGCCGCGAACTTGCAGTACGTGACCGAGCGGATGGCGCTCGCGGAGGCGGTCGGCGCGCGTTGCTGCGTCGATATCGCCGGCTCCTATCACCCCACGGTCTGGTACGGCCCGCATCCGAAGAACCTGTCCTCGGAGTTCTTCGACGCGACAGTCGAGAACTGCCGCAAGGTGATCGACTCGGTGAAGCCCGCTCGCTCCAGGTTCACCATCGAGATGATGGGCTGGAGCCTGCCGGACGGGCCGGATGCGTACCTCAAGCTCATTCATGCCGTGGATCGCAAGGCCTTCGCCGTGCACCTGGACGTGTGCAACGCGATCAACAGCCCGGCGCGCTTCTATGGGAACGCCGAGGTCATACGGGACTGTTTCTCAAAACTGGGGCCCTGGATCGTTTCCTGTCACGCGAAAGACTTGCAGTGGGTGGTCGAGTTAAATGTGCACTTCCTGGAGGTGATCCCCGGCCGCGGCCAGATGGATTACAAAACGTATCTCGCGCAGCTGGCGGAATGCCCGGTGGAAGCGCCGCTCATGTTGGAGCACCTGCAGACCGCGGAGGAATACGAGGAGGGCAAGCAGTACATCCTCCGCACGGGCCGCGAGGCCGGCGTCGAATTCGCCTGACGGGGCTGACCGCAGGGTCGCCAGCGGACCAGGCTGCAAATTATACACTCGGAGTGCACCCAGCACCCCATGCTCCTCAGCGCGGCTAAACTGCGTGCTTTCTGGCAACGAACCAGCGACGGGCTCAATGCCGCCCAGCTCCGGGAGTAACTCTGCAGCGGTCTCAACCTCAACTCCGCCCAGACCGGACGCGACCTGCGCGAGCAATGGTCCGCTCGAAGAGGCCGCCGCCGGGTTCTGGCCGCGGTGGCGGGCGCGATGTCCAACCGGCTCACGCCCGTGCGGCGATTGTTGCTTCTGCTCGCGGTCTTCATCCTGGTGATGCCCGCTTTGGACTTCTCGAACGACGCCGGCCTCCGCCTTTCAATCAATTCGACGCCTGCCGCCCTGATCCTCCTGGCCCTTCTGGTGCTCGAGCTGGCCGATCGGGTAGGCCTCAAGCGCGACGTGGAGATCGCGCGCGACATCCAGCGGATGCTCCTCCCCGAGAAGCCTCCCACGCTCCCGGGCCTTGACATCGTGTTCGCCACGAAAGCGGCCAACACCGTTGCCGGCGATTACTACGACGCTTTCCTGCGGAGTAACACGAACGATTCCCGGCTCCTGCTGACCGCTTGCCGGTTACGTAACCGTCCATTTCCCTCCCAGTGGCGGCGAACGACTTTAGCGGCAGCCTGTTGAAGCTCCGGGATCATGGATCGCGCTTCTTCAGAAATGGTGCACTGCGGCGCGAACTACGTCCGGCGCGATTATGGTCAAAAGGTACGTCGAAAAGCTCGGCTCCGACCCAGTCCAGTTTGGCGGCCACAGCGTCCGCGCCGGTATCGCCACTTCGGCCGCGGCGGCCGGTGAATCCGAGCGCCATGAACCAAACCGGGCACCGGGTGTAACCACGGTACGACGTCACATCCGGGACGGAAATCTCTTACGGGAAAATGCGGCCGACTGCCTGGGCTTTACAGCACAGATATACGGCAGTGGAACTCCGAAGCCATTTTGCGCGTATACCAGTGGGATAACAAGGAGGCTCCGCGCATGAGAAGCAAACTCATTTCCGGCGGGGTGGATGTCCTGGCCGGTCTGGCAGTTCTCGTTCTGTTCGTCATCGCCGATAGCTTTTTTCACGTAGGCGCGGACCTCCGGGAAGGTGTGGTTGTCCTTGCATTGCTGTGTCTCGCCGCGGGACTTCTCCGCGCCGGAACCGATCGACCGGAGAACGCTTGGTTGAGAGGGTTGCTGGTAGCTTCCGGGGGCACTCTTGCGCTGCTCGTACTCGGATGGAACTCGATCAGTCCTGTTATTTTGGCGATTCTCCTGCTTGTAGCGAATCTGTTCGCTATATGTGGTGTGCGAGCACGCCACATCTGGTCACGCCAGTCCGCAGCGAAAGGTGGGATGCTGCTGCTCGGTGCAGTGGCCACGCTCGTCCTTTTCGCTTTTACGACGATCCCGACGGTCGCCACTCGAGTGGCGACTCACCACAAAACCGTACCCGCCCCGGCGCCCGTGTTTGTCATGACCGCAAGCGACGGTAGGAGGATCGACTCCGCCGGGCTTCGCGGGCGCGTAGTGGTCCTCGACTTCTGGGCAACCTGGTGCCCTGCTTGCCGCCGCGAACTGCCGGAGTTGGATCAACTCCATCGGCGCTATCAGAATAATTCCAGCGTCAGTTTCTGGGCGGTCGACGTGTTGGGCAACGGCGAAACCGCCGAGAATGCAAAAGACTTCATGTGGAAAGCCGGTTACGTGTTGCCGGTCGCGTTCGTCGGCGAGAGATCTTCCGCGGATCTCGGTGGAGGAGGACTGCCGTCGCTCATCATCCTGGATAAATCGGGACGCATACGTCTGGTCCACGAGGGATACGATCGCTCAGAGCCGCTTCAGCGGGAGCTATCCAAGGAGATTGAGACCCTGCTGCACGAAAGCTGATTAGCGCCCATGATTTGGCTGCTCCTCCTCACTCCCGCCGAGCTGTACAATCAAAGTGAACCCAGCACCCCATGCCCCTGAACGCAGCCAAGCTGCGAGCTTTCTGGCAACGAACCAGCGACGGGCTCAATGCCGCCCAGCTCTGGGAGCAATTCCGCCGCGAGACTCGCAGCGGTCTCAACCTCTACTCCGCCGAGACCGGGCGCAACCTGCGCGAGGAATGGTCCGCTCGAAGAGGCCGCCGCCGCGTCTTCGCCGCGGTCGCGGGCGCGATGTACAACCGGCTCACCCCCGTGCGGCGCCTGCTGCTCCTGATCGCGGTCTTCATCTTGGTGATGCCCGCTTGGGAATTCTCGACCGATACCGTCCGCGTTTCAATCAACTCGACGCCCGCCGCCCTGATCCTCCTCGTCCTCCTGGTGCTCGAACTCGCCGATCGGGTGGGCCTCAAGCGCGACTTGGAGATCGCCCGCGACATCCAGCGGATGCTCCTCCCCGAGAAGCCTCCCACGCTCCCCGGCCTCGACATCGCTTTCGCCACGAAAGCGGCCAACACCGTCGCCGGCGACTACTACGACGCGTTCCTCCGCCCGAACATCACCGGTTCCCGACTCCTGCTGATCGTCGCCGATGTCGCCGGCAAAGGCATCCCCGCCGGACTCCTGATGGCCGCCGTTCAGACCGGTTTCCATACCCTCGCCGCCGACCCCGTTCCGCTCACCGAGCTGGCCGCCAGGCTCAACCGTTCCATGTGCGAACGCAGCGGCGGCGGCCGGCACCTGATCACTGCATTCATCGCCGAATTGGACCCCTCGGCGCTCTCTCTCTCTTGGGTGAACGCCGGCCACAACCCGCCCATTCTGGTCCGCAGCGGCGGCGCGGTCGAACACCTGGAGGAAGGTGGACTTCCGCTGGGAGCCTTCGCCGTGTCACGTTACGAGTGTGGGCGCGCGGAACTCCATCCCGGCGATACCCTCTATATCTATACCGACGGTGTCGTCGAAGCGCTGAACGAGTCCGGCGCTGAGTACGGCGAGGATCGCCTCGAAATTGAGATTGCGGCGCTCGGGACCATCGGCGCGGCAGCCAGCCTGAGCCGCATCTTCGAATCCGTCGACAAGTTCGCCGGAGCTACACCCCAATATGACGACATCACCTGCCTGGTTTTGCGAGTCGCCCTAATGAACGTGGCCGCTACGGCCGATAAAGTGCAGTAGGACTGCACGCGATGAAAGAAGGACAAGACGCATGAAACGGTGGTTCGCCCGCGTGCTGGAAGCTCTCAAGGAAAACCGCCCTTCCGAGCGGCGCAGAGCCCCCAGGAAACCGGTCAACGGCCTGGACGCCAATTACTTCGCTGGAGGCGGCGAGCGGGCCTATCGGGTCAGCGATGTGAGCTTGAGTGGAGCCTTTATTGAAAGCCCGGCGCAATGGGGCCTGGGAACGCTCATGACGATCGTGTTCCAGGCTGATCCACCCGAGGACGGAGCCCCCGTGGTTACCATAGCCGTTCAGGCCAGCGTCACACGAACGACGTCCGAAGGTTTCGGCATCCAGTTCATTTTCCCGAACAAAGCCCAGCGCCTTAATTTCCATCGGTTCCTCCGTCAGCATGGCGCTTTGGTTCCCGAAAATCCGAAGAGCCAAAATCGTACTCAAACCGTTCCCATTCTGTAACTTAACCAATCGACCTGGGAAGATCCTCGGTTCGTTTTAGCCCTTCCCCGTGATAACTTTGTGGTGGGGGGGAAGGATCGCTTTCAAATAGCTCGGCCGGGAGATGCGCGCCAGCCGGCTCGCATTTTTGCGAAACGAACCCACGGAGCACTTAACCCCAATACATACAGTAGTTTAGAAGGACTATTCCGGCCCCTCCGGTAAGAGGGTGCTAAGATCGGCCTACGATGACCGCATACACCGAATCCGCGAGAGCTCTCCAGCGCGCGCTCGACCTGCCGCAACCCCCGATTGGCGTAGCGTTCGCCGACACGGCCCCGGACGGCGTGCCCCATTTCGAACACCGTGTCGCGGCCGGCTGTGTCTTCTGGGAGCGCGCCGCCCAGGGCCCCATTGTCACCTCCGCCCGCGACCACGACATGTGCTCCATCGGCGTCTACACGCACAATCTCGCCGGCGCGCCGCCGAAACACGGCCCGGAGCTGGAAGCTGTCCTCCAGGTGCTCAACGGCTTGGAATATGTTCGGAGCGAGGACATCGCGCAAATCCCCGTTTTGAGAAGGTCCGCCAGGTATGTCATCTACGCCCCGCTGGCCGAAATGCCGGTTCCACCCGACGCCGTTCTCGTATTTTGCAATGCCAGCCAGTCGCTGGTGATGAGCGAAGCGGTTCAGCAGGTGGAAGCCGGGGTGGCGCCCGCCATGGGCCGCCCCGCTTGCGCCGTGATCCCGCAGGTGGTGAACAGCTCCCGCGCCGCCCTCAGCCTGGGCTGTTGCGGGGCCCGCGCCTACCTCGATACGATGACCGACGATATCGCCCTCTGGGCGTTGCCTGGCCCGCAATTAGCTCAGTATGTAGGGCGTCTTACGGCCCTGGCCCAGGCCAACAAAGTCCTCTCTATCTTCCACCAGCTTCGAAAGCAAGACGTAGCGGCCGGATCCGAACCCACCTACGCCGAGTCCCTGGCACGGATGCAATGAGCGGCATGACCGGAAAGGTCGTCGTGATTACCGGAGGCACCTCCGGCATCGGGCAGGTGGCTGCCGGGCAACTGGCCGCCATGGGCGCGCGGCTGGTCTTGATTGCCCGCGACCCCCAGCGTGGCGAGGCTGCGCTCCGGCGCCTGCCGACCGCCGCCATTCACTACGCGGATCTGTCGAGCATCGCGCAGATGAAGCGGGTGGCCGCCGAAATCTCCGCCGCCGAGCCGCGCATTGACGTCCTCGTCAACAACGCCGGCGCTCTGTTCAACAGCCGCCGCGAAACCGCCGACGGTCTCGAAATGACCTTCGCGGTGAACCACATGGCGTACTTCGTGGTGACCCTCGGTCTGGCGGAACGCCTGCGCGCCACCCCGGGAGCCAGGGTCGTCAGCACATCGTCGGACGCCCATAAAGGGAACCGGCTCGACTTCAGCGATCTGCAAGCCGCCAGGCGCTACCGCGGCTTCTCGGCCTACGGTCGATCCAAGCTGTGCAACATCCTGTTCACCCGCGAGCTCGCCAGGCGGTGGCGCGACACCGGCGTCACGGCCAACTGCCTGCATCCGGGATTTGTCTCCACCCGCTTCGGCGACCAGAGCGGCGGAGTGCTCGCCAAGCTGGTGGGCGCCGCCAAGCTGTTCGCCATATCGCCGGAAAAGGGTGCCGAAACCATCGTCTATCTCGCGTCTTCGGACCAAGTCGCCCAAGTCAGCGGCGCGTACTTCTACAAGTGCCGCCAGATGGATCCCACCAAAGAAGCGCAAGACGGCGAATCGGCCCGCCGCCTTTGGGACGAGAGCGCGCGGCTGGCGGGCCTGTGACCCTGCGAAACACCGCCACCCTGATCGTCGCGCTGGCCCTGTCCGCGAACCTCAACGCGCAGGATCGTTCCTACGGCCGCTCGCCCGTCATCACCACTCGCGGAATCGCTGCCACCAGCCAGACCCTCGCCTCGCAAGCGGCCGCGCAAGCCCTGGCGCGCGGCGGCTCGGCCGTCGATGCCGCCATCGTGGCGAACGCCGTGCTCGCCGTCGTCGAGCCGATGATGTGCGGCATGGGCGGCGATCTGTTCGCGCTCTATTGGGACGCCCGCTCCGGCAAACTGACCGGCATCAATTCCAGCGGACCCGCTCCCCAGGGCCTGAGCATCGCCTGGCTGAAATCTCACGGCCACACGGCCATACCGTCCACCGGCATTCACACCGTAAGCGTCCCCGGAGCCGTCGCCGGTTGGCATCGAATGCACCAGCGCTATGGCCGCCTGCCTTGGCGCGACCTGTTTCAACCCGCCATTTACTACGCGCGCAACGGCTTCCCCGTCACCGAACTGATCCAGTGGGATTGGGAACGTCTGGAGACCAAACTGCGAGACGACCACAATGCGCGGCGTATCTTTCTTCCGAACGGCCGCGCCCCGCGCATCGGCGAGATCTTCCGCAATCCCGAGCTGGCCCACGCCTTCCAACTGCTCGCCGCCCAGGGACCGGATGCGTTCTACCGCGGGCCGATCGCACAGGCGATCCTCACCACTTCGAAGCGGCTCGACGGCACGATGACTGCCGCTGATCTCGCCTCCTTCCAGCCCGAATGGGTCGAGCCAGTCTCCATCGATTACCGCGGCTGGAAGGTCTACGAGCTTCCGCCCAACGGCCAGGGCATCGGAACGCTGGAGATGCTCGCCATCCTGCGCGAGTTCAACGTCCCCGAATTCGGGCCGCTGAGCGCCGAAGCATTTCATCTGAAAATCGAAGCGCAGAAGCTGTCGTTCCAGGACCTCCGCCGCTGGGTCGGCGATCCGCGTTTCGTTCAGGTCCCCACCAATCGAATGCTGTCGAAGGAGTACGCGGCCACGCGCGCCGCAACGATCAGCCGCGAGAAAGCGAATTGCGAAACGAAACCGGGAGATCCCGGCCAGGGTCACGGCAACACAGTCTACCTGTCGGTGGTGGACGCCAACGGCAACATCGCCTCGTGGATCGAGAGCCTGTCGGACGCCTTCGGCTCCGGCGTCGTGGTGGACGGCATGGGCTTTCACCTGCACGACCGCGCCTCCGCGTTTGCGTTCGACGAAACCCACCCGAACGCGCTCGCCCCCGGCAAGCGGCCCTTTCACACCATCATCCCCGGCTTCATGGAGCGCGGCGACATGCGCATCGGCTTCGGCATCATGCGCGGTCTCAACCAGGCGCAGGCCCAGGCCCAGTTCGTGTCCTCTGTCGCCGACCACAACATGAACATCCAGGCCGCGCTGGAAGCGCCCCGCTTCACAAAAACGACCGTCGGCGGATGCGACGTGAAGATCGAATCCCGGGTCCCGGTCGAAGCGCGCGAGACCCTCGCCAGGATGGGGCACGTCCTTACAGTGGTAGGCGACTACTCGGGCTGGATGGGCGGAGGGCAGGCCGTTATGCGCGACGTAAAGAACAAAGTGAACTACGGCGCGTCCTCTCCGCGCAAGGACGGAGCCGCCATCCCCGAACCCGATCCCTATTTCCGAGCGACAATGGAGAGGTCGCCATGAGAACCTGGCAAATTACCGATTGGTGCGAACCCGAGCAGATGCACTTGGTGGCCGCGCCCCTGCCGGAGCCCGGACCGTCTCAGGTTCGCATCCGCAATCGCGCGGCGGCCTTGAACTTTTTCGATCTGCTCCAGATTCAGGGCAAGTACCAGTCGCGGGCGAGTTTCCCGTTCACCCCGGGCGCGGAAGTCGCCGGCGTCGTAGATGCGGTCGGCGCGGGCGTCATCGGCATTGCCGCCGGCGATGAGGTGATGGCGTTCGCGAACGGCGGCGGCTACGCGGAATACAGCCTGGCGGACAGCTTTCGCACGTTTCCGGTTCCCGAAGGGATGAGCGTCGAAAAGGCCGCCGCCATGCCGATCGTGTATCACACGGCCTGGTTCGCGTTGAAGCAGCGCGCGCAATTGCGCGCAGGCGAAACGCTGCTGGTGCACGCGGGCGCAAGCGGTGTCGGTATGGCCGCCATCCAGATCGGCAAAGCGCTCGGCGCGCGCGTCCTCGCCACCGCCGGCGAGCCCGCGAAACTCGACTTCGCCATCCGCCAAGGCGCGGAGCGCGCCATCAACTACCGCCAGGACGACTGGGTAGAACAGGTAAAAGAACTTACCGAACGCCGCGGCGCGGACGTCATCTTCGATCCGGTCGGCGGCGATGTATTCGATCTCTCAACTAAGTGCGTGGCCCAGGAGGGCCGAATCCTCGTCATCGGTTTCACCAGCGGCCGTATCCCGACCGTGCAGGTGAACCGTTTGTTATTGAGGAACATTTCCATTGTCGGCGTGCTCTGGGGCGATTATGCGAACGCCCGGCCGTGGTACCCCGGCGAAGTTCAGCGCGCGCTAAACGCCCTCTATTCCGAGGGCAAAATCAACCCCGTGGTCTCGCACGAATATCCGCTCGAGGATGCGCCCCGCGCCATGCGGGACGTCGCCGAGCGGCGGGCCACAGGCAAGTCTATCTTGGTGATCAAATGAAAAAACAAATTGTTGTTATTGCTGCTGTTTGTCTTACGGCCGCCTATGCGGCCGATCAGGGCCCCGCCCCGCGGCTGAACGCGGCGGCGGATGTCTTCACGGAGATCATGGGCACCGCCGATAAAGCGATCCCACAAGAGCTGCTCGAGAAGGCGGCCTGCGTCGTGATCGTGCCGGGACTCAAAAAAGGCGCGTTCATCTTCGGCGGGAAATACGGCAAAGGCTTCATCAGTTGCCGCAAGGAAAACGGCGTTGGCTGGTCCGCTCCCGGCGCGGTAAGAATGGAAGGCGGCAGCTTCGGCTTCCAGATCGGCGGAGCCGAAACCGATGTCGTCATGCTGGTGATCAACAAAGGTGGCGTCGACCGGTTACTCGGCAGCCGCTTCACGCTCGGCGGCGACATGTCCGTCGCGGCCGGCCCGGTGGGGCGCGACGCCTCCGCGCAAACCGACGCGCGCCTGACGGCGCAGATCCTCACCTATTCTCGCCAGCGCGGAGTTTTCGCCGGCGTGTCCCTCCAGGGCGCCACCATGCGCGAAGACGACGATTGGAACAAGGCCATGTACGGTTCGGAAATGCACAACAAGGCCATCGTGCTTGGCGACATAGCGCCGCCGGCCAGCGCGGAGAAACTCCTCGCCGCGCTGAATAAGTACTCCAGCCGGAAGTAAACGGCGTGGACCTTCGCCTTGGCCCGGTGGAGGCGCGGATACTCGGTGCGCTCCTCGAAAAGGACATCACCACGCCCGAGTACTATCCGCTTACGCTGAACGCGCTCGTCAACGCCTGTAATCAGAAGTCGAACCGCGATCCCGTGGTCGCGTACGGCGAGACCGAGGTTTCGCTCGCGCTGGATGAGGCCAAACAAAAGGGCTTCGTCACCGCGATCACGGGCGGATCCAACCGGGTTTCCAAGTTTGGGCACCGCATCGGCGAGCGCCTCAATCTCGGCCGCCGCGAGGTGGCGATCCTCTGCGAGTTGATGCTCCGGGGACCGCAGACGCCGGGCGAGTTGCGGTCGCGCGCGGCCCGCCTGTACGAATTTGAGGACCTCGAAGAGGTCGAGATCGTGCTGCGCGGATTGATGGAACGCGAGCCCGGCGCGCTGGTTGCGCAGTTGCCGCGGCAGCCCGGCTCGCGCGAGGTCCGTTTCGCGCACCTGCTTTCGGGCGAGCCGCCGGCCGAGGTTCCCGCGGTGGCCGCTCCGTCTGTCGACGCCGAGGTTCGCGCGCTGCGTGAAGAAGTGGATCAATTGAAGGAAGAATTCGCGCGGTTCCGCAAGCAGTTCGAATAAGAGAATGTCCGAAGATCAACCGAGAGCCACGGTGCGCGTCCGCCGTATCGATGAGTGCGGGACGCTGGACGAGATTTTTCGCTATTGCCTTCCGGCATTCGGCGGCGCGTATCTACGGCGTATCTACACCATTCTTGATCGGGCCATCGGCATGGGCTGCCCGCTCACTCTGGCCATCGCGGGTCCGGTCACGGTCTCAGGCCAGCACCAGACGTGGCTGATCCCGCTGCTCGAAACCGGCTGGGTGGCCTATCTCTCCACCACCGACGCGGTCTGCTACCACGATGGCCACCGTTCGCTCGATAACCGGCGGGAGTGCATCCACGAAGTCCCGATCTTCGGCGACGACGCCGCGCTCCGCGACCAGCGCACCATCCGGGTGACCGACATGGCGTTCGATGAGGACGTGCTCCTGGATCAGGATCGGTTCCTGACCGCGGTACTCTCGCGCCCGGAGTTTCAGAAGAAGATGACGGGCACCGAACTGCGCTACCGGTTGGGCGAGGTCTACCGCGCGCAGGAGCGCAAGAACGGCGTCCCCGCGGGGCTGCTCTCCACGTGCCACGAAATGCAGATCCCGGTGTTCGTCGGAGCGCCGGGCGACGGCAGCGTGTTCCTGAATTCGATGAAGCTGTGGGCCATGCGCCAGGCCGGGCTGATCCCGGACTATGCCTTCGACCTCGACCTCCACGCGGAAGTCTTCGAGGCCTGCGCTTATCACCGCTGGGGATTGTTCGACAACCCGGTGCACACGCTCGGTACCCTGATCCTCGGCGGGGGCGTACCGAAGAACTACAACCTCCAGCCGGAGCCCGCCCTGGGCCAAGTGCTTGGCATTCCGAACGTGCGAGGCTACAACTTCGACGTGCAAATCGTGACGGCGCCCATCACCGATGGCTCGCTATCGTCCTGTCCGCCCGCCGAGGCCGTCACCTGGGGCAAAGTCGACAAAGAGACATACACGGTCGCGACCGAGAGCATGCAAGCGGACTACTCGATGCTGATGCCGTTCCTGGTACGCGCGCTGCTCGACAACCGCCGGCGCTACGAGTCGATGAGCCCGGAGGAGCGCGCCGAACACCCGCAAGCGCAAGGCTACCTGAGGGACCGCGCGGGTTACCGCCTGTTCGAACAGCGAGAGCAACTATGCGCCCGGCTAACCGACGATGTCCGAAGTAACCGTGAATGGCTGCTCGACACCCTGCGTTACCCTTCTTGACACCCGCCCCGGCGCCTCCTACCTTGACCTATTGGAAGTGCAGCTCACCCTGGATCCGCAAGCGTTCGTTGTGGGAGGAGCGTGAGCGGCGGAGACTGGAAATCCTGCTCGCGGTCGATGAAGCGGAAGCATCCCTGGCGCGCGGCGAAGGCCGCGACGTGACGATACCCGAGGAGCTGCGGCAGCTTGGCGACGACGTCCAGCGGCGTGACTTGGCGCATTTGGCCGCCCGGCAGAATCCACGCACGTGAGCAGATTTCCGAGGCTGAACTCGACGACATTTGGCTTCACATCGCGCATGAGAGCGGCAGCACCGGCACTGCCACCCGCGTCGCGGAAACCATCGCAGCTTCGCGGCCGGCGACTACGTCATCATCCACCGTTCGCGCGATCGATTCCAGACCAGCGGCTGGCCAGGAATCTGGAAAAGCGGGCGAAGGCGATTCATTCGTTCCGGGACTGATTACAGCCGCCGGAGATCCCGCCTCGTGCCGAGCGGGCCGCTATCCCGGCCGTCCACGCTCACGCGCGCGCCGGGTTGGCTGAAACGATAGGTGGTGCGCGTGGCCGGGCCGACCACCGCCAAATCGCCCCGTCCGGTGTATTCCAATACCACCGATCCATACCGCGGCGTGTTAACGGGCGTCGGGCGGGCGCGCGCTTCCATCTCCGCGCTGGCCTGCGCTCTCGCTTGTCCACAACAGCTCATGACGTTCCTCCAAATGTTCCGGCCGGTCGGGGGCCACCCTGTCCCAAAGCCGGTTTAACAGAATCGCGGCGGCCGACAGGGCCAGCCACAAGGTGACGCGCTCCCGCCAGGAGTTTCCCAGCAGGAGCGCGAAGGGCATCGCGATCCAGAGGCTGAGGCAGTAGAAACAATCCATCAGTTCGCCCCAGAATCCAGTCCCGGCTTTGTATCGCAGCCGGGCGACGATGCGGAAAGGGCCGTCCTCGGCGGCGAGCGCGTGGGTAACGCGCCACACCGCCAGGACGGCAATGAAGAAAATCCAGCTCATGTTCCTTACAGGGTCGCGAGGAGACAGAAGCCGGCCGAAGAGGACGCACGATTGTGAGATGCGTACCCGCTGTTGACGATACTCCGATCGGAGACATCCAACTCGATCACGTAGCCGCACGGGGTCATGCCGGCGGTGTTCAGCGTCCAAACGTCGCCCGGAGCGACAGCCGTTTGCACGGTGCCGCCGGACGGACTGATGGGCCCGTTGAACGGCAGCGTGTACAGGCTGTAGCCGCCGAAGTTGAGGTCGCGGCCGACGAAGTGGCCGTTCAGCACCGCGCCGACTGCGAACTTCCCGCAATCGCCGCCGCTGTCGATGTGCAACACTGCTTGCGGAGCGGTGTTATCCAACTGCAGGACATCGATATCCGGAACCGCGCCGAGAATGGGATTGTCGGCCATGTCGGCGATCTCCAGCTTGACGAACCACTGGTCGTCGCCACCGGTGTCCCACAGCCCGAGCAGGTTCTCGATGTTCTGGTCGTGCTGCTGGTAATCGAAGAAGCCCTGCGCGTCCGGCAACACCTGGTAGGTGGTGCCGTCCCAGCGGACAAGCCAAAGCGGGGTGACCACGTTCTGCCACAATCCGCCCGCCGTCGGCTTCACCTGAATGCGGTACTTCAAACCGGGGAAGGAATAACCCTGAACTTCGACGCGCCCGCCGAACGGGCACTGCCGGCCCAGATTCTGGTCGTCCGCAGGGAAGTTGGTTCCCGCGAAAATTGCCGCCGGCGTGGTCAGGCCCGCGCCGTCGATGAGCGAGGTCGCGATTCCTCCGAGGATAGCGATCCTCGGGCTCAGCACGTTCGGTACATCGCCGGGCCGGATCTGCACGTGGGTGTCGATCCGGTTGCCCCAGAAATCGAGCGCATTCGGATCTACCGTCGATGGCGGGACCGCCCAGGAAAGCACGGCCCGCACGCGGGCGATTTTCGACTTGTCGCACGACTCGCGATGAGCGCCGACATCCACGGGCAGCACGGCGGTGTAAACCAGTCCGTCGGCCGGGATACCGGCGATATCGTGCACCTGCACGGGCACGGTGCCGAGGTACGTGTACTGGCAGGTGTTGTCCCAGTCCGCCCAGAAGGCGACGTATTCGGCGCTTCCGGCGGTGCACAGTCCTCCGCCGTAGCCGCCCGGCTGTTTGATGCGGAAGGTGGCGACCAGGCGCTCCAGGCCGGAGTCGCCTTCCATGCCGAGGCACTCGAGTTGTTCGTACGCGACATCGGCGTCGAGTTCACTCAACGCGGCCAGGGCCGACTGCCAGTTCAGGCCGAGGCTGGCCCACTTGGAGATGCCGGCGGTGACGGACTTCGCGTTCGCGTCCGGTCCTTTCAGCACGGCGTGGAGTTCGGGGAATCCAAAACGATGCGAGGGGATAGCGGCCGTGGCAGTCTTCTTCGCGCTGTACAGCTTGGTTAGCTGCGCCAGGTCGATGGGGCCAGGGTCCGGCAAAGGGATGGGCATCTTCGCGATGGCGCTCAACTGCGCGGGAGGGATGACCTGCTGGACTTCTTTGCTGATCTGCAGGGCGACCTCTTCGAACAGGAGCAGGCGGGGCTGGATCTGGATGTGGCGCTCCAGCACGTTGCCCCAGATCGGCGTGAAAGCCGCGTCCCCGGCGGTCGGGATCTGCTGCCACGAGAGGATGGCGCGGACCTTCGGCAGAACCGGGAAGAAGCACCAGTTGGATTTCGGTTGGATCTGAACGGAAGCCGCATAGCTGAGCGGTTTGCCCGCCACGCCGGCGCAGTCGTTGGCGGTGGCGACGTCGTTCACGTGTACGGCGGCGAAACCCGCATCTTCCCAACCCGTTCCGTAGTCGAGGAAGAATCGCACGTATTCGAACGATCCGGTTCCGCAGGGATTTCCTCCGTACCCGGCCGGCTGCGTGATTTGAATCACCGCTTCCAGGACGTTCGAGGCGGGGTTGAAGCCGATGCAGGTCACTTCTTCGTAGGCTGTATCGGACGCGATCGCGACGATCGGCTTAAAGGGGCTCTGCTTGAGATTACCGAAGTAATTGGGGTTGCCGGCGATGAGCTTATGAAAATCGAGTCTTTCCTTGCGGACGTCGACATTCACCAGCACCGGCCTGATTTCAACGGGCATGATGGGTTTCCTCCAGGTTTCCGGCGGGCTGCCCCCGCCGGTTAGTAGGTGAAAACCGGGGCCGGAGCGTTTCAATCAATCCGAGGCCAACGAAACAGCCCTGCCAAGCCGACGAGGCTCATGCACTGGTGCGTGTCGGCGACCCATCGCGACACCAGTTTCCGCGCGGCTCGCTAAGCGTCGGCAGGAGTGCCGACGCGGCACGCACGATTGCGTGCGCCACCTGGGTGTTAGCCCAGGAACCCCAGATTAGTTGCGCTGAAGTTTCCGATGTTCGGGAAAATGGCGGGCAGGCTGGCCGGCGCGACGCCGAACCATTGCGCCAGCGTTGCGCCGTATTGGTCCACCGCCGTCGTGGGGATCAATACGCCGCGGGTGTTGGCGTCGTCGCTCGCGCCGGGAGCGAGCAGCGGGAAGCTGCCGTAGAACTGGCCGCCCTTCACGCCGCCGCCCAGGATGAAGTGGTGGTTGCCCCAGGCGTGATCGCTGCCGTCGGTTCCGCTGGGCGTCAGCGTGCGCCCGAACTCGGAGGCGGTGAAGGTGGTCACGTTCTGGTCGACGCCGAGTTCCTGGGTGGCCTGGTAGAACGCGAGCAGGGCCTGGCTCAACTGCTGCAGGAGCGGCTGCTGAGTTTCGAGTTGCTGCCCGTGCGTATCGAAGCCGTCCAGCAGGCAGAAGAAGATCTGCCGGGTGAGTCCGAGTTGGTTGCGTACCGACATGACATTCGCCACGGTCTGCAACTGGCCGGCGAGCGGATTGTTGGCCGGAAACACCGTCTTCAAGGTGGACGACGTCAGCAGGCTAGTCAGTGTGTTGGCGTAACTGTTGCCGCGCGTCATGACGCCGTTGGCGGCTTGCACTAACTGGAGCCCGTTGTCGAAGGTGAGCAACTGCTGCATGCCTCCGGCCCGCGCGGGCGAGTTCGAAAGGCCGTTCAGGGTGGCGATTCCGGTGACGGCCGTCGAGCCGGAATACGGCGGAGGCACCGTGGCGGGAAAAGTCTGCACGCCAGTGCAGAACAGACCGCAGGAACCCGTCGTGGTAATGGGAGGGAAGATCGCGCCGGCGTTCTGTCCCTGCAGCAGGTCGGTGATGCGGCCGCCCCAGCCGCTGCCGGCGATTCCATTGGGGATCGCGGTTTGCCACTGGTTGCTTTGATCGGAGTGCGAGAACAACGACGCAGGGACAATGGCGCTGTTGTTGCCCAGGTATTGAGCGCGGGTGATGGGTTGCACCAGCATGCCCACGTTGGCCAGCACCGCCGCCTTGCCCTGGTTGTAAAGGGCCTGGAGTTCGACGAGGCTGGGGTGCAGGCCATAGGTTTCGCCGCCGTTGGCGATGGGAAGCAGAGAGGCTTGGGGAAGCGCGAGCCCGCCGCGATACTGCTGGTACTGGCTGTAGTTCTGTTGCGCGGTGGCGATCGGGATCACGGTGTTGTGGCCGTCGTTGCCACCCAGCAGGAACACACATACCAGCGCCTGATAGCCGGAGCCGGTGGCGGCGAGAGCGTTCATCTCTATGAACCTCGCCATTGCACCCGCCGCGCCCAAGGCGGTGACCGACCGAACCGTGTCTTTCAAGAACTCACGCCGGGAACGAATCAGCATGTCCTCTCCTTTTTTAAAAATGGGGGACAGACAGCCTTTTCCGCCGGTGTCTGTCCCCCATTTTTCTCCTTACTAGTGCCAGACATTGTAGTAACTCGAAGTCAGGATCAGGTAACAGGCGGTTTGCACCTGGTGCAAGGGGCCCAGAGTGTCGGCCGCGACCGCGCTCACGATGGCGGATTTCATGCCCGCGGGCATCACGCCGTGAGTCAAGGTCAGATCGAGAGCGGCGACCAGCGTCGCGGGAGTGGATGCCAGCGCGAGGAAGGGCGTCAGGTCCAGTGAAGTGCCTGGGCCGTAACTCTGGACCGGGTTCGAATACTGGCTGAACAGATTCTGCACTACGTTGGCGCGCCAGATCGCATTGTTCGGGGTGTGAATCTCGAACTCGCCGCCTGTGAGCGGCGTGCCGGGAACCTGATAATTCGGCGAATAGTAGTTGAAGACGCTCGGCGAATTGAAGAGGTCCTGTCCCATGACAGCCAGGTCCGACGGATAGTAGTTCTGGTCGTTCATCTGGCCGCCGAAGGCTCGCACCATGCCCGAGATGAACAGCGCCGGCTCCTGCAAATGGCCGTCGACGGTCAGATCGCCGCCACCGTTATCGTTGGCTCGGGCTTCGGCATCCAGCAGCACGGCCGCGATGGTCGCTTGCATATCGCCACGCACGCCCTGACTGTTGCTGTTGAAGGCGGCGGCGACGCGGAACACGTACCCCGGACTGGGATTGCTTTTCACCAGGTGCCGGATCAACTGCGTCGCCACGAACGGTCCGACGTTCGAATGATTGAAGATGTTGTCGAGGGCGTTATTCAGATCCTGCAGCGGAGCGAGGCCGGCGGGCGAAACGGATCCGTTCAGTAACTGCTTGGATCCCGAGTCGTGCTGCGGCGGGTACGGAACCATGGGCCCGTAACCGCTGATGTAAGCGCCCCAGTTGACCTGGCCTCCCGGCGTCGGCGCGTAGGTCCAACCAGTGTACACTCGCGCAAATTCGGTAATCGTGAATTGGGAATAAGTCGGGACCGGCAGATTGTTGCCGTCAAGCTGGACCGAGGCGTCCTGATTCAGCATTTGGGTTCCGATGGTAAATAGCTGCATCATCTCGCGCGCGTAGTTCTCGTTGGCCAGGGTGCCGGCGGAAGTATTGGCCATAGCGTTGTTGGCCACGTCGAGGTATTGGCCCATGGCGGGACTTAACGTCACATCCGCCATGATCTGCCGGTAATTGGTGAATGCGTCGGCCAGTAGCATGTTCTGAAACAGAACCATGTTGCCGTTCCAGATCAGCTTTTGAATCGAAGTGACGAAGATCTGGCTGAGAGCGAAGGCCACGCGCTGCCGCAACTGGTCGGAATTCGACACGGCGTTGGTCAGGAAGTGCGCCGGCATCCCGCCCTGGCCCGAGGTAATGATGTTGTAGTTGGAAACCTGCGCCATGTTGAACTGCTCGGTCAGCCAGGGTTGGAAGCCGATGGTCTGCACGTGCGTCGCGCCGACCGGCGCGGGGCCGAAGGCCGCCTGTTCCAGAAAACGTCGCGCCGCGGCCGCCGAAACCTGTGCGTTTGGAACTCCGATTTGCACGGCAAACGGTTGGGAGGCGACCGACCCGGTGCTCACGGTGAGGTTCGCCGGGCCGGATTGGCCGCAGAACCCGGTGACGTTCAGCGAGCCCGCCGAATACGTGGTCGCGAGCGGCGCGCCATTCAACTGCCCGACGGAACCGGGCTGAAAACCCGTCCCGGTGACGGTGGTGGAGAAGATGCCCAGCGGCAATTGCCCGTTCGCTCCCACCCCGGTGATGACCGGCGTGGGAGCAATCAGAGTGACCGCCGCGGTGGCCGTGCCGTTCGCGCCCGTAACGGTCACGCTGTCGGCGCCGGAAGACGGCAATGTTGCGGGGGCGGTGTAGAGCCCGGCCGTTGTGATTGTGCCGTACGCCGCGCTCCACGCCGTCGCGCCGGCGGAGGCGAACTGCTGCGTCGCGCCGAGGTTCAGCGAGACGCTGGCCGGCGAGATGGTCTGCGGGGTGGCGCTTTGCAGGGTGACCGTGGCGGAGGCCGAGCCGCCCGCACCGGTCGCGGTGACCGTGACGGTATTCGGCGAAGGCATCGCCGCGGGGGCCGTGTAAAGGCCGGTGGAACTGATCGCGCCGGCCGTGGCCGTCCAACTGGTTGCACCGGAGGAGGTGAATTGCTGGTTGGCTCCGAGCGTGACCGTCGCCTGCGTGGGCGAAATCGTTTGCGGCCCGCTTTGCACAAACTGCACACTGAACGGCGCACCCCACAGCGTGCCGGGGTTCTCGACCCGGAATACGCCGGGGGTTGCTGCGCCCTGGTAGGCGCCGGTTTTCAGAGTGGTCGCGGTCAAGAACGTCGTCGGCAGGTTGGCGCCGTTGAACGAGACGATGGCGCCGCTCTGGAAGGCCGTTCCCGTCAGCGTGACCGTGAAATTGCCGGTGGGGATCGGATTCGGCGAGACGGAGGCGATGGATGGGCCGGCCGCCTCAATATTCACATAGACGGAACCCATCGTCTTGCCGTCGGAGGCCAGCGCCTCCACCAAAGTGCTGGCGGCGGGCACGGCCGCCGGGGCCTTGTATAACCCCGCTTTAGTGATCTTCCCCAGCGTGGAATTGCCGCCGGTGACGCCGGAGATCTTCCAGGTGACGGCTTTATTCGTGAGTCCGGTGACCGTCGCGGCGTATTGCAGCGTCTGGTTGACGCCGAGGTTGGTGTAGCCCGGGCTGATGGTGACCGACTGGGCCCAGGCGCCTGCGGCGGCGCAGAGCAGTATCGCGATCGGCGGGAAAGTCATGCGGAACCTCCGGCCCGGCATGCGTGATTCGTGGGCACTTCCACGATGATACGGATATTTAACTTAATTACAAGTAGAAAACCAATAATCGTACTGAATTATTGGAGATTTACTTAATCGGCGGACGCGCGGGCCGACACCGGAACCGTATAGGTAAACCAGCCGATCATCATTTCTTCCCAGGTCTGGTCGCCCCAGCGCACTTCCTTGGACGGATCCGGGTTGTATTTGTTGTTCGGCGAGTTGTCGAACCAGGCCACGCAGTCGATGCGCGAGCCTTTCGGCAGCGTAAGGGGCTGAGCCAGCTCGTAGCTGAGCTGCCAGTTGAAATCGTATTTGGGGACGCGCAGGATCATCTCCTGACGGCCATCCGGGTACACCACCGTATACTGGAACGCCTTGCCCCGGAGGTGCATGTGCGGCATCAATCCGGTGATGCGCACATCCTCGTGCGCCACCCAGGAGGAAGTCACTTCGTGGTTATCGGCGCCGGCCGGGATCTTGAGGCCGAGGTTCATGGCGGTGCCGGTCATGGCCCGGTATTCTGGCGGAGCGGAGGCGTACTTCAGGCCGATGTAGGAGCGGTCCTTCGCCGGTCTGCCGTTGGGAGTGTAATGGACCTGGAACACCAGCGTCGAACCGGCCTTGACCAGACGAGCCGTGCCGGGCTGGAACTTCAGCGCCGGGTCGCCGGGCGCAAAGCCGACCAGCAGGGAGCCACCCTCGCCCCCGGCGAAACCCTTCGCTCCCGGCTCCTGGACGAAGACGATGATGTGATGCACGACGGCGCGCTTGTCGGGACGAATCTCGGCGGCCTGCACCCATTTGTCCTCGGTGAAGTTGGTGGGCACCTTGAAATACTTGTAGGCGACCGTGCCCTCGGCGGGGACATCGTAATCGGCGCCGATGTCGAAAATTTGATCGGGCTTGCCGATGTTCCAGCCGGTCTCGAATTGAGGAACGGGCGGAGTCTGCTTCGGATCGCCTTCCGGCGCTCCGCCGTCCACCCAGTCCTTGACGGTTTCGATCTCTTTATCGGAGAGGCGGCGATCGTTGCGGAAACTGCCGTGGGCCGGATCGGCCAGCCACGGGGGCATCGCGCGCACCAGGACCCGCTCGCGAATGGCCTTCGCCCACGGCCGTACCTCCCGGTAGGAGGTGAACGCCATCGGCGCGGGCTCGCCGGCGCGGTGGCATTCAACGCAGCGCTGGTACACGATCGGCGCGACGTCCTTGGACCAGGTGGGGGGGAGGCCGTTGACGGAAGCAGCGGTCAACATCGACCCGAAAGCGGCGGTGAGAGACAGGCAGTAACCCAGTGTCATGGTGGAAACCAGATGCGATTATTATATGCGCCTACAAGGTGCGCAGGTGGAATCCGCCGTCCACGTTGATCACCTGCCCGGTGGAATAATCGAGCAGGCCGGCGGCGATGGCGCGAACGGCACGGGCCACGTCCGAGCCCTCGCCCATGCGCCGCTGGGGAAGGAGTCCGTCGGCGATCCGTCGCTCGTACGCGTTCTCCACGCCCGCGATCATGTCGGTGCGAACGATTCCCGGCCGGATTTCGAACACCTTGATGCCTGTTTCGGCGAGCCTTGCCGCCCAGAGCGCGACCGCCATGCTGAGGCCGGCTTTCGAAATGCAGTATTCGCCGCGATTCACCGACGCCGTGTAGGACGAGATAGAGGTGATGAAGACGATGCGGCCTTGCACGCCCTCGGCGATCATGTCGCGGGCCATCATTTGCGTCAGGAAATACGGCCCTTTGAGGTTGGTCGCCAGGACGTCGTCGAAGCTTTCCTCGGTGGCCTCAAGGATGTCGCGGCGCTCGCGCGGAGCCACGCCCGCGTTATTCACCAGGAGGTCGACGCGTCCGAATTTCGCGGAGACGAATTGGGCCAGGGCTGCGCGATCTTCCCGGCGGCTGATATCGCAGGCGTGAATGAACGCGCCCGTTTCGGCGGCCAGCGACTCCGCCATGTCGCGGCGGCCGCAATAGGTTCCGATTACCTGATGAGTGGAGGAGAGCTCGGTGGCGATGGCGCGGCCGATGCCGCGGCTTGCGCCGGTGACGACGGCCACGGGCCGTGGGGCGGCAGAGCTATTTCCCGTCAAGGGCTTTCTCGATGGCGGCCGAAATTTCCTCGTACGTAAACGTCTCGACGAAGGGCTCGCCATTCACGAGCGCGGTGGGGGTGTGGGCGATGCCCCGCGCCACGCCGTCGCGATAATCGCGGTCGACTGCGGCGCCGAGCTCCGTGTTTGCGAGCGCGGCCAGCGCTTTCTCCGCATCGGCCCCGTTCTGTTTCGCCCACGCGGCGAGCTTGTCGCGAAAGTTTTCCGGTTGGATGTCCGGCTGGTTCGCCATGGCGTACTGACGCCACTTTACGGCCAGCGCGGGACTCATGTCGGCGAAATAGCGCGCGGCGATCGACGCGTCACGCGCCCACTTGTGTTTCGGAAGCGGAAAGTCGCGATGTTCGAAGGCGACTTTGGAGCCGAAGCGCGGCAGCAGCCGCTGGTCGAGCATCACCCGGAAGTTCGCGCAATCCGAACATTGCAGGTCCTCATAGACGACCACCCGGACCGTGCTGCCGGGGTTGCCTTCCACCAGCGGCTTCTGGGCGGCCAGCGTCGCCGTGGCGAGGATCATAGTCGAAAGGTACCTCAAAAAATTACTCCTGCGTGAATTATAGCCAAGGGGGGAACGCCAGGAGTTCGATCATTGCGGCGGGTTTGATAATCCGGGTCGATTTGTAACTCTTCACGGACAGGAGCGCTTTGTCGCCGGTCACCAGATACTCTGCCGAGCTGGCTTCCGCGGGTGCTAGCAGGAAGGTCCGCGCCGAGACGTTCGACTGCGCTGGCGCGGAGTCTCGCACGGAAGAACGGCCGGCTGGTAGCGTCGCGGAGTTCCGCAATAAGCTCGTCACATGCGACCAGCGTGAAGAGCTTCCGCTCCCAGGCGTCGAGAAGCTTCGTCGGCAGCCTCGTCAATCATGTTCTGGAGCTTGTCCGGCGAAACGTCGGCGAATGCTTCCCGCGCCGCAAGGACGGTCTGGTGAAAGATGCGCCAGCGGACGGGTTCTTCAACGAATTTGGAGATATCGCCCTTCAGGCGAGTGGTTTCCTCTGGCTCGGACATAGTGTTCTTCGTCATATAAGAATATATCCACTTATCGCCATCATAAGAAGATCCCGGCCACCTTGACTACCATTGGAAAGGACATGAAGAGCTACCGCAAGGAATTGTGGTTCGAGGTCCCCAGCCGCCGGGGCTACCTGAACATTACTTCGCAGGTGGAAGGATGCCTGCGGGAGAGCGGAGTGCGGGAGGGCCTCGCGCTGGTGAACGCCATGCACATCACCGCGTCCGTCTTTATCAACGACGACGAATCGGGGCTGCATCAGGATTTCGAAAAATGGCTGGAGGGGCTGGCGCCGCACGAGCCAGTGTCGAAATACATGCACAACCGCACGGGCGAGGACAACGCGGACGCGCATCTCAAGCGCAGCGTGATGGGGCGCGAGGTGGTGGTGGCGATCACCGCGGGCAAGCTCGATTTCGGACCGTGGGAGCAGATCTTCTATGGAGAGTTCGACGGGAAGCGGCGGAAGCGCGTGCTGGTGAAGATCATCGGCGAGTAGCCTGGAGGTGGGATGCTGACGATCCGTGCGTTTCTCCTGTGCACTTGCATTGGCTGGTGTGCCGAGCCGCGTCTTTCGGCCCGGCCGCGAAGCATCGCCGCCGGAGAATCGACGACTCTCGAATGGCGCGTTCCATCAGCCTCGAGTGCGGTTCTGATCGGCATTGGACCGGCGGACGCTACCGGCTCGATCCGGGTCAGCCCACAGCGAACTACAATTTTTACCCTGGTGGCTGAAACTCCGTCCGGTCTGCTGACCGATACCGTCCTGGTTGAAGTCGGCGGCGCTCCGCTCGACAACATTGAGGTGGTGCTCCGGGCATCGCGGGCGTGGCCGGTGCAAGTGGGCCTGAGCGGCGACAAGGCGGAGTTTCATCCGGAGGCGGCCCGGGTCACGCTGGAGCCGCGCAGCGAGTTGAATCCCACCGCGGCGGCGGAACCCGGCCACGACGGAAAGCCTCGCGCCTTTGTCGCGCCGGATGAGAACTACGACGTCGCGGTGACCAACATCCCGGCCGATTATTATCTGAAGTCGATCAAAGTTGGGAATGAAGAGTTGCTGGGATCGGCGGTCAGCGGATCGGCGGCTGCCGAGCACACTCCGCTCCAATTGACGCTCGCCGCCAACGGAGGCCGGGCCGTGAGCGGCGCGCTTACGCCGGCGACGGCCGGCCCGTGAGCGGCGCGACGATCGCGCTCATCCCGGACGCCGGGCCGTCCTGGCCGCAGTGGTACCGTTTCGGCGTTGCGGATGAATACGGCGTGTTCCAGATTCGCGGACTGGCGCCCGGGCGATACACCGCGTTCGCGTTCTACGACGATCCGCCGTGCGAGTTCTACGATTCGGACGAGATGCCGTCTTGCCGGTCGAAGGGACGGGATGTTGCGGTGGCCGAAGGATCGCAGACCATCGTCGAGCTTCCCCTGGCGAAGTAACTCAGATAACCTCCAACTCTTCCTCCAGCAACTGCTTCCGATACAGATCCGCGTAATAGCCGCCCGCCTCCAGCAACTCGGCGTGCGAGCCCTGCTCGGCCACCGTGCCGTGCTCGATGACAAAGATGCAGTCCGCGTTTTTCACCGTGGAGACGCGATGGGAAATCAGGATCGTAGTGCGGCCGCGCATCACGGCCGATAGCTCGTTCAGAATACTTTCCTCGGTGATGGTGTCGACGCTGGACAGGGCGTCGTCGAGGATGAGAATCCGCGGATTGCGAAGCACGGCGCGCGCAATCGCGGTGCGCTGTTTCTGTCCGCCGGAGAGCGTCAGGCCGCGCTCTCCCACGACCGTATCAAATCCTTTCGGGAACGAATCGATGTCCGGCGCCAGCCCGGCGATTTCGGCGGCGCGGCGGATTTCCTGGCGGCTGGCGCGCGGAACGCCGAACGCTATGTTTTCGCCGATGGTCGCGCTGAACAGGAACGTTTCCTGCGGAACGAAGCCAATTAGCCTGCGCAAATCCTCGGGGTCGAATTCGCGAATGTCGATCCCGTCGACCAGCACCGCGCCGGCGGTGGGGTCCATGACGCGCGGGATCAGGTTGACCAGCGTACTTTTTCCGCTTCCGGTGTGACCGACGATGGCCACCGTGCTCCCGGCGAAGATGGTGAGGTTCAGGGTGTCCAGCGCCAGCACCGCCGGGTATCGCAGTTCGACATCGCGGAACTCAATCTCTCCCCGCAATGGATGCGGGATTGCGGCGGGGCGCGGCGGCGCGGCGATGCCGGACTTGGCGGCCAGCAATTCGTTCACCCGCTTCAGCGACGCCGTCCCCCGCTGCATCAGGTTCACCACCCAGCCCATCGCGATCATGGGCCAGATCAACATGCCCATGTAAGTGTTGAACATCACGAAGCTGCCGAGCGTGATGCGGCCCGACAGCATCCGGTAGCCGCCCATCCAGAGGACGATGAGGAACGTGACCCCGATCAGAGTTTGCAGCAGCGGCATAAACGTGCCGGAGAGGCGAGCCAGTCGGATGTTCTGACCGATGTAGGCCTGGTTCAATTCCTCGAAGCGGCGGAGTTCCGCTTCTTCCTGCACGAACGCACGGATGACACGCACTCCGGCGAGGTTCTCCTGCACCCTGCTGCTGATGTCGGAGAACATTTTCTGGATGGCCTCGAACCGTTCGTGAATCCGCCGGCCGAAGAGGACCACCACCAGACTAATCAGCGGCGCCGGCGCCAGCGCCATCAGCGTCAGCCTCCAATCCACCGTGAGCATCACGCCGATCGCGAGCACCAGCGTGAACATCGTCTCGCACCAGTACATGATCCCCGGACCGAGCATCATACGCACCGCGTTCAGATCGTTGGTGGCGCGGGCCATGATGTCGCCCGTCTGGTATTTCGAATAAAAATCCGAGGAGAGGCCTACCAGGTTGCCGAACAGGTCGTTGCGGAGGTCGTACTCGATGTCGCGCGAGATGCCGATCAGCACGACGCGCATCCAGTACATGAAGATCCCCTTGAGGGCGGAGAGCAGCGCCAGAAACGCCGCGAATTTGAGAACGCTCGCCAGTTGGAGGCCGGCCGTGAACGAATCGACGCCGCCGCGAATCACCAGGGGCATCGCCGCGCCGAAGATATCCTTCAGGATCAGCGCGCCCAGCCCGAGGGCCAGCCCGCGCCGGTACTTCCGGATGTAGGGCCAGAGCGTCGCGACCCGGCCCGTCATAGTCCCACCAGTTCGGAACAGGTCTTGGCCCATTCGAAAAACACGGCCTTGCGGCCTTCGCGCGAACGCCACCATTGCCGCAATTCGAACAGGGCGTCGGGCGCGGCTACCACGGTGATCTTTATATCCGGAGCGATTTGCCGGAAAATATGCCCGGCGCGCCTGGTGTGATAATCGCTGGTCACGAGGATGAGGCTCCGGATTCCGTCCTTGCGGAAGCGTGGAACGATGAATTCGGCTTCTGCCCTGGTGGATGTCACGTTGTGCGGAAGGGGAAGCGGCACGAAGTAAGACGTACGATAACCCGCCTTGACGGCCCACTGGATGGCAAGGTCGTCTTCGTGAAGGCCGTAGAATCCTTCGGGACCGCTGACGTAAACCCGGGGAACCAAACCACCCCGCGCCAGTTCCGCGCCGGTGCGCATGCGATCTCCGTAGCCGTCGCCGGCCAGCACCAGCGCCGCGTCCGCCTTGCGGGGAGGCTCGGAGTCCTGGAGCGCGACGCCCACGTAGCGCAGCCAGAGCGGCGATGTCAGAAAGATCGCGATCAGAGCCGCGAAAGGAATCCAGAAGAGACTAAAACGGAAGACGCGGCCGGGCAAGGACTACTTCTCGTCCACGGGTTTCTTGGGATCGAAGTGGCCGACCGTCTTCAGTTGCCGGAAGAGCCGCTCCACCTCTGCTTCATCTTCGGGGCAGAGGAGTTGATACCTGGGCGACGGCATATGACAACGCTCTAAGGCGGAATTCAGCGATTCGCCCCAGAACTGCCGGTGCGGGATACCGTCGATGAGCGCTTCCCGGGCGTGCCACCTCAATTGACGGAGCAGCCCGTTGGCGGAGTCGAGATCGCCGGGGTAAATCAGCAGGATGCGATGGCCGTCCGCCAGGGTCAGGTGCAGCACCAGCGGCGAGATCCAGCCGGTGCGGTCCAGGCGGCGCACCTGGTTCCAGGGAATCTGGCGACTGCCGATTTTGAGATGCGTTTCGTGGATCTCGATGGCCGGTTGAAACGCGACCAAGAGGATGAGCGCGCCGCTCACCAGAAACAAAGCGGCGGGGATAAACGCGGGCGACCAGCGGAATCCGCACCAAGTGGAGAACACGGCCAGCCCCAGCGCGACGAGGCCGGCGGACAAATAATGGCGAGAGGGCAAATAGCGTGTCACCGGCGTAGCCACAACCTTAAGGGTACCCCCGGTGATTTCCGGCGTCAATGAGCGCGGCATCGTGTTCATCCGGGAGAGCGGAGCTACCCGATTGGCATCCGGATTCCACTTGAAACCGAAACGCGGCTCGCCGAAGAAGCCCGGAGGCAAAGGATTTCCGTGGAGACGCTGCTGGAACGGTTCTCGACCGAGCGTCGTGCAAGCGCGTTTGCCGGTAGCCCCCCGGCCCCCGAATGTCCCGTGTGACATCTTGCGGACGTCGGCGCTCTCCACCGCCGGGACATCTATGACGGCTAGACGCGCCTTGCTCGACGCGGGACGCGAACGGTCCACAGTGCTTTTTGTATTCGCCCGTGACCAGGGCGCGGCGAGTTCCAAAACCGCGCTCTTGGGAAGACGCGTTGCGCGCGATTTCCGGCTTGTTCGCCGTTCTTCAGGCGCCGCCTATACCCGCAAGGGCCGTGGAGACGTTGCTGAATCTGCTCCGACGCCACCCCGGGTCGTTCACGGTGGCGCGGTTAGTTTGGTGTAGCGCCGCAGTAGAAGCTTGGGCTACTTCGCGCGTGTCCGTCGCCGCAGCGGCCCGCCCGCGCCGGCCTGGCGCACCGGCTTTCGTGTAACATAGACAGGCGGCGGCCATGGAGGCGTTTGCCGAGCTTGCCGTTGTACCGTAAGCTTGCCTAGCTAGTGGCGAATCATTCGAAAGCCCAGGAAGAGGTAATGAATTGCGCTCCAGGAAGTCGCCAGCGCGACACACCCGAGCGCAAACGGCGCCAAAGGCCCGCCGAGGTTCAGAAGCACCACCAGAACGGCCCCTACCTGCACGATGGTCGAGAGCTTGCCCCAGATCGACGGCGGAAAGTCGCGCGAAGGAGTGAGCAGAAAAGCGAAGCCGGCGAAGGCTAGGATCAGCAGGTCGCGGCCGAAAACGATCGCAGTGATCCAGAGTGGGATGAAGCCCTTTAGTCCGAGCGCCAGGTACGCGCCGCTGAGCAACAGTTTATCCGCTACCGGATCCAGATACGCGCCGAATCGCGATCGCGCCTGGAGGCGGCGCGCGAGAAATCCGTCGAGTGCGTCAGTGGCCCCCGCGATCGCGCACCATAGCAACGCCCACGCGAATTCGTGAACCCAAATGGCGCGTAGCACCACGGGCACGAGCAACAGCCGGCTGAGCGTCAGAAGATTAGGAATCTGCCGGAGCACTAGCTTACCAGCGAGCTGGCCACTCGCGCCGCGATCTGGTCCAAGGTCAGGATCTCGTAACAACCGGGGTCGGCCATGATGCGTCCCACCAGCGCGACATGCATCGCGTGCCCGGCGCGCTCCGCGATCACATGGCCGAGCAGAGGGCGCCCGATCAGGGCCAGGTCGCCGATCAGATCGAGCGCCTTGTGGCGGCAGCACTCGTCGGGGAACCGCAGTCCTCCGGGATTCGATACTCTGTCCGCCTCGAAGCAGACGGCGTTTTCCAGGGACGCGCCGCGGATCAGCCCCATGTCGCGGAGCTGATTCAAGTCGGCCTCGAAACCGAAGGTGCGCGCCGGGGCTAGCTCCTTCGCGTACCGCTCGGGCGAGACTTCCATTTCGAGCGTCTGGCGTCCGACCAGCGGATGGTCGAAGAAAACGTCGCAACTGAGGAGGAAGCGATCGGCCGGAAGGATCGTGATGCGCTTTCCGTTGCCCTCGACCGAAACCGGCCGCCGGATGCAAAGGTACTTCCGCCGGCGGCGATAGGTGTGAATGCCGGCTTCCCCGATCAGTTCGACGAACGGCTGCCCGCTGCCGTCGAGGATGGGAACCTCCAGGTTGTCGATCTCGATGAACGCGTTGTCCACCCGCATGCTGTAGAGCGAACTCAGCAGGTGCTCGGTGGTGGAGATCAGAACGCCTTGCCGCATCAGGCTGGTCGCGTAGCTGACCTTGGCGACATGCCGCCAACTGGCGGGGATCGGGAAGCAGTCGAGGTCGGTCCGGATGAATACGATCCCGGTGGCCGCGGGCGCGGGCAGTATGCGAATGTTGACGGGAGCGCCGCTGTGCAGTCCGACTCCGGTGGCGGCGACGGGATGGGCTAGCGTGGTCTCAAATCGCATTTCGGATGAGTCCCTATTTTACCAGCGGGGGCGAGGGCTCCGCATCCGTTTGATTCGTAAAGGGTTGTAAGAGTTGTACTGTGGTTCTGTAGCCACACTTTGCAACGGTGGTGTGTGGCAAGGCCGACACACTCCTACGGGCGCTAAGATGGTTGGGTGCCCCGGCCCCGCCTCTTCCTGATCGATTCGTTCGGCTTCATTTTCCGCGCCTACCACGCGCGCGCCCGCAGCGGAGCGCCGCCCATGCGGACCTCGGCGGGGTTGTCCACCGAAGCCGTCTACATCTTCCACAACATGATCCGGAAGCTCCTGCAATCGTACAAACCGGAATATATCGCCGCCGTTTTCGAGAGCGCCGGGCCGACGTTTCGCGACGCCGCGTTCGCCGATTACAAAGCGAACCGCGCCGCGATGCCCGAGGACCTCACCCCACAAATCCCGTATGTGCGACGCACGCTGGAGGCCATGCGGATCCCGGTCCTCGAATATCCGGGCTTCGAGGCGGACGACGTGATCGGAACCATCGCGCACCGGTGCGTCGGCGGTGAGTTGGACGTGGTCATCGTATCCAGCGACAAGGACATGCTGCAGCTCGTTACGGACCGGGTGTGGATGTACAACCCCATGAAGGACGACACCTGGTACCACCCGGACAAGGTGCTCGAATTCATGGGCGTGAAGCCGTCGCAGGTGGCCGACCTGCTGGCGCTGAAGGGCGACGCGGTGGACAACATCCCCGGCGCTCCGGGAGTGGGGGACAAGGGAGCGCGCGACCTTGTACTCCAGTTCGGCTCGGTGGAAGCGGCGCTCGACCGGGCGGGCGAGGTGCAGCGGAAGGCGTACCGCGAAAGCCTGCTAAACCATCGCGAGCAGATCGAGCTGAGCAAGAAGCTGGCGACCATCGACCGCGCCGTCCCGATCCCGTTCACCGTGGAAGACGCGAAGGCGCAACCGGCCGACGGGGAGGCGCTGAAATCGCTGTATCGCGAGATGGAGTTCTTCAGCCTGCTGAAGGAGCTCGGGCCGAGCGAGGATTCGCACACGCGCGATTACGCCGTGTTCGATTCCGCGGCAGCGCTCGACGAATGGATGGCGGGCCTGCCGCCGGAAGCGCCGCTGGCGATCGCGCTCACCAGCAGCGTGGGATTCGCCGCGCGTGTGGGCGAGGGCCGGGCGGCAACGGCGGAAATAGTCCGGTCAAGCGCGCGCGCGATGGCCGAACTGCGGTCGGGGGCGCGCCCGAAGATCGCGCACGATTTCAAATCGCTGGTCGCCGGATTGTCGAGCGAGGGGCTCGAGGCGGGCGGCCTGCGGCACGACATCCTGCTGTACGCGTTCCTCATCTCGGCCGACCCCTCGGCGTGCGGCGCCGAGACTCTGGCCGAGAAATACCTGGACCGCCAACTGCTTCCCGCGGCGGAGCAGGCAGCCGAGGCGGCCTTAGCGCTTTACGAGAAGTTCGCGCCGGAAATCGACGCGCGGGGTCTGCGGGAACTATACGAAAACATCGACCTGCCGCTCGTACCGGTTCTCGCCGCAATGGAGCGCGAGGGGATTCGCATCGACACCGGGCAGTTGCACGCTCTGTCGGGCCGCATGGATGCCGAGATCCAAAAACTCTCGCTCGAGATTTGCCGGCTTGCCGGGAAGGCGTTCAACATCAACTCGCCGCAGCAATTGGGCAAGATCCTGTTCGAAGATCTGGGCCTCCCCGCACCGGTGAGGTACGGAAAGGGCAAACAGATCTCCACCGCCGCGGATGTGCTGGAGGAACTCGCGCCCGATCACGAGATCGTGAGGAAGGTTCTCGAATACCGCCAGCTCACGAAACTCAAGGGCACGTATGTGGATGCCCTGCCCGCGCTGATCGGGTCGGACACGGGCCGGCTGCACACGACGTTCAACCAGATCGGCGCGGCCACCGGACGGCTGTCCTCGTCGAACCCGAACCTGCAAAATATCCCGATCCGCACCGAGCTCGGCCGGGAGATTCGCGCCTCGTTTATTCCACGCGAGGGCTGGACGATGCTGGTTGCCGACTACTCGCAGATCGAGCTGCGCCTGCTCGCTCACATGTCGGGCGATGCCGTGCTGCTGGACGCGTTCCGCAACGGCGAGGACATCCACACGCGGACCGCGGCGGAGGTGTTCGGAGTCGGGCCGATCCTGGTGACGCCGGAAATGCGCCGCAACGCCAAGGCCGTGAACTTCGGAATCGTGTACGGCCAGACTCCTTTCGGCCTGGCGCAATCGCTTGGCATCGACCGCAAGGAAGCCGAGACGTATATTCGCACGTATTTCGAGCGCTACTCGGGCGTGAAGAAGTTCATCGAGAGGACCAAGGACGAGGTGCGGGAATCGGGGTTCGCCATCACGCTGCTGGGTCGAAAGCGGCCCATCCCCGATATGAAGAGCCGCAACGCAAGCGCGCGCGGGTTTGCCGAGCGAACGGCCGTGAATACGCCGCTCCAGGGGACCGCGGCGGACCTGATCAAGATGGCGATGATCCGCATTGGCGCGTTGCTCGGCGAGCGCGGGCTGAGATCGAAGATGCTGTTGCAGGTGCATGACGAACTGGTTTTTGAAGCGCCGCCGGACGAGGCCGCCGAGC
The DNA here is from genome assembly GCA_025353165.1 of Acidobacteriota bacterium. Taxonomy (GTDB): domain Bacteria; phylum Acidobacteriota; class Terriglobia; order Bryobacterales; family Bryobacteraceae; genus TMP-7. The sequence continues at coordinate 9,981 of JANXRE010000076.1, read as the reverse complement.
TTCGGAAGCTGGTGAAAAACGAGATGGAGCAGGTGTATTCTCTAGACGTCCCGCTGCTGGTGGACATCGGGATCGGAGCGAACTGGCGCGATGCGAAATAGAAGCTCTCATGGGCCGTCGCCGTCTGTTTCCGCCGCGCCCAACCGAAACTCCGAGTGCGTCAAGGAGCGTTCCAGGATCGGTTTGCCGAAGCCGGAATTGCCGATGATCTGGTACGAAGTGTCCGGACCGATCTCAACCCAGTTTCCTTCGGGGTAGACCCTGTAGAGGCGATGCACCGAGTGGGAGACCATCTGCCCGCCGATCAGCGCGTGGATGTTGAAACTCAGATCGGCGTCCCGCAGCGCCTTTCCATCTTCCTCGGCCATGCGCCGGATCTGCGCAGCGTAGAGATTCACCACCTTGAAGAGGCGTTCCCGCATGGACGTCTCGCACGCAAAAACCTCTTCAAAACAAGGCAGCGCTTTGTCGCGGAGCGACCGCAACCCGGAGTTGAGGATGAAAAAGGAGAACCCCGGACCCGGGTAGGTGGCCCCCTTGCTGGCGGTCAGCGATTCGGCTCCCGACACCACGCGGGTATCGGCGATGCCGGCAAGGCCTTCGTCCACGGTAATTCGCAAACAGAATGTCATTGTGTTGCGGCCCTTTTCGCAGCTTTCGGCCTAGAATAGGGCGAGTGCGGATACGACTGGGCTACGGCATCGGGTTCGACAATCCGGCGGCGGTGGCGATGGTGCATGTCCATTCGTCGCGCGCCGGAAGTCTTCGCAAGCCGGATCTGTTGCGCGCTGATCCTCCCGTGCCCATCGATCTTTACACCGATTCGTTCGGTAGCGTATGTTCGCGGTTTGTCGCGCCCGCCGGCGGAATCCGGCTGCATAACCTGACCCCGATCGAAGACTCGGGCGTACCCGACCAGATCGCTCCCGATGCGATCCAGGTTCCGGAAGAGAAGCTCCCGCATGAGGTGCTGGAATACCTGCTGGCCTCGCGGTATTGCGAAGGGGATCTGTTCTCCCCTGTCGCGGCGGAGTGGTTCGGCCATACGCAGCCAGGCTGGGAGCGTGTTCAGGCGATTTGCGATTGGGTCCAACAGAAGGTCGCCTTCGGGTATGAGTTCGCCCGGCCGACCCGGACCGCTCTCGATGTCTATACGGAGCGCGCCGGCGTGTGCAGGGACTTCCAGCATCTTGCAATCGCGTTCTGTCGGGCGTTGAATATTCCGGCTCGGTACGCGACCAGCTACCTGAAAGACATCGGCGTGCCGGTCGTGGGCGCGATGAATTTCAGCGCGTTCTTCCAGGCTTATCTCACCGACCGGTGGTGGGCATTCGACGCGCGGTTTCACGTCCCGCGGATCGGACGGGTCTTGATTGCAGTTGGACGCGATGCAGCCGATGTCGCAATCACTACTGCGTTCGGGGCTGCGCCGCTCCGAAGCTTCCAGTTAATCGCGGACGAAGTGCCAGGAGGAGATTAGATTGCACGAATACCTTGCAAACCCGGGGCGTTATGCGGATATGACTTATCGCCGCTGCGGCCGCAGCGGATTGCAACTGCCTGCCGTATCGCTCGGGCTGTGGCACAATTTCGGAGGGATCGACCGATTCGAGAACAGCCGAGCCATGCTACGCCGGGCATTCGATCTCGGCGTGACGCATTTCGACCTGGCGAACAACTACGGTCCGCCGCCGGGCTCCGCCGAGGAGACGCTGGGGCGGGTGATGAAACTGGACCTCGCGCCCTATCGCGACGAGCTGGTCATTTCGACCAAGGCCGGATACGACATGTGGCCCGGACCGTACGGGAATTTCGGTTCGCGGAAGTATTTGCTGTCCAGCCTCGACCAGAGTCTGAAGCGGATGGGGCTCGATTACGTGGACATCTTCTACTCGCACCGTCCGGACCCCGGCACTCCGATGGAGGAGACGATGTCGGCCCTGGAGCAGGCAGTTCATTCCGGCAAGGCGTTGTATGCCGGCATTTCGAACTACAACGTGGAGCAGACGCGCGCGGCAGTCGGGGCGCTGAACGTTCCCTGCCTGATCCACCAGATGAAGTACTCGATGTTCCGTCGCGCGTCCGAGGACGGGCTGCTGGATGCTCTCCGGACTGAGGGGATCGGCGCGATCGCGTTTTCTCCACTGGCGCAGGGACTGCTGAGCGATCGCTACCTGGGCGGGATTCCATCCGATTCGCGCGCGGCTCGCGGCGGGTTTCTGAAGCGGGAGGACATCGGCGAGCAGCAGCTCCGGCAGGTTCGCGCGTTGAATGAAATCGCCGGGGAGCGCGGGCAGACACTGGCTCAGATGGCGCTGGCGTGGGTGCTGCGGCACGAAGGCATGACGAGCGTTCTGATTGGCGCCAGCAGGGTGGAACAGGTGGAGCAATGCGTGGCGGCCACGGCGAACCTCCGGTTTTCGGATGAGGAACTCGGAAAGATGGAGGCGATTCTGAAATGAAAGCCGGCGCCACTTCCGGCGGGTCGTCGAGCAGCGGCCGCACGGCGTTTGCCGGGGTTGCCGCCATGGTCAGCGTGATCGCCGCGTCCAGTTGCTGCCTGCCGGTTCTGCCGCTCGTTTTTGCCGCCAGCCTGGCCGGAAGCTCCACGGTTCTGACCGCCTTGCGGCCCTATCTTCTGGGCGCGTCCGTTCTGTTTATCGCCTACGGTTTTTATCAGGCGTGGCGGAGCAAGCGGTGCAGCCGGAAACCGATCTTCCTCAGTTCCGCGCTGCTGTGGCTGTCCGCGTTCTTCGTGTTCGTGTCGATATTGTTTCCGCAGATCGTGGCGGACGCTGCCGCCAATCTCCTGACCCGGTGAACCCATGACCCGCAAGACTCTTCTCGCGATCCCCGCCGCGCTGCTACTGGGCGCGGGGCTCTTCTATTATTCCGGCGGACATACAGCCCCCGCCGGTCAGCATGTGTTGGTGGCCCTCACGCAGGAAAACCGTTCCACCATCGAGGACGCTTTCAACGCAGCCAAGGGAGACGTGCGGTTGCTGGTGCTGTTGTCCCCGACTTGAACGGTTTGTTTGCAGGGGGCCTCTGCAATCGAAGCAATATTGAAGGCGTTTCCCGGCCAGCCGGTGCGCGCTTTCGTGGTGTGGGAGCCGGTACTGTTTAGCGATTGGAGCGCACCGTCCACGTCGGCGCTCAAACGCATTTCGGATGGACGCGCCGCGCAGTATTGGGATAAGGACCGGCTGGTTTCGAAATCCATGGGCGAGCACGACCGCAAGAGCGTTGTCTGGGACCACGTCGCCGTGTACCCGCCCGGCGCGACGTGGAATCAGAAGCCGGCACTATTTGCGGACGGTCCGGTCGTTCAGGTGGTCGCGCCCGCCCGCGAAGCGATTACGAAAGCACTTTCCGTGAAATCGACTCTCGGTGAATATCAGTGACGTGGCACACGAACTCGTGCGTGCGCCGCGTCCTAAGTCCACTAAATCATTTCAGCGCCAGCGCCTTGCCCAGCCGGTAGCGGGCGCGCTCGTAGTCGTCGCCGTGCTCGGAGAAACCGACGGTTTTGCCCGCGTCTGAGAACATCTTTGGCACCACCTGTTCCAGACTCTCGCGAACCAGCAAGTTGAGCCCTGCCTTGCGCGCCAGCGTCAGGTATTGATGATCCTGCAATCCGCGCCGAAAATTGGCGAGCTGAATGGTGGAACAGGGTCCCGCAATACCGCGGTCTTCCGCGGGGTGGAGTTTCTCCTCCCCCGGATAGAACAGCACGCCGTCTCCGTTCGCGTAGTTCTGGTCCTCCACCGGTTTGTCAGGCTGGCCCCGGTTGTCGAAAGTGATGGGATTCGCCCATACGTTTTGAATGCGGTTCCCGGGCTTCTGCGTGTTGTGGCGCCAGTGGTCGCCGTGCCAGTAGAAATACACCGGAATGCCGTGCTTGAAACAACCCCAGATGGTGGCCCTGGCATCCGTTGCCGGCGCATCGATGACGATTGCTCCACCCCAAGGCCGGCCCCCGTTGTAGACCCAGTAGTCGCGCCCTTTTGCCCTCTCCTCCTCCGCCTTACCGATCGCGTAACCCTGCGGACCCGAGTCCCAAATATCGATTGCACCGTCCAGGTCCTGCACGTATTCATGCGTGACGAACAGCGGCAGCCTCCGGCCCGGACCGGGATTGGAATGGAGATTATCCGCAAGCTTGTGGATGTACGGAAACATTTCAAGAGACGGCTCGTCCGGCGCGTAGACGAACGTGATGGCGCCGGGCAGTGTGTGGTCGAGAAACGTCATCCACGCATCGGAGATCTTCCAGGCGCTGCCTCGCTCGTCGAATGCCTTGCCCGGCCCGTAAAACGTCCTCGGGACGATGCGGTTTCCCTGCCCCTCTCCCGGCCCTTCGTAACCCTGGTCGCGCGTGAAGTCGCCGCCCCGGAAGCGGCCGATGAATCGTTGGACCACATCCTCGTCGTAGGCCTGCACCAACTCGATTCGCTGGCGATGCGCGAAGCGGTGATATTCTTCGTCCATGTTCCGGCCCTGATAAAGTACTCCCTGCTCGGACTCCTGGAAAACCATGGCGTTCATGCTGTTCTCGTCGGGGAGAGTGAAATTCAGGACCTCGAGCTCCAGCGGTAACGTCCGCTTCCGTCCCTCTATATCGAGCTCGATGTTGCCGTGAAAGATCCCCGCGGGCAAATCACGGCGCAGGTAGACCTCAATCCATAGCGCCTGGTTGCGCGAGGGCGCGACCGTCACGGGAAAGCCGCCCTTTCCTCTGCGCGCGTTTTCAGGAACCAGTTGCACCGGCTTCCACCCGGTTGGATGGCGGGGAGCCGACGGCGTCCCAAGCAGGTAGATCCAGGAGGCCGCGGTGGGCTTCACCACGTCCATATAGTTCACCGAGAAAAGCTGGATGGGGCGGCCGGCGTAGCGGGTGGGATCGCGCTCCGGCGGCGCGTAGACAATCTTGTCGGTTCTGTGAACCAGTTCGGGAAGGCGCGCGGAAAGGCTCCGGATTCCAGCCTCGTCCGCTTCGACGACAACCTGGAAGGCCACGATTTCGTTGCGCGCGCCGAAGATCGCTATCCTCTTGCCGTCCCACGCTGAGTTGGCGGATTTCGAGGGGTGATGCCGGTCGTCCCGGTCGATCTTCTCGCCGTCGTTCACCGCCCAGACGGCCTTGACGCCTGCATGCGCAGCGAATGGCAATAACAAACCGCAAATCAGAACCGCTTTAGTTCTCATCCGTCACCCCTGGCATTGTATCTTCAAGAAGGCTGTCCTCGGTTGAAGTACGCTTGTAGAGTGATGATGCAACCAACCCGGCGGGACATCGGAAAGATCGCGCTTGCCTCCTTGCCTTTGGCGAGGATGTTCGGCGCGGCGAGGATCGATTCGAAGTTCAATGGCGTGCAGATCGGCGCGATTACGTATAGCTTCAACCGGATCGCCGCGCCCGACCCGGAAGCCATCGTCCGGGCCTATGTCGAGATCGGGCTGGGCGAAGCGGAACTGATGTCGGATCACTGCGAGGCGTTGGCGGGAGCGCCGGCCGCGCGGAACCAGATCAAACAGTGGCGGATGAAGACGGACGCGAATACCTGGAAAGCCGTCGCCAAAAAGTTCAACGATGCCGGGGTCGACGTCGCCCTGCTGTGCTACAACATGCAAGACCGCATGACGGACGAGGACGTCGAATACGGGTTCCGGATGGCGGAGGGGCTGGGAGTCAAGGCCATCTCGACGAGCACGACCCTCACCATGGCCAAGCGCATCGCGCCCGTCGCGGACAGGCACAAATTGCTGGTCGGCTATCACGGGCACGACGCGACCGGCGACCCGAACCAGACGGCCACGCTGGAGAGCTACGACACGCTGATGTCATACGGCAAGTACAACGGCATCAATCTGGATATCGGCCACTTCACCGCCGCCGGTTACGACGCGGTCGCGTTTATCAAGCAGCACCACGCGAAGATCACCAACCTGCACGTCAAGGATCGCAAGAAGAACCACGGCCCCAATGTCGCGGTGTGGGGCACGGGCGACACGCCGATCAGGGAAGTGATGCAACTCCTGAAAAAGGAGAAGTACGGGTTCCCGGCGAACCTCGAATTGGAGTATCCGATTCCACATGATTCGAACATCATTGCCGAGGCGAAGAAATGCCTCGCTTACGTGAAGAGCTGTCTGGGTTGAAGTACGACTTCCTGGAGAACTGAAAAATGGCAGTGACGAGACGATACTTTTTTTACGGCAGCCTGCTGGCCGGCGCGCTTCCGCGAGCGGGCTTCGGCGCCGCCCCTACCCTGAAGTCGATGGGATACAAATCGCCCAACGAGAAACTGAATTTCGCGGCGATCGGCTCCGGCGGCCAGGGCGCATCGAATATCTCGGCGGCCGCGCCCACCGAGAACATTGTTGCGTTGTGCGACGTGGACGACCGCCGCGCTTCCGGAATGTTCAACCGCTTTCCGAACGCGCCGAAGTACCGCGACTTCCGGCAAATGCTCGACAAGGAAGGCAACAACATCGACGCGGTGATCGTCGCCACGCCGGATCACATGCATGCCACGGCGGCGACGTGGTGCATGGAGCGCGGCAAACACGTGTACGTGCAGAAGCCGCTGGTGCGCACCATTTGGGAAGCCCGCCAATTGCGCGCGGCCGCCGCAAAGTACAAGGTGGCGACGCAGATGGGGAACCAGGGCTACTCGAACGAAGGCACGCGGCAGTGCGCCGAGATGATCTGGAGCGGCGAGATCGGGAGCGTCACCGAAGTTCACGCCTGGAGCGATCGTCCGATGTGGCCGCAGGGCCTCACCGCGATTCCGGCGGAAGATCCGATTCCCAGCACGCTCGACTGGGATCTCTGGCTGGGCATCGCCGAGAAGCGGCCCTTCACCGCGGAAGGCAAGACCGACCCCGGCCCGAATGGCGGCTTTTTCTATCAGCCATTCAACTGGCGCGGGTTTTACGATTTCGGCTGCGGCGCTCTGGGCGACATGGCCTGCCACATTCTAGGCGCGCCCAACATGGCGCTTCACCTATCCAAGCGCAAGGTGGTCGGCGTGGAGTGCATCAAGAAGGATGGTGTCAGCCCGTTCATGTTCCCGAAGTCGTCGGTGATCCGTTTTGATTTCGCGCCGTTCGGAGATATGCCGGCGCTGAAGATCTTCTGGTACGACGGCCTCAAGGAGAGTCCGAAAATCGCCGGGGTTCCCGACGGCGAGTGGATCGGCGATCCGCCGTTCCGAACGGGTCCGTCCCCGGCAAACAGGCCCGCCGGAGCGGGCGGGCGTCCATCGGGCAATGAATTCCGGTCGCCCGGCAGCGTGTTCAATTGGGAGGCATTCCAGGCTTTGAAGGAGCCGGACGCGCAGTTGCGGTTCCCACAGCCCGATGGAAGCTTGTTCATCGGCGACAAGGGCATGATGACGACCGGCACCTACGGCGACATCACCCGGCTGCTCCCGGTTGAGAAGATGAAGGACTACCAGATGCCCGCGCCGCTGCTTACGCGCTCGCCGGGCCACATGCGCGACTTTATCCGGGCGTGCAAGGGCGGCGACCCGGCGTGCTCAAACTTCGACGTCGCGGCTCCGTTCGTGGAATGGATGCTGCTGGGCGTGATAGCGCTCCGCCACGAAGGCAAGCTGGAGTACGACTCCGACAAGATGCGCATCGTGAATAACGCAGAAGCGAATAAGCTATTGAAGCCGGTGTTCCGCAAGGGCTGGGAGTTCCACACCGTTAAGGCGTAGGATCGATCGGCGGCGGGACGTCGGCCGGCGCAGGGTCGTCCGGCTTCGCTTCGGCCGCGGGCTGCGAGTTGGCGTCCTGGACGGGCGGATCCTGGCGGGCCTCAGTGAAGGTCCGCCTCACTCCCTGCCAGAAGCTCTTGGTCAGTACTTCCTTCATATCCGGATCACGCCGTTCCGCCGGTTTCCGCGTGCGCGGGCACCGGCAGGTAGAGCGGATCGTTGGGCATGACCACCCAGCAGACCAGGTACACGATCAGGCCCACGGTTGGCGGCCAGAGCGCCAACACAACCATGAGAACACGGATGAGCGTGACGTCAACGCCCATGTAACGAGCGATTCCGGCGCACACTCCGGCGACCTTCCGGTCGTCGCGCGGGCGGCTCAGGCGGTTGGACCCGTTCCCGGCGAATGGCTGGCGAACGCCGCGTCCCGTGGTGCATCCGCACTGGCAACAAAACCTGTCCATCTCTTTCAGTTCAACGCCGCATTTGGTGCAAAACATATTAGTTCCTGAAAAGGAGTACGCAAACGGGCAGAGCCGGGTTCGGCGAAAACGCTACCGCGAGAGCTTCCCCAGAACGACAGCGAGCCTTGCGCCGGTGGCGGAAGGGACGTTGCAGGGCCGGCCGAACCAGCTCTCGTACGCCAGAACCGCAAACAGAACCGCTTCCTTCGCATCGATATCCATGCCGTATTCCGCCGAAGTCGCGACCCGAACGCCAGGCAGAAGCGCGCGGATCCGCTCCATGAGGTAGCCGTTGTGAACGCCGCCTCCGGATACGATTACTTCCCCCGCCTCGTAATTCCGGATCGCCATCGCAATGGTGCGGGCGGTCAGCTCGGCGGCGGTGGCGATGTCGATTCCCGTGCGCGCCACGAAGTCCGGACCGTACTGCTCGCGACCGGCGGTTTTCGGAGGCTGCGCGGCGTAGTAGGGGTCGTGCAGTAACTGGTCCAGCAACGCCTGGTGCACCGCGCCCGCCCGCGCTTTCGCCCCATCCGCGTCGTAGGGAGGCGCAAGCTGGTCCATCACCATGTTCCCCGGACCGGTGTCGAACGCGATCACGTCCTCCGGCTTCGCGCCGCGCGGAATCACGGTGATATTCGCGATGCCGCCGATATTCAGCGCGATCCGGCTCACCGTCTCCGACCGGAACAACCGGTAATCGAGAAACGGGACCAGCGGCGCGCCCCTTCCGCCCGCCGCCATATCGCCCACGCGAAAATCCGAGATGACCGGCACGCCAGTCCGCCGGGCGATGATAGCACCCTCGCCGATCTGCATCGTGCTGGCGACTCTCCGCCCGAGGAACTGCACCGGTTCCCCCTCGTGAAAGATGGTCTGGCCGTGAGAGCCGATCAGGTCGATCGACCGGACCGGCGTCCCGGCCCGATCGCAAACCTCCAGGAGAGCTTCCGCGAACAGCTCGCCCAAGAAGAAATTGAGCCGTGCGATCGCCGCCGTGTGGGTGTCGGCATTCGACGCTGCCAGAATCGCGCCGCGCACATCCGCGGGGTACGCGACCGAGCCCGCGCCGGCCAGGCTCATGCCCCCCTCGCCGATATCCAGGATCGCCACGTCGATTCCGTCCACCGATGTCCCGCTGATGAGCCCGGCGACTCTCATTGGCGCTTCAACTCATCCTGCAACTCGGCCAAGATCCGCAGCGCTTCCATTGGCCGGGTGTTGTTCAGGTCCAGGCCGCGAATCCGGCCGGCGATCTGATAGTTCACCGGCTCGAACATCTGGATCTGCACGGGACCAGCCTCTGGATGGCCCGGCGCGAGCTCTTCCGTAACTTCGTGCCCGGTCACCTCGTGCAACGCGAGGATCTCCCGAGCCCGCTCGATCACACTCACCGGCAGAGCCGCGAGACGCGCTACCTCGATGCCGTAGGAGCGATCGGCGCGGCCGGGTTCCACTTTGCGCAGGAAGATGATCTGATCGCCAGCCTCTTTCACCGCGACGCGCAGGTTGGCGACGCCATCGAGCAGATCGGCAAGTTCAGTGAGTTCGTGATAGTGGGTCGCAAACAGCGTGCGTGCCCCAATGCGCTGGTGGATGTGTTCGACCACGGCCCAAGCCAGGGCGAGGCCGTCATAGGTTGCAGTGCCACGGCCGATTTCATCGAGGACGATGAGGCTTTTCGATGTGGCGGTGTTGAGGATGACCGCGGTCTCCGTCATCTCCACCATGAAGGTGCTGCGTCCGCGCGCGAGATTGTCGGAAGCTCCGATGCGAGTAAAGACGCG
>JANXRE010000052.1 GCA_025353165.1 Acidobacteriota bacterium | reverse complement strand
GGAGGACGCTCTGAAGAACATGGCGGTGATCGAAGCGGTTGTGCGGGCCGGCGAATCGGGGAAGTGGGAAGAGCCATTAGCGGCGGTTCGCTAGATTAGGGCTGGCGGCAGCCGTCCTGACGGGCTGCGGCCCGTACCTAGGAACGGTGCACACGTTTCTAAACAAGCCCAAGGGGATTGCTCCTTTTCGGGACTGACTGCCGATTCGCATGGCAACCTGCACGGAGCCACGTTTAATGGCTGGATACCGGGCCGGGGCAGCAACGTGTCGTCCGAGACAATAGGCAGGGACGCTGGCTTTCGCGTCGGCCTGGATCGGGGAGTGACGCGGTCATTCGCTGTCCGGTCCATCCCCGGCGGTAGCGGAGGGCCGCTGACTGTATGCAAGAATGTACTCCAAGAAGTATCCGGCAGTGTGTGTCACGCGCGGACGGCGGTGGGGAGTTCCTTGATCACTTCTGAGACGAAATACTTCGCATCGCCGAACAGCATCAGGGTTTTATCCAGGTAGTACAGCTCATTCTCAATCCCCGCAAACCCAGGGTTCATCGACCGCTTGATCACCATCACCGTGCGGGCCTTGTCCACATCCAGAATCGGCATGCCGTAAATCGGGCTGGACTTGTCGTGGCGAGCGGCCGGGTTGGTGACGTCGTTTGCGCCAATGACCAGCGCGACATCGCACTGCGGGAATTCCGAGTTGATGTCGTCCATTTCAAACAGCCGGTCGTAGGGGATGTCGGCCTCCGCGAGCAGGACGTTCATGTGTCCCGGCATGCGGCCCGCGACGGGGTGAATGCCGAACTTGACGTCCACTCCGCGACGCGTCAGGCCATCGTACAACTCCCGGATTTTGTGCTGGGCCTGCGCGACTGCCAGACCATACCCGGGAACAATGATGACGCTGCTGGCAGCCTCCAGTATGGCGGCGGCCTCTTCGGGCGTGGCGCTGCGCACGGCCCGCTGTTCCACCTTTACCTGCGCGGCCTGAAGCTGTCCGAACGCCCCGAACAGCACGTTGGCAAACGACCGGTTCATCGCCTTGCACATGATGATCGACAGGATCAACCCGGAGGAGCCGTCAAGCGCGCCCGCGACGATCAGCAGCTTGTTATTAAGCGCGAATCCCATGGCACAGGCCGACAGTCCGGCGTAAGAATTCAGCAAAGCGATCACGGTCGGCATGTCCGCGCCCCCGATGGGGATGATCAGCAGGACGCCAAATACGAGCGACAGCCCGGCGAAGATCGGAAAGATCCAGACATCCTCCGGGACCAGTGCCAGGCGCACTCCCAGGCCCGCGGCGATCGCGAACATAGTGAAGTTGATGAGGTTCTGCTTGCGGTAAACGATGGGGCGCTGCGGCAAAATCTCCTGCAGCTTTCCGAAGGCCATGAGGCTGCCGGTGAAGGTGAGAAAGCCCAGCAAGGTCTCGACCACGATCGCGACCATGACGAAGCCATGCGGCGTCTCGCGGTAGTACTCGGCCGTGCCGACCAGGGCCGCCGCGAGCGCTCCGAAAGCGTGCGACAGCGCGGTCCGCTGGGGAACCGCCGTCATCGGCATCAGATAAGCGATGGGCGCGCCGATGGCCGAGCCGATGAAGAATGCAATCAGAATCCACTGGTAGCTGACGACGTCGTGTTTCAGCAGCGTGCCGACCACCGCGAGCAGCATTCCCAGCTCGCCCGCCATGACGCTGCGCCGCGCTGACGCGGGTGAGTTCATCCACTTCAGTGCCAGGATGAACAACGCCGCCGAGACGATGTAGATGTAGTTGACCAGAGTCTCGGTCACGGTTTGGGCTCCCGTTTCTTGAACATCTTGAGCATGCGGTCGGTGATCAGGAATCCGCTGACCACGTTGATGGTGGAGGCGGTGACCGCGATGAAGCCGAGAACGCGGCTGAGCGTGGAAGCGTGCCCGGCACCGGTGATGGCGATCGCGCCGACGACGGCGATGGCCGAGATCGCGTTGGTCAGCGACATCAGCGGAGTGTGCAGCAGCGGCGAAACCTTGCGGATCACCTCCAGGCCGAGGAAGGTCGCCAGCATGAATACGAACAGGCCGAGTTCGAGATCGGTCGACATGTTAGGAAGCCTCCACTGCCAGTCCCATCAGTTCCCGAATCCGGGGATGAACCACTTCCGACCCATGAGTTACCAGGGTCTCGCGAACGATCTCGTCGTTCCGGTCCAGAGTAACGACACCGTCCTTCAACAGGTATTTCAGTAGCGCGACCACGTTGCGGGCGTACATCTGGCTTGCGTGATACGGCACGGTGGAAGCGAGATTGAGCGGCCCGAAGATGCGGACGCCGGCCTCTTCGACGGTCTCCCCCGGGCGGGTCAGCTCGCAATTGCCGCCGCGCTCGGCAGCCACGTCCACGATCACCGAACCGGACGCCATGCGGCGCACCATAGCGCCCGTGATGAGCACCGGCGCCTTCTTGCCCGGAACCGCGGCCGTGGTGATGACGGCGTGCTGCTCGGCCATCACGTCGCCCAGCAGTTGCCGCTGGCGGGCGTAGAAATCGTCGCCCATGGCTTTGGCGTAGCCGCCCTTGTCCTCGGCCGCGGAGGTCTCCAGATCGAGGACCACGAAGCGCGCGCCCAGGCTTTCCACCTGCTCCTTCGCCACGGGGCGGATATCGTAACCGCTGACGATGGCGCCCAGCCGCCGGGCGGTGGCAATGGCCTGCAGGCCCGCGACGCCCGCGCCCACGACCAGGACGCGCGCCGGAGTCACCGTGCCGGCGGCGGTCATGAGCATCGGCATCATGCGGGGCAGGGCATTGGCGGCCATCAGGGCGGCCTTGTAGCCGGCGATGGTGGCCATCGAGGACAGGGCATCCATTCCCTGGGCGCGGGTGATGCGCGGCATCAGTTCCATGGCGAGAAAGGTGACGCCGGCCGCGGCCAGGCTGGCGGCTGCTTCGAAATTGGTGAGCGGCTCGCCGAATCCGATGACCACCTGGCCCGGGCGCAGCAGCCGCAGGTCGGCGCGCCCCGCGTCGGGATTTGCCCCGAGCGCCCGCACCTGCAGGATGACGCTCGCGTTCGCGAAAACCTCGGCCCGATCCTTGGCGATGCGGACGCCCTTTTCCTCGTATTCGGAATCGGGAAAACCGGCCGCCGCGCCGGCGCCGGATTCAATCGACAGTTCGACCCCGCTCTTGTTCAGCAGCGGGACAGCGGACGGCGCGAGGGCAACGCGGCGCTCGTCCGGACAAGATTCGGCAACAACTCCGACCGTAATAGGCAAGATTGCGTCTCCGTATTCCCGGCCATCACGCGGCCGGATCGGTCCGATTGTATCGCCGTTTTCGTCAGCCGCGCCGGACTCCGTGAACGTGATACGGCACGTAATAGCGCGGGTCGTCGTCTCGCGTGATCAGGTCGAATCCGGCGGAGGCGAGAAACTCGCGCACAAAGGCGAGAGTTCGAAAGTGTTCGCCTTCGCCGCGGTCCGCGCGGAAGTCGTGCGCGGCTATGCAGACGTGGCGCGCTCGCTCCAGAGTGGCGCGGCAACCGGGCAGCGCATTACGCTCCGCCCCTTCGATGTTCATCTTCAGAAAATCGATGCGGCCGATTCCGCGGGCGGCGGCCAACGAGTCGAACGTCACGCCTTCCACCGGATGGCTGCCGGGAGTTGCGTCGCCGGTCCGCACGTAGTTGGATTCCCACACGGGCAGCGTCTCGGCCTGAAGCAGCCCGGGTTGTTCGACGCACGCGTAGTTCAGCCTGGTGACGTTCGACAATCCGTTCTTCCCGCAGAACCCATCCAGGATTTGGAATGTCGCGGGATGGGCTTCGACGGCCCACACGTGCCCTCCCGGCTGGACGGCTCGGGAGAACGCGAAGACATCCTCCCCGCGGCCCGCGCCGATATCCACGATGGTGTCGCCGGGTGACGGCCGGTAGACGTGAAACCAATAGTCCTCGGCGTCCCGGAGATGCTTGGCGGGACGGTCTGCCCAGCGGGCCCAGTCCGGATCGCCGCGCTCGTAAAGGTCGGGGGCGGGGAAGTACACTTGCCCCACGCGAACGGCCCAGGCGCCGTCCCAGAGGACCTCTAGATCGGCCGCTCTTTCGGGGTGATTCATCAGCGGTTGTGGCGCACCCACTTTT
>JANXRE010000034.1 GCA_025353165.1 Acidobacteriota bacterium | reverse complement strand
GGGCAAAACGCGGGCGCCGGCCGGCATGATTTCGTCGGTTGAAATGTCATCCGGCGTCTTGAGTAGAATCGGAAGCTCCAATTCCTCGGGCAGCGGCTCAATCTCGGGAAGCGAGGCGATGTTGGGACCCTTGACAAGCTGAACCTTGCGAGCTTCCTCGGGGGGAAGGGGCGGCAGCAGCATCTCCGTGTTCAGGATCGGCGTCTCGGGCTCGGAAACCTTGAGATATGGGATGCCCAGGGTCCGCGGGTCGGTAATCACGCCGGTGAGGGCCGAGGCGGCGGCGGTCTCCGGGCTCACTAGGCAGACCTTGTCCTCCCGCGTTCCGGACCGGCCGGGAAAATTCCGGGGTACGGTACGCAGGCTGATCTTGCCCGTAGCAGGCGCTTGGCCCATACCGATACAGCCGTTGCAGCCTGCTTGATGGATCCGGGCCCCGGCGCGAATCTAGAGACAGCAGGTGCCCGTCGCGCACGAGGTTCTCCAGGATCTGCCGCGACGTTGGGTTGATGTCGAAGGAAATGCGATGGTGCACCTGCTGGCCCTTGACGATTTCTGCCGCGACGGCGAAATCCCGATACCCGGGATTGGCCGACGATCCGATATAGACCTGGTAAATCTCCTGTCCAGCGACCTCGCGGACCGGCACCACGTTTCCGGGACTTGACGGCATCGCAATCAGCGGCTCGAGGTTCGAGAGGTCGATCTCTTCGTGAACGTCATAGGTAGCGTCGCGATCGGCTACGAATTCCACCCAATCGCGCTCGCGGCCTTGCGATTTGAGGAAGCGCCGCACTTCGGCGTCGGACGGAAAAACCGTAGTAGTCGCGCCCAGCTCAGCACCCATGTTGGCGATGACGTGCCGGTCCATGGTGGAAAGACAGGCAAGCCCGGAGCCATAGTACTCGATGATGCGGCCTACGCCTCCGCTAACTTTATGCCGGCGCAGCAGCTCAAGGATCACGTCTTTGGCGCTGACCCAGTCTGGAAGCTTGCCAATGAGCTTCACGCCCCAAATCAGCGGCATCTTGAAATAGAAGGGTTGACCGGCCATCGCAAGGGCAACGTCAAGCCCTCCAGCCCCGATTGCCAGCATCCCGACGGCCCCCGCAGCCGGGGTATGGCTGTCGGAGCCGAGCAGAGTCTTCCCCGGTTTTCCGAAACGTTCCTGGTGAACCGGGTGACTCACGCCATTGCCCGCCCGGCTGTACCAGATACCGAAGCGCCGGCAGGCACTGTGCAAGAACAGGTGATCGTCCGGATTCTTATGGTCTTCCTGGATGAGGTTGTGATCCACATACTGGGCCGACAGCTCTGTCTTGACACGGTCGAGACCCATCGCCTCGAGTTCCAGCATCACCAGCGTTCCGGTCGCATCCTGCGTGAGCGTCTGGTCGATGCGGATCCCGATCTCCCGACCGGGGATCATCTCGCCGTCAACCAGATGGGACTCAATGAGCTTGCGTGTGACGTTGCATTCCATACCTTTCTCCCTTCGCGGTGATCGTGTTCCGCACCGCTTCTATGTTATTACCTGAGCGATGCGCCTCGGCGGGCAGAAGTCTGAACGGGAAAGCATAGCGAACCATTCGGGGACTACGCAAAGATTGGGGTAAAACAGAGGAATGCGAAGTTCGAGCTTCGCGGAACCAGCCCCAAGGAGTCACCCAAATGGTTACAGACGAGAAAAAGGATAGCCGCAAAACGCCCGGAAAACAAGGCGCGGGAACCGCCGCAGCCGCCGCTCCGGAACCCAATAAAATAAATGCTTCCACGCCATATGACTTCAACGGTAAGAACCTGACTCCGTGCCGCCATGGATGAGATGGGAAGGCGCTCCACCCGGCTCGGCGATCTCATCGGGGCCATCGTCCAAAGCCAAGCGTTCCGAAGCCGCTAAGCAGGAATCGCCGTCTTCAATTCAAAGCTCCCATCCGCCGCCTGATCCGCCGTCAACGTGGACCCGCCTGCCAGCAGTTTCCGCCCCGCCATATGGTCACCCGGCCGGTTCACCGAATCGATCGCCAGCAGCGTTCCCCCACGGAAATAGAGCACCGAGAACTGTCCGCTCTCCACCTCGCCGCGAACCACTTCGGTATCGAAACCGTTCGAGAGACCCGCCATCTGCAACTTCGCGTCATACTGGTCCGTCCAAAACCACGGCACAGCGTCGTACGGCTTCGCAGCCCCGGCAATCCCCCCCGCGACGCACCGCGCCTGGTCCACGGCATTCTGTACCGATTGCAATCGCACCCGCCCACCGCCAAAGCGGCTCACATAGGACGCACAGTCGCCAACGGCATAGATGGCGTCGTCTTCGGTTCGCAAATACTCATCCACCGCAATGCCATTCTCCACCCGCAAGCCCGCCGCCTCGGCCAGCTCCGTTTGCGGAATCACGCCAATACCGGCCACCACCAGATCCGCCGGCAGCGTCTCCCCCGTGTTCAAACGCACGCCCACAACGCCCCCTCCGCCGCCTAGAATCTCCGCCGGCGCCGCGCCCAGGGCAATGCGCACGCCATGCCGCGTGTGCAGGTCCAGATGGTGCGCCGAAACAACCGGCCCCACCGCCCGCTGCATCAGCCGCGCCTGCGGCTCCACCACCACTACGTTCATCCCGTACGACGACACCGCCGCCGCCACTTCCAGCCCGATAAAGCCGCCGCCGATCACCACCACGCTCCGCGCCGTTTCCAACCCGTCCATCAAACTGGCCGCCTCGTCCCGGGTCCGCAGATAGAACACGCCGCCCAATATCGCGTTTGCCACCGGCAACAGGCGATTCCGGGACCCAGTGGCCAGGATCAGATAGTCGTAACCGAGCTCGCCGCCCCCGTCCAGCAAAACCCTCCGCTCCGCGCGATCAATCGACGCAATCCTCCGGCCCATCTGAAGTTCAATGCGGTTCGTCTCGTAAAAGGCGGCGGGGCGCAGCCCGACGTCGTCCAAATCCTGTTTGCCCAGCAGGCAGCCCTTAGACAGCGGCGGACGCTGATACGGCAAATACGGCTCTTCGCCAACCAGCGTAATCGGCCCGTCGTAGCCTTCGGCTCGCAGGGAAAAGGCGCACTGAAACCCAGCCTGTCCGGCTCCGGCGATCACCACGCCACCCGGCATTAGTTCTGCGCCTCGGGAGTTCGGACAATCAGTCTGTCGAGCTCTTTGCTGACGATGATCTGGCAGCTCAACCGGCTGTTCGGTTCGCGTTTCGCGAACGTGTTGCCCAGCATCACTTCCTCGTCCATCGCGATCGGCGCCAGCACGCTCAGCCAGCTTTCGTCCACATACACGTGGCATGTGGCGCACAGGCAGGCGCCGCCGCACTCAGCCACAATGCCGTCGATGCCGTTCTTTACGGCGCCTTCCATCACGGACTCGCCTACCAGCACGGCCACCGTTTGGCTCGCTCCGCTGTGGGAGATGTAGGTCACCTTCATGGTCTCTTCGGGTTTGCGGTTGAATAAGCTCATTTAGGGTTTCAGTCGATGCTAGTCGATAACTCCGGCAATTCGCAAGTCCGCCGCCTCTTCCCTCGGAACTATGCCCGTGTGTTTGACGCTGCTGTCCGCTGTCAGCGATCATCCGCAAACGCTAGTCGCAATGGGCGGCTTTTTCTTCCACTATTCTTTGCTCGGAACCCATTTCAGTAACCCCGCCGCCACCGAACCCCATCTGCCCAGTACCGCAACGAGCGGCCAAATCTCACCCGACCCCAGCCGCCTCCGTTCCGCCAGCGCCCCCCGCACCCAGCCCCAGCTTCGTCCTGTCAAACACCCACCCATCCCCCACCTCCCGTTCCAGCCCCGCCACAAACCCCGCCCCGGTCAAACGGCTTCTGCGTCTCCCCCCCGCAACCACTCGTACAACTCCGCCTTCCCCACCCCTTCTGCCTCCGCAATCGCTTCCTCAAGCCCCAGTGACTCCCCGTACAGCCGCAGCGCCTCCCGGCCGGTCTGAAGGGGTTCCACCTGGAGCTCGACGATGTAAGGAGGGAACAACCCACCTCGGAAGTGCGAACAGGTGGTACGTCCGCCAAGCGAACCAAGCCGGGAACCCCGTGAGCCTCACACCCATCACCTGGCCCACCCCTCGGTGGCGTCCCAGCGTTGCCAGCATACCCATCCCGCGGTAATCGTGAAGCCGCAAATTCTGGCCCGAGAGTGACGCCACGAGGTTGCGGGCCACATGCCGCCCCTGGCGAACCGCATGCTGCGCCGTGGGCGGCTGGTAGCCTCCACCAGGTTCCGGTACCAGAGCGCAATCGCCGACGGCCCACAGCGTCTCATAGCCCCGCACCTGAAGATACTCGTTTACGGGGAGCCGGTGGTCGCCACCTTGCGGCCGCTGAACCTCAAGCGTCCGGATCAAAGGCGAAGGCCCCGAGGGCGAGCACGCAGTGCTCGTAGGAGAGCAACCGGGAACGGCCGTTCTCGTCTACGAATCGCACTGTCCGCCCGACCGGGTCCAACCCCTGAACCGTCCCCTCGATGAACCGGACCCGGCTGAGCCCTCGCCGACCCCGTGAAATGGAATGCCCTCCCGGGTGGTCCTCCGGAGACCCCGGCTGTGTCCCTTTACTATCTCGGCCCTGGATTTCTTCTTTTCTTCCATAATTGACTCCCCCACCGAGGCTAGTGCGGCACGTGCCGTTCGGCATGGTAAGAGCTGCGTACCAGGGGCCCGGCTTCCACGTGGCGGAAGCCCATTCCTGCCCCGATTCGCTTCAGCTCGGCGAACTCCTCGAGTGCGTAGTACTTAATCGAAGGTAGGTGCTGTGGCGATGGCCGCATGTACTGGCCGATGGTCAGGATGTCGCATTCCACTTTTCTCAAGTCGGCCATTGTTTGGATGATCTCCGCCCAGCCCTCCCCGAGGCCGAGCATCATGCCAGACTTGCTGAGGACACCCCCTGCCAACTCCTTGGTCATCCGGAGAACCGACAGCGAGCGCTCGTACCGGGCCGAAGGCCGAACTACCGGTTGAAGTCTGGCAACGGTCTCTATGTTGTGGTTCAAGACGTCAGGATTGGCACCCATCACCGTGGCCAAGGAACAGCGTGAGCCCCTGAAGTCCGGGATCAGCACCTCGATGCCGACTTTCGGATCGTGCTCGCGGATCTTACGAATCGTTTCGGCGAAGATCTCCGCCCCGCCGTCGGGCAGGTCGTCTCTGGCTACGGAAGTCACCACTACGTGCGCAAGCCCCAGTCGGCCAACCGCCTTCGCCACCCGGTCTGGCTCCTCGGGATCGTAGGCTGGCGGCTTGCCAAAGGTGACGGCGCAGAAACCGCAGTTGCGGGTGCACACTTGCCCCAGGATCATGAAGGTGAGCGTACCCGCCCCCCAGCACTCACTGATGTTGGGGCAACGGGCCTCTTCGCAAACGGTGTGCAGGCGGAGCTCCTTTGTCAAAGCCTTGAGGCGGAGATAATTCGGCCCTCCTGGCAGTCTGGCCTTGAGCCACAGCGGCTTGGGCGCGGGGCGTGGCTTGGCCTCCGCCTCCGCTTGTAGGATGCTAAACAGCGCTGGGTACGGCCTCTTACGCTCGGGAGCGCCGGAGCCGATCTCCGTCTGTTTCGGAAACTCACTGTTCACCCGCATGACTTCAATCCCGTTGAGCCCTCTCGAAAGCGCCGGTCCATCTGTAGGCTACCTCGTCTTGACATTTTAGTCAAGACTGATACACTGAAGGCGTGAACCTCGCGGCGGACTTGGCTCCGTCGTGCCTGCGAAACGAAAAAACGTGCGTGTATTACTGATATCCACCTACGAGCTTGGCCGACAGCCTTTCGGGCTGGCGTCGCCCGCTGCGTGCCTGCGCGCTGACGGACACGAAGTCACCTGCGCTGATCTCGCTGTGGAAAAACTCCCTCCCGATGCCGTACGCAACGCGGAACTAATCGCCTTCCACCTTCCCATGCATACCGCAACGCGGCTTGCGGCACCGGTAATCGAAGCTGCCAGGCGCGTTAACCCCGGCTCGCACATCTGCTGCTACGGTCTTTATGCGCCCGTCAACGCCGGTTATCTGCGATCACTCGGAGTGGAGACGCTGATTGGCGGAGAGTTCGAGGATGAATTGCGGCGCCTGGCAATGAGGCTGGCGGCCGGTGATCGATCCTCTTCGGCGGGACCGCTGGTGTCCTTCGACCGGATGCGTTTTGAGACACCGGACCGTTCCGGGCTGCCGCCGCTCGACCAATACGCCACTATGTTCGATGGCGAGACGGATCGCATCACCGGGTATACGGAGGCGAGCCGCGGCTGCAAGCACCTCTGC
>JANXRE010000032.1 GCA_025353165.1 Acidobacteriota bacterium | reverse complement strand
GAAGATACGTTTCAGCCTGTCCATGGCGATTGGGGTCTGGTACAACCCTCGACAGTGGCTCCGCCACTGGTACGAATAGAGACCTATGGGTGACGCAGACCCGGTATCAACCGGTTCTTGCGTGCGCTCGATGCCCATTATACTAGTGCTGAAAATCAGGTTCGTCAGAAGAAATCGTGGGTCGATTCCGGTTCGGGTAATTTGCCAAGTGAGTGATAGAGCGCAAGTTCCAGGCAGCGGAAGGTGCGAAAACCGTAGGATTTTCTCATGGTGACTTTAGCCTTGTTGTTCAGACCCTCGACAACTCCGCTGGAAAGCAGCTTCTGAGCGCGGAAATAGTTGAGGATCAGTTCGCGGTGCTGGCGGAGTGACCGGGCGATCTTCTTCATGGGCTCGATGCGCGAGCGCATCACTTGTCGACACCAGTCATCGAAGAACTTTCCGGCCCATGCGGGCGAGTTGTAATCCCAGAGTTGCTGAAAGGCTTCCTTAAGAAGGTAAGCACGTACGGTCTTCAGGTTGTAACGGAGCAGATCGCGCAACCGGAAGCGCTGTTCCGTCTTCAGATTCTCTTCGCGTTTGAGCAGCAGCCAGCGCGACTTCTTCAGCACGGGCACGCCGCCCTCGCTCGCTATGCGCCGCGATTCTCCTGCTCGGATTTCATCCAGTGCCTTGTTCATTTTCGCCACGATGTGAAAACGATCTAGGATGTGAAGTGCCTCGGAGCATTTCTCTCGAATGACTCTTAGGTAGGGTTCCCACATATCGGAGCAGACGAACACAATCTTCGAAGCCAGTTCGTCGCCGATGACGGTGAAAAATCCTCGAAAGGATTCGATGGTTCTTTCGCGGCCCACCCAAAGCAGGCGCGTGACGTCGAGATCGATCTGATAAACCAGAGTCAAGTACTTGTGGCCTCTGGCATATTGGATCTCATCGACGCCGATCGCATCGATTTGGCCTAGCACCCGGTGCTCCAGCCCGAAGGTGACGACGTGTTCCACCGCGTCGAAGACCTTGTCCCAGGAAGTGCGAAAGGCCTCCGCCGTCTCTTTCCATGACAGTCGCCGTGCCCAAGGGGCTAAGAAGAGCACGTAGGCTTTGGTCAATGTGCGTTTGCCGTCGCCCCAGGGAACTTCTTCGACAGCCACAATGCCGCAGCGGCGGCAGTTGACGCGCCGCATGGTGTACAGGAGGAAGACGAGAAACCCCCACAGGGGAATGAACTCAAAGCGCCGTTCGGCGAGCTGGTCGTAACCAGGCGCCGGCAAATGGCAGCGCGAGCAGACTGCGGCCGAACCGTTGCGCGGTCGCACGGCGACTTCGATACTCTTCTTGTCGGCACCGAAGTGCGCGTGCTGGTAGACAAAACCTCGGAAACGATGGCAGCGGTTTAGAATCGTGATCAGTTCCATGGAGCGGAAGCGGGTGGCGGCGAACTTCTACCATAAACTGCTCCAGACGCGTGTGCCGCGGGATCGATAAACGCTGGGCGACTACCGGGGACCTATCCAAGACCTGAGAGTCCCTGCCAAAGCCAGGATCCCGTTTGGCATTCCTTTGGAGAAAGCCGGCGCCAGCCTCGAAAACTTTGGCTTTTGTGCTAACCAACCATCGCTGTCCATAGTCTGACTATTATATAGTCTACCTATGGAGCCGCTAAAACGACCCGAGATCCCGCCTGGCACCCTGTATATGCTGATCCTGAAATCGCTCGCCAGGCTGGGGCCGATGCATGGATACGGCATCGCTCAGCATGTCCATCAGATTTCGGACGACGTTTTGCAGGTTGAGGAAGGCTCTCTCTACCCCGCATTGCAGCGCATGCTCATCAAAGGCTGGGTGCTAGCCGAGTGGAAGCAGTCCGAAAATAATCGACGCGCGCGCTACTACAGCCTCACGCCGCAGGGCCGTAAGCAGCTTGCCCACGAAATCCGGGAATTTGAACGGGTCATGGCCGCAATCGTTCGCGTGATTCAGCCTGCGTGAAACCGCCATGGGAGAACTTTTGCGCCGCCTACGATTCCTGCTTCACCGGGACGAGTTCGAACAGGACCTCGAAGAAGAGATGCGTCATCATCTTGCACTCCAGGCCGAGGAACGAGGCAGCGCCGATGCCGCCAACCATCAGTTTGGTAATGTCACTTTACTCAAGGAGGAGAGCCGCGCCATGTGGACCTGGGACCTTGCGGAGCAATTCATGCAAGATATTCGTTATGCCTTACGGATGATGGCCGCGAATCGCCTGTTTACCGCCATGGCCGTGCTTTCGCTCGCACTCGGTATCGGCGCGAACACGGCCATCTTTAGCTTCATGGATGCGATTCTGCTGCGCGCACTGCCAGTACAGCGGCCAGAGGAACTGGTCGTCATGAATTGGCGCGCGCAAGGCGACCCTGCGGTGATTCACGATCAGAACGGCAGCAGGTACGGAGATCCCAAGACAGGCATCGCCACCAGCCCCAATTTTCCCTTCGCCGCCTACGAGTCTCTGCGCGCGCAACACGATACACTGTCCACGCTGTTCGCGTACGCTTCCGCACGGCAATTGAATATCATCGCTCGTGGACAAGCGGAAGGCGCCAGCGGTCTCTTCGTATCGGGCGGATTTTATAGCGGTCTTGGCGTGTCTCCCGCGGCCGGGCGTCTGATTCTCGATGAGGACGACCGCGCCGGCGCCGCTGCCGTGGCCGTGATCAGCTACAAATACTGGCAAGGCCGTTTCGCGTCCAATTCAGACACGGTCGGACAAACGATCCTGATCAACAATGTGCCGTTTACCATCGTCGGTGTGTCGGCGCCCGGCTTCTTCGGGGTCGACGCGGGAAGCGAACCACCGGTCTTCATGCCTCTGCACGCCGCTCCCTTATTGGCGCAGCGCCCCGCCGACGAAGAGCGGAGGAGGTTCTACGACCCCCACTTCTATTGGGTGGAAATGATGGGCCGTCTGCGGGTCGGGGTCGGCATCGGACAGGCCCAAGTCGCGATCGCAGGGCAGTTTCATTCGTTCGTCGACAGCACCGCCACTCGTGCGAAAGAGAAGGGGAATATGCCGGCTCTGCGGGTGGAGCAAGGCGCGTCCGGCCTCGACTCGCTGCGGCGGCAATATTCCAAGCCCCTTTACGTGCTCATGGCGATGGTCTTCCTCATTCTGACCATTGCCTGCGCCAACATTGCCAATCTCCTGCTCGCTCGCGCTGCCGCCCGGAGAGGCGAGATCGCCGTGCGGCTGAGCCTCGGCGCCGGCCGTTGGCGCATTGTACGGCAGTTGCTGACGGAGAGCGTGATGCTCTCTTTCCTCGGCGCTCTGCTGGGATTGCTTGTCGCATACTGGGGCATCGAGTCGATCACGTGGCTGCTCGCCAACGGACGCGACAATTTCACGCTGCGCGCCAATCTTAACTGGCAGGTGCTGGGTTTCACACTGGCGCTCTCCCTGGTCACCGGGATTGTCTTCGGACTGGCTCCCGCTATTCAGGCCACCGGCATCGACCTCACCCCCGCGCTGAAGGAAACCAGAGCCAGCGCGCCCCGTGGACGGGTCGGGCGCCTGGGGTTCCGTCTGCGAGGGAATCAGCTCCTCGTCGTTGCGCAGATTGCGATCTCTTTGTTGCTCGTGATCTCGGCCGGGCTCTTCGTGCGAACGGTTTCCAATCTCCACTCGGTGGAACTCGGCTTCAATCGGGAGCATGTTCTACTCTTCAGCCTGAACGCAAGACAAGCGGGGTACAAAGACGCCGCACTCTCCCGTTTTTACGCCGGCTTACGGGACCGCTTCCGCACGATCCCGGGGGTGCGCAGCGCCGCCGTCTCGGACTTCCCATTGGTTAGCCATTACTGGAATTCCGAGCGTGTCACGGTCCCCGGCGCGCCGGCGCAGACAGGCAGGCCACGGGAAACCGGCCTGCTCAAAGTCGATCCTTCTTTTCTTGCGACCATGCAGATCCCGATTATATTAGGCCGGGGGATCGAGGAACGCGACATGGCATCTCCGCGCATCGCAGTGGTGAATGAGATGTTTGCCGCAAAGTTTTTTGGGAAAGAATATCCTATTGGCCGCACCATCGGAATTGGCGATCCAAAAGCGCCGGCCGATATTGAAATAGTCGGCGTCGCCAAGAACGCCCATTACAATTCGCTCCAGGAGGAGATCCCGGAGGTGGCTTATATTCCGTACACACAGAATCTTGGTGGTCTGGGCCGGATGTTTTTTGCACTCCGGACTGCCGGCGATCCACTCGCACCGGTTGGCGCCGTCCGCCAGATCGTGGGGCAAACCGATAGGAGCGTTCCCCTCACCGACATCAACACGCAATCGCGGCAGATCGATCAGACGATCGGCCAGGAGCGCACCTTCGCCAACCTCTGTACGTGCTTCGCGGCCCTGGCTCTGCTGATCGCATGCGTTGGCCTCTATGGCACGATGGCCTACACTGTGGCGCGGCGCACAAGCGAAATCGGCGTCCGCATGGCGCTCGGCGCCATGCGGCACGACATCGTCTGGATCGTGCTGCGCGAGGTATTGGCGTTGGCCGCGGCAGGACTCGTAATCGGACTTGCGGCGGCCTGGGAGATTACTCGCTTCGTCGAGTCATTTCTGTTCGGCACGAAGCCGAACGATCCGCTTACCGTTGCGCTTTCCGTTGCGATCTTCGCGGCCGCGGGTCTCGCGGCCGGCTACACCCCGGCCTCGCGAGCATCTCGGATCGACCCAATGAAAGCCCTGCGTAACGAGTAACGGCGTAGCGTTTACCGGAACGGGCAAACTGGTTCGAAAGGCAACTGGCTACGAACAGGAAAAAGCTGAAGCCGCGCTGCCCCACATCGGGTTCGCGGGCTGCGCGAGCCGAGCTTCCGGCGCGCCCCTTGGAGTGCGTCTGTGACCCACAGATTTCTCCGACGAGGCGAAAATCAAGCAAGCTCCGCCTAGAGATCGGCCGTGGTCCAGAATAGGCATCGGTAGAGGTACTCACGCCGAATGGTCCCGATCAGTCGCTCCACGAAGGGATGCGACACCGGCAAGTAAGGAACAGTCGTGATCTCGGTTACTTCCAGTACCCGAAGGCAATTCGACATGCACAGGTCAAGCCCGGGGTGAGGACATTTTGCAGCGTCAGGGACTGCTGGATTTGTAGCTCTCGCAGGCAGGCGTAAACTATGCCGAATCAAGCGATTATTGACACCGCCACGCCGGGCCAGTCCGCGTACGGAAACTCGCTCGGCTCGCCAACGACATCGAGTGCCGCCAGCAGCTCCTCCAACCTCCCCACCGTTCGCGGCCCGAACCGAGTCGCCACCACGAACTCCGCTTGGGCGCCAGGACGCTTCACCATCCACGCGATTCCGCGGCCCTCGGCGCTTCCGCCCGCGCCATCCACACAGAACGCGCCGAACACGTCGCCGCCAGGCGAGAATAACTGGAAGTTGTCGGACGAGAACTCAAATACTCCCGGGTCGGTCGTAACTCGGGTCGGCTCGCCGCCCGGTAGCCCAATCCCGTACGATCCGGGATCGAGCGGCCGGAAGTCCACTTCGGGCGGCCGCGCGCGAGGGATCTGAATCGCACGGTCGAGGTCGCGGAGAGTCAGTGCCGGCTCGGGAAGGGCAGGCAGATCGAGCGAGCCCTCCACCGTCGCATCGATATCGAAACCGCCTTCGTCTGCATCCCTCACCTGTTGTTCCAGGTCCGCAAGGAATCTCTGACGCGCCGCGTCTCGCGCGTCCCGGTCGAGCAGTGCCAACTCTTCGAACCGGCGCGGCAACCGGGACAGAATGGGCTGGAGCCGTCCCACGATTCCCTGAAACAGATTGATGCGGGTGCCGACGGTGAAGAAAACGTCCTGCTCTACGGTGTCTTTATAGGCAAAGCTCAAAACCCGAATCACCGGACGCTGCTGGCCAAGACGGTCAATACGTCCGATACGCTGCTCCACCTTCATGGGATTCCACGGCAGATCGTAGTTCACCAGCACGCCGGCGAACTGCAGGTTCAGCCCTTCGCCCGCGGCGTCCGTACACCCCAACAACCGCACCTGCCGATCCCGGAGCCTCCGCTTGATCTCCTCTTTCGAGCACGGCACCCACTGTCCGCTAGCATCGCGCCAGGCGCCGCCCGCGCCCGAGTAGCAGGCCACAGGCATTCCAGGCATCTGGTCAGCCAGGTAGTCCCGGAGGTATTCCATCGTGTCGGTGTATTGCGTAAACACGATCATCGAATCGAAGCCATCCGCGAGGCAGGCATCCAGCTCGATCTTGAGCCGGCGCGCCTTACTGTCCGTGCCCAACTGCGCGATCCGTCGCAGCAGATCGTTGATCCGCTCCCGTTCGTTAATCGTGTCGAGTTCGGGCGCATCCGCGACGAGGCACGCCACTTCCTCTCCGGACGTTTCATCCTGGGACGCGTCTTCTTCCGTGATGCCTCCCGCCCGCATCAGGCGCCCGTTGAGTGTCCGCTTCAGCGCCTCGAAGCTCGACGCCAGGCGCCGCCGGTACACGGTCATGACGAAACCCACCGCCGACCGCTTCTCGGGTGAGGCCGCCCGGTACGCATCGCCGATGAAGTCTTCGACGGCACTGTAGAGCGCACTTTCCGCGGGAGTCATCTCCACGACGATTTCGCGCGGATCGCGTTTTGGCACGGGAAGCTTGTAGCGCCGCAGCAATTCGCGTGTATTTCTGACCATGCGGTGACGCAACGGGCTCGCCGCCTGCAACACGCGCGTGGCGGCACGCCGGCTGTCAGCGTCCAGGATCCTGCGCGGTATTGCGCTCACGTCCCGCAACGCCCGCAGCACCTTCTTGCGCTTCATGGCCGACACACCCGGCAGGATTTGTGCCGCTTCGGTTTCCGCCATCTCCCCGAAGGTCGCCTCCGTCGAGCGGAATAGCGACGCGAGGTACTCCAGATCCTCGGGAGAGGGATTGCCCGACGCGCGCTGGAAATACCGCAAGAAAATGCCGTCGTCCCGGTGCCAGGCATCCGGCAACCCGAGCAGATCCATCAGGGCCCAGATCTCGACCGGATGCACCTGCATCGGAGTTGCCGTCAACAGAAGCAGTGAGCGGCATTTCGCCTGCAGCTTCCGCATGAGGCCGAGCAGCGCGTTCGGCCCTTTTTCCTGCGTACTCCCGGCACCGCGCCGGCGGGCGTGGTGCGCTTCGTCCAGGATGAGCAGGTCCCAATCGGCGGCGTCGAGCCAGTTCCCGCTGACGTTCGGCCCGCCGCATCAAGAAACTGGACACAAGCACTACCGGCTGGGCCTGCCACTCGTCGCGTGCGACGGGCTTCTCGACAGCACTCCGCGCGCCATGCACCGGCTTCCACACCAACGCCGCGCCGTCGTAGATCGGGACATTCAAATTGAACTTCTCGTACAGCTCGTTCTGCCACTGGATCTGGACGCTCTTGGGCGTCATGATGAGCACCCGTTTCGCCAAGCCGCTCAGTATCGCTTGCCGGAGGATCAGGCCAGCGGAAATAGTCTTGCCGAGTCCCACTTCGTCGGCGATTAACACCCGGCTCGGCCATTGGCTCAGATACCGCGTGTAGGTGCGCACCTGGTGCTGCCAGGGCGTGACGGCACTTGTCATCTCGCCCACCCGCAGCCCGTGCGCGAGGCGAGGCGCCTCTTGGATGAACGTCCAGACAATGCGCCGGAACTCATCGGCCAGCAGCTTGCGGGTTTCCGGTTCCTGCACAGCCCTGCGGGTGGGCGGCGTCACGAAACGGTCATCGCTGGGCAGAAACTCCAGCAGCTTCTTTCTCGCCGCTTCGGGAAAATCGAACACCTTCACCGACCGCGCGCGTCCTTCCCAGAGCCGGGCGAACGCGTCCACCTCGTCTTCCAGGTGAGCCGATTCGCGGCCGCCGAGCCAACCGCAGTGAACGTGGAAGCTCTCCCGGTTGTTGACCCAGCCCCCCGGCCGTCTCGTTAATCGATCCGGAAAAACTCAGCCGGTTGCCGTCGGCATCGGTGAGAATGCCGACCTTCTCGTGGTATAGCCCGGGCGCGTGTGCGGGCCGTCCGTCAGGATCGATGGGCACAGCCACCTTTACGTCCAGATGTCCTTGAGCCACCATCCAGGCCAGCATCTCCAGACCCCGGCCAGCCTCCTCGTCGGGCGGCGTCAAGTCGGCGGCAAGAAAATGCGTTTCCAGGCGCGCCCGCCAATCGTATCCCTCCCCGATGGCATCCTGCTCGGGCTGCTGGAGTGTGCAGCCGACGATGAGTCGCATGCGGCCGTCGTTGAGGATGAGGGCTGCGATTCCACGCGCGGCAAGCGCCAGAGCGTCAGCGGAAAAATAGCCGGTCATGCGGTCGTACTGGACGGCGCAGGTGAGCGCCGGGTTGTAGAACAACTCGATCAGGTCGCCATCTTCGTGGCGATAGCTGTTGCGCCACTCGAGTTCACGCAGCAGCGACATCGGTGAGCCGATTCAAAGCCAACCCGATCAGGCGATCATTAAACAGACGCAATTTGCGCTCGGCCGCTTCTTCACCGGCCGGCCTTGTCGTCCTTGCCGACCGCAAGGGTGTAGACCAGCGCGACCTGTGGCGTCGATGCCACGGCCTTGAAGAGATCGTGGATGAAGGCGGCGAACTGCTTGGAAGCATCCGGAAACGCGCGCTCCACTTTACGGAGGTAGACGGAGATCTCGTCGAGCAGGATCAGCGTGGGCTGGCCGCCGAAGAGTTCGCGGATGGTGTCTGCGCCCGGCGCGATGTGCTTTTCGTCTCTGACGCGAACGCGCTCGTAACCGGCGCGGCCGGCCAGGCGGTATGCCATCTCGCCCCCACAGCGACCGGGCAAGCAGTCCCGGCTCGAGCGTCTCTTGGGGTTGGCATAGCATGACTTCGCGGCTTCGTAGCACACCGCTCCCGTAGCGCAGGTGGAATCGCGCCACGGAACGGCCCGGGGCGATGGATCGGCCGCAGTCGCTCGATCGGGCAGCCGGTTCACCAAGAAGCGGTAGTGTTCCGTCCGAGGGGGCTTGACGGCCACCCCAGTCAAATCAACCGTACCGCAGCCGATGCGCATATTTAAAACAGCCTCCCATGCACCCCGCCCCCGCGCGCCGCCCGCCAGCAAGCCAGCGCCAGCGCGAACGCCAGATCGTCGTGCCCCGCGCTGCGCCCCCGTCCCTCCCACCGCACATTCGCCATCTCCTCGATGAGCTGCCCGCCCTCCCGCGACTCCTTCGCGATCCGCACCTCGCCCCGCTCCAGCATCCCGCGCAAATGCACTATCAGGTCCCGCCTGGGTACATGCCACACGCCCCCCGTATAGTGCGGCGTCGCCCCGCCCGTGATCATCACCGGTACCACCGTCGCCCCCAGGTCCGCGGCCCGCAGCATCTCCACCACCGGCAGCCCCGGACCCGTCGCGTCCGCCACCACCGTGCACCGCCCCATCAACTCCGGCCGCCGCGTCATCTCCCGCACCGCCGCCACCACCGCCATGTAGCTCGTCCCCAGCCGCAGCCGCTGCAAGTGCTCCACGTCCCAGCGCGAAACCCGGGGCTGCATCCAATGCACCCAATCGAAGCCGCCCTCCATCACTTCCACCGGCCGCACCAATGCCACCGCCGACCGGTCCATCCGCTGTCCCAAATCGAGCCCAAGAAAATATTCCATAGCGTCCTGACTTCTGACTTCTGACTTCTGACTTCCTCCCTACCCCAGCGGCTTCACCTTATCCGTAAACGCCCGCTCCACCAGCTCCCGAGGAAACACGCAGTCGTCCCCGTCGATGAACTCGCACAGGTACTCCTGCCGGTACCACTCCTCCCGCCACGCCCGCCGCCGCTCCCGCGCCAGAAACTCCGCCGAAATGCGCACGCATTCCGTCGCCGGCACGGAAACCCGCTTCCAGTCCGCGCCGCCCTTTTCCCACTCCTCCCAGAAAAACCCTCGCTTCCCGAACGGAGTGCTCAGCAGCCACTTCGCCCCATTCGACACCGCCTGCATCGGCCGCACCGCGTCGTATAGCTCGTCCGCCACCCGCGACGCTTCGTCCACCAGCAGCAGGCTCACCGCCGAGAATCCCCGGATCGTATCCTCCCGCGACGGCACCCCGACGATCCGAGCCCCGTTGGCCAGCATCACCGAGCACCGGTTCTGCCCGTCGCCCCGCACTTTGCTGTCGACCATGGCTGCGAACCTCCGGGCCTTGCGCACGAACTCCCCCGACTGCCGCTCGCTCGGGCTCAGCACCAGCGTCAGCGACTCCGGCTTCGACCACGCCTCATACACCGCCCGCGCGGCGGTAACCGTCGATTTCCCCCACTGTCGGGTACAATTCAAGATCACCTGCGGCGCGGTGGTCGCCAGCAGCTCCGCCTGTTTCGTGTCCGGCTCGAACCCGAGCTTCTCTCTCGCGAACGCCACCGCGTTCAGCTCCACTGCCATCTCGTCCTGTAAACTCACCGATGTTTCTCCCTTGGATTCCTGGTCAACGCCGCGTATACCGCCTCTTTTGCGTCGGGGAATGGGGCCAGCGCCCGCAGGATCGTGTGCCGTGTCCGCGCCCACTCCTCGGGCGACCCCACCGGAGAAACCGCCTGCGCTTTCCGTTCGGTGCACGCATGCCAAACCCCGCTCGCGCTGGTCTTGTTGTTGTCCACTTTACCCACCCCTAAAATAACCCCTGGGAGTCCGAAATAAAGGGTTCCAAACTTCCCGGTAACGAACACCTGCCAAACGCAACTCAATGAAACCACTCGAAAGAGACCCCACTCTCGCCAGCCGCGAAAACCGTGTGACTGGGGACGGACGTATCTGTCCCGAAGCGCGAAGCGTTTGCGGAGTGGACAGATCCGTCCGTCCCCTCACCCCGCATAACCCCCGCATTAACCCGCCTTAACCCGCGTTAATCCCCCTCCAATTCTCCCATTTTGACTCGTAATCCCAAACCCAGTCACACAACTTTTCCCAAGGCATAACCCATCAAAATCAACAACATACGACACCACTATTTCGGAGTCCACCTCACCTCGGGTGTATATTGAAATTGGAAAGAGCCATGCATTTCAAGAAACCAAAACCCCTCTACCACCCGGCCACGCCGGCCCCTGTCGTCCACCCGGACATCCTCCTCACCGCCAACGCCCTCGTCCTAACCACCGAGAGCAAAGAAAAATTCTTCGCCCTCTACCAGGAGTACCTCGACGAATACAACCCCCAGGGCCCCACCCAGCGCGACCTCGTCGAGGAAATGGTCGCCGCCAAATGGCGCGAGCGCCGCTGCGCGCTCATCGAAACCGCCATCCTCAACGTCACCATGGACCGCATGGCCGACAAGGTTGCCGAGGAGTTCGCCAACATCCCCCACGCCATCCGCACCGCCCTCGCCTACCTCCATCAGCACGGCGCCGAGGGAGTCCTCGCCCGTATCACCCGCGACGAAGCCCGCTACATCCGCACGTGGCATCGCGCCCTCAAGCTCCTCCGCGAGCTCCAAGAAGAAAAAATACGAAACGAACCCAAGAAGGACCTAACTCCAATAATTTCAATCACCAGGGAGCAGCCAAAAAGATCGAGCGAGGCGGTCCCGGTACCCCAACAAACCACCCCGCCGCCCCCTCGCGAACCCGTCCGCTCTGATATAGCGGAGAATCCACATGGCTAGACGATTCTACGGATGGTGGGTCACAGCCGCGGCCACGGCCCGCGCCGCCAGTTATACTGAAGATGTGAAACTCGCGCTGCCGCTTGTAGCGGCGATACTGCTCTGGTCCTGCGGACGCTCCAGCACGGATAACAAAAACGCTGTCCGGCAAGGCGTGGTCGATTATCTCGAAAATCGAAAAGGCCAGACCGGCCTCGACATGAATCTCATGAATGTGGAAGTGACGAATGTCACCTTCGACAAGAACGAAGCCCGGGCCACGGTGGCTTTTCGGGCCAAGGACGGCAAGGCAGGCGGCGGTATGAACATGAGCTACGTGCTCGAGCGTAAGGACGATAAATGGGTGGTGAAAGGCCGCCAGGAATCCGGGATGAGTCCGCACGGCGGCAGTGCGCTGCCGGGGGCTCCTGGCGGAATGCCCGCGATGCCTCTGAATCATCCGCCGGCTCCCGAGTCAAAATGAAGACGGTAGCCGTTCTGGGCGGCGGCCCGGCGGGTTCCTTCGCGGCCGAACGCCTCGCGCGCGCCGGACTAAACACGGTCCTGTTCGACGAGAAACTGGCCTGGGAGAAGCCCTGTGGCGGCGGCCTCACGTTCAGGGCCTATGACACCTACCCGTTTCTGCTTCAGAACGATACTCCCAAAAAGATCGTTACCAACACGTTCCTGGCCGCGCCCAGAGCGGGCGCCGCGCGGATGCAGCTCGAGCACCCGCTGGTCGTCTACTCGCGGCTGGACCTGAATAACATGCTCCTGAAACGGGCCGAGGCAGCCGGGGCGCAAATCGAAAAAGCGCGCGTGCTCAGGGCGGAAAGAAGACGCTCGGGCTGGGCGCTTCAGACCAAGTCGGGGACGGCCGAAGCGGATTTCGTGGTGGTGGCCAACGGCGCGCGCAACTCGCTGCGCAACCTCGGCACCGAGTGGACGGCATCCGACACGATGTATGCACTCGGCTACTACGTTCCCAGAAACCAGGAGCACATCGACATTCAGTTTCTGCAAAACCTGGAGGGCTACATCTGGGTCTTCCCGCGCTGCGGCCACTTGTCGGTGGGGATCTGCGGAAAGGGCGAGCCGGCCGCGGCGCTGCGGGCCCGCCTGGAACGATACATGTCCGAGAAGGGCATCCCATTCAAAGGCGCGAGCTTCTTTGGCCATGTCCTCCCGGCGCTTTCCAGCCGCGGCTGGCGGCATAACCGGGTGGCCGGCGACGGCTGGGTCGCGGTGGGCGACGCCGCCGGTCTGGTGGATCCCATTACGGGCGAAGGGCTGTATTACGCGATGCGGTCCGGCGACCTCGCAAGCCAGGTGCTGCTCGACGATTCCCCGCTCAGCGACAAAGCAGAGGCGTACCGTGCGCGCCTTCGCCGCGATTTCATGGCCGATCTGGAATTCGGCTCGTCGCTGGCCAGGCGGGTGTTCGTGGGCCGGTTTCTTTTCCGGACCGTGCCCAGTCAGATGGTGGCGTTTATGCGCCGCAGCCCGCGATTCAATTCGCTCGTTCAGGATCTGTTCGCCGGAACGCAGCCGTATCTCGGCTTGAAGAGCCGGCTGTGGCGGAACCTGAACGGCACGCTGCACGAGGTGGTGATGAACTTCTTCCTGCAACGGTTGGTCTCGAGTGAAGAAACGGTCTAAGTCCGAAGCGCTATTTGCTCGGGCGCAGAAACGGATTCCCGGCGGCGTGAACTCGCCCGTTCGCGCGTTTCGCAGCGTGGGCGGGACCCCTCCCTTCATCGAGCGCGGCCTCGGCTCTCGCATCTGGGACGTCGACGGGAACGAGTTCGTCGATTACGTGTGTTCCTGGGGACCGCTGATCCTCGGCCATTGCCCGCCTCCGGTTGTCGAAGCCCTGCGGGAAGTCATCGAAACGGGGACCAGCTTCGGAGCGCCGACCGAGCGCGAGGTTGAGCTTGCCGAGGAGATCGCGTCCGCGGTGCCGTCGATGGAGATGGTGCGGCTGGTGAACTCCGGCACGGAAGCGACTATGAGCGCGCTCCGGGTCGCGCGCGGCTTTACCGGCCGGGATCTTACCATCAAGTTCGAAGGCTGCTATCACGGGCATGTCGATTCTCTGCTCGTAAAAGCCGGATCGGGAATGGCGACGCTGGGCATCAGCGACACGGCGGGGGTTCCGGAGAGCTTCGCCCGTACCACCCTCGCGCTCCCTTACAACTCGATTGCGGCGGTTGAGAAGGCATTCGCGGAGTACGGTGACAAGATCGCCGCCGTAATCGTGGAGCCGGTGGTGGGCAACATGGGATGCGTGCCGCCGATCCCCGGATTTCTCGAAGCTCTCCGTACGTTGACAGAAAAGCGCGGGGCGCTCCTGATCTTCGACGAGGTGATGACGGGTTTCCGGTTGGCGTTGGGCGGCGCGCAGGAGCTTTTCGGAATCCGGCCGGACCTCAGCACGTTCGGAAAGATCATTGGAGGCGGGCTGCCGCTGGCGGCGTACGGCGGGCGCGCGGACATCATGGCCAGGGTTGCGCCGTCCGGGCCCATCTATCAGGCGGGAACACTGTCCGGCAATCCGCTGGCGGTGAGCGCGGGGCTTGCGATGGTCCGCTATCTGAAGGCCCACCCCGAGGTGTACCAACAGATCGAAGCTCGCACCGCGCAGCTATGTGCCAACCCGCCGGATGGAATCACGGTCAATCGCGTCGGCTCGATGTTCACGTTTTTTTTTAATAATCAGCCCGTAACCGATTGGGAAACCGCAGCGAAATCCGACCGTGCCGCATTCGGTCGTTTCTTTCATTTCATGCTGGATCGCGGGGTGTACCTTGCGCCGTCGCAGTTCGAAGCTGGGTTCGTTTCGTTCGCGCACTCGGCAGAAGACATACGCCGGACCGTCGAAACGGCTCGCCAGTTCTTCGCCGCTATTTAAAGTTGGTCAGTTCGACGCTGACCGTTTCGCCCTCGGCAACCGTAACTTCCTGCCCCTCTTCCGCCCATTCTTCAGGGGAGGCTTGGTCAGCCAGTGACAGCCGGTACTTCCCGGGAGCAAGGCCTTGCACGGAGAATTCGCCGTTGTTGTCGATTGTCGCTCCATTCCGATAGGCAAACGGCTCGTTTTCCGCAGCCGTGACAACCGCGACAAATCGTCCTGCCGGCCCGGTACCGTGGATGGCGCCGGTCTTGGTGCCGATGAGGACCCGCAGCGGGCCTACTCCGCCGGCGCTGGTGTCGAGAACACGATCCGGGAGTTCCTGACTTCCCGCCCAAATGGACTTCACGAAACCGTTCTGCGTCCAGACTTGAACCTTCCATATGCCCGGAAGAACCGATTTGACGATGAACGAACCATCTGGCAGCGCTTGAGCCTGGCCGCCGCCGCCGAATGATTCCTCCATCGGCATCAGGCTCACCTGGAATGTTTCGGATTGAACTTTGCGCTCGCCCTCAACCTCGATGGCTCCAGCCAGATCGATGGCCGGCTGCAGCTCGAGGTCAACCTCGACCGGACGGTCGGTCACGTGAATCGTCCGGCGGGCTCCATACTGCTTTTGGGCTTCGTCATCGGGGCTGGGATACTTGAACGCCATCAGGGTGTAAGCTCCCGGCGGCGCGAACATTTCAAAAGTTCCCTTTTCCCAGTCGATAGAAGGCCCCCGGTTTCCGAAGAACGAGCGGGTTCCCTTCTCCTTCGGGAACAGCATCACGTTGACGTTCTCCAGCTTCCGCATCGCGCCCGCTATGGCCAGCCGGCCACGGACCGGGTACACGCGGCCGGGCGTGAGCCGGAAATCGACACCCGTCTTTTCGAGACCGGGCGTCAGCTCGACCACTTCCGCGCCTTTCCGGTCCGCCGACAACGGGTAGAACTGCGTTGGATATGCCCACGACGGCGGCGGAGGCGGGCCTACCGACAACGGGCGCGGCTGGAATACGTCATGGTGGCATTGAATGGCAATCACGTACTTCCCGGCGGGAAGGCCGTACACCCGGTACTCGCCTTCATCGTTGGACGCGTCCGCGCCGAGCATCTGAACGCCATTCAATTCGTTCTTGGCCGTGCGCGCTTGCGGCAAGCAGCCCGGGATAGGATCGCCATCTTCATCCAGCACGCGCCCCGAAATCGAAGCGCCCGGAATTATCTCCATGGTCGCGGATGCTTCTTCGCCGCTCTTGACTTCCACTTTTCGCTGGGGCGGGCCGTTCCGTGAGGGTGGATACCTCGGGTGCATGACACGCAATTCGTATGTGCCCGGAACCAGGCCAGTGAATGAAAACGCTCCGCTGCCGTCCGTAGTCGTCGATTTCGGTTCAAAGCTACGCTGCTGCGCCATTCCCGGTTGCGGGCGCGGGTTCGCCATGGCCGTAATATTCAGCATCACCTCGGCTTTCTTGACCGGGCCGTGGGAAATACTGTCCTGCACCACTCCTTTCAGCGAAGCGTTCTCGTCCTGCGCGCATGCCAGCGCTGCGGCGGCGAATATTGCCAGCAGTCTCATTTCAGCGCCTCTTTGAGCTGCGGCGCCGTGATAACGTCCACCTTCGCATTCACCAGTTCGCCCTCGGCGATCTCGATCGTTTTCCCGCTCAATCGTTCGATCATATCCGGATTCCGGGGATCGCCCGGCGGCGCCTCCTGAAACGCGAGCAGTTTATAAGTCCCGGGCGTGATGCCGCGAAGCTTGAACATGCCCTCGCTGTCGGATTCAACGATGTTGAAGAAACTCATGACGCGGCGGAAAGGGCCAGTGGGCGCGAGCATAATGAGTATCGCCCTGTGCCCAGCCAGTGCCGGATCGGAGATTTCGCCGTCGATTTTTCCGCCGCGCGAACTCACGACGATGTTGAGCGGGCTGTCCGAACCGGGGCCGATCTCCATGTCCTCCGTCAGCACATCCTGTTTTCCGAACCGCATGGATTTGATGTAACCGCCTCGCGGAATCGGCTCGACGCCGATGTCCCAGATCCCCGGAGGAACCTGCTCCACGGTGAAGCGCCCCTCGGGACCGGTCTTCGCGAATACCGGCCCCGTGGGCACGTCGGGGCTGGTCAGCGTCACCTTGAACCCGCTTTTTTCGAAGCCGCCGCCCTCGGTCAGGACCTGGCCTCGGATATCGATGGAGGGCGACAGGGCGAGCGTGATCTCGCCGGGATCGGCCGCGATGTCCAGTTTTTGCGCGGCCCAGTAGGGCTTGGCTCTCTTGGTTCCCTGTGGCTGCATGTTCGCGCTCAGCCGGTAGTGGCCGGGCAAAACATTCGGGAATTCGAACTTGTATTCGGGTGGGCCGGCGCCCGCGCCGAACAAGTTTTGGACCTGCCCCGATTCCGAAAGCGCGGCCATCTGGACGTTCACGAACATCGCTCGTCCCGCTATCGGGCCGTCGTCCGGGGGAGCTTCGGGGATTCCCGTGATCTTTCCCCGCAGGGTGATGGATCGCAGCGGCGCAAGGTGCAGGTCGATCCCTAGAATCTGGTCGCCCGGTGCGACCATGATCGGCGTGGCGCGCGTCCAATCGGCAGCCCCGCCGTAATACTGGCGCGCGTACACGTCACGCTGCGCTGGAGCGCCAGCGAAATGGGAACCCTGGTTCTCGTCCCCGGCCGACAGGTAGAACCGTCCCGCGTCGTTGACAGGCGTCCGGTATTCGCCGCGATCGTTGGAGCGGGCGTTCCCTTGCTGGACGATCTCGCGTGTACCGCGCGGGTAGGCCTCCATCCATAGCGACACGTTCGCGCCGACCATGGGGTCGCCCTGCTCATCCAGTACCGTCCCGCTGATATAAGCCGGACGGATCATTCGCAGAACGACGTCGCTGCGGCGCTGACCGTCGCCCAGCGTGACGTATTCGAACAACTGCCGCGTCGATCCGCCGCCATAGGAGGCCCTGCCCGCGCCGTCCTTCCAGGCTTCCACCGAGTACTTTCCCGCCGGTAAATCTTCGAATTTGAACCGGCCGGACCCGTCGGTCTGCGCCGTGGCCCAGCTCCTCGGGTTGCCGTGCCAGGTGAGCGACACGATGGCTTTCCGCACCGGTTCGCCATTCGCTTTCTGGACGACCAAGCCCGCGATCATTCCCGAACCCTGTGGCTGCGCCGCGCAGAATCCGGCGGCGAGCAGGAGCGCAAATACCCATTGCAACCGTATCTTAGGTTTGTCGTGGACGTGACCTACGCCAAGCGTCGGCATGAGTGCCGACGCGGCACGCACGAGTGCGTGCGCCACGCGGATTTGGCAATGGTGTTTCTGGACGGCCATTTAGTAACGGCTCTTCTTTTTTCTGGTGCGCCGTGGCTCCGGCTCGACCAGGGAAAACACCAGCTTCTTCTCCACTGCATCCACACGATCCAACTGAACCCTTACGCGGTCGCCGATGGAAAACTGCCGCCGCGTCCGCTCGCCGATGATCTGGCGCGTGTTGTCGTGGAAATTGAAACGCTCTCCAGGAAGGGTATCGATGGTGACGATGCCCTCGACGAACAACTCCGAGAGTTCGACGAAGAACCCGAACTTCGCCGTGCTGATGATCAGTCCCTCGAACTCCTCGCCGACCCGGTCGATCATAAACTTCGCCTTCTTCCACTCCACCAGTTCACGCTCCGCTTCGGCCGACCGGCGTTCGCTGTCGGAGGAATCGCCGGAGATGGACTGGAGTTGCGCCACGGTCCACCGCGGGGGTTTTCCCGCGAGCTGTTGCTTCAAAATACGATGGACCATCAGGTCGGGATAGCGGCGAATCGGCGACGTGAAATGCGTGTACGTTTCTGAGGCGAGGGCGAAGTGGCCCTTGTTGTCCTCGCTATACCGCGCCTGCTTCAGCGACCGCAGCATCAGGTAGCTGAGGATTCGCTCCTCCGGTTTGCCCTCAATCTGGCGGATCAGCTTCTGGTAATTGCGCGACGAGATATTGATCTCCGTCGGCAGCGTAATGTCCCGCCGGAATTTGCTGCCGTCGCGCCGGCGCTCCATGATGGCGTGGCGCTTCACCGGGATCGCGCCGATGCCGAGCGAATAGCCGAACGTAGAGGCAATCACCTCGAAATCCATGACCCGCTTCGGGTCGGGCTGCTCGTGAATGCGGTAGATGGATGGTAGCCCCAGGCTCTCGAGTCGCCCGGCGACCGCTTCATTCGCGGCGAGCATGAACTCCTCAATGATGCGGTGCGCGATGTTCCGCGGGCTGCGGGAGATGCCGGTCATCTCGCCGAATTCGTCGAACTCGATCAGCGGCTCCGGCAAATCGAAATCCATGGAGCCCCGGCGGACGCGCTTCCGGTTCAGGATCAGCGCGAGTTCCCGCATCAACTCGAAGCGCCCGGTCATGCCGGCATACCGCGCCCGCAAGTCCGGGTCGCCTTCCAGGATCCGGTGGACGTCGGTATACGTCATCCGATGCCTGCTCCGGATGACGCCGGTTGTGAATTCCTGCCCTACAACATCGCCCCGATGATCCAGTTCGAGCATCGCGCTCAGAACCAACCGGTCCACGTCGGGCCGCAGCGAGCAGAGGTCCGTGGATAGCTCCACCGGAAGCATCGGGACGGCGCGGTCCGGGAAGTAGACGCTGGTGCCGCGCAGCCGCGCCTCGTCGTCGATCGGCGATCCCGGTTGTACGTAGTGACCCACGTCGGCAATGTGGACGTGCAGCGCGTAGTTCCCGTTGCCGAGTTGATCCACCCAGACGGCGTCGTCGAAATCGCGGGCCGTCTCGCCGTCGATCGTTACGATATCGTAATCGCGGAAGTCGCGCCGGCCGCGAAGTTCTTCTTCGGGGATGGCGGCTGGGATCGCGCGCGCCTGTTCGATGACCTCGGGCGGGAACTCATGTGGGATGTGATGCTTCCGGATGACGATCTCGACGTCCACGCCGAAATCGTCCGGATAGCCGAGAATCTCGATCACGCGGCCGGCCGCGTTTTCGCCGTCCTCGGCGTACTCCATGATCTCGACATCGACGATCATGCCGTCCATGTCCGCGGGGCCGGCGGCCTGGATCGCCTTCGCGCCTACCCGGTCTACATTTTTACGTTTGGCCGGGACCTCCAGGCCCTCGGGGATCTCGATCCACTGCTGGATGCGTGTGTCGAACGGCACTACCCAGTTGCCGCGCTGCCGGATGCGGAACTCTCCGACCACCGTCTGATGCGCCCGCCGCAGGATGCGAACGATCTCGCCCTCGGCGCGGCCGTCGGGGCCGGCACGCGCGATGTGCGCGAGAACGCGATCGCCGTTCATCGCTTTCTGGGCGGAATCCGGAGGGATAAACACGTCCCCCTGAATCGCGGGGTTCGGTGAATCCGAGATCACGAACGCGTAGCCGTCCCGGTGCACGCGGAGGCGTCCCACCGTGTACTCGGTGCTGCTGCGCGTGACCACGTAGTGGCCGGAGCGGGTCTCGATCAATTCGCCTTGCCCGGCCAGACGTGCGAGTTCCCGCTCGAGCGCCTCGCGCTGGTCGCCGCGAGCGGTTAACTCGCGAACAAGTTGCTTGAAGGTGGCCCGTGAATGCGGGAGGCGGGATATATGGGCGAGCAGGTCGGCATCGGCCAGCACGCTTCAAGTATGGCGCACGCGATATATTGAGACGGATGGAACTGAAATCGATCCGCCTGGAAGTGCCCGAGCATGGCAACATCATTGTGGGACAGAGCCATTTCATAAAGACCGTAGAGGACATCTACGAGGCCATCGTAAACACGGTGCCTCAAATCAAATTCGGCGTCGCGTTCTGCGAGGCTTCCGGGCCGTGCCTCATCCGCGTGGACGGCAACGACGACGCGCTGAAGAAGAACGCGGTCCGAAATGCCGAGGCCGTCGCAGCCGGCCACACGTTCTTCGTGGCGATGCGGGAGGGCTATCCCATCAACCTGCTGAACTGCATTCAACAGGCGCCCGAGGTGTGTTCGATCTACTGCGCCACCGCGAATCCGGTGGAGGTTATTGTGGCCGAAACGGAGCAGGGCAGGGGAATTATCGGTGTTGTGGATGGCTTCTCCCCCAAGGGCGTCGAGACGGACGAAGACGCCAAGCAGCGCCACGCCTTCCTGCGCCGGATCGGGTACAAGCGATAGCTATCGCAGCCCGGCTTCGGCGAGCATCGCCATGAACTGCTGGGCGGTCCGCATGTCGATGGCCTGCGCGGCGAGCTTGCCGGTCCGGTCGTAGACGAAGCTTTTGGGGATCCCTTCCACGACGAAGGCTTCGTTCACCTTACGGCCCGGATCGAGCAGGATCGGGAAGGTAAAGCCACCCTTGGCCACGAACGGCTTTACCTTCGCGGCGTCTTCATCCGATATGGCGAGCACCACCAAGCCGCGATCCTTAAACCGGCTGTAGAGCTTCTCGAGATCCGGCATTTCCTTGCGGCAGGGCGGGCACCACGTCGCCCAGAAATTCACCAGCACCACCTTGCCGCGGAGATCCTCCAACGTCCAGCTTTTCCCCTGTAGATCGGTGAGCCTGAATGTGGCGGCCTGCCGCTTGCGGTCCGCAGCCTCGAGGTTCAACATCGCCGCCGTGAATTGAGGCGAATCGAGCGACGCGCTCACGTGCTCGTATCGGACCAGCTGAGCGAGTTCCGAGTACGCCTCGACCGCGGCTGCCGGCTGCTCCCGCAGCGTCTCGGCCAGAGTGGTTGCCACCTGCTGCAGCGTGTCGCGGCCAAAATCGCCCTCGGTGCTCAGGTTGGCAAGGCCGACCGCCAGCCGCAGCTT
This sequence comes from Acidobacteriota bacterium, assembly GCA_025353165.1. GTDB lineage: Bacteria > Acidobacteriota > Terriglobia > Bryobacterales > Bryobacteraceae > TMP-7. The sequence continues at coordinate 233 of JANXRE010000032.1, read as the reverse complement.
GTTCGGTCCGGCTGGCAATTCGCGGATCTGGACCGCAAGTCTCTTCGTCACACCGGCACGCTCGTCGTCGGACAATCCTCGCAGGCCGCGCAATGCTTCGAGGATCGGTTTCTCCTGCTGGGCCGGCAGGCGTCGAACGAAGAGCAATAGCGCGATCGCAACAATGAATGCTCTGTACACATCCATGACCTTACACCATGGGCCGAGGTGGCTCACGCACGAGTGCGTGAGCC
>JANXRE010000192.1 GCA_025353165.1 Acidobacteriota bacterium | reverse complement strand
TCTGCGCCTTTCCAGCGGTGATCAGACGCCACTCAACCGTGTAATCCAGCGCCTCCCGGCCTGGCAAAGAGACGGTTTGGGCGTGCAGAATTGCGGCGATGAAAAAGATACCGGGCAAACGGAGCATGAAAGGCCCAGTGTCTCGTATATCGCAAGCGCATGTCTACCCGGCCGATTCTATGTGTCAAGCCTCGTTAGAAATGTCCCTCTTCTTGCCTCGATAGAACAGTCCCTTTATTTGTAGTTATTTGCCATCTCGCCACTTCTTTGTCCTTAACGCGCTTCGAATTTGGCGGAGCGGGGGCGAGGGGGGCGGCAGCCCCCTCGTAAGGGAGCCCTTTTTCCTTTCCGGCCCAAAACGCGGATGAGCGTTTTGCTTTGGGCCGGCGCCTTGCCCGAGCCGTAGCGCAGCGGAGGCGGCGGTGCGCCCGGCTTGCCCCCGGAGGGGGAAACGGGAAAGGGGGAGATCCAGATACCTTGCTGCCGCAGGCAAATGGCGGCCACCTGTCATCGTGCTCCCCGCGCGGATTCTGGTTGCCGCCCCTGCGCCGCCCGCATCGATTTCCGCCACGGATGGTCCGGGGCCGGCTTCGGTCGCGTCACCACTCTGCGTTTGCTGACCGGCGCGGCGGTCTTCGGACGCTCCGGCAATTCGTGCCACCGCAGTACCGCGCCGCCCTGCACCAGCGTCAAGGCGCCATCGCGGTGTTGCCGCACTATTACCGTACTGCCGACCCCCACCGGTTTCTTTTGTTCCGCTTCCAACTGCAGCCATCGCTTCCCGTATTGCAACACCCAGTCGTTGCTGACCTTCCGCTCCTCCTCCAGGCAAAACACCTGGTCCAGGTCCAGTCGTGCCGCCACGGCCAGATGAAAATCGGCCTTCTCCCGTGCCGTTACCGCATACTTGCCGTTGTGCTGTTGAAGATAGCTCCCTTCCAAGAACGCGTTCGCCTTTTCGTAGGTCGCGATTCTTTTCAGGCGCATCTTCTTGATCAAGCGATCCTGATGCGTACCGTGGCCGCGCTCCACCCGTCCCTTGGCCTGGGGCGAGTTGGCTCCGATGATCTCGATGCCCAACTTGGCGCACATTCGCCCCACCTGCGAGATCGGGACGATGCCCTCCTGCTTCTGCCGCTCGGTGGGTGTCACCAGGTACACAGTTTTCCAATCCACGTAGAGGGCCCGTGGAATCCCATATTTCTCCACCCACTTGCGGAGCGTGTCCGCCACGCCCCAAGTCGTTTCTTCCAAGGTGAACGTCGCCAGGCTCGTGCTGGTAGCGTCGTCCACCATGTGGATCAGACAACCTCGCGGCCCGCGCTCTTCCAGCCAGTCCTCGAAGCTGCCGTCCATCTGCACCAATTCCCCGAAGTGCGCCCGGCGCAATCGCCGCTGCCGGTATGGCTTCCGCTTCCGCGCCCGCGTCCACAATCCCTCCTCCAGCATCCATCGCCGCAAGGTCTCTGCATCCACTACCACCTTATGGTCCTCGGCCAAATGCTCCGCAGCCAACGTCGGGCCGAAGCGCTCACCCGGCTCGCCGCCGTAATGCTTGCGGACCAGCGCCAACACTCGTCGGCGAAATCTCGCAGCCTTGGCATGGTTGGATCGCTTACCCACATGCCCGTGCACCAACCCCTCCGCACCCAACTTCAAGAATCGTCGGTAGAGTCTCTTGGTCTGTCGATAGCTCAACCCGAGTATTTCCGCCGCCTCCACCTGCGTCAGATCTTCGGATTTCACCCGGTCCAACACCCCGGACCTTCGCGTCTCTCGATCGTTCATCCATGTCCTTACCACCGGACCTCCAAAGCCCAGTGTGAAGGGACATTTCTATCGAGGCGTTATAGGGACATTATCATGGAGGTACAACATTTGAATCTTGTAGTGTCGGCGCCAAATGATAATGTCCTAATTGTGCCAAGTAGAAATGTCCTATTGACGGGGTCAGGCTTGAGGGGTGGATTCAGGAACATTTCTCATGACGCAACAGGACCGCGACCGGCTGGTCGCATTAACAAAAGCAAGAAAGGGCCTGATCACACAACGGCAGGCGGCCGAGGATCTCGGCCAGAGCGAGCGGCACATTCGTCGACTGTTGAAGCAATTGAAGGCCCGAGGCGACAAGTCTGTCGTACATGCTCTGCGAGGACGGCCCTCCAACCGCAAGGTGGACGAGAAGACCAGGCAGGAGGCGCTGGAGATACTGGGACGCCCTGTCTATCGGGGCTTCGGTCCTACGCTGGCGGCAGAATACCTGGCCAGCAAACACGGCATTCACGCTGGACGGGAGACCGTACGGACCTGGATGATCGACGCCAAACTCTGGCGGGCCAACAAGCAGCGCATCGAGAAGATCCACCAGTGGCGGCCGCGCCGCTCTCGAGTGGGCGAGTTGGTGCAGTGGGATACCAGCGAACACGCCTGGCTGGAGGATCGAGGGCCGAAGCTGTACCTAATCAGCATGATCGACGACGCCTCCAGCCGGCTTCACGCGCGCTTCGTGCTGAGCGACTCGACCGAAGAGAATATGCGTTTGCTCTGGAAATACGTGGAGCGATATGGACGGCCGATCAGTTATTACACCGACAAGGCGAGCCTATTTCAAACCGCGCCAAAGACCGCGCGGGACAGCAAAGCACTGCCTCGGGACGAGCGCGATCCGTTACCGCCCACGCAGATCGGACGAGCCCTCCGGGAATTGGATATCGTGTGGATCGCGGCACACTCGCCGCAAGCCAAGGGGCGCGTGGAACGCAGTTTTCAGACCGCCCAGGACCGTCTAGTGAAAGGCTTGCGTGTGGCCGGGGCAAAGACCCTGGAGCAGGCCAACGCTTATCTGGAGACGGAATTCATCATCTGGTGGAACGACACGATTGCCGTGGTGCCGGCCAGCAGCGACGATGCTCACCGGCCCTTAGGCAAGGAACACTCGCTGGCGGCATCGCTGAGCTACGTGGAGAGCAGACAGGTCACGAACGACTATACAATCCAGGTCGATCACCAAACCTGGCAGATCGCACGCGAAGGCATTCGTGCGGGCTTGCGTGGAGCCGACGTGCGAATCGAGATGCGGCTCGATGGATCCATGGCTGTGCGGTTCCGCAAGTCCTACCTGGCGGTGAGCCACTGCCAGCCACGTCCCAAAGTGCCAAGCCCCAAAGTGGCTGCGGGCCGCGCCCGGAAGCCTGCTGCGCCACGCGCGAAAAGCAAATGGATGGAGAACTTCCATCTGACCAGCCCGGAGAAAACCGCTCTGTCGGTAAGCGCAACATCGCCAAAAGTCCGGGATATAAAACCAATTCGGTAGGCCGGGCAAAAGCAGCCCGGCCAGCTTCGCGTTTTCTGTATTCAAAGCCTCCGCTCGGGAGTCCCACCAAAGTAAGCTCGCCAACAAAAGCAAAACCCCCGGAGGGTACCCCGCAGGGCCCGGTTAACCGAGGGTTCGCCACCGCTTACTTCGGAGCCAACTCCGTCGCATCGGCTTTGAATCTTCCCCAGGAGCGCGACCTCCCGAAGAATCATTCACACTCTAAACCGCACCTCTCAAACCCCACCCCAAAACCGGACATTTCTACTTGGCAGAGATTAGGACATTTCTACTTGGCGTTGACACCCCCCTTGCGATGCAAGCTTGGCAAGCGGCCCGGACACTGCGTAATACTGTAGTTTGCCTGGTTTTCTTTCAGACGATTTCGTGATGG
>JANXRE010000188.1 GCA_025353165.1 Acidobacteriota bacterium | reverse complement strand
GCTCGTCAACTTCTCGCTCAGCAGCCGCACATGATGGTCGTAGAGCAGAGTGATCGTCCCCACAATCAGGCTCGACGGGTGCTGCGCAACGTCGTTTACCAGGTCGGCGCGGATCAGGTCCCGGAAGGCCTCCGAGCGGTTCGTATACCCCCGCCGCGAGATCAGGTCGTCGAATTTCTCCAGCAGCCCCCCGTCGATCGCCACGCCGATTCTCTGTAGGTCGCTCATCTCACCCGCAGTCTAGCAGCTTGTTTTCAGGATCGTGCTATGCTGCCCGTGGCGTGCACATCCCCGACGGCTATCTCAGTCCCTCCACCTGCGCCGGTTTCTACGCCGCCTCCGTTCCCTTCTGGTACGCGGCTCTGCGGAGGCTCAGGCATGCGCTGCATACGCGCATGCTCCCGCTCCTTTCCGTGTTTTCCGCGTTTTCCTTTGTCATCATGATGTTCAACCTGCCGCTGCCGGGAGGAACTACCGGCCACGCGGTGGGAATGGGAGTCTCCGCGATCGTACTCGGTCCCTGGGCGTCCATTCTCGCGATCTCCATCGCGCTGGTCATCCAGGCGGTCTTCTTCGGCGACGGCGGAATCACCGCCATCGGCGCGAATTGCTTCAACATGGCCATCGCCGGATCGCTTGTGGCTTACGCGGTATATCGCGTGGCCGCATACCGGGCCGCCATCGGATCCACTCGTCGAGTCGTCGCCGCGGGCCTGGCCGGCTATCTGGCGATTAACACCGCCGCCCTTCTTGCGGCCGTCGAATTCGGCGTTCAACCGCTGTTCTTCCACGACGCGGCGGGGTCTCCCCTCTATGCGCCTTATCCTCTCGCGGTCTCGATCCCCGCCATGATGATCGGGCATCTTACCATCGCCGGATTGGCGGAACTGATCATTTCCGCCGGCCTCGTAGCCTGGCTCCAGCGCACCGATCCCGGGCTGCTCGAGCGCACCGCCCCGGATGCCGCCGCCGGCCCCTCCGTGCGCAAGCTCTGGCTCGGCCTCGCCGTGCTCCTCGTCTTGACGCCGCTCGGCATTCTCGCCGTCGGCGGAGCCTGGGGCGAGTGGTCGGCCCGCGATTTCGCCGACCCGCAGGTCCGCCGGCAAATCGCCGCCGCGTCCGCCAATCACGCTCCGCCGCAGCGCGCCCCCAGCGGCCTGCAACGCCTCTCCACCATCTGGACCGCGCCCCTTTCCGGCTACGCCCCGGCCTTCATCCGCAATGCGCCCATCGGCTATCTCGTTTCAGCCGCGGCGGGAACCAGCCTGATCCTGCTCTGCGGCCTTCTGTTGAAGCAGCTCCTCCCGGACCGCCGCCGACGTCGCAAAACTTTCATCGAAAAGACAACCACGACACTCGCCCGCGCCCTACAGCACGCCTTCTTCGCCGAGGAGACTGCCAACTCCGGAGGATTCCTCCAGCGCCTCGACCCGCGCGTCAAACTGGTCGGCATCGGATCGCTGATCGCCGCAACCGTAGCAGTCCATCAATTGTGGATGCTGGCCGCGATCCTCGCCCTGGCCGTAGTCCTCGCGCGCCTGTCCCGGATCACGCTCCGCAATCTCTCGACTCGCGTCTGGATCGCCGTGCTCGTATTCACCGGAGCGATCGCCCTCCCCGCCATCTTCCTCACGCCCGGCGAAGCCATCTACCGGTTGCCGGTACTCGGCTGGCCGGTCACCTCGCAAGGACTGAGGAGCGCCGCGTTGCTCTTCCTCCGCGCCGAAACAACGGCGACGCTCTCGGTGCTTCTCATCCTCACGACGCTCTGGCCGCATCTACTCCACGCGCTGCGATTCTTTCGCGTACCCGTCGTCGTGGTAGTTCTGCTCGGCATGACCTACCGCTACATATTCCTGCTCCTCGAAACCGCCCGCGAAATATCGGAATCGCGCGAAGCCCGGCAAGTTGGAGTGATGCAGCCCGCCGACCGCCGCCGTCTCGCCGCCGCCACCGCCGGAGTACTGCTCAGCAAGAGCCTATGGGTTAGCGGCGAAGTGCACATGGCGATGCTAGCGCGGGGATTCCGCGGGGAAGTCTACCTGCTCGAAGACCTGCGACTGCGCTGGAACGACTGGCTGCCGCTCGGCGCCCTCACCGCCATCGCCGCCGCCGCCATATGGTTCGGCCGCTGAGAAAAACATGACGGACCTGGCCTTTGAAGTTCGCGACGTGTCGTACCGCTACCAACAGGTCCCCGCGCTCGACGGCCTCTCCCTGGAGATCCGGCGCGGCGAGCGCGTCGCCCTGCTCGGCGCAAACGGCTCCGGCAAATCCACCCTCCTCCGACTGCTGGCCGCACTCCACTTCCCCGATCGGGGCGACATCCTCTACTTCGGCGAGAGTCTGAGCGAACGGCGGTTGCAGGACGAGGAGTTCTTCTTCCGCTTCCGCCGGCGCGTCGGCGTCGTATTTCAGAACCCCGACATCCAGCTATTCAATCCCAGCGTGTTCGACGAAGTGGCCTTCGGCCCGCTGCAACTGCGATGGCCCCGCGATCAGATCCGCGGCCGCGTGTACGAAACCCTGGAGACCATGGGAATCAGCCGCCTCGCCGACCGGGCGCCGCACCGCTTGTCCGGCGGGGAAAAAAAGCGCGTCGCCCTCGCGTCGGTGCTCGTCCTGGATCCCGAGATCCTGTTGCTCGATGAGCCGGCCGCGGCGCTGGATCCAGGCAGCCAGAGCCAGATCACGGACTTCCTTGTTTCCTGGGGAGGCGGCTCGAAAACCGTGGTCACCGCGACCCACGATCTCGACACCCTGGAAGACATCGCCGACCGCTGTTACGTCCTGGAAAACGGAAAAGTCGCCGGCGAAGGCGCGCCGCTCGCGATCCTGCACGATGTACCTCTCCTGGAGAGAACGAAACTGGTTCGCCCGCATCATCACGTGCACGATCCGAGCGCGCCTCAGCCCGGCCCGCACCCGCATCTGCATCGCCGCCCTTGAAATGCGAAAAGGATTCGGACCTCTACTCCGCTACGACGCGCGGGTCGGGAACCGGGTAACCAATCGCAAAATGGTACACCACCTGTCCCGACGCGAGGCCTAAATAGCGGTGCACTTTGTCGTCGAAGAACGCTCCAATGCCGGTTGCACCCAAGCCCATCGCTTCTGCTGCGATGTACAGCCGGTGCCCGATTGCCCCCGCCTCGAAATATGCATAACGATAGCCGCGGTCTCCATGGTAATCGGCGGCGCGATCCAAATCGGCGATCATCGAGAACGCCACGCAGGCATTACCGGCAAGATCCTGCCCGAGGCTGAGGCCGGTGGCCGCGACGCGCTGATCGCCAGACCGGATCGGTTCGAATTCTCCCTGCCGCGGCCCATATCGATACACGCCGGGTTCCAGCCCGTCGACGCGGTGGCCGGGTCGCGCACGCAGGAATAGCGGAGAGTTGCGAGCGAGCGATCGATTCGGTCCCGCCTCGGAAATCAAGCGCCGAGCGCCGCGCTCGAGCGACTTCGCTGAAACCGCGTGTCGATGAAGCTGGCGGAGGCAGTCCCTTGGTCGCGGCATGAATGTCGTCAATCGATGGGTAGGCGGCCTGGTGCTTTGAGATCTCGTTCGGCCGTCCCTCGAACCAAACGGCGCCGTGGCCCGTCCGGTCCGATACCGGGATGGATCCGCCGTACAGCTTGACTTGACGATCAGCATGGGCCACTCATCCGGACTTAAGTTAAGTGGCAGGACTGCGCTACCTGATCATTCGGAAAATGGCCGCTCGCAAAAGTATCGCATCCCATGGCTTGGGCCGCGAGGGCGAGCGATTGCCAGGCATGTCCGATGTCATGCAGGCAATACCGGTAGGCCCGCTCACGATACTTCCATGCCTCCCGCCAGGCAATGCTGGTGAGAACAAAAGTGACAGGAGCGAAATCGCAGGCCAGCTTCATTTCGACAGTGCCGATCGCACGCTGCTACGTCATATGCGAGGAAGGACGGTAATGATACATTCCATCCGCCCAGCGCTTCAGGCCTCGCGTCAGGAAGTAGAATTCCGTCGGATACAGATTGCCGGAGGATGGATTTACGCGCAGCGCGTACCGGTCTCCGGTGGAGGGAACCCGCTTGGACGCGCTAATGGCGGCGGAATAAAACAGCAGTTGCGAAAGAAAAGCGGCGCCGTCAGGCGCAACCGTCGCGCCATGGGAGCCCTGGAGCAATTCGAGAGCGGGGATCTGAGGGCCTGGAGGGTCCGCCGGAAGGTCGAGCACCGGGGCGCCCTCATAGTGCCGGAACGGATCGGGCATGTTCTCCCAGTCGAGAGCATGCCGGTTTCGGCGCAGCGACTCGGCGCTGTGCCTGGTAAGTTCGTGATACTCTCCCCAAGTCATGCCAGGCGGCGTCTAAGTAGTGCCACCGATCGGAGCTCGCCAGCGAAAAAGGAAGAAGTGGCGCCCGCAAAGAGAGCACCGGTACGGTAAGAGGATCCATTGCAGAGATCTCTCCAGCGCGTTTCGGAGGCCTACGCCCCTAAATTCGACAGACCTGCAATTTGGACAGTGTGGGAATAACACAGGTTTCTGTAACTCCGATTCGTCAGTTTGAACTACGTCCTGGGGCTTCGCCAACCGGCTCCTGCACTCTGGCCAGGCGGCGGCCTATGCGGCGCCTTTCTCTTCCGTGCGGCTGCGCTCCGTGCGGCGCAATCATCCGCGTGGACGGACATGTCGGCTTCGGTGTACGTGAACGTGCGCTGCTCCTCGCTCTCGTTACGCCGATCCAGAATCCCCCGGCAGAGTAAAGGCAATTCCTGCACCCGGATGCCGTATCTCCGCACCAGAGCGAGATCCGCCCTGACCCTATAATCCGTTCGCACCCGGTCTTTCCCAACGCATTCGAATCCGAACACGCGGAACCCCATGTCTTGAGTGAACCCCGTGAGAGTGTATAGCATCCTTCGTTCCTTCTCAGCGCTTTTCTACCGAGTACGCCGACGAACGCCGGTTACAGGTGGGCTCGTATTCGAGAACCAGCCGGTCCTGTCGCGCCGGGTGGCGCGCTCCCTCGCAGACCTCGAAGACAAACCCGGTCGGCTCCCGCTTCATCAGCGGCGTATGACGGTCCTCCAGATGAGCCAGGAGCGCGCCCTGAATGTCGTCGGCCACCCCGATGTAGATCCACTCGCGCGCATTCGAGATTCCATAGAGGCCTGACACAATGGGCGCGTACATCCGGACTGCGTTGGATGTGAACGGCCGCGGAACAGTCTGGTCAAAGGGCATTTTGAATCCTCAAGCCGCCGCTCCGCTGGTCCGCGGGGACGGCGTTCGCGTCGCCCGATCCGTCAGTAATCTCATACGTTCCACGAGTTGTTTTCCGAGGCTCAACTCGGAAGCATTGGACTTGTAACCCGGCAGCCTGGGGTCGATAAACTCTCTCCGGAAAAGCTGATCGGATGCCAGACTGCTTAGCAGCTCGAGCTCTTTTGCGGTGAATTTCACGGTGATGCTTGTCAATTCGATCCTGCCTCTTTCGCCATGACTTCAACCTCGGCACACAGGCACATTAAGGCCAGAAATTCGGCCTGTTCACTGACCGGGCCTTCTCAAGAACCAGGCGTTCGTCGTTATCGCGCTTTTTTTGCTTTTCAAGTTCTCGCTTCTGTAGGATTCGTGCCCGCCTGCTTCGCTGCCGTCGCGAGATTCATCCCGAAATGCCTTCCGCGCTAGTCTACAGAAGTTGATCATTTCGCTTTCGCCTCTGAATCGCAATCGTCATTAACCAGTTTCGGTTAAGTATGCTTGCTTGTCAAGGCATTTTATGGCAAAATGAGCTTGTGCACTTTACTTGTATGAGTGAAGTGAATGAGATAGGAGCTCGAGTGGATGTCTCGCTGTTGATCAAACATCGTCTGAAGGAGCTGGGGCTCGAGCAGAAAGATCTTGCCTCCGCCGCTCAGGTGACGGAATCCTATATTTCGCAGCTATTGGGCCGGAAGAAGGCTCCGCCCGCGCCGGGCCGCACGGATCTATACGACAGGATCGGCGAGTTTCTGAGACTCCCAAAGGGTGAACTCTCGAAGCTGGCGGATCTGCAGCGTCAGGAGGAGTTGAAGAAAAAGGTAGCGGAGCCGGCAAGGCCCCTCTTCAAAGAGTGCAGGGAGTTAGTTCTCCGTAAGTGCGATCCTGTCAGACGGGGCGAAATCGAGAGGATTTTTGAGAAGCAGCCCTTCGGCGAACTGGAGCGGCTCGTAACACAGAAACTGCTGGACGTTGCGCAGGGCGTCGCCCGGGAGGAATTGCGAAGTGAGGAGTGGCTCCGCCTGATGGCTGAACTCAGCGACCGCAGCTATGAACAAATGCGAGTGGCGATCCTCGAGTTTCTGGACACGGATGTATTCAACGTCACTGTCGAAAATTCAATCCCTTTTCTCGATGCGATGATTGAGTCCTGGGATATCGATCTCAAGACGTTTGGAATGGAAATAGCCTTAAACCGGCGATTGGCGCCGGGACGCATTAAGCGATTTGAATTTGTCGAAATAGAGCCGGACGAGGCGGGCGCCTTACAACCAGGGTTTGAACAGTTCCTGAAAGATGCCGCCCTAAGCGGAGACATCACCGAAGAGGAGATTGACTTTCTGAAGAGGCTGGCCTTTAACGGGAACCGTCCATCTCCGCTGTATTATTACCGGGAGCTGCAAAACCTCAGGGATCCCCTTCATTTCCCGGCTGAGGCGCGATCGGCAGCAGAAAGAGTATCTAAATGAAAGAAACTTTCAAGGTTCGCAAAATCGCCTTTGTCGGCGACCACTTGCCGCGGAAATGCGGTATTGCCACGTTCACGTCCGACCTGCTGGCGGCCGTCGCCATCGCACATCCCCGAAGCCAGTGCTTCTCGGTATCGGTCAACGACATTAAAGGTGGCTATGAGTACCCCGAGGTCGTCCGTTTTGAGATCGAAGAGCAGGACTTGTCCTCCTATCTCCGCGCCGCCGACTTCCTCAACATCAGCAACGTGGACATCGTCTGCCTGCAGCACGAGTTCGGCATTTTTGGAGGGCCTGCCGGCAGTCACATTTTGGCTTTCCTTCGTGAATTAAGGATGCCCGTGGTTACGACGCTTCATACTGTTCTGCGTGACCCCAGTGCGGACCAGCGGCGCGTCATGCGGGGGTTAATCTCGCTGTCCACGCGGCTGGTTGTCATGGCTGAGCGCGGACGCCAGATGCTGCAGGACGTGTACGATGCGCCGCCGGCTAAGATCGATCTGATCGCCCATGGGATTCCCGATGTAGGGTTCGTCGATCCGACCTACTTCAAGGATCAGTTTGGCGTGGAAGGCAAGGTGGTGCTGCTCACGTTCGGCCTGCTTTCGCCAAACAAGGGCATTGAAGGCGTGCTCAATGCTCTGCCCGATATCCTGGCGGAGTTTCCGGAGGTGGTTTATATTGTCCTGGGCGCCACTCATCCCAACGAGCTGCGCGAACATGGCGAAGCCTACCGGGTGAGCCTGGAGCTTCTTGCCAAGAAGAACAGAATCGAAAAGAACGTCATCTTCTACAACCGCTTCGTGGATCTCGAGAATCTGAAGGAATTCATCGGAGCGGCGGACCTTTACATCACGCCTTACCTGAACGAAGCCCAGATCACGTCCGGAACCCTGGCCTACGCTTTTGGCTCCGGCAAGGCGGTGGTCTCGACGCCCTACTGGCACGCCGCGGAGCTATTGGCGGAGGATCGCGGCGTACTTGTGCCCTTCGGAGACGCTCCCGCGATTGCACGCGAAGTGATCGGCTTGCTGCGGGACGACACTCGCCGGCATGCGATCCGCAAGAACGCGTACAGGCTCGGGCGCGAGATGGTCTGGAGCAACGTCGCGCAGTTGTATATGCACACGTTTGAGTCGTCGCGGCTGGAGGGGGCGGCGCGTTCCCGAAAGTCTCTCGCGACGAAGACTCTCGACCAGAGGCCGCGGGAGCTGCCGGAGTTGAAGTTGAACCATCTGATGCGGATGACCGATTCCACCGGGGTCTTCCAGCACGCCATCTTCGGTGTTCCCAATTTCTCCGAAGGATATTGCACCGACGATAATGCGCGCGGATTCATCCTCGCGGTATTGCTGGGGGAGTTAGGCGAGGATGCGGAACGGCAGCTGGACGTAACCACCACGTGCGCCGCTTTTCTATATCACGCGTTCGACCAAAAAACCAAACGCTTCCACAACCACATGAGCTTTGATCGCCGCTGGCTCGACGACCAGGGATCCGAGGATTGCCAGGGGCGGGCGCTCTGGGCTCTCGGCGTCGGCGTGGGGCGCTCGCCTTTCCGAAGCTTCCAGGTTATGGCGGGACAACTCTTCGCGATGGCGCTGCCGGCCTTGATGGGGTTCACGTCGCCGCGGGCCTGGGCGTTCGGCTTGATTGGTATCCATGAATACCTGCGCCGGCTAGAGGGTGACAGCCTTGTCAATCAGACACGGGAGGTGCTCACCTGCAGGCTGATGGACCTCCTTGAAATGAACTCCAAGCCGGACTGGTGCTGGTTTGAAGACGAACTCTCGTACGACAACGCGAAGCTGGCGCATGCCTTGATTCTGAGTGGATCCGCTACCGGCCAGCAGGCTGTGCTGGAGCGAGGGTTGCAGGCGCTACGCTGGCTCAACGAGGTACAGATTTCCGAGAAAGGTCACTTCCGGCCGATTGGCAGCAATGGCTTTTACCGGCGCGGCGGAGCGCGCGCCAATTTCGACCAGCAACCCATCGAGGCGCAGGCGATGGCCTCGGCGTGTCTCGAAGCCTTTCGTGCCACATCGGACTACTGGTGGTACGAACAGGCGCAACGTGCCTTCGACTGGTTTGTCGGCTGGAACGATCTTGGCTTGGAACTGTACTCTCCCGAGAGTGGCGGCTGCGGCGATGGATTACACGTGGACCGCGTCAACAGGAACCAGGGGGCCGAGTCGACATTGGCCTTCCTGCTTTCGCTGGCGGAAATGCGTCTGGCGCAAAACATGGTGACCAGCTTCAAGGAGCCGATTGCCATCGGTGCGTAATGACGATTCCCAGTCTTCTCCCTACAAAAACCCTGCTTATGAACGCCAAACCAATTCATATCCGGCGTGATTCTACGATTCTCCGGCCCGATCAATCGCGGGTGCTTCTCCGGCCATTCAGTCCGGGAGACTCGCAACGCGGCAGCAGCGTCATTGCCAGAATCATGGCGCTTTCAGAGGAGCGCGTAGGTGCCCTTCTGAATGAGGTCTGCGACGACTTCTCCCAGCGGCACCAGCATATCCGCAGTCTCTTTCTGGAGCGCTTTGCACAAGTTCGCGACATGCTCCAGACGGATGAGGAACTCTCCGAACAAAGACGGCTGTTGATTGGCTCCTATTTCCTGGCCGAATACTCCTTGGAATCCGCGGCGCTATTCAATCCCTCCATTGTGCCCCACCCCGATCAAACCGGCTTGAGGGCTGGTGCTCTGCGATTCATTCTCAGCCTGCGCGCTACCGGGGAAGGGCACGTGTCTTCGATCACATTCCGAACCGGGATCCTGCATGCCAATCATAAGATCGAGATACTACCGCCGACCGGTTTCCTCACCGAGCCTCGTCAAATCCCAAACTCACTCTATGAGAAGGGGCTGTTCGAGCGGAAACTGATTGAGCTTGGATTGACTCGCGAGTTTACGCGCCGGGTCCTGCGCAAGCTCGGAGACATGTTCGCGCTGGATGAGCTTCGCGCCAGCCTCCAGGCCGAACAGTTCCGCTTGCTGGATGGAATGACGCAGGAAGACCAGGACGAAGCGCAGGGGACTTGGATGCTCGCCAGATCCAATTACGAGGTCCAGTTCCAGCCCGAGCAGGAACTCTCGGAGCGAATTATTTTCCCGGCGACTCCCTCGCAACGAAACGGCATCGAGGATGCCCGGTTCGTCCACTTCCGGAACGAAGACGGCAGTCACATCTACTACGCGACGTTCACGGCATTCGATGGCAAGGTCGTGATGCCCGAGTTGGTGGAGACTCCCGATTTCCTTTCCTTCCGGTTTATCACTTTGAACGGTCCCGCGGCGCAAAACAAGGGGATGGCGCTCTTTCCGCGGAAGATCGATGGACGCTTTGCCATGCTCTCCAGGCAAGACAATGAGAATATCTATCTCATGTTCTCCGATAACGTCCACTTCTGGAACGAGCGCGAGGAGATTCTCAAGCCCATGTTTCCATGGGAACTGGTCCAGCTTGGGAACTGTGGATCGCCCATTGAGACGGACAAAGGCTGGCTGGTGCTCAGTCACGGCGTCGGCCCGATGCGACAGTATTGCATCGGCGCCTTTCTGTTGGATCGCGGCGATCCGAGCAAAGTCATCGGCCGCCTCCGCGAACCCTTGCTGAAGCCCAATAGAAATGAGCGGGGGGGCTATGTGCCGAACGTCGTTTATACGTGTGGCGCTCTCCTGCATCAGGGTGATCTGATCATCCCGTACGGAATCGCCGATCACGCCACGGGCTTCGCTACCGTGAAGCTCGCTGAGATACTGGCCGCCATGCGTCCCGAATGACAATTCCCGGCAAGCGCATTGCCATCCTGTCACCGGTGGCTTGGAGAACTCCGCCCCGGCAATACGGCGCGTGGGAAACCGTCGCCGGCAACATTACGGAAGGGCTGGCCGCTCGCGGTTGGGATGTGACGTTGTTCGCCACCGGGGATTCCGTGACCCGCGCTCACCTGCGTGCCGTGGTGGACAAGGGGTATGAAGAAGATTCGAGCATCGATCCCAAAGTAGCCGAGTACCTTCACATTTCCGCGGCATTCGAGCAGGCTGCCGAGTTTGACCTGATCCACAGCCACTATGACTTCATGGCGTTGACTTACACCAGGCTAGTCAGGACACCAGTTCTGACCACAATCCACGGATTCTCATCGCCAAGAATCATGCCGGTCTACCGGAAATATCGCGATGGTTATTTTGTTTCGATCAGCGATTCCGACCGCGCGCCCGGGCTGAATTATCTGGCGACAGTGTACAACGGGATCGACTTGTCGCTCTACCCGCTTCAAGAATCCCGCGGTGAGGATCTGATTTTCCTCGGCCGGATTCACCCGGACAAGGGGGTGCATCTGGCGATCGCGGCCGCTCGCATGAGCGGCCTGCCGTTGTTGATTGCGGGGATTATTCAGGATAAGGAATACTTCCGGGACCAGGTCGAGCCCCACCTGGACGAGCGCCAGATTCGTTATCTCGGGCCCGTCGACGTTCAGGGCAAGAACGAATTGTTCGCGAGAGCCCGGGCGCTTCTGCACCTGAATACCATTCCGGAACGATTCGGGCTGGTCCTTGCCGAGGCCAATGCCGCGGGCGTGCCCGTCATAGCCATGGACCTTGGCTCTTGCCGCGAGGTCATCCAAGACGGATACACTGGCTTTCTGGTCAACAATGTTCACCAGGCGGTACGGGCCTTGCAGCGGGTTCCCGAAATCGATCCGGGCGCCTGCCGCGAGCGCGTCCGGCGATGTTTTTCCATCGAGACAATGGTCGCGGCATACGAACGGGTCTATGAGACTATTTTCGATCTTGAAGCGAAGAAGGCGTTATGAAACAGCACATTGTCCGGCGATACAGCCGGAATCCGATTCTCACCAGCGCCGACATCCCCTACCCCGTGGAGACCGTTCACAACGCCGCGGTAGTCAAGCATGACCGTGAATACATCATGCTCTTCCGTTCTCACCTGCGCACCGGACGGTCGATTATCGGGTTGGCTCGCAGCGACGACGGATTCCGCTTCACCGCCGATCCCGAGCCCTTCCTGACTCCGGAGCGAGACGGTCCTTTTGCGGCCTATGAGGAGTTCGGGGTCGAAGACCCGCGAGTGACGCAGATCGAGAACGAGTATGTCATCACCTACAGCGCCTACTCTCGAAATGGAGTGCGGATCGCGCTGGCCAAAACGAAGGACTTCAAGCAGGTTGAGAAAGTCGCGCTAATAACCGAAGCGGACTACCGGAACGTGGTGATTTTTCCGGAGAGGTTTGGCGGACTGTATGCCCGGCTCGATCGACCTCATTCGGAGATCTCGCCCTGGTCCATCTGGATTTCCTACTCTCCCGACCTGCGTTTCTGGGGCGAGTCCCAGCTCATCATGAAGCCGGTACCGTATCACTGGGACGAAATGAAGATCGGTCCCGGCGCGCCGCCGATTAAAACCGGCCGGGGATGGCTCTCCATTTATCACGGAGTTTTTCAGACCATGGACGGATCGATCTACCGGTTGGGAGTTGCCCTGCATGACCTACACGATCCGGCGAAGATTATCGGCGTGGGTGATTCGTGGATTTTACAACCGGAAGACCCTTGGGAGATCACAGGATATGTGCACAACGTAGTCTTCACCTGCGGTGCGGTTCCCGAGTCCGATGGAACGGTGAAGATCTATTGGGGTGGGGCGGACACGGTCATGTGCGTTGGAGAAGCGTCCATCGAGGATCTGGTGGCTCTTTGTGTGGACCACGGTCGACCCGCAAAGTGAGCCGGCGGTTGCCGGCTCACTCCGTGTAAGCTAACCGGTTACCAGCGGCGTTGTCCGCCGCCGCCGCCACCACCGCCAGACCCGCGGTCGGTTTTCGGACGGGCTTCGTTGACATTCAACGCTCGGCCGTCGAGTTCCGTGCCATTCAGTCCCGCGATGGCGCGATCCGCATCTGCGTTGGCGCTCATCTCCACAAATCCGAATCCTCTGGCCTGACCGGTATCGCGGTCGGTGACTATGTTCACGCGATCGACCGCGCCATACGCCTCGAACAGAGATCGAACCGCAGCTTCGGTAGCTCCGAAGTTGAGATTCCCTACAAATATATTCTTCATCTGGTTTTCCTTATTAGCTTCAGTTTGGTGAATCGGGGCAGGATCGGACGAGGGCGGTTGGACCGGACTAATGCGAAGATGCCAAATCCTTTAAGGCACGCTAAGTGTACCACGCCCTCTCACAGTCCTGAATTGCGCCGGAAATGATAAGTCACGGAACCCGTTACGTAAGACCGCAGCGGAAACCCCGTGATCCGCTCAAAAGGCGCTCCCTCGCCCGCCAGCGCCAGAGTTTCGAGCGTCTGCCCGCCATACCCGTGCGCGAGGAAAAAATTGACGCCGGCATCGATCCCTTTGCGCGGGAACGGGCGCACCAACGCCCCGCGAAACTCCCGCACCGGGACGGCCGCAAAGCCATCCCCCAACGGTTTCCGCCCCACCTGCTCGTACTCGAACCGAGCCACCAGCCGAAATGGCAGCTTATCGATCGTACCCAGAGCATCCCAGATCAGCCGGGGCGCTTCGGGAACCGGCTGGCCGGTAATCCGATCGCGCGCGTCGGCGCGTGCGAACAGCCCTTGCAGCGTCCCATAACGGAAGTTGTGCCGCGCCGTAACCGTCATCGATTTCAGAATCCCTGGCCCCTCATCCTGCTGTAGCCCTGTATCGTTCGAGATCCGCGCGAGCTGCTGAGCCGTGGTGACGTGCGCGAGAGTTATCCGCAATTCCGTCCGCGCAACGGTCTTAGCCACAACAAGCTGGTACGATCGCGCCTTGCTCACGATAGTGCCGCCCATCACAGCCGTCGTGCCAATCCGCGGATCGTTGACGTGAAAAGCCTGTCCATAGCTGAGAGCCACCATCGGCAGATACTTCGAGTCGAGAAGAGAAATCGTGGCCTTCGGTGAGTTAATGCTCGC
Organism: Acidobacteriota bacterium; assembly: GCA_025353165.1. Classification (GTDB taxonomy): domain Bacteria; phylum Acidobacteriota; class Terriglobia; order Bryobacterales; family Bryobacteraceae; genus TMP-7. Next base: position 39,063 of record JANXRE010000188.1, on the reverse strand, counting down.
GTTGCGAGAGAAAGACAGCTCCGGCCGGTACAGATCCTGATTGTCCATCGTCACCTGGTCGTGACGGTATCCAACGTTGTAGTGCAGGTAGCGCAACAACGTTCCATCCGCCGCGACATACGGGCTGTAGAAATTGAGATTCACGTTATTCGCGGTCACAGGCTGAAGAACGCCGGCGGCGTCGGCGCGGTCCAGGTCCAGCGCGTGTGGAGCTTCCCGCCGGAAATTCACGCCCGCCAGCAGGGAAAACGCCTTCCCGTACTCCTCCGCGTACAGCACGTCTTCGGAGTTTACGTTCCGGTGCTCGCTCTGCCGGATCCAGCCGTCCCCGAAATTCGGCCGCACGTCCAGCGTGTAGTATCGATAAAACCCCGAAAACTGAAGCTGCCTTCGATCCGTCCAATGCCAGACGTCATTCAGAATCAGAGCGCCGTTGGAAGTCTCTTCCCGCTGGCGCGCATCAATCGTATCGCCGGGAACGGGAGCGTCAATCGGAATCAATCCCGGCTGGTAGGCAAATCCGTAATATCCAATCCCGTACGCGGTGAGCTCGTTCTTGCCGAAGGTCCACACCTTCGAAACATTCCCCTTGTATTGCTTCCGGTGTTCCAATCGCTCCAGGAATCCGTTGCCGTAAGAGATCTCCAGTCCGATCCAGGACCTATCGGCTGGATTCCGTGGACTCCAGGCGGTCACCAGGTTGACGTCGCGATAATCGGCCGTCAGCCGCACCGTTGGCTCGATCCGGTCCCGCAAGCCGAAGGTGATCGCCGAGTTCACCGAATTGTTCCCCTCCCGCACGTTGAACGCGCCGCCGTCGGTCTGCACGGTCTCGATCGCAATCGGGATAATCACGTTCGGATCCGCGTAACCATTTCCATGCGCGTTGGCCGGCAGGTTGTTCTGGAACAGAAACCCGCCGATCTGGAAGAACATCGCCATCGGCTCTCCGTGGTCCCCCGCCACGCCGGGCACGAAATACTGCGGCGGCTTCACGCCCCCCGCGGGAGACTCCACCGGCATCCCCGGAATCGAAACCGGCATCCCCGGCCTCCCCGGATTCGCGTCCAGCGTTTCATCGCGAATCATCAGCCGCTGCGCCGGATCCGGAGCAAACAACCCGGCGTCGCCGACATCCGCCGACACGGTGATCGATTGGTTCTGCTGCGCTACTTCCGAGAATTGGATTTCCGCGCGGTGCGTCTCATCCGCCGCCACCGAAATCGTTCGCGTCAGAATCGCCAACCCCGGAAATTCGGCCGTCAGCCGGTACTCTCCCGGCTCGATCCCGTCGAATACGTATTTGCCCTGAGCGTCGGTCCGCACTTCCCGCCGCGAAGAATCCGCGCGCCGCAAGAGGCGGATCGTCGCTCCCGGCAGGACACGTCCCTGCGGATCCGTAAGCGTCCCCTCCAAGCCAGAAGCGGCCATCAGCGACGCGCCGCCGAGAATCGCAAGCCAAACTATTCTCGGTAGCACAATCCTGAGATTCATAACACTCCCTGACAATAGCACGAACTCTCAAGACGTAATACGATCTCCGGGCCAATTCGGATCTGCCGCCCGTGATAAACAGGAAAGATGCCATTCATCAAAGCAGGCTCGCTTTCAAAACTGACGCCCGGCAGCATGATGCAGGCCGACCTAGCCGGCTGTGAAATCGCCCTTTGCAACGCGGATGGCATCGTTCACGCGATCGGCAATACCTGTCCCCACGCGGGCGGACCGCTCGCCGAAGGCGCGCTGCACGGCAACATGGTGACGTGTCCGTGGCACGCCTGGGAGTACGACTGCCGCACCGGCCAGAACGATTTCGATCCGGAAGTCACCGTCCCCGTGTACCCGGTCCGTATCGAAGGCGACGATATTCTCGTCGACGTGACGAGTGCCTGAGCTGCCCGAGGTCGAAACGGTCGTCCGCTCGTTATCGGGAATCCTGCCAGGCTGCCGCATCCTATCGGCGGAGTTCACGTCTCGTTTCGTCACGCCGGGCGACCGCGCCGCACTCCGCGCGCGCCTTGCGAACCAGACGATCCGCGCAATTCGCCGGCACGGCAAGTTCATCGTCCTGGAACTCGATACGGGTGTGCTCGTGGTTCACCTCGGAATGACGGGGAAATTGCTTTTCGATGCGCCGCGCGGCGCGCACGCTTACGGAATCCTTCACCTGGACCGCGGCGTTCTGATATACGACGATCCCCGGCAGTTCGGGCGCATCGAGTGGGCGCTTGACCTTCCCACCCGGGTAGCGCGGCTTGGCCCCGATCCGCTGCTCGTCTCCTTCGCCGATTTCCGGCGTGAATTAAAGCGCCGGCGCAGCGCACTAAAGCCGCTGCTCCTAAACCAGCGGTTTCTAAGGGGACTCGGCAATATTTACGCCGACGAGGCGCTTCATCGGGCGCGGATTCATCCCAAGGCGATTGCATCCCGCCTGAGCCAGGAGCGGGCTTTCCGCCTCTACGGATCGATAGTCGATACGTTGCGCCTGGCCATCGAGCATCGCGGATCGTCGATCAGCGATTACGTCGATGCCGCCGGCGAGCCCGGCTCATTCCAGTTACTCCATCGCGTTTACGGGAAGGCGGGGCAGCCCTGTCCGGAGTGCGGAACGCCGATCCGCCGCATCCTGGTGGCCCAGCGTGGAACTCACTACTGCCCGCGCTGCCAGCGCGCCTGAATCACCGCGGCCCGAGGCGCGGCCATGCGAGTTCGACTCCTTGCGCCATCAGCTTCTCCTGGAACTCCCGCAGCAGCCGCGAGTGATTGCGGATCCGCCGCGGCGGCTGCTTCGCCGACACCGCGTGCGCGGCGAGCGCGCCGGCCGATTCGCCGATATTCCATTCCACCGGGTGCAGCCGGTAGCAGCCGTTGGTGATGTGCGTCGTGCCGAGGTTCTTGCATGCGGGCAACACATTTTCTACCCGCTTTGGTATGAACGCGCCGAGCGGAATCTGAAACGGAAGCGAACTCACATCGATGTAGTTGTCCCCGCCGGAGGACGGATGCAGGTCGATGCGGTACGATCCCACGCCCACGGAATCCGGGAACGGCTCGGCCGCGATCTCGTCCCGCTTCTGGCCCGTGAGCCGCATGCGCGCGTCGGTTCCGACGTGTTGCTCCAGAACCGTGAACTCAGCCTCGATCCGTCGCGACTCGCGAATGTACGGAGCCTTCGCCAATCCATCCTCCGTACCCGTGACGTCGTATCGCAGGCGCAATCCCGGCCAGCCCGCCCCGCCATCCGGACGCGGCGCTTCGGTCTGCATCCAGTACAGCAGCGAGAGGCTCAGTTGCCTGGCGCGCCTCAAATGCCGTGCGGCCTCGTCCTCCGCGACCCCGTGCAGATTCCCCAGCCAGTAGTCGTTCTGCGGCCAGTTGATCAGAGTTATGTCGCTGCGGTACGCCCCCGCGGCGAAGTTCTTCGCTCGCGCGATTCTGCGGTACAGCCATAGGTTCAGCGCGCCGGCGCGGGGCGCTTCCCCGGCCGGGTCAAATACTACTTTTCGCTCCTTCAGCGAGATCGGCTCCGTCATCGACCAGCTTAGGAGCCGGCCCGGCCATGGCGGCCTCATCCTGGGCACGTAGTCGCGCCAGAACCCGTACTCCTCCGGCTTGTCGATCACGTGATTCTCGCCGGGAAAATGATCGACGGCGAAGCAGAGCGTGAACGCCTGGATGTTCGCAGGCTGCGCCTGTTCCGGCGCGTGAGGCTCGCCTGTTTTGCGGATCGATTCGAAGCCCGTGACGAATTCCGTGCGGGTGAGCGGCAACAGATCGCCCTGCTCGGTCGCGTCCAGGAAGTATTCGGCCGTTATGATCCGGTCCACTCCCGCTTCCAGGCTTCGCACTCGAACGGCGCGGACCCGGTCGCCGTCCACGTCCGCCCCCACCGGCTTATGCCGGAGAAGCACAATCAACTCGCCCCCGCCGGAGTAGGGAGCAAGCATCGATTCGAGAACCGCGAGCGAAACACGAGGCTCGTGCGTCAGCGGCGAGACGGTGCCGCCGCCCGGATTCAGAAACGCAGCCGACCGCGCGTCCTCGCTCAACGGGTAATGAGCCCGGTAGTATTCGCGGACAGCGGCGCGGTACGCCGCGTACGATCGGGTCCGGCCGAACTGTTCGATCCACGGATGCTCGTCCGGCGGCACCGCCTGGGAAGTCAACTGTCCGCCGATCCAATCGGTCTCTTCGGTGAGGACGACGCGCATGCCGTTCCGCAGCGCCGCCAGCGCGGCCGCAACTCCGCCCGTGCCGCCGCCGAGAATCGCCACGTCGCAGCGCAACTCCCGCGGAGCGGCTTTCACGAAATGAGGCGCGGCGAGCGTGGCGAGAACGCTCCGTCGAGTCACCAGACGCTGCAAGTACAATCGTAACTGAAGTGGCCATCGTAACGATCTCGGGCGAGGTTGGGTGCCGCTGGGCGGAACTGGCGAGGCTCGTCGCGCTGCGGCTGAAGTACGAACTGGTCACCGATCAGCGCATGGCCGACCTGCTGCACGCCGAGTTCGGGACCACGATCCCGGCCAAAGCGTGGAGCCCGGCATGCTTGAGCGTCCTGGCGCGCCTGGCCTCGGAGCACAACCTGGTGGCCGCATTCGCCGGCGCGGAAATGTTGTTTCAGGGCTACCCGGGCATCCTGCGCGCGCACGTGATCGCGCGCGAGGCATTCCGGATCGGCAGCCTGATGCTGGATTCGCGCCTGGAGCGCACCGCCGCCCGTGCGTCGCTAAGGGAGAGCGAAGCAGGCGGGCGCCAGTTCCGGAAACAGCGCTTCGGGCGCGCGACGCCGCAGCCCGAGCTCTTCGAACTGGTCCTGAACGCCGAGTCCTACGAACCCTCCGGAATGTTGGAAGTAGTGGAAGCGGCGGCCGCGGCCCGGGCGCTCGCGGACCACGGCCTGCTGTCGCACGCGGCGGAATCGCAACTGCAATTCCAAGTGCGCCTGCAACTTGCCCGGCACGGCATTGTTCCCGCCGGCCGCGCCACGTTGGAGAAGAAGCCCTTCGGACACCCCAGCGAGGAGCTGTTTGCCAACCTGCTGGACTTCTACCACATCGCCTGGGAATACGAACCCCGCAGCTTCCCCCTTCAGTGGGACAAGAGCGGCAACGTGACCGAGGCGTTCACGCCGGACTTCTATCTTCCCGAAGCCGATCTGTACGTGGAGCTCACCACCATGAAGCAGGCGCTGGTCACCCGAAAAAATCGAAAAGTGAAATTGCTTCGCGCCATCTATCCGCACCTGAACATCCAGGTCTTTTACCAGAAGGATTTTCAGGATCTCGTCCGGAAATACGGACTCTCGCAGCCGGTCTCCGCATGACGCCGCCGCCCGAAATCGAGCGCGTTCTTTTCACCGAGGAACAGATCGCCGCGCGCATCCGGGAAGTCGCGGCGGGAATATCGGAACGCTACCGTGGCCGTAGCCTGAAGTTGATCGGAGTGCTGAAAGGCTCGGTTTTCTTCCTCACGGCGCTCGCCCGCGAGCTGACCATTCCCGTGAAGATCGATTTCCTCGGCATCTCGAGCTTCACCGACAGCGCCCGTGGCTCCGGGATGGTCCGGATCGCCAAGGACCTGGACGATCCCATCGAAGGCGAGGATGTTCTGCTGGTCGAAGATATCGTGGACACCGGCCTCACGTCGCGATACTTGCTGCAGACGCTGGCCGGGCGCAGCCCGAACTCGCTGGGAATTTGCACACTGCTGGACCGCACGCCCCGCCGCCTAGTACAGGTTCCCATCGAATTCCGCTGTTTCGAGATTCCTGACCGCTTCGTGGTGGGCTTCGGACTGGACTATAAACAGCTGTACCGCCATCTCAGATACATAGCGGTCATGCACCCGGACAAAGGAAAGGGGCTAGCCTAGGCAGGAGAACCCCTTCCTCGATTCCTCCTCCGAAACTATTTCCTGGCGCGCCGCAATCGGCTCCCGCCCAGGAGGGTAACTAATCCCAGGCCGAGCATCGCGAGCGAACCCGGCTCAGGCGTACCAGAAAGATTGCCGGCAGTGACTTTGCCTTCCAGGCTGAACCAGGCTGAGGCCGCGTTCGCCACACCAGGGGTGAAATTGACGGTGCTGGTGCCGCTGTAGGTCACGCCCGGACCTCCATAGCCCGTCGTATCACCCGCGCCATTCGTGCATCCAATCGAGGCACAGGTGCCATCCCCCCTCAAAAAAGAAGGTTGTTGGGTCGCCGGGGAAGGAAATCGCGTTAAGGGTTGACCCGGACGAGTGACGCCGTGGCGACGCTAAACGAGGTCGCCATCCCCGACATGTCTACTGCATTCACCGTCACGAGAAGCTCACACCCGAGTGTGTCAGCACCTACTGCCGGGCATTGTGAAAAGGATCCGCCGGTCGCGACCGTTGCGGCAAGAAACAACGTGCCCAAAACCATTGACAACTTCGTCATCTTCTGTCCTCCAATTGGCTCGTTACCAGGCGGGCTCTTCACGGCAACCTAGCACGGCACATACATAAACCCTGACCGCCTGTCTTCGCAAGCATATTCCGCCGGCGGCCAACGGATTCCTTTAACGGTTACCTGTTCGTTGGAGGCGAGTTGGCGCCAGAGTTTTCAGTGCAGCGCATCATCAACCGCTTCATTAAAATATTTTAACGATTTGAAAACGATCGAGCAGAATCAATGCGTTCGGCGCGTGTTGCCGTACCAGGCCGGCGTACGCCGCCCACCTGTCCATGCCAACCACGCGCAGCGTCCAACAGCGGCGGCGGTCCGTTTCTTGGGAGCAGTCTTCTCCGACCTTCTCCCGTGGTCGTGAGGATAGGCGCGGTTGGAGGCGGCCTTCCCAATGCCGGATGACCACATGCTGTCCCCCTAGCTAGCCATACGTTCCCTTCGCGATGTCGGAGTCGAGACCGGCCAGGACCTTGGGGTCGAGCCCCTTGGCCTGAGGCGCCATGGCGGGCAGGCGCATGGCTTCGGGATCTTAACACGGCCGCGCCGCACGCCGTCTAAGGCTTTTTACGCTCAAAACAGGACTAAAGTACCCTTATCTTTTCAAATGTCCTTGGGATACTCTGTTTACCGGTCACCTATGTGTGGGATTGCAGGGATCGTTGCGACCGATTCGAGCCAGCTCGACATTTCGAGCATGGTGGACGATTTGGCCCGCCGCGGCCCGGACTCCGAGGGAATCGCGACCTGGCCCGGGGCGGCGCTGGGCCACCGGCGCCTGGCCATCCTGGACCTCAGCGACGCGGGACGCCAGCCGATGCTTTCGGAGGACGGCCAGATCGGCGTCGTATTCAACGGTTGTATCTATAACTACGTCGCACTCCGGGAGGAATTGATCCAGCGCGGGTATCGCTTCCGGTCCCACTGCGATACCGAGGTTCTGCTGCGCGGTTATCGGGAATGGGGCGTGGACGGACTGGCTCGGCGGATACACGGAATGTTCGCGTTCGGGATTTGGGACCAGTCGCGCCGCAGGCTGTTTTTGGTTCGTGACCGCCTGGGCGTAAAACCTCTGGTCTATGCCACGACGGGACGCGAGATCGCTTTTGCGTCCACCGTATCCGCGCTTCGAGCGGGCGGAGTCGGCGGCGAAATCGATCCCAACGCGATCCTGGAGTTCCTCGAGTTCGGGTTCGTTACCGAAGCGCGTTCTATTTACACCGGAATCGAGAAACTGCCCCCGGCGAGCATCCTCGAATGGCATGACGGCCGCTACACGTCACGCACCTATTGGTCGCTCCCGGAGATCGATAAAGGCTCCCCGATCACCTTCGACGAAGCTGTGGAACAAACCGAGCAACTCATCATCGACGCTGTCCGCCTTCGCGTTCAGTCCGATGTGCCGGTGGGCGCTCTTCTCAGCGGCGGGGTCGATTCCGCTCTCGTCTGCTGGGCTCTGACGAAGATCAACGCCAGCATCACGACCTTTACAATCGCGACTCCCGGCGACCCCGCGGACGAGTCGGCCGATGCGGCGTTTACGGCGCGTGTCCTTGGCATCCCCAATGAACAAGTTGACCTGGATCTTGGACAGGCCGGCTACATGGAACAACTCGTCGACGCATTTAGCGAGCCGTTTGCGTGCCAGTCGGCCGTCGGCATGTTGCGCGGATCGGCGGCCGTGCAGCCCTTTGCGAAAGTTCTGCTGACGGGCGACGGCGGCGATGAGATCTTCGGCGGTTATCCATTCCTGTATCGGGCCTGGCGAGCGGAAGAGATTTCCCGCAGTCTGCCCGCCTGCGCGGTGCCCGTGTGGCGGACGCTCCGGCGCATGGTTCCCTATGCCGGTCCGTTCCGCCGGGCGCGCAACTTCGGCGACTACGTCGTGGGCGGGTTGGGATCGTTCAACCGTATTCGTCCGGGGCTTCCATTCTTCGAACGGCGGGGTTTGCTCGGCGACCGGCTGGCGGAAAGCGAGCTGGCACAGCGGAGCTTTCCCCCCTCGACGGAATCCGCCCACAGGCTCTTCTCGGACGTTCTTGCCTACCACCAGAGGACTCATTTCCAGAGTGAGTTCCTGCCGAAAGTGGATGGCGCGACCCTGTACCACGGCATTGAGGCGCGCGCTCCCTTCCTCGATCAACACCTCTGGGAGTTCGCCGCGCGACTGCCCCCGGCGTTACGCTTCCGTGGCGGCCGCCTGAAGGCCATTCTTCGCCAGATTGCCAGCCGGAGGGTCCACCCCGCTATTGCCGCCCGCCGGAAGAGCGGGTTCAATATTCCCGTAGAGAGTTGGCTGTTCACGAATTCAAAGCGGTACCTCGACCCCCTGCGCCGCAGGTCGCTTCTGGAACAGACAGGTTGGATCCATCCCGGCAAGCTAAGTACGGCGATCGACGAGGCTCTGGCCGCCCGGAATGTCCCGACTCAACTTTGGTATCTCGTCGTGCTCGAGGAATGGCTCCGGCGGGAACGCTTCACAACCCGCAGGTCCGCCCGGCCTGCATTGCGCTTTGTCCCGGCCGGGCAAGTAGCCATCTAGAACGAAACGTCCCGCACGTGAGTCGCGATAAACCACGAGTTACCCGCCGGATCCGTTACTCCCGCCGAGCGGTCGCCGTAGGGCATATCGGCCGGCTCCGATATCGACACGCCGCCGGCCTCGATCGCGCGATGGTAGACCGCATCCACGTCCTCGACAAAATAATGAAGGCTTGCCGGCATCGGCTGGTACGGCCCACGCGCTTCCGACAGTTCCAGGATCGAATCTCCAAGCCGAATCTTCGCGTGAACAATCGAGCCGTCCGGCCCTTCGTATCGAGCGGCCTCTTCCGCGCCAAACGCCGCCCTGAAGAAATCGATTAGCCCGGGCGATCCCAGCGGATGCAGATACGGCGTAACGGCGCGGAGTTCCGGCGGCAGGTAACCCCGAACTGCTCCGGGCGATTTGTGGGTCGCGACATACCAGCGGTTTCCAAACCGGTCGGTCACGCTGCCCTCGCGGTCTCCGTACTCCTGGTCCACCACCTTGTACGCCAAGGTCGCCCCTGCCTCCACCGCCCGGCGGCAGGTTTCGTCGACATCCGGAACATACAGATGGATGGCCGTTGGCCGAGGCGGGAATTTCTCCGTCGCGTCGGCGAGTTCGAGTATGGAGTCGTCGATCCGCACTTGGGCGTGAATAATCCCTCCGCCCGCCGCCGGCACGCGGAACTTCTCTTGCGCTCCGAACGCGGCTTTCAGAAAATCGATAAACTCGCTTGCCCTCTCGACGATGAGATACGGCGTCAACGAGTGGAATCCTTCCGGGGTTGCTTTCGTCGGCATAATCTCCTCCCGTGGCATGGAACCCGCCGCCCGGGCGAGGTCGGCCAGCAATTGTACTCGGAACTCTTCCCGCCACAGGCCGCGCAGTTCTTCCGCGATGGCGGCAAGCCCGGCCAGTTCCGGGACACCTGATTCGGGCGAATGGCCCGTCAGCAAGACCTCCACGAAGAGGTCGAATTGTTCGATCAATTCGCGCTCAGCCATTGGTCCCACCCATGCGCTCCCGCAGGTATTTCACCCCGCGAAACTGAAGCTGTTTCACCGCGCCTTCGCTGCGGTTCAGAATCGTCGCGATTTCCCGAATACTTCTCCCATCCGCGAAGCGCAGCTCCAGCACGCGCCCCTGATCTGCGGGAAGCTCGCGAACGAACCGGAAGAGTTGCGCGCGGTCCTCAATCTCTTCCGGAGTCTGATCGTCGCGCTGTTCGGCGGCGGGTGTGCCCGCTTCCCTCCGCAGACGGAGCCCGCGGCCGGCGATCTCATTCGCCGCGATACGAAACAGCCAGGCGGCAAACGGCGCGCCTCGCCATTCGAAACTTCCAAGGTTCGCCAGCGCTCGGTGAAACACGTCCGAGGTGATATCTTCCGCCGCGGAACGATAGGGAACACGGCGCGAGACATAGGCGTACAGCCGCTCAAAATGACGCTCGTAAAGATCGGCGAACCGTAGCGGGTTGCGTTGCGCTGCCTCGATGAGCGCACGCTCGTCGCCGCCCAGTGCTGCTTCGCTCGTTTCGCTACGCGCCATGTCTCACTCGTAATAACCAGCTATGGCCGGAAAGGTTACGCCCCGGTTTTCTGAGTATAGGATGATCTTGAGCACGCCAGGATCACACGACGCCTCTGCCTGCTTTCGAGGGTGAGCTGCGTAAGCGATTTCTGGAATAATAAGGACCCCGCCGAGTGGTCGGGAAAAGACGTTTAGCGGCTGCTCACCAACTCATCTTGGGCCCGGGAAGTCACCCTGCGGTTTCGCGGCGATTCAATTCCTGGGGGTGGGTGCCCGGGGCCCCGGCGTAGTGGCGGTGAGGGCGGACAACGGGACGTTGGCAACTGCGGATCGATGGGCAAGCCCCCATGGCGGGCGGGGGTGGAATGGGGTGGCGACGGCGGAATGCTGGAAGAAGGCCCTGGCGGCCCGCCGGCGATTAAGACCACTGTTCGGTGGGAGAGCGCCAAGCCGGTCCGCGATGCCCGAAGAAAGCCGGCGCGGCTCGAGGGCGCGCCATTCTACGTCCTCAGCATGGAACCGCTGGCGGCGGCCCCCGCCGGGCGACTGGGACCACGTCGTCGTGCAGGAAGGCACTGGCGTCCGCTTCATGCGGTTCTACTTCCCGTCCGCGCTGGGCGGTTTAATTCCTGTCTTCATCACTTTGTTACAGACGCTGAATTATCACGGGAAGTACTGCTTTTGCTTCCCAAATCTGAATTCAGAGGTCTGTTCATGCGCAACAACTTAATCGCATTCTTCAGCATCATTCTCGTGGCGCCTTCGCTGTTCGGGCAAGGTTCCGGTGAATCGCCGGTATTCGAGCTGGCTGCAAGGCTCGCTCGCATATACCTATGGACACGCGATCGACAACAACCAGGGCGGCGGCGGCAACACGCTGTTCGGCTCTACCTTCCCGACGTCGGTTTTCAACGGCGACTACCGCGGCGAGAAGGGATCCAGTTCCATCGACCAGCGCCACCGGCTCGTGGTCAACGCGGTCGCTTCACCGACATTCACGCGCAGCACGACTCCGGCTGCCCGGTATCTGGTCAACAACTGGCAATTGTCGGTCGTTTCGATCGCGGCTTCCTCGCAGCCGCTGGTGCCGACTATTTCCGTGCAGAACGGCGCTCCCGGCGTGCTCAGCACGTTCTCCTTGAATGGTCTGGGTGGTTCCGGCCGCGTTCCGTTCGAATCGACCTCGGCCCTCGACCTCGGCCCGGTCTACCGCACCGATGCTCGCATCGCCAAGGTGCTGCCGGTCACGGAGCGGTTCAAGGCCTACCTGATGTTCGAAGCCTTCAACGTGTTCAACCGCCCGCAGGTGGCGGGACCCGGACCGCGCGTGACGCAGCAGTACACCGCGATCAAGCAGACGTCCGGCGCGCTGGCCGGCCAGATCGCGCTCGTGCCGAACCCGTCCTATGGAGCCATTCTCCAGACCCAGGCGCCGCCGGACGGGACCACCGCCCGCCGCGCCCAGGTCGCGCTGCGCCTCGTATTCTGATTATGTGAAGCTTTTTCTGCTTGCCCTGGCAGTCGCGGCGGGGTGGGACGGTCCCACCTCGCCGGGCTACAGCGCCGGCATCGACGGCCACACCGTCTTCTTGAAATCCACCAATCCGGGCGCGAAGGCGGACGCCATCCGCCAGCGAATCCACGCCGATGTCTACCGGGGCAAACGCATCCGCCTAAGCGGCTCGATCAAGGCCGACCGCGCGGAACACGGCGGCGCGCTCTGGCTACGCGTGGACATGGCGAACGGCGACTACATCCTCGACAACGTAGTAGACCTGACCACGGGCGGCTGGACGAAGCGCCAGATCGTAGCCGATGTGCCGCCCGATGCCATCGGAATCAGCTTCGGCCTGCGGATGAAAGGGCAAGGCCAGGTCTGGGCCAGCGGCCTGGCTCTGGATATCGTGAGCAACTCGATTCCAACCACGACCATCGAGCGGCGGAAGGACCACGACCCCGGCGCGCCCCGGCGGCTTCGCGACGAGTACTCCCGAGCGCCCCTTCACCCGGTCAATCTCAGCTTCGACCAGCCGTAGGGGCATAGGTTCCATAAAGGCCGTAAAATAAACTACTTGGATCGCCCGAGGGCAGGAGAGCAGTTCCTGCCCTCCAGAATAGACTTGCAATTCTGTTAAGTTATAGATTAACATTAAGGTCGATGAATGGCACGGAAAGTCGCCTATCAGGGATTGGTGTTCGGGATTGCGTTCGCGACAGAAAAGAGCGGCTCTTGCCCTGCCTGCGAGTTCTTTGACGGGCTGAGTCAGCTAGACAAGGCTAAACTGATGGCCCTGTTCCGGATTGCCGGAGACCACGGCAAATTCCACAACCCGGAGAAATCCGGCGATTTGGGTGGCGGTTTGTTCGAGTTTAAATCCTTCCAGATTCGCATGCCCTTTGCCTATGCGAGGAATGAGCGCCGGCTGGTTCTGATCACGCACGGCTTTATCAAGAAGAAGGACAAGACACCCAAGGACGAGATCGCGCGGGCTTGGCGAATCTACGAGGAAGATCAGGGGCGCGCCAAGCTGGCGATTGTGAAGAGAGCACAGCAATGAAGACGCAGCATGAAGTCCTGATGGAAGATCCGGAGTTCCGGAGGCTTGTCTCGATCGAGGCGCTGGTGGTTGAAGCCTCGGAAGTGATCGCCCGCCTGATGGCCGAACAGAAACTGAGCAAGGCCGGCCTGGCAAGGCGTCTGAACAAATCCCGGGCATGGGTGACGCAACTGTTGAACGGGAGAGCCAACATGACGGTTCGCACTCTGGCCGAGGTGGCGTTCGCGCTCGATGCGGAGGTCGAACTTCACGCCCGGCCGCCGAAATGGAAGTTGGCTGGCAAACCGGTTGGCGCAGGACGGCAGCCGGTCGTATTCAAGATGGACAACTACCTGATGGAGTCGCCGCTAGCACCGGAAGACTTGTTCCGGCTCGAAACCGGGATGACGTCTACACAAGAAGACCTTGCCTCCGTCAAGTCCGGCGAGGACCCGGCGCATTCGGAGTATGCGGCATGAACGCCATCGTCATCGAACAGAGCCAGGACGAAACCAAATTGGCGTTCGAGGTCAACCAGAGCGCCGCCATTAGCCGCATCCGGCTTGCGCGGGCGAAGGTCGCCTCCCAGGCGATAGACGAGGCGCCGAAGGTTCCGCTCACGGTGATGTTCAGTTTCAAGAGCAAGCCCATGAACGCTCCTCCGAACGTCCTGCGCTTGGAAATTGCGTTCCGGATGGCGGGTATCGAAGAGAAGGAAGCCGCCAAGAAGGACGCGCGGGAGAAAGAAGCTGTTGGCAAGAAGCCGGAGCCCGTGGTGTTGGTGGAGTGCGCCTACGAGGTGGACTATGTCCTCCGCGAGGACTTCGAGATTACTCCTGGCCACGTGAAGGCTTTCAAGGACGGGAACGCGTTTTTCAACGCTTGGCCCTATTTCCGCGAGTACCTGCAAAATAACCTTCAGAGAATGGGGCTGCCTGCCCTAACCGCCCCCTTTTTGCGCCTGCAACCGCGACTGAAAGCCCGGAGCGGCCCTACTGCGCCGTGACCTCAAACCCCCCGTGGAGCTTCGCCGTCGAATCCTGGTCCACCCACACGTCAAACTTCTCCGTTCCCATCACCCACTTCTTATCCTGCGAGTTCCAGTAGCTCAGTTCCCCTTTGCCCAGCGCGAACTTCACCGTTTTCTTCTAGCCCGCCCCGAGGGTCACGCGTTCAAAGCCCTTCAGTTCGCGAACCGGCCGAAACCTTCAGCGTGCCGCCGACCGGAACTTGCGCCCGGCTGATGCGTCAGGTTGTGGGCATAGAAAATCGGAATCTACCCCTCGCTGCGAGGCCAGGTAATCGGCAGCTTCCCCCCGGGGTCGCGTCGCCAAAGAGCAGGTCCGCAATCGCGTTCCCGCCCTGAATGCCCGGGTGCCACGCCTCGACAATTGCGGGGAAGGGACGCGCGTTGATGAGCACCAGAACAACCGGCTTTCCAGTCGCGGCGATCGCTTCCATCAGTTCCTGCTGCCTGCCCGGCAGTGACAGGGACGATTGGGAAGCCGTCTCTCCGCTCATGGCTGGCAACTCGCCGGCGGTGAGAACCACAAGGTCGGCCCGGGACGCCAGCGCCACCGCTTTGTTGAACTCGTCGCGGCTCTGTTCGGCGTTCCACGCCCTGGGCAGCGGGCCGCCCATGAACGCTTCGAACATCGAAGGGGGAAGTACGGCATTCCAGGCAACTGCGCAAGCTGCCCGATCTTCTCCTCGAGCGTCATCCGGGCGAGCAAATCGTCGACCCTCTTAGGAACATCCTGCTCGCTCGCGGCGAACACGGAAAGGATCAAAACGGACGGCAACAGCCAGTAATTTCGCATGGCAGTGACCAAATATCGCGTCTATGCGAGCACGGGCCGTGCTAGTATGCGAAGTTCCATGAAACGTTACTCCTGTTTGCTGATCCTCCCCGGTCTACTTGCGGCTCAACCGTTGAACGAAACCCATCGCGATGTCGCGCAGAAAATCATTGCCGCCGCGCTCAGCGACACCGACGGATACGCGAAGCTGGCATACCTGTGCGACCGCATCGGCCCGAGACTCTCCGGTTCGCCCGCACTCGAAAAAGCGGTCGCCTGGGCCGCCGCCCAGATGAAGAAGGATGGGCTGGTCAACGTTGTGACTCCGCTGGTCATGGTGCCCCATTGGGTGCGCGGACGCGAGGGACTGCGGGTGATCGAACCGTTCGAGCGCGAGATCCCAATGCTGGGCCTGGGGGGCAGCGTCGGCACGCCGAAGGAAGGGATCACCGCGGAAGTAATCGTCGCCGGCAGCTTCGACCAACTGGAGAAGCTCGGCCGCGACAAAGTGGCCGGCAAGATCGTCGTGTACAACGTGCCCTATGAGGGCTACGGCAAGACGGTCGCGTACCGATCGGCCGGAGCGACGCGCGCCGCGAGACTCGGAGCCGTGGCAGCGCTGGTCCGTTCGGTCACGCCGGTCAGCCTCCGCTCGCCGCACACCGGCCAGATGGATTATTCGCCGGGGAGCCCCAGGATTCCCGCCGCCGCGATCACGATCGAAGATGCGCAGATGTTCCAACGCCTGGCGGACACCGGCGCGGCGGTGAAAATCCACCTGGAGATGGAAGCGCAGACGCTGCCGGACGCCGCATCCGCCAACGTCATCGGCGACATCCCCGGACGCGACAAGCCCGAAGAGATCGTGCTGCTGGGAGGACACCTGGATTCCTGGGACGTCGGACAGGGAGCGCAAGACGACGGTTCGGGCATCGTCGCCTCCATGGAAGCGGCGGCTCTCATCCGGAAGCTGGGTCTGCAAGCCCGGCGCACGATTCGCGTGGTTGCGTTTACAAACGAAGAGAACGGCACGCGCGGAGCTGTCGCTTACCGTGAATGGGCGGGCGAGACAGTGAAGAAGCACATCGCCGCCATCGAGATGGATGGCGGCGCGGAGAAACCGCTAGGGTTCGGCGTGAACGCCAAGCTGTACGACCGCGCCCTGGAAATCGCGAAACTGCTGGAGCCGATCGGCGCGGGGTCCATCACCAAGGGTGGAGGCGGTGCCGACATTGGGCCGATCATGCGCGACGGAGTGCCCGGCATCGGCGAGCGCACGATCGGCACGCACTACTTCGATTGGCACCACTCGATGGCGGACACGGTAGACAAGGTGGACCCGAAGGATTTCCAGTTGAACATCGCGGCGATGGCTGTGATGACGTATCTGCTGGCCGATATGCCGGACTCGCAATGAAGAAACCGCTTGCTAACGCGCGCGCCTCAGAGAGCGTTTCCGAGCCGCGACCGTAAGGGAGTCGGTTGCCGGGTTATCTACCAGCGATTCGGGCTGCCGCCGAAATCGCGCTGGCGGCCACCGCCACCGCCACCACCGCCGCCGCCTTCGCGGCTCATCGGACGCGCCTCGTTGACCACAAGATTACGTCCCAGCAAGGGCTTGCCGTTGCACGCCTCCACGGCGCGCTGGGCGGTGCCCTGATCGGCGATCTCGACAAAAGCGAAGCCGCGGGCCTCGCCGCTGAACTTGTCGCGCATGAGATCCACGCTGTCGACCGGAAACCCTGCGTCAGCGAAAAAACTCTGAATATCGGCCTCGGCGGCCGAGAAGGGGAGATTCCCTACGAACAATCTTGCCATTCAACGTTCTCCTCACGGCTGAAGGGACAACGAACGGACCAAGGACTCGGCGGATGGTGTTGGACGGTGGAACCCAGGGCGCTGACTGCCACTTCAAACCTACGAGTTCAGTATGCCACAATCACTTCGCGCGCACGGAGAAATCCCAGCTCTGCAGCTTGATGCCGTCGGTCTCGGCGGGGCTGAACTCGACCACCGCATACTCGCCCGGCTCGAGTGCTTTCATCGGCCAGATTTTGTACAGGCCTTCGCCGAGTTGACGCCGGAACACCTGCACCTGGTCCTGCTCCTCCCGGATCTCCTTGGAGATCGGGATGACGCTCACCTTTTCCAGGATGCGGGCCCCACCCTTTCCCGGCGAGAGCCGGAGGATTCCGAAGCGTTCCTCCTTCTCCAGTCGAATGTAGAACTCGGGCATGTTGGACGGCGCGACGTTCTTGGAGGTGTCACCCTTGATTTCGACCCAACCCTTTCCCGACAAGACCGGAGCGGGCATGAGGACCTGAAGGATGTGCCTCTTCTTGTCCATCACCAGCGTGATTTCAGCGGGTGCTATGGCGACAATCTGGGTCCCGTCCACCATGTAAGCGCCGGTCCTCTCGGGAACCTTCGCGACTTCGGCGGCAGCCTGCCGTTCCGCTTTCTCTTCGACAGCGACCGCGGCGACTTCTTCTTTGGTGGCTTCGTCGCGCGCTTTTACTTCGGCGTCCGTGCGCTTCAGGTCCACCAGATCGAGCGGAACCTCCTCCCAATCGCCGCGCTCCAAAGTGTAGTAGCGAACGCGGTCGGAGAGCACCTTGTATTCGCGCACCCGTTGGTATGTGCCGTCCTTCAGATAGAGGCGGACGGTGGCCGCGAAGGTGAGAGATACGCAGATGAGGAAAAGGACGATGGCGCGCCGCACTGGCACTCCCTGGCTCTATTATGGAGGTTACATGAAATACCGCGGACTTGGACGGACGGCATTCGAAGTATCCGAAATCGGATACGGCGCGTGGGGCATCGGAGGAAAGCAGTGGCTGGGAGGCGATGACGACGAGTCGGTCGCGTCGCTGCGGCGTGCAATCGAATTGGGTTTGAATTTTATCGACACGGCGCTGGCCTACGGTGAGGGTCACAGCGAAGAGTTGGTCGGGCGGATTGTACGCGAAGCCCCCGGCAAGATTTTCGTGGCCACCAAGGTTCCTCCGCGAAACCAGCTCTGGCCGGCGCGCCCGGGCATCGGGATCCAAGAGGTTTTCCCGTACGACTACACCGTGGCATGCACCGAGCAGAGCCTGCGAAACCTCAAGATGGAGTCGATCGATCTGCAACAGTTCCACGTCTGGAACCCGGAGTGGTTGATGCAGAGCGACGACTGGCGCCGCGCGATCGACGATTTGAAGAAGGCCGGCAAGGTGCGCGCGTTCGGCATTTCCATCAACGACCACCAGCCCGACTCCGCCCTGGCGTTGATCGAGACCGGCATGATCGACACGGTACAGGTCATCTATAACGTCTTCGATCAGAGCCCGGAACGTAATCTTTTCCCTGCGTGCATCCGGCACAATATCGGGGTGATCGCGCGGGTGCCGCTCGATGAGGGAGCGCTTACCGGCACGATCACTCCGGAAACCACTTTCGACAAGGGCGACTTCCGTGGCTACTACTTCCGCGGGGACAGGAAACGGGAAGTCGTGGAGCGCGTGGATTCATTGCTCAAGGACCTGAAAGGCGTAGAAGGCTCGCTGGCGGAAATCGCTCTCCGCTTCTGTTTATCTCATCCGGCGGTCTCGTCGGTGATCCCCGGCATGCGCAGGGTGAAGAACGTCGAGATGAACACGCGCCTCTCGGACCTCGGGCCTCTGCCGGAGAATGTGATGTCGATCCTGAAGCGGCACGCCTGGGGTAAGAATTACTACCAATAAGTGCGGATCGGCATTCATACCTCCACGGCGGGTTCGCTCGAAAAAGCGGCGCTGAAGGCCGCGGAACTCGGGGCCAACGCGTTCCAGATCTTCTCCTCGAGCCCGCGCATGTGGCGCGCCTCGATTCCCGATCCCATCGCGATTCGAAATCTCCGGCGGGCGCGCGAGAAACACGACCTGTATCCGCTGGCGATCCATGACAGCTACCTGATCAATCTCGCTTCGGGCGACGAGACGATCCGGACGAAATCGATCGCGGCCTTCCGCAGCGAACTGGAGCGCGCGCTGGCGATCGGCGCGGAGTTCCTGGTGGCGCACCCGGGGAACTCGAAAGGTCAGGGAGTCGAGATGGGCATCCTCACCTTTGTCAATTCACTGGCCGAGTCGGTTCGCGGGCTGAATACGAAAGGGCTCAAACTGCTGCTCGAGAACACGGCGGGCAGCGGTAACGCGCTTGGATCGAAGTTCGAAGAACTGCACGTGATGCGGGAATACGCCGGCAAACTCGGCGTCGATCTCGAAATCGGTTACTGCATCGACACGTGCCACTGTCTGGCGGCGGGTTTCAACATCGCGGAGCCCGACGGTCTGAAGGAAACGGTCCGCCTGCTGGATGCGATCCTGGGACTCGAAAACATCCCGGTATTCCACGCCAACGATTCCAAGGGTGCGCTCGGCTCACGCTTGGATCGTCATGCCAACATCGGCGAAGGCCATATCGGCGCGGAGGGATTCCGCCGCATCCTAACCCATCCGAAACTCCGGGACAAAGCCTTCATCCTGGAAACACCCGAGGACAACGAAGGCGACGACAAGCGAAACGTGGAGATGCTGAAGAGTCTGTGTGACTCTTAAAACGCCAGCCGCACTCCCAACTGCACCAGCCGCGGCGCGGCCGCGCTCACTACCTGGCCGAACGCCGAACTGGTGATTTCGCCGTTCACCGACGCCGGGCCGAAGAACTGCGTGTGGTTAAAGGCGTTGAAGGCCTCCAGCCGGAATTGCAGCGATCGCGCTTCGCCCAAGCGGATTATCTTGGAAAGCGCCATGTCGAAGTTCTGCATACCCGGGCCGTAAAAGAGCCGGCGCGGAGCCGTACCCGGCGTTCCCAACGGCTGCAGGCTGAACAGCGACGTGTTGAAATACGCCAGCCCGTTGCGCGGGTCGCGATTCAGATTCAACGCGCCGGGCTGCAGGTCCGGCAGATCCGCGCCATACGAGTTCACTCCGTTCGGCTGCGTGCCCATCAGCGAGTTATCGCTCGCGTTCGTGAAGGTGACCGGGAACCCGCTGGCAAAGCGGCTGATGCCCGACAACACCCACCCGCCGGTCCAGCCGTTGCGAACTCCGAGCAGCCGGTCAAACGGCGCTTCCCACCGGTAGCTCAACACGAGGTTGTGCTTCAGGTCGAAGGCCGACGGGGAGTAGGTCGCGCGGTAATTGTAAGGATTCAACTGCTCCGAGATGCTGGAGGAGTTATCCAGGGACTTGCCGTACGTGTAACTCGCCTGGAGTTCCAGTCCGCGGCTGACATGCCGGACGCTGAATTGGAGCGCGTTGTAGTTGGCGTTCCCGACGGTGGTCAGCCAGTCCACGCTGCCGAAGTTCGATCCGAACACGGGACGTGTGCCGTGGACGACTGCGCCGCTCGCGGTCGTATAGACGCCCGATTCCCCGAACGGCCCGCACGTAGGAGTACCCGCCGCCACCTGGCTGGTCTGGCTTAGGCTGAGGCACAGCGCCGGATTGCCCGGGTTCGCCTGCACCAGCGTCAGCAGGTGGTGAGACTGGCTGCCGACGTAGCTCGCGGTGACCACCGTGCTCCGGCCGAACTGGCGTTGGAGAGACAGCGTGTACTGCTCCGAATAAGGCGTGACGCCGTCCGGCTTATATCCCGGCAAGCCCGATACGGGAAGGAACGGCGTCCAGTCCACGCTCGAATTGGGGTTGGAAGCGGAGGCATTCAACGGCGGGAAGTGGATGGGGAACCGCTGCCGGTTGTCGTAACCGGTGGACGCGGTGATGAACGGGTTCGAAAACAGCGGCGGCGCTGGACTGGAGTAGGTGCTGCCATAGGGAGGATCGCCGGCCATGACACCCGCCGACACGCCTTCCACGGCGGAGAAGAACCGCCCGAATCCGACGCGGATGCTGGTGCGATCGTCGCCGCTCCTGGGCGACCAGGCTAGTCCGACGCGCGGCGACAGGTTGTTCCAGCGCACGGACGCGAGCGAGCGCGATACGCCGGGATCGCCCGGGAACACCAGTCCCTTCGGCGCTCCCGGAAACACGACGGACTGCTCGCCGGGCGCCAACGTCTGGATCTGGTTGTACTTCTCGAACCACGGCATTACGACGTCCCACCGCAGGCCGTAGTTCAGGATCAGACGGGGGCGAATCCGCCAGCTATCTTCCGCGAACAGCGCGCCATACCGGTTGCGCATATAAAACGCTTGCGCGTCGCCCTGTTTGTAGAAGCTGGGAACGCCGATGAGGAAATCGGCGAAACCACTGCCGGTCTCCGAGCCGAAGAACGAAAACGATCCGTTCGACTGAACGTTGGCCGCGGAGTTCACCAGGCTGAGCAGCAACTCGCCCCCGGCCTTCCATGTGTGCGCGCCGGCGGCACGCGAGAAGCTGTCGCGGAATTCGTACGTGTTGTCGATCTGGTTCAAGCCGGTGATCGTCGACCCGAGGATGAAGTTGTTGAAGATCGCGTTCTCGACGCCGGCGATGGACGGGCGCTGCGGCCGGATGCTTGGCGCCCCCGAGTCCGTTACGAATCCCTGCGACGCCAGACTGGTTCCCACCGTGCCCATCGGCGTGCCGACGACGTTCGCGGCGCGCACGAAGGAGAAGTGGAACTCGTTCACGGTCCGCGACCCGAAGCTCTTCGTAATGCCAAGGTTCAGCAATTGGGAACGGCCCAGATTCAGCGCGTTGAAGCCGGGAACATTGGCTCCGCCCTGCGACGTCGGGTAAGGATTGTCAAGCGAATAATCGTCGGCGAAGTAGTACGACGAAAGCATGCCGAATCGGGTGCCGGCGTCGACGCGGACCGCTCCCTTGTCGTCCCGCAACGTCTTGGCCGCCGACGATGTCGAGAAATAGCCGTTCGAAAGATTTGGCGACGGAATGTACTGCAGCAGTTGCCGAGCCGGTCCGGACCACGCGCTCCTCGGAATCACCGCGTTTGGAAACACGCACTGCGCCGTGCTCGCGCAGCCTGGTTTGTAGTACGCTTCGCCCGGCGAAACCGCGTAGCCCAGCTTCTTTGAAAGCTGGTCGGCCCAGTACTGGCCAGTGACGTCTCCGCCCAACAGATTCGCCACGTCCGAGAAGTCGCCGCCCCGGTTCAGGATCGACGGAACCTGGATTAGTCCGGTGTCGACGCCCTGCTGCAGGCGGGTTCCCTGGTAATCCGTGGAGAAGAAGACGTTATTCCGGACGATCGGACCTCCCAGGATCCCGCCGAATTGATTCTGCTGAAAGGCTGCGCGAGCCGGCGAATAGAAGTTTCGGGAATCCAGGTCCGTGTTGCGAAGAAACTCGAATGCCGTACCGTGGAACTGGTTGCCGCCGGACTTGGTAACCAGGTTGATCCGCCCGCCGCTATAGTTTCCGTATTCAGCATCGAAGTTCCCGGTGAGAATACGAAACTCCTCAATCGATTCCAGGTTGGGAATCACCGCCGCGCCCATGGTGAACCGCTCCACCACGTCCGTGTCGTTCACCGTGAAACCGTTGGCGTATTCCCTCTGCCCGTTGATCGATACCGTGCCGGGGCTCAGGTTGCCGGAAGGCGCCAGGATCGCCGCGCCGGCGGCCTGGATGGACCCTCCGGTGATCGTGGTGGCCGGAGCAACGCCCGGCTGCAGCGCCAGCAGGTCCATGAAACTCCGCCCGTTCAGGGGAATGGCCTCTATTTTCGATCCGTGGATGACTTCACCCAACTGCGTGTCGACGCTCTCCACCAGCATCCGCGACGCCGCAACCGTGACCCGCTCGGTCCTTGGTCCCACCGTCAACAAAACGTCCGCCTGCAGGGTGCTGTTCGCGTCCAGCACAAGCTGCAAACGGCGGTACATTTGGAATCCGGCGGCTTCGACCTCAATGTCGTAAACCCCGACCGGCAAGTTGAGGAAAGAGTACATGCCGGCGGAATCGGACCGCGCAGTCCGGCGAAGATTCGTAAAAGTGTGGATGGCGGTGACGCGTGCCCCGGTGACGGCGAGGCTCTGCGGGTCGGTGACGGCGCCGGTGATTCGTCCGCCCGCGCCGCCGGTGACGGGGAACGAGAAGATCCATAAGAAGAGTAAGACAACCCCAACTGGCGCTTTCACCATTCCTCCGAAAGGTGCGGCATGGAATGCCTCCAACAGTATAGCCTCAAGGCCCCTGGTTGAGAACGGTTAATTTCATCCGAAGGTACTGGTACCGTAGCCCCGGAAGATCGTTTTGTTTGAACAAGTTGGTACAGTGAAGGGGAATGCGCGAAAAGCTGTACGACCACCAGGAAATCGAGTTAAAGTGGAGTGGGCGCTGGGCCTGCTCCACGCTGTTCGAGGCCGAGGAGAACTCCTCGAAGCCGAAGTTCTACGTGCTCGAGATGCTACCCTATCCCAGCGGTCAGCTTCACATCGGCCACCTCCGGAACTACGCCATCGGCGACGCGCTGGCCCGTTACAAATGGATGTGCGGCTTCAACGTCCTGCACCCCATGGGGTGGGATGCCTTCGGCTTGCCTGCGGAAAACGCGGCCATCAAGAACAACCGGCAGCCGCGCGAATGGACGCTGCACAATATCGCCGAGATGAAGCGGCAGATGCGCCGCCTAGGTTTTTCGTACGACTGGAACCGGGAAGTCGCCACCTGCGAGCCCGAATACTACCGCTGGAACCAGTGGTTCTTCCTGAAGATGTTCGAGCGCGGCCTCGCGTACCGAAAGGACGCGTTGGTGAACTGGTGCCCGGAGTGCGGCACCGTGCTCGCGAACGAGCAGGTGGTGGACGGCTGCTGCTGGCGCCACGAAACCACGCCCGTCGAACAGCGTGCTCTGGAGCAATGGTTCTTCCGCATCACGCAATATGCCGACGAGCTGCTAAACGATATCGCCGGGCTGGCGGAAGGCTGGCCGGAGCGCGTCCTCACGATGCAGCGCAACTGGATCGGCAGGTCGGAGGGAACCGAGGTCGATTTCGCGCTGGACGAGACCGGCGAGCCAATCCGGGTTTTCACCACGCGCGTCGATACGATTTACGGCGCGACCTGCGTCATCCTCGCGCCCGGGCATCCTTTGACCGGCCGGATAGTGAAGCCGGAAGACAAGCCCCGGATCAAAGCGATGATCGACGCGGTCGCCCGCAAGGGGCCCGGCGACATCGACAAGGAAGGTCTGTTTACCGGCCACTACGCCATCAACTGCTACAGCGGGCAGAAGCTGCCCATCTGGATCGGGAATTTCGTGCTACTGGGTTACGGCACCGGCGCAATTATGGCCGTCCCGGCCCACGATCAGCGCGACTTCGAATTCTGCCGGCAGTATGGCCTACCGGTCGTGCCCGTGATTCGCCCGATCGACGGGCCTTTGGCGGAGGACCAGAAGGAAGCGCACCCGGGCTACGGCATCGTCGAGAACTCGGGCGAGTGGTCCGGCCTGACGAGCGAGGAAGCGAAGCGGCGGATGAGCGCCAAGGCCGAGGCCGAAGGCTTCGGAAAAGCCGCAGTGACGTATCGCCTGAAGGATTGGGGCATCTCGCGCCAGCGTTACTGGGGCACGCCCATCCCGATGATCCACTGCCCGCAATGCGGCATCGTGCCGGTCCCGGAGAGCGATCTGCCGGTCCTGCTGCCGTTGGACGTGAAGATCACGGGCAAGGGACGGTCGCCGCTGGCCGACGATCCCGCGTTTGTGAACGTGAAGTGCCCGAAGTGCGGCGTTGACGCCCGGCGCGAGTCCGACACGATGGATACGTTCATGGATTCGTCGTGGTACTTCTATCGCTACTGCGACGCGCGGAACGATCAGGCCCCGTTCGATTCCGCCAAGATCGCCAATTGGTTTCCGATCGATCAGTACATCGGCGGCGTCGAGCACGCGATTCTGCACCTCATCTATTCGCGGTTCTTCACGAAGGTGATGCGCGACCTGGGTTTGATCTCGAACGACGAACCGGTGAAGCGCCTGTTCACGCAGGGAATGGTGATCCTGGACGGCGCGAAGATGTCGAAGAACAAGGGCAACGTCGTCAGCGCGGACGAAATGGTGGAACGCTTCGGCGCGGACACCGGTCGCGTGTTCGAACTGTTCGCGGCGCCCCCCGAAAGAGAGATGGACTGGACCGAAGCCGGCGCCGACGGAGCCTACCGTTTCCTGGGCCGCGTGTACCGGTTCGTGACGCGCAACATGGATCGCGCGGATCTCTCCGGGCGCGTGGAGCCGTCCAGCGACCAGGATCGCCGCGTTCTAAGAAAGTTGAACCAGGCGATTCGGAAGGTGACCGAGGAATTCGAATCGCGGTGGCACTTCAACACATCCATCGCTTCCATGATGGACCTGGTCAACGTGGTCTATGCGGACGAAGCCGGCCTGACCGCTCCGGTGCTCGGCACGGTGCTGATTCACCTCACGCTGTTGCTGGGGCCGTTTGCTCCTTACCTCGCCGAGGAGATGTGGGAGCAGATGGGCAAGGAAGGGCCGGTATTCAAACAGCCCTGGCCCTCGTACGATCCGGAACTCGCCAGGGAAGAAGCGGCCGAGATTCCGGTCCAGGTGAACGGCAAGCTTCGCGCGCGAATTACGGTCGCGTTCGGAACCCCGGGGGCGGATCTGGAGAGACTCGCGCTGGCGGAACCGAAGGTACGCGCGTTCGTGGACGGCAAGCAGATCGTGAAGATCGTGGTGGTTCCGGACAAACTGGTGAACGTCGTGGTGCGCTAGGATCGGCGGGTTCAGGACGAAACCGGGATAGGGTAAGGCAAATGAGCGATCTGCGAAATCAAATGGAAAGCCGCTCCGCTACTGAAAAGTTGGAATGGCTGGAGCGGTGTGGCAAAGACGGGAGGCGGATGCGCTGTCGCTAACATCCCGTGGGAGCAAGTCAGCGTGGGCCTGTTTTAAGGCACAGTGAAGCTCCCGGCGCGCACCGGAGACGACGGCGTGCGGGGGTGCGGCGTTTTCCAGGATCTTATCGTTGGCGGAACCGAAGGTGCGCGCGTCGCGGACGGCAGGCAGATCTTGAAATCGTGCTGGTTCCGGACAAACTGGTGAACGCCGGCTTGCGTTAGGATAACGGCAACGACCAATGGCTGTTGCACGCGATCGCCGCCCCTTGCCCGCCGGACCTATCATCCGGCTCGCCGTCGCGGTGCTGCTGCTTGTCTTCCTCGCGATACGCGGCCTGCGGACCGGCATGCCGCCGGTGGGACTGATCGTGATCGCGCTCGGGCTGATTCTCGTCGCCGCGGAACAGGTACGCAGGATATGGATCTCGCGCCGGCCGCCGATGGAGGAGCAGGTGAGCAAGCACCCGCTCGGCTTGAATTAGTCTTCTCGGGAGGCTCCGGGTGGGGTAGAATCGGCTCACACCCTATGGTCCTGGACGAGGCTATTCTTTTCTCCCTCCGCCCTGCTCTTGGCGCACTGCTTCTGACTTCGTTTTCTCTCTCCTTCCCTTTGGCACAGGCGCAGGAGGCGATACGCCCCCCGAAGTCCGATGTGCAAAAGAATCTCCTGCGGCAGCGCATGGATTGGTTCTACCAGCAGCGCGCTTACCCGCATCAGCAGATTCCCGCGGGCGCTCATCGCCGCGGCTGGTTGGAATTCCAGAAGAAGCTTGCCGAGGAACAGGCCGCTAGCGGGCGTGGCGGCGTCAACGATGCGGTCGGCGCCTGGCAACTGCTGGGACCGGCGATCTTGAACGGCTTCTGGGGCGTCACCTCCGGGCGCGTATCTGCCCTGGCGGTGGATCCGACCAACGCCAACATTGTCTACCTCGGCGCCGCTCAGGGCGGCGTCTGGAAGACCACCGACGGAGGGAGTACCTGGACACCGCTCACGGATACACAGGCCTCGCTGGCGACCGGTTCCATCGCCATCGACCCGCAGAACCACCTCACCATCTACGTAGGCACCGGGGAAGAAAACAACTCCATCGACGCCTACTACGGTGAGGGCATTCTGAAATCCACCGACGGCGGTGCTACCTGGACGAACATCCCCGGTCCGTTTGCCGGTGGCAGCGGAGGCGGCGCGCGAATCGGCGGCATGGCGGTACAGCCCAACAACTCAAATGTTGTTCTCGCCGCGGCCGGTTGCTGCCTTCCCACTGGCTCCAGCGGCGTTTACCGCAGCGCCGACGGCGGAGCCACCTGGATTCAAAAGCTCAACGTGAACGGCGCATCAGCCTACAGCGTCATTTTCGATACGGCAACCCCCTCCACCGTCTATGCCGCGCTCGACGGCAAGGGCGTCTACAGATCCACCGATGCCGGGCTGACCTGGAGCGCCGCCAACGGCTCCGGTTCCAATACTCTGCCGGGCTCCGGCCGCGTCGCCCTGGCGATGGACCCGAACACGCCCACCACGCTGTGGGCCGCCGTCGCCGACAGCAGCACCAGCAACTTGCTCGGCCTCTACAAGACCACCGACGGCGGCAACAACTGGACCAATATCCCTTCCACGCCCGACTTCTGCGCCGGCCAGTGCTGGTATGACATCGCGGTTGCGGTCCAGCCCGGCAATTCCAACGTCGTGGTACTCGGAGGGTCCGAATACAACGGCCAGGTGGTCGTCAGCAAGGACGGCGGCGCCACCTGGACGTCGTACAACAATCTCCACCCCGACACTCACGTCCTGGTCTTCTCCGCCGACGGATCGAAGTTCTACACCGGCGACGACGGTGGCATCTGGAGCACTACCAACCTCACCGCCGTCAGTCCCACGTGGAATTCCCTGAATGCGGGTATCTCGACTCTGCAGTTCTATCCCGGTATCTCCATCGATCTCGTGGACATCAATACCATGCTGGCGGGTACTCAGGATAACACCACCGAACTCTACAGCGGGACAACCACCTGGAAGGACGTAGACTGCGGCGACGGCGGCGCGACGGCGATCGGCAGCACGACAGTACCGCCTACGATGTACACCAACTGCATCGGGATCAGTCTGGACAAATCCACGGACGGCGGCAATTCCTGGTCCTCCATGTTGAACGGAATCAATACCAGCGACCGTTCCGCCTGGACGCCCCCTCTAACGATGGATCCTTCCAATCCGCTGCGCCTCTATTTCGGAACCCAGTACGTTTATCAAACGACGAATGGCGCTGCCTTGTGGACAGCCATCTCTCCCGATCTCACCAATGGCGGAAACCTCTCCGGGATCGCGATCTCCCCCGTCGACCCGAACACGGTCTGGGCTATTTCCGGCGACGGGCGCGTCAGCGTGACCAGCAACGCTCTTTTGGGCGCCACCGCTACCTGGACCAATGTCACCGGATCCGGCATGCTGCCAAACCGTTACCCGACCGCCGTCGCCGCCGACCCGTCCAACGCCAGCGTTGCGTACGTGACGTTCTCTGGTTTCTCCGGTTTTGGCGATAGTCTCGGCCACGTCTTTCAGACCCAGAACGGCGGTTCCACCTGGACGGACGTCAGTGGCAACCTGCCCAATATTCCGGCTAACGATATCGCCATCGACCCCTCGCAATCCAACACTTACTTTGTCGGTACGGACTTCGGGGTCTTTTACACCACCAACGGCGGAACCGCCTGGACAACTCTGGCGACCGGTCTGCCCCGCGTGGCCGTGACCAGCCTGAAACTTCACGCCGCAACCCAGAACCTGCGTGCCGCCACCCATGGCCGCAGTGTCTGGGGCACAAATGTCGCCAGCATTACCGGCATTCCGGCAGTCACTAGCCTTTCTCCTTCTTCGGTCTTAGTTGGTAGCGCCGCATTTAGCTTAACGGTCAATGGCGGCGGGTTTACCAATATGGCCGTCGTGCAGTGGAACGGCGTCAATCTCACCACCACCTTTGTAAGTGCGACGCAGCTAACTGCAGCCGTGCCGGCCGGCGACCTGACCAACGCGGGGACCGCCAATGTGGGCGTGATCATACCGGGTGGCAACATATCTAACACCGTGGTCTTCACCATCGACAATCCTGTACCTACGGCAACTTCCCTATCGCCTGCGTCCACCACCGTCGGCGGCTCCGGCTTCACGCTTACCGTGACCGGCACGAATTTCGTCAACGGCGCAACCGTGCTGTGGAACGGAAGCAGCCGTACGACGACCTTCGTCAGCGCCACCACCTTGACTGCGGCCATCACCGCAGCCGACATCAATCACACCGGCACCGCGCTCGTTTCCGTCTCGAATCCCGGCCCCGGCGGCGGGACTTCCGGAACGGTCTCTTTCTCCATCGTCAACCCGGTCCCCGTCGCCACTTCGCTTTCGCCCGTTAGCCAGACCGCCGGTGGCGCGAAGTTTACCCTGACCGTGAATGGCCATGGTTTTGTCAGCGGCGCCAGCGTGCTGTGGAACGGCGCCTCGTTGACCACCACCTTCGTCACGGCCGCGCAACTTACCACCAGCGTGCCTGCTCTGGATATCGCTTCCCCTGGGACGGCCACGGTCAAGGTTTCCAATCCTGGCCCAGGCGGTGGCCTGTCGGGCGGTCTGACCTTTACGATCAGCAACCCGCTGCCGGTAGTGACGCGTACCACGCCGACCACCCAAACAGCGGGCGGGGCAGCCTTCACCCTGACGGTTTCCGGGACGAGTTTTGAGCCCAACTCCGTGGTTCTCTGGAATGGATCCAGTCGGACCACGACCTTCGTCAGCGCTACGTCCCTGACCGCGGCTATCACCGCCGCGGATATCGCCACGCCCGGCACCGCCAACGTCTCCGTGTCCACGCCGGTTCCCGGCGGCGGTACTTCCGGAACGATCGCATTTATTATCAGCAATCCGAAGCCTACCGTGACGACGTTGTCGCCCTCCGGCGCGATTGCCGGCAGCGGCGCCTTCACGCTGACCGCGAATGGCGCCAACTTCGTGCCGGGCGCGATCGTGCAGTGGAACAGCTTGAATCGTGCAACCACTTTTGTCAGCTCGACGCAGCTGACGGCCGCGATCACAGGGGCCGATGTGGCTGCGGCGGGCACGGCCAAGGTCGCCGTGGTGAATCCCGCGCCGGGCGGCGGCACATCCGCCAGCCTCGACTTCACCATCGGCAATCCGGTCCCGGTGGCGGGCGCGCTCTCTCCCTCCAGCGCGCTGCTGAACGGGCCTGCATTCACGTTGACGGTCACCGGCAGCAGCTTCGTCAACACATCCACGGTGCGCTGGGGCAACACCGCGTTAACCACCACATTCGTCAATACCGGCAAACTCACCGCGTCGGTTCCCGCCTCCGATCTCACCAAGGCCGGAACGGATAACGTAACCGTCATGAATCCGGGCTCTGGCGGCGGAACGTCCAGCGCCCTTACTTTTACCGTCAACAACCCGGCGGCCACGTTGACCTCGATCTCGCCCGCCAGCGTCGCGGCGGGATCGGCCTCCTTTACGCTGACCGCCACCGGGACGAACTTCGTGAGCGGCGCAACCATGAACTGGAACGGCACGAGCCTGAACACCACCTTCGTGAGCGCCGCGTCCTTGACTGCGACCATCCCGGCCTCCGATGTCAAGACTCCGGGCACCGCCACCGTGAACGTTTCCAATCCGTCGCCGGGTGGCGGGACCACGGCATCCAAGAACTTCAGCATCGTCAACCCCGTGCCGTCGGTAACGCGCCTCTCGCCAACGAACCAGACCGCGGGCGGGGCAGCCTTCACGTTAACGGTGACCGGCACAAATTTTGAGCCCAACTCCGTGGTTCTCTGGAATGGCTCCAGCCGGACCACCACCTACGTCAGCGCGATATCCCTGACCGCGGCCATCACCGCCGCCGATATCGCCACGCCCGGAACCGCGAACGTCTCGGTGACCACCCCGGCGCCCGGCGGTGGCACTTCGGGAACGATCGCATTCACAATCGACAATTCGAAGCCCACCGTGACGACGCTGTCGCCATCCAGCGCGATTGCGGGCAGCGGAGCCTTCACCCTGACCGTGACCGGCGCCAGCTTCGTGCCGGGCGCGATCGTGCAATGGAACAGCTTGAACCGCGTGACAACGTTCGTCAGCGCGACGCAACTGACAGCCGCGATCACAGCCGCCGACGTGGCTGCGGCGGGCACCGTCAAAGTCGCCGTCGCGAACCCGGCGCCGGGCGGCGGCACATCCACCAATCTCAACTTCACCATCAACAACCCAATCCCCGTGGCGGGCGGGCTGTCTCCCTCCAGTGCGCTGCTGAACGGAGCCGCCTTCACGTTAACGGTCACCGGCAGCAGCTTTGTCAACGGATCCACCGTGCACTGGGGCAACACAGCGCTTACCACCACGTTCGTGAACAGCGGAAAGCTGACCGCTTCCGTCCCAGCCTCCGACCTCACCAAGGCCGGCACGGATAACGTAACCGTCGTGAATCCCGCACCTGGCGGCGGAACCTCCGGCGTCCTGACCTTCACGGTCAACAACCCCGCGCCCACGTTGACCTCGATCTCTCCGAACAGCGCCGTCGCCGGGTCCGCTTCCCTTACTTTGACCGCGACGGGGTCCAACTTCGTGAGCGGCGCAACGATCGACTGGAACGGCTCTGCCTTGGTGACAACCTTCGTGAGCGCGGCGTCTCTGACCGCTACCATCCCGGCGCCCGATCTCAAGAGTCCGGGTCCTGCCACCGTGACGGTCTCGAATCCCGCGCCTGGGGGCGGCGTCTCCGCGGCGAAGACCTTCACGCTAACCAACCCGGTCCCGGCCATCTCCACCCTTTCGCCCACAAACGCCAATCACGGCGGGGCAGCCTTCACCTTGACGGTGAATGGGACGGGCTTCGAAACGGACTCGACGGTGTTGTGGAATGGGTCGGCGCGAACGACCACTTACGTGAGCGGAACGGAGCTGCAGGCCGCCCTCGCCGCGGCAGACATCGCCACCGCGGGATCGGCCAATGTGACCGTTACTACGCCCGCCCCGGGCGGAGGCACCTCGGCAGCGGCCGCGTTCACGATTCGGTGAACCGGGTTCCCTCGTTAGTGAGCCGGGCTTACCACCACCCTGGCCGAGTTGCTCGCGTTGTTGCCGATGATGGAACGAGAAGAAGATCGACGAGTTTTGGGCTCGGGAGAAACCGCTGCCGGTGCTCAGGTCCGGCAAGGGCACTGAGGCGGGAGAGTTCGCTACAGGTATTTTTCAGGGCGGCACGGTGCGGGGATCTGGTGGAGCTACCGGCGCCTCTGCGGTAAAAAAAAGGGGACCGGCGGAGTCCGCCGGTCCCCTCATGTTTTCAGGTCAGCCGTTCAGCGAGCGTCAATAGTAAATCTTCAACGCCAACTGAATCGTCCTCCCCGGTTGCGAGCCTTGGACCGCTCCTAACCCGCCTCCGAGGCCCGTATTCGCCGAATTCAGAATCGGGTGGTTCAGTGCGTTCACGAAGTCGGACCGTAAAGTGACACGGTACCGTTCCGTGAGCGAGAAACTCTTCTCCGCCGTGAAGTCGAGATCCACTAAACCCGGACCGCGAACCGTCCCGACGCCGCAAGAGCCGAACTGGCCCGGCGATGACGACGCATAGGAGCTCGGATCGAACCACTGGTACCCGCCGAGGGAGTACTCCTGCTTCCCGAATACTTTCGCCGGGGCAATGCAGTTCGCGCGCGAGCCGCGGGAGTTGGTGCCAGAGGTGTCGCCGCCGCTGATGGTGAGCGGGAACCCGCCGTGCCACGAGAAGATCCCGCTGGCCTGCCATCCGCCGACGATCGCGTCCACTGCCTTGTTCATGTCCTTGCCGAACTTCTTGCCGTGGCCGACCGGTAACTCATAAACTGCATAGGAAGTGAGCACGTGAGTGACATCGTAGTAGCAAGGTCCCCACTCGGCCTTCATGTCGTACAGATTCTGGAAGTACGGCGATGTCGGCGTGGTCTGACCGCCCCAGGACCCATAATAGCCGCTGGAGTTAGTCATGCACTTCGAATAGGTATAAGCCACTTGGCCCTGCAAACCCTGGGCCATGCGCTTATGCAGAACCGCTTGCAACGCGTTGTAACTCTGGTTGCCGTTGCTTTCGGTGCCGGAGATCTGACCGATGTTGGCCAGCGCCGGGTTACCCGACAGGTACGGACTCGGGCTGGTGGTGCCATCGCTGTTCAGCTTGCGCTGGAAATACGGCATGGGAACCATCAAGTGAGTGCTGCGCTGCCCGACATAGCCGACCTGCAAAGTCATCTCGTTGGTGAACTGATACTGAGTGGAGAGATTCCACTGGTTGACCGATGCGGGTTTGATGTTGGCATCCCAGAGCCGGATGACCGCGCCGGCGAAAGGATCCGACGCATTGGACAACACCGTCAGGCCTTGGCCGGTCGTCGATCCCGGGAGCGTCGAATTGAAGTAGGTGGTGTTGAACTCTTCGTTGAGCGGAGGATTCAAAGGCAGGCGAAGGTTGGTGCCCGTGCCCTCCAGGTAGGACGACAGCGTGTAAGCGCCGCGTACTACCAATTTCCGTCCGAACATGTCCGGGTTGTAGGCGAAGCCGAGCCGGGGCTGGAAATTCAGAATCCCGTTGTAGTTGTTGTACAAGGCGCGGCAATTGCTGTAGATGCAGCCGGATTGGCCGGCGTTCTGAATCGCGCCGCTGATCGGAGCGAAGTTGGTCTGCCGGTCTTTCACCTCCACCCAGGGCGTGTGCATTTCCCACCGCAACCCGAGGTTGAACGTCAGGCGCGGTGAGATCTTATAGTCGTCCTGGACGTAGGCGGACAGGACGCTGGAGCGCTGGCCCCAGGTTCCGCCGCTGATGCCGCGGCCCAACTGGTCCGGAAGGCCGAGGAAGAAGTCGGCTTCTCCCGCGCCCGCTCCGCCGCCGGCCGCCGCCAGCGCGTTGGGACCCGCCGTATACCTGCCCGTGAAGTCCATCAGCCCGAACTTGCCGTTGTTCCCGGCATAGTAGGTGTTGATGCGCTGGCGCATGAACTGGAAGCCGGTGTGGATGAGGTGCTTGCCGCTACTGATGATCACGCCGTCCTGGGCCTGAATCACCGTGTCGGCGAACAACTGCTCGCTATCCGCCGATCCGAATCCCCCGGCGAATCCGCCGCCGATGTTGATGGCCAGCAGGCCCGGGCCGCGATCGTTGCCGCTCGCGATGCCCAGATCCGATGCGATGTTGCCGGCACCGGCGCCGAAAGCGTTGCCGTTGTGCAGTTGCACGTAGTTCGCGCCCAGCCGGACTTCATTCACCAGGGCTGGAGAGAACGTGTGCGTCCAGTTCATCACGCCGTTTTCAGTGGGCGTGTCGTTGAAGCCGGGCGCGTACAGCGCGAACGAGTTCAGGCTCGGACTCTGCAGGAAGCCCTGCGAGTAGCGGCCCCAAATGCGATCCTTCTGGCTCAGGTTGTAGTCGATCTTGACGTCGCCCTGGTCCTCGTAGATGTGGCTCTTCGACGAGTTGTAGTAATTGTTCTGCAAGCCGGAGTTGACCGGTAGCGGGTACAGGGACGAGGCGAACAGCTTGCCCGCCACCGGATTGATCAGGCTCAGCGGAATTTGATTGTTGACAAAAGGAACACGGCATCCCGCCGTGGTGCTCGCCGCGCACGTGCTGCTGCCCGCCGCGGTCAGTTGGAACGGGTTGTAAAGCTGGATCGGCGACGCTCCAGAAAGCAGCGCTGAAAAATCGCCCGTCCGTTCCGCCGCGGTGATCAGCGAAATGCTGCCCGTGGAATTGGGGAAGTTCAGCCGCTGCGCCTGGTAGTCGACGAAGAAGAACAGCTTGTCCTTCTTGATCGGACCACCCAGGGTCGCGCCGTACATGTTCCATCGGACTTTTCCCTTCGGGGAACCGTTCCAGTCGTTGCTCCAGGAGTTCGCATTCAGCACGTCATTGCGGAAGAACTCGAACGCGACTCCATGGTACTGGTTGGTGCCGGATTTGATCGAGGTGCTGATGATGCCACCCATGTAGTTGCCGAACTCCGCCGACGCGTTGTTCGTGATCATGTTGAACTCTTCGATCGCGTCGACGCTCGGCGTGTAGCCCACCAGGTTGTCGGACACCTGGTTATTGTCCAGGCCGTCCAACAGGAAGTTGTTGGCCTGTTCGCGGTTCCCATTCACGTACGGACGGCCGCCGCCGCCAGTCGCGCTGCCGTTGGTCATCGTGCTGGGATCGGGGTGAACCGAGCCCGGCGCGAGCAGCGTCAGCTGGACGTAATTGCGCGTCGCCAGGGGCAGCGCTTCGTTCGTTTTCGAATCGATGACCGTGCCCAACATCGTCGTTTCGGTCTGAAGGAGCGGCGCGGCGCTATTCACTTCGACCGTCTCGCTTACCTGGCCGATCTTCATGCTGAAATCGACTTTGGCGGTCTGGTTCATCTCCAGCGTCAACGCCGACTGAACCGCGGTCTGGAACCCCTTGGATTCCGCCCGGATCTCGTATCTGCCGACGGGAACTCGCGGAAGGTTGTAAATACCCTCGGAATTCGTCGAACTGGTGAACGTGGTGCCGCGGTCCACATCCTTCGCCGTCACCGAAGCGCTAACCACCGGCGCTCCGGAAGGGTCGATTACCTGACCTTGAATCGCGGCGGTCACCTGTTGACCGTACATGTACGGCGGAAGACTCAGCAGCACTGCCAGCAGGCAGAGCGCCAGCCCTACGGAAGACCATTTGATTGTTCTGTTCATAAACCTCCTATCAATCTCAAACTCAAAGCGAGCTGATATGAATAAAGTATAAGATCATCGAGTCCGGTTGTCCAGAAGATAAAATCCCGTAAGTCTATGGAAAATGGGATCTTTAAACGCTGCGCTAGACTGAATTTGGAATTGACTCGGTCCAAAGAAGACGCCTGCTAAATGCCAGGATCCAAAGCGCGATAACATAGCGGCCATGCGCGCTTTCTTGATCATTGCCGCCTTCGCGGGAGCCCTCGCCGCCCAGCCCCGCTACGATCTCCTGCTGAAGGGCGGTCACCTCATCGACCCGCGCAGCCACATCAGCGCCAAACGGGACGTGGCCATCGCCGGCGGCCTCATCGCCGACGTCGCCGCCGATATCCCCGCCAATGCCGCCCTAAAAACCGTCGACGTCTCCGGGCTCTACGTCACCCCGGGCCTCGTCGATATCCACGTCCATGTCTACGCCGGCACCGGCGCCGCGCGCGCCTATGCCGGCGACTTCAGCGTCTATCCCGACGGCCACACGCTGCCCAACGGCGTCACCACCGTCGTCGATGCGGGCAGCTCCGGCTGGCGTAATTTCCCGGATTTCAAGCAGCGCGTCATCGATCGATCCAAGACCCGCGTGCTGGCCATGCTGAACATCGTCGGCCCCGGAATGGGCGTGGGCAAAGTGGAGCAGGATATCCAAGAGATGGACCCCAAGGCGACCGCCCGCCGGGCGATCCAATTCAAGGACCTCGTCGTCGGTATCAAGACCGCGCACTACGCCGGACCCGAATGGGTTGCCGTGGAGCGCGCGGTCGAAGCCGCCGCCGCAGCGAACATCCCGGTGATGGTGGACTTCGGCCAATTCCGTCCGGAGAGGCCCTTCCAGGAACTCGTGCTCAGCAAACTGCGGCCCGGCGATATCTACACCCATATGTACCTGCCGGCCGTCCCGATGTTCGATGACCAGGGCAAATTGATGCCGTACCTGTTCGAGGCGCGTAAGCGCGGCGTCATTTTCGATGTGGGTCACGGCGGCGGCAGCTTCGCCTTCCGCTACGCGGTTCCGGCCATGGAGCAAGGCCTGCCGCCGGACTCCATCTCAACCGATCTTCACGTCACCAGCATGATGTCGGGCATGAAGGACATGATGAACGTGATGTCGAAGTTCCTGAACATGGGAATGAGCCTGGACGATGTGATCGCAAAATCCACCTGGGCGCCCGCCCGCGAAATCCATCGCGAGGAACTCGGCCACCTCACGAAGGGCGCGGTAGCCGACGTCGCGGTGCTGCGAATCGCGAACGGAAAATTCGGCTTCGTCGATTCCTACGGAGCGAGAATGGACGGCACGAAGAAACTGGTCTGCGAACTGACAATCCGGAACGGCAAAGTCGTCTGGGACCTGAACGGACTCACCCGCGACGACTGGCACACTTCGGGGATCAGCGACCCCCGCTGGGATGGCATGTTGAGCGACACCGTCCGCGCCCGAAAATAGACCGCGCGGAAAACCTAAAATCATGAGACATTGGTAGGCGGCCATGGCGGTGGCTTCCGCGTACTTCGTCCACCAGGGCGTGTCGCTCGGAGACCTCTGGAGTTCTCCCGATACCTCTCACCCGACACCGTGGCGCACGCACTCGTGCGTGCCGCGTCGCCACTCATGGCGACGCCTTCTTCACCACACTTACGGTAATCCTCGAAGGATACTGCGACGAATGGTGTACGGCGTTATGCGCCACCACCCCCTCCGTCTCATCGTAATTATTCCCGCCCGTATTCAAATTCCTGTCAAACCGTGGGAAGTTGCTGCTCGAAATCTCGACACGAATCCGATGCCCCGCCGCAAAGTAGTTACTCGTATTCATCGGTTGTATCGCCATTTCGTACACCTTCCCCGGCTCCATCCAAGCCAGCGGCTTGTCATATCCATTTCGATACCGCACCCGCTGAATGGTCTCATCGAGGTTGAACGCGGTACCGTCGGGATACACGTCAATCAGCTTCACCGTGAAGTCGGTGTCCTTCGCATCGGACGACACGTAGAGAGTCGCATCGATCGGGCCGCTGACTTCCACCCCTTCCTTCAGCGGATCCGTACAGTAGACCAGAATGTCGGCTCGAGTCTCCATCTTGCGTTGATCGAAAGCGCCGCCGGTGACAGCGTTCCCTGTGCAGCACACATTGCCGCCATACGAGGGAACAGGGTTCATCGGGTCGTAAGTAAAGCCGTCCGCTTGATCCGCGGCCGGCGCGGCAGCACTTAGCGCTCCATCGCCGAACAGGCTATTCGCCTTCCCCCCGCTCGAAAGGAACCACGTCACCGGCTGCGCGCTTTGAGGCGGCCACGTGTCCGAGGTCTGCCACTTATTCATCCCCATGGTGTAGTACCGAACCTTCGGCATAGTCTGGAGCACATGATTATCCTCGCCCTTGAGGAAATGATCGAACCAGCCATAGGTGAGGGCGTCATAGTCCAACCGTGCGTCGCCAACATGGCGTTCGCCCACCACAGTGTCCTCGCTGGCTCGCCTATAACTACAGTGCAGAGTCGGAGCAATCACGGCATACTGTTGATTGCCAACCTCCGGCCGCGCCGTCCTCCGGACATAGTTATAAGCCGCCAGGTTCGGCCCCACCGATACGTCATACCAGGACATGAACCAGAACCCCGGAACATTCACTGGCTTGTCATCGTGCCACAGCCCTCCGCGGTACCACGCCGGGCTGTTTGGAGTCCGCCGGATCATCGCGCCGTCCGTCGACACCGGCATGGAGTCGGCAAAGATTCCGCGCGGCCCGCCCACCGCCTTAATAATGTCCATCTCGGGTAGATGCCGCAACGCCACCGCCCAATCCACCGGCGGCATCTGCGGCGCAAGGTCGAACAGCTTCGAGGCGCGGATCAGATCCGACTGCGACGTGTTTGGAGGGAACATCGGCCGCACCTGGTTCTGCTCGCCGTACAGCCAGGCGATGAACAGCATTTGCACCGCGCCGCCGCGATACCAATTTCCCTGCTCGTAATACGGGCCCACGCGCCCGACACCCGCGCCGAAGCCCTGCGGGATCATGGCGGCGAATCCCTTGTTTCCCAGCGCGGCGACACCCAACTGCCACTCCGCCGTCGACGAACAACCGATGGTGCCGACCTTGCCGTTGGACCACGGCTGCGACGCCATCCACGAAATTGCGTCGTCGCCATCCGAAAGCGGCGCGCCCAAAATGTCGTAGTCGCCCTCGGAGAAAAAATGCCCGCGCTCGTTCATCTCGACATAGGCGTACCCGCGCTTCACCGCCTGCAACGCGGCGGACATGTCGCCCGGCGCTCCGTTCCTCACGTCCCAGTAGTTGAAGTTGTACGGAGTTCGAACGAAGATGACCGGGTACTTTTTGGATGTGTCCCTCGGCCGGTAGACATCGGTGGCCATTCGCTTCCCATCGCGCATGGCCACCATGAGCTTGCGATCCACGATGGCGATCGACTGGAGTTCTTTCTCGGTCGCGTTCCGGGCAGCCACCAGCGCCGGGTCCGGGCCGCCGCGGGGCTGGGCGTGCGCTGAAATTCCAGCGAAAACAAGAAACGTCAGGAAGTACGGGCGCGCGCGTCTATTCATCGTGGCTTTAGATACCCGTTCCCATCAGCGATACCGTATGCGGGCTATTGGGATTGAAATCCTTTATCGTGAGCGTGCCGGTGCGGGCGCCGGTGTGGGTCGGATGGAA
>JANXRE010000174.1 GCA_025353165.1 Acidobacteriota bacterium | reverse complement strand
GAGTTCCGCGATCTGCCGCTGCTGGTCCTCGATCATCCGTTGCTGAACCATGATCAGCTCGATCAGTTCCTCTCGGCGCAGCGATGTCAGATCGGCCATACAACATCTTGACCCAGTTCTGTTTTACACACAAGTCTTTTCTTCGTCGGCCTGCAAACGCGGACTCGGTAAGTCGGCTTGTCGTCCCTGACCTGCAAGGCGTTACGTGGAAGTGTAACGCCCTTCTGGCGGAATGACGTTGCGGCGCTACTGTCTGGAGCTTCGGTTCTGCGAAGTTGGAAGTTCCGGACAAAGCCTGAGACTTCCGTCGGACAGCCTGGAAGGGAATTCTGCTTAAGTTAGCGCTTATGGGGGGCCGCCCCACTCAGGTTAGGTACCAGCGGTAGGTTTCGGCGATGCCTTCTCGCAAGGGGATTTTTGGGGTCCAGCCGGTGGCTTTCAGGCGGGTGACGTCCAGCAGCTTCCTGGGCGTGCCGTCCGGCTTGGTGGCGTCGTAGGCGATCGTGCCGGTGAAGCCGACTGCCTCGCCGATCAGCCCGGCCAGTTCGCGGATCGTCAAATCCTCGCCAGTGCCTACGTTGATGATTTCGGGGGAGTCGTACTTCTGCATGAGCAGCAGCGCCGCTTCGGCCAGGTCGTCCACGTGCAGGAACTCGCGGCGGGGCGTTCCCGTGCCCCATAACACCACCTGCTGGCGGCCTTCGGTCTTCGCTTCGTGGAATTTGCGAATCATGGCTGGGAGGACGTGGGAGGATGCGGGATCGAAGCGATCGCCCGGGCCGTACAGGTTGGTCGGCATCAGGCTGATGGCGTTAAAGCCGTGCTGCTTGCGGTACGCCTGGGCCATTTTGATGCCCGCGATTTTGGCCACGGCGTACCACTCGTTGGTGGGCTCGAGTTCGCCGGTCAGCATCGATTCTTCGCGGATCGGCTGCGGCGCGAATTTGGGGTAGATGCAGGAGGAGCCGAGGAACTCGAGCTTGCGGCATCCGTTGCGCCAGGCGGCGTCGATCACGTTGATCTGAATGGCGAGATTGTCGCGGAGGAAGTCCGCCGGCCAGGTGCTGTTGGCCAGGATTCCACCGACCTTGGCGGCAGCGAGGAAAACGTATTCGGGGCGCTCGGCGGCGAAGAACGCGTTCACTGCCGCGGCGTCGCACAGGTCGAGCTCGGCGCGGGCGCGCAGGATGAGATTGTTATGGCCGAGGCGTCGGAGGGCGCGCACGATGGCCGATCCGGCGAGGCCGTTGTGGCCGGCGACATAGATGGAACTGGCAGTTTCCATTTAGTGCGGCCAGTCGGGCTCGGGCTGCCCCTTGTCGATCCACAGCACGAAATCCGTGGTGGGCGGTTTCCAGCCGAGGTGGTGCATGCGCGAGGCGTTCTGGCCGCGATGGAATTGGCCGTGCAGGAGGACCTGAAGGAGCGCCTCGCCGCGGGTCGGGGTGTTGTTCGTGAACCACTCGATGGGGAGCGGCCGGACGAGCCAGGGTTCGGACCACGAGGCGGCGAATTCGCGAATGGCGGCGTGGTATTCGCGGAAGGACGCAGCCAACTCCTCGGGTGTGGGAAAGGGGACGCTGCGTTTCGCGAAATCGGCGGGTTGGTCCCGCAGCATGGCGAGGTAGGCGCGCTGGACGGCGTGGATGTGCTCAAGCTTGCGGCGGATGCCCTCGTTGGCGTACACCGGCTCGTAGATGAAAAGCACGTGCAGGTGTTGGGCGTCGGCCCAGGCTTCGTAGGCCAGCAACTGGCGCAGGGTGGACAGCACGTGGCTAGGGTATCACGCAGGGCGCGGGCGATGAAGGGCTGCAAGTTCGGGTTGTCCCAGGGCCCTTCGAATTTTTGCGGCCAGGTGGCGCGGTCGGCCCACCTGTTGTTCAGGCCGGCCCGCTTCTCCGGGTGGCGAGCAGGGCCTGCGCGATGGGGCCGGCGGGGTCGGCGTTCAGGTTTGCCTCGACGTCGCGGGCGAGGGGAGCCCACTCCTTTTGGATACGCGACTGGAGTTCGGGGGACCCCAGTTGGCTGCGGTCGTCGACCCGTCGCCTACTGCAACACCACCTACACCGCCATGACGGATGCGAAGGGCAGCCAGATGACGAAGCTGATGAACATGGATAAGACAGATCGTCCCGCCGACCAGCGAGAAAAGCGGCCCGGGAGAACATTGATCGCTCGCGGGCTCATGTAACCATCAACCTTTGTTATGCAGAAACGGTATTGCATTTGCCGTGCTGCTAGGGTACTATCATAGGCAGAGAACGTGATGATTCGCTTGGCCCAACCGGTTACCAACTTAATCTTCGCGGTTTCTGTTAAAGTTCCCCAGGTACTCGTTCAGATTAGAATTGGGGTAGGCTCAGCCTTCCCCGCCTGAACGGTCCTATCGGAAAGAAAGTACGAAGGCCACTGGCGGGGTGAACAACCCAGCCAGTGGCCTTTGTCATTTGAGGAGACCCATGCCGGTACAGACCGCGCCCCTCTTAAGCGGCGCTCTCATGTTGTTGGAATGCCTGGTGCGCGAAGGCGTCGATTGTATCTTCGGCTACCCCGGAGGCGTGACGCTGCCGCTGTACGATGCCCTGTACGATCACCCCATCCGGCATGTCCTGGTGCGCCACGAACAGAACGCCTGCTTTGCCGCGGAAGGCTACGCGCGATCCACGGGAAGAGTCGGAGTGTGCTGCGCGACTTCGGGGCCTGGCGCCACGAACCTTGTAACCGGCCTGGTGGACGCCCTCATGGATTCGATCCCGGTGGTCGCGCTCACCGGCCAGGTTTCCAGCAAGCTCATCGGAAGCGATGCGTTCCAGGAAGCGGACACCTTCGGGATCACGCGTTCCTGCACCAAACATAATTTTCTTATCAAGAGCTTAGCGGATCTTCCTCAGGTACTGCATGAGGCGTTTTACCTGGCTGCGTCGGGTCGGCCCGGCCCGGTCCTGGTGGATATCCCAAAGGATATTTTCCAGGCTCAAGGGCACTACACGCCGGTCAATTCGATCCATCTCCCCGGATACAAGGTCTACACGGAAGGCCACACCGGCCAGATCCGCCGCGCCGCCCAGATGATGTGGGAGGCTGAGCGCCCGTTCGTTTATGCCGGCGGCGGGATCATCCACGGCGAGGCTTCCGAGGAACTGCGGCAACTGGTGGAACTTCTGGACGCACCGGCGGTCTGCACGCTGATGGGACTCGGCGCGCTGCCGTCCACGCACCCCAATTTCATCTCCATGCCCGGCATGCACGGGTCGTACGCCGCCAACATGGGGATGACGCACGCGGACCTGTTGATCGCGATCGGCGTTCGTTTTGACGATCGGGTCACCGGCCGTCTCGCCGCCTTCGCGCCGCACGCCGAGGTGATCCACGTGGACATCGATCCCGCGGAGATCGGCAAGAA
Organism: Acidobacteriota bacterium; assembly: GCA_025353165.1. Lineage (GTDB taxonomy): Bacteria > Acidobacteriota > Terriglobia > Bryobacterales > Bryobacteraceae > TMP-7. The sequence goes on along the minus strand of JANXRE010000174.1, from coordinate 40,505 downwards.
TCGCACCCCCGAGTTACCGATCGTGGGCGACGCCAGGCGCGTTATCGCCAAGATGAACAAGTTCCTGCTGGAAACACGCGACGAGATGCAGCCCCGGAACGCCGCGGCGCGGCGCGCGTGGTGGGGGCAGGTCAACGGTTGGAAAGAGGAGCACCCGCTCACTCCCGAGTTTTCCGACGACGAGATCAAGCCGCAGCACCTGATGGCCGAAATCGACCGCATTTCAAACGGCGAGGCAATCGTTTCGTCGGATGTCGGCCAGCATCAGATGTGGGCCGCGCAGTTCATACGTTTTAACAAGCCGCGGCTCTGGCTGAACTCCGGCGGTCTCGGATCGATGGGCTTCGGACTTCCCGCCGCCGTTGGCGCGCAATTCGCCAACCCCGACAAACTGGTGTTCGCAATTGTCGGCGACGGCGGATTCCAGATGTCCGTGCCGGAACTGGCCACCATCGCCAACCATGGCCTGCCGGTGAAGATCATCGTCAGCAACAACGGGTACCTCGGCATGGTCCGGCAGTGGCAGGAACTGTTCTACAACAACCGCCTGTCGGCCGTGACGCTCGACGGATTTCCCGACGCCGAAAAGCTCGCGGGGGCTTACGGATTCAAAGGCCGCACGATCGAGCACCCGCGCGACCTCAGAGCGGCACTGGAAGCCGCCGTCGCCGAACCGGGCCCCTACCTTTTGAACGTCCGCGTGTCGCCGTACGAAAACGTATATCCGATGGTTCCCTCCGGCGGCGCAATTTACGAAATGGTTCTTCGCCCGCCGGAACCGGTTGAGGCGAGCAGGTAATGCTGCAAGTTATTTCCCTACTGCTGGAGAACAAGCCCGGCGCGCTGCTGCGTGTCACCGGACTGCTCAGCGCCCGCGGGTACAACATCGAAAGTCTGACGGTCGCACGCACGCTAGATCCCACGCTATCGCGGATGAGCATCGTCGTCGATGTCGACGCGACGCTGCGCGCCCAGGTGATCAAGCAGATGAACAAGCTGGTCAACGTGCTGCAGGCCATCGATCTGACCGACGTGCCGGCGGTAGCCCGCGAGTTGCTGCTGCTGCGGGTGCGGGCGCCGCTGGAGCACCGCACGGCCATCTTGAAAGAAGCCGAGATCTTCGGCGCGCGAGTGGTCGACTCCTCCGCGGAAGGCGTTGCTCTGGAAGCCACCGGCGACTCCGAGAAAGTCGAGGAGTTCATCGACGTGATGCGCGCCTACGGCGAGATCGATGTGACGCGATCGGGACTGGTCGCCGCCTCGCTGGAACACAAGAAACTGAAGCTGTCGCCACCGGTTCAAAAACCGGAGCCGGCGACGGTTAAATAATCGATATAAAGGATTCCCATGCCCAACCGCTATTACGAGAAAGACGGCGATCTCAGTCTCCTCCAGAACAAGACCGTGGCCATCATCGGCTACGGATCGCAGGGCCACGCGCACGCTCTCAATCTGCGCGACTCGGGAGTGCAGGTCGTAGTCGGCCTGTACGCCGGATCGAAGAACTGGGCCAAGGCCGAAGCCGCCGGACTCCGCGTCCTGTCCACCGCCGAGGCCGCGAACATCGCGGATGTCCTCATGGTCCTGGTGCCGGACCATATGCAGGGCGACCTCTACAACAACGAGATCGCGCCGCATATGAAGCCGGGCAAGACGCTGATGTTCGCGCACGGCTTCAACATCCACTTCGGTCAGATCGCGCCGCCGCCCGGAGTCGATGTGTCGATGATCGCACCGAAGGCTCCGGGCCATCGCGTCCGCGAATTGTACACCGAAGGCGTGGGCGTGCCCGCGCTGGTCGCCGTGCATCAGGACGCCTCGGGCAACGCGCTGCGCCAAGCGCTCGCATACGCTTTGGCGCTCGGCTGTTTGAAGGCCGGCGTTATCGAAACCACCTTCAAGGAAGAGACCGAAAGCGATCTGTTCGGCGAGCAGACCGTTCTCTGCGGCGGCGTCAGCGAGCTGATCCGCGCGGGCTTCGAGACGCTCACCGAAGCCGGCTACGCGCCCGAGATCGCCTACTTCGAATGCCTGCACGAGCTGAAGCTCATCGTGGACCTCATCTACGAAGGCGGCCTCAGCTACATGCGCTTCTCCGTATCCGATACCGCCGAGTACGGCGATTACACGCGCGGTAAGCGCCTGGTGAACGAACAGACTCGCGCCGAGATGAAGAAGATCCTCGGCGAAATCCAGTCGGGTCAATTCGCGAAGGATTGGATGGCGGAGAACAAGACCGGACGCCACAAGTTCCTGGCGATGCGCGAAGCCGCCCGCAACCAGCCGATCGAAACGGTCGGCCGCGAGCTTCGCGAAATGATGACGTTCCTGAAAAAGACGAAGGAGGCCGGCGTACCGCAGGATTCGCCCGCGCTGGCCACAACGAAGTAATGAGAATCTACACGTTCGACACCACCCTCCGGGACGGCACGCAAGGCGAGGCCGTCTCCTTCTCCGTCGAGGATAAGCTCGTCATTGCGCAGAAGCTGGATGAGTTTGGCATCGACTACATCGAAGGCGGATGGCCGGGGTCGAACCCAAAGGACCGCGAGTTCTTCACGCGCGCCCGCGATCTGAAACTGAAGCGCGCGAAACTGACGGCCTTCGGATCCACGCGCTTCGCCCGCAACACGCCCGACTCCGATCCGAATCTGCGCGAACTGGTGGAGGCCGGCACGCCCGCCGTCGCGATCTTCGGCAAGACGTGGGACATGCACGTGCACCGGGCGCTCGGCATCAGCGAACAGCAGAACCTCGAGTTGATCGCGGATTCCGTGGCGTTTCTGAAATCGCACGGCAAGGAAGTTATTTTCGACGCCGAGCATTTCTTCGACGGCTACACTGCGAATCCCGTTTACGCGCTGAAGGGGCTGGAGGCGGCGAGGTCGGCGGGCGCGGATGTGCTGTGCCTGTGCGACACCAACGGCGGCACGCTCACCGCGCGCTTGCAGGAGATCTGCTCCGAGGTGCGCAAGCGATTCGACGGAACGCTCGCCATCCATTGCCACAACGACTCCGACCTCGCCGTCGCCAATACGCTGGCGGCGGTGGAGGAAGGTTTCACGCAGGTGCAGGGCTGCATGAACGGATACGGCGAGCGCTGCGGAAACGCGAATCTCTGTTCCATCATCGCCAACCTGGAATTAAAACTGGGCCACACCACAGTGGGCCGGGAGAGCCTGCCGAACCTGACCAGCGTGGCGCGTTTTATTTCCGAGCTCGCCAATCTCCCGATGCGCAACGATCAGCCGTATGTCGGCCGCAGCGCTTTCGCGCACAAGGGCGGCGTTCACGTCAGCGCGGTTCTGAAAGATGCGTCGACCTACGAACACATCCAGCCGGAAGCGATCGGCAACCGTCAGCGGGTTCTGTTGAGCGAGCTGTCGGGACGCGGCAACGTTCTCTACAAGCTGAAGCAGCACGGGCTCGACGCGCGGCTCGACGATCAGGCCAAGCGGGAACTGCTGGACCGCATCAAGCACATGGAGTACGAGGGCTATGAACTGGAAGCCGCCGAGGGCACGTTCGAACTGCTGGTGCGCGATGCGCTCCGGCCCGGCGTGCAGTTCTTCGAGATCATCAGTTTCGACACGACGACGCGCATGACCGGGCAGTACGGATCCCTCACGACGGCCACGGTCACGCTGAAGGTGGAAGAGCACGTTTACTCGGCGACGGCGACGGGACAAGGTCCGGTCAATGCGCTGGATGTGAGCCTGCGGCAATGCCTGACGCCGCTGTATCCCGCGATCGCGAACGTGCGGCTCACGGATTACAAAGTGCGCGTGCTCGATTTCAAAAAAGGCACGGCAGCCAAGGTCCGCGTACTGGTCGAGTGGTCGGACCACAAAAAGAACTGGTCGACCGTCGGCGTTTCCGAAAACGTGATCGAGGCAAGCTGGCTTGCGCTGCTGGACGCCATCAAGCTGGAGTTGATGCGTCTCACGGAGCAGGACGAATCGATCGAGCGCGCTGTAGAAGATTACTGCTGGGGTGTGTAACTAGTAAAAAATAAACAGAGGTTATACTCTGTTTATATGAAGTGCGCAATTTTATTATTTCTTTTGTTCCTGCCGGCTTCCCAGGCTTTCGGCCAGCAGTACGTGACGCGTTACGACGCCTACGTCGGATACGCATTCCTCAACAGCCCCAAGATCAGCCTCTTCCAGCCCGGCTTCCAGTTTCAAGTTGGCATGAGGCCCAGGACCTGGTATTCGCTGGGGTTCGACTACACCTGGGCGTCGGGCAGCATGACCCTTACTCCCAATCTCCTGCCCACACCCCTGCAGCAGCAGTTGGGCGGCCTGCTGGAACAACTAGCCGCTGCCGGGAAGTTGCCGCCGGGTTACAAATTGGCGGTGGGCGCCGATTCCACTACTCAGGCCTTCTCCGCGGGGCCGCAGTTGGCATACCGGCACTGGACTCACATGACGATCTTCGTGCGACCCGACCTGGGAGCGATCCGGGAGAGTGCGACTCCAACCCCGGCCGATCCGATCGCGAAGTTGGTGGTTTCGCGCCTTACGCCGACGGGCCATAAGACAGACTGGCAGGCTTTTTACGGCTTCGGCGGTGGGATCGACATTATCCCCAGCAGAAACTTGGCGCTGCGTATTCAGGCGGATTTCGTTCGGGATCACCTGTTCAACGATATTTTGAAGGACGCCCGGAACACGGTGCGCTTCTCAATCGGGCCGGCGTTCAACTTCGGCCGGCGCGTCGAATAGCTTCGGCCACCTGCTGAATCGCCCGGCGTCCATCGCCAATGGCTCCCGACATCGAGAAGAAGGGGTGTATCATTCCGGCGTACCGCGTGCAGGTCACTGGTACGCCCGCGCTCCGGAGCCGCTCCGCGTAGGCCTCGCCTTCATCGCGCAGCACATCGCACTCCGCCGTGATGACCAGCGCGGGCGCGACTCCTCGAAGATCCTCTGCCAGCAGCGGCGAGGCATCGGGGCTTAGCCCGTCCTCCACGCGTCCCAAGTAGCAGTGGCGGAACCACTCCATCTCCGACTTGCTCAAGTAATACCCTTCCGCGAATTCGCGATACGAGCCGGTGTCGAACGAAGCCAGGTTCGTCACCGGATAGACCAGGACTTGCAGCGCTAGATCGCGGCTTCGCAACGCCATTACCGCCGCAAGATTTCCGCCGGCGCTGTCACCGCCCACCGCGATCCGGCGAGGATCGATCGCGAGGCGGTCCGCGTTCGCGGCAACCCAGCGCGTCGCCGCATGGGCATCGTCCACCGCGGCGGGGAATTTGTGCTCCGGAGCGAGGCGGTAATCGACGGCGACCACCACCGCGGAACCCGCACGCGCGATCGCGCGGCAGACCTTGTCGTGAGTGTCCAGGTCGCAGAGCACCCAGCCTCCTCCGTGAAAATAGACCAGCGCCGGAAAGGGACCGGCGCCTACGGGGGTAAAGACGCGGATGGGAATTTCGCCCGCCGGACCGGGAATGCGCAGGTTTTCCACGCGGGCCACCGGCTCCTCTTCGCCCGACACCGGCTTCAATCCTTCGATCGCCGCCTGGCGGGCATCGGAGGGAGTCATCGATTCGAGCGGCGGTCCGCCCTCGGCTTCGATCGCCGCTAGTACGGCTCGGACTTCCGGGTGTAATCTGTCGTCTATAACTGGCATGTGGCTGCTACAATAATGTTAGCGGGGCCACTGCATTTATGAACAGCCGGCTAAAGTATCTTGTTGTCATGATGTCCACCTGTCTGGTTGCGTTGCTGCTTTTCGGAGCGGTCAGCAATGGGAACAGCACCACTCCCGACGACCAGTATCGCCACTTGGGCGTGTACACCGAGGTGCTTTCGAAGATCAAGAGCGACTACGTCGAGGAGCCCGACCTCAAGAGCGTCACGCTGGGCGCGCTGAACGGCCTACTGGAATCCATCGACCCGTATGCCAGCTACCTGAACGCCGATCAGTACAAGCAGTACTTGATGCAGAAGGACACGAAGAAGGCGGACGTTGGGCTGGTGCTGGCGAAGCGGTTCGGGTACGTCGGAATCGTGGACGCCATCCCCGGATCTCCGGCCGACAAGTCGGGGCTGAACACCGGCGATGTGATTGAGACCATCAACGAGGTATCCACGCGGGATATGCCGCTCGCTTACGCGGATCTTCTGCTGAAGGGCGATGCGGGCTCGACGGTTGAGTTGGGCGTGCTGCGGTTCGGCAAGTCCGAGGCTCAGAAAGTCAGCTTGACGCGGAGCATTGTTCAACCGCCGGCCGTGATGGCCAAGATGATGCCGGATCAGGTTGGGTATATCCGGCCGTACGCGGTGGATGCGGCTCGCGTCCACGAGGTCCACAACCGAATCCAGGAACTCGAGAAGCAGGGAGCGAAGCACTTCGTGCTGGATCTCCGCGACAGTGCGACCGGATCTCCGGAGGACGGGTTGCATCTTGCGAATCTGTTTATCGAGAAGGGCCTGCTGGGGTACACGCTCGGCCAGAAGTATCCTCGTCAGAATTTCGACGCGCAGGCCGCGAACGCGATCTGCAAGCTGCCGCTGGTGGTGATCACCAATCGGGGCTCGGCCAGTGGCGCGGAGGTTGCGGCCGCGGCGCTCCAGGACAACAAGCGCGCGGAAGTGGTGGGCGAGCGGACCTACGGGGACGCGGGCGTTCGCAAGGCTGTCACGATGGAAGACGGCAGCGCGGTGATACTCTCGGTCGCCAAGTATTACTCGCCGTCGGGCAAGGCGATTCAGGACAACTCCGTGATCCCGACCGTGCAGCTCGCCGAGGCGCAGCCGGTGGTGGACGATGAAGACGAGAACGCGCCGGAGAAGACGCCCGACGTAACGCGGCCCACGGACGACCCGCTGCTGAAGAAAGCGATCAATGTGCTGACGGGCGCTTCCCAGCAACCGAACAAGTAGAGAATTATGCCCACGTATGAATATCAGTGCGAGTCCTGCGGTTCTGTCTTTGAATTGAGACAGAAGTTCGCCGATGAACCGTTGAAGGTTCACGACGTTTGCGGCGGCCCGGTGCACCGGATTCTGTCGGCTCCGGCTCTGCAGTTCAAGGGCAGCGGCTGGTATATCACCGATTACGGCCGGGGTTCGAACAAGGGTTCGAACGGGGGCAAGTCCGAGTCCTCCGAATCGGGGAAATCCGAATCAGGGAAATCGGAATCGGGGAAATCCGAAACGAAGACCGAGACGAAGCCGGCGGCGACACCTTCCACCGATACCAAAAAGAGCTAGCGGCGCGCTGCGCGGCGTTGTCGCGGTCATGCGGAGTCCTTGTCCGGGGCCGGAAACGGCGGCCGGGGCGTTCTTGCGGGCGGGGACGACTGGGTCAGGGGGCGGCTGTGTCTTCCGCCAGATTCAGCAAGGCGCCGTTTGAAATCCTCTCCCATCCCAGCTTCCTTGCCTCGGTGACCTCATGGTGGCGTAAGGATTCGGTCAGGCCTCTTGGTACGCCTTGGTCAAACAGGATGCGCATCAGCCCGATCCGTTACTCCAGCGGGAACCGGCGGCGCATCGAGGCTGCGGGGAAGTAAATTCGAGAACGGCTTCCTCTGTGCGTCGGAAACATCGGGTACAGGCACGAATTTCCGCCACGCCCTGTCTTGCGTTTTCAGTGGCTTGCGGACGGCGGAAATTCGAGCCTGTACCCATTTTTCAGGCGCGGTTTAGGAAGATGGGCAGCCCGACCTTGTTTTCGTAAACCGGCCGGTAGCGCTCCGTATTGTACATCGACTTCAGATTCACGTGGCGCGGACCGAGCTTTGGGTCGGGGATCGATACGAGTTCGTAGCAGCCGTTCACCAGCGCGGACATCAGGCCGCTCTTGCCGGTGAGTACGGCGTCGAGCGCCATCGTGCCGAAGGTCGAGGCGACTAGTTTGTCCACAAAGTCGGGATCGCCGGAACGCAAGTCGTAGGTCAAGTCGCTGACAATCGTCTCTTCCTTCGCGCGCTTCTTGATTTCTTCGCTGAGCGACTCGGCGACGCTGGCCTTCTTGCGGTGGCCATAGGCGTCGGGCTCCCCGTATTCCTGCACCGTATAGCCTTCCCATTCGGCGCCCTCGCTCAAGACCACCAGCGTGTAGTTGGAGGGGTTGTTGCGCTTGTCGGTGACGAGCAGCTCGATCAGCTTGTCCAGATTCACCTTGAATTCGGGGATGACGCAGCGGATGGAGGTGACGTACGCCGTATAGAGCGCGGTGAAGCCGGCGTCGCGGCCGAACACGCGAAACACTCCGATACGCTCGTGCGAGCCGACGGTGGTGCGCTGGCGGTTGATGGCGTCGGTGGCGCGGGTGATCGCGGTCGAGAAGCCGATGCAGTACTCGGTGTTCTGGACGTCGTTGTCCATGGTCTTCGGAATGGCCATGACCTTGAAGCCGAGCTTGTCCAGCGTCGCGGCGTAGCTCAGCGTGTCGTCGCCGCCGATCGCGATCAGGTACTCGATCTCCAGTTTGTCGAGGTTCGAGAGCACCTGCTTGCTGACGTCGTACACCACCGACGTCTGCCCTCCCTTGGTCACTTCGGAGGTGGGGAACGACGCGCCCTTCAGGTGCTCCGGGAGGGTCTTCATCTTCGACGGGTTGGTGCGGCTGGAGTGCAGGAAAGTGCCGCCCGTCCGGTCGATGGTGCGCGTGTTCTCGCGGGTCAGGGGGAGAACGTAACGCTGCTTGCTGGCGGAATCGTCGAGGTTCACGTGCGTCAGGCCTTCCCAGCCCCGCCGGATGCCGATCACTTCGCAATCGTTTTCGTGGCCGCGGTAGACGACGCTCTTGATCACCGAGTTCAGGCCGGGGACGTCGCCCCCGCCGGTAAGAATGCCAATGCGTTTTTTCGACATGAAGCCATAGTTTATCAGGCCATGCCCATGGCCTCCAGGGAAGGCTGACTTCCCTGACCTTCCCCGATCCGGAGGATTCTGAAGAGTTCAAGACCTGAAATCATAAGAGCACCCGCCCGCGGCGCCAATCGCAGGTTCGTGCGATATACTAAACGCCGGTGAAGATCCGGTCCCAAGTCCTGGCCGTTGGAATCTTGACCGGCGCCGAATTGCAGCCAGCCGAATCTCCAGTGTCCCATGTTATAAACTTCGCTCTATTCCGCAACACCGACGGATTCCGGTCCACGCTGATCCTCATCGACAACTGCAAAGCCCCGCTTGCCACGTTCCTTACGGCCTATAGTGCCGCGGGGCAGCCTTACGAACTCGGCACCCGCACGGTCCCAGTTCACACTCCGCTTGAAATCGACCTCGGCAGGGACCTGTCGCCGGCCCCGCCCAGCTTCGGCTCGGGTAGCCTGAAATGTAGAACGACGAGCTGCTGCTATACGGGCCGTACGCGGGACTGGGGCATTACTACGTGCCGAACCAGAATGGAACCGACTGGATCATCAACACGGCCGGCAACTCAAATGGAGTGAACTACGCAAACAGTGTCGTGGCTTTAATACAATGAGACTGTTAGCGCTTCTTATTCTCGCAACCTTCGCGCGCCCAGCGCTCTGCGATCAGTCGTTCGAGGTAACGGGCAGACCACCCTTTGAGTGGCCCGGGACGGCACAGGACACGGCCCGAGCGAACCGCCTAGAGAAGGCCAAGATCGAATCCTTCATCAACTCCTTTGACCCGCGGCGTGACGGGATCCGTTTTACGGTGGACGACTTTCGATTTGCCAGACTCGGACAAAAAGTCGGGCTCGTAGCGAGTGTCGACGCAAGCGGGCGCGACTTGGCCTACGCTCTCGTGGTGATCCAACCGCGCCCTGGCACGGCCGAAGGGTTCTGGTACATCGTTCTGCCGTCCAGCCCGCCACACCTGCTCGCCCAGGAAATTGTCGACCTGGACGGGGACGGTAGTGACGAGATCATTGCGCGAGACGTCGTGGGCGGGTACCAGGGCGCGAGCACTTTCCCAGTTTACTGGGACTCGATCCTGCATCTGTCCGAGAACGGCACATTTGCGGACGTTAGCGCCCGGTTTCCCCGCTACTATCAATCCCGGTTCATGCCGCAGGTCGCGCTGATTTCCGGGATGCTGAGCGAAGTATCTCCGCAGCCGCGCACTGGCGATCTGCGGTGGGTGCTCACGGAGCTCGAGTACGTGCGAGACAAGTTCGAGCGTGTCATAAACGGCCGGACAGAGGCGGGCCTCGACCCAGCTCTGGCCTGGACAGAAGATGCCGACGTTCGCACGGCGATGCTCGGGATCCGAGTGTTGGGCGAGATTCGGACCCCCCGGGCGATCTCGGCCCTGAACCTGCTCGCCGCCTCCAAGAACCAGGGCATTGCGGCGGCGGCCAAGGCGGAACTGCAGGGTCTTCGATGAGCTCCAATTCTCAAGCCAGCGCTGTCCTAGCGTCGGTGCCGGATAGGGCGTCACCGAAAATATAGAATGTCGGGGCGGATGCGTCCGTCGTGTTCCTCGCAGGGTCCGCACTCCACGTGGTAGTCGGCCCGGATCCCGCGGACAGTGGCCGGAATCCGCACCGGGTGGTCGTCCTGGTGATAGGCCGAAATGGAGAGGCGCGGTTTCCATTTGGCGATGGTTCCCTGCCCTCCTGTCAGCGCATTGGGTTCGGCGCCTTCGATGTCCATCTTGATGTAATCGACTCGCGGCAGTTGCAGCTCGGCAACCAGTTTGTCGATGGTTGTGAGGGGCAGGCTGATTTTGTGCGAGCCTTCGCGCTGAATGACGAAGCTGTCGCCGGCGGAGTTCTTTGGATCGACGTTCATTTCGAGCACATCGTCCTTGTCCCAGACTCCTTTCGGGTAGACGACCACTTGGCCCGACGCGATCTCGGCCTTGAAGTTGCGGCGGAGGCATTCCAGGTTTTCCGGCGCGGGCTCGATCGCGACGATTTTCGATGCGCCGTGGTCGAGCGCCTTGCGCGTGAAGACTCCGACGTTGGCTCCGCAGTCCAGGACGATATCGCCGGCGCGGACCGGCGAGCGGTCCGACGTGCCGTAAATGTCGAGCTCCTGCTCGGCCAGGTTGAAGGGCAGGACGAATTCGCTGCCCGCGGGAATCCACCAGGTTCCTTTCGGCGTTGCGTAGAGTTCGTATCCCGCCGGATCGGTTTCCATGCGCTTGCTGCCGGCGAGGATGCGATCCTTGGCGGCCTTGAGCGCTTCGATGTGGCTGGCACATTGCACGGCCCGATTGAGGGGGCAGTTGGGACTGCGGCCCGCGGCGTACAACGCGAGCAGACGGAACGGCGGAGAGTAGGCCCAGGCCGCGGCGGCGGCGGCGAAGAGCGCGAGGAATGGAATGGCTCGTTTCAGGCTCACGGCGATACTGTATCACCCGAGCGCGGCGCGCACCTTGGCGGCGACTTCGCGCGCATCGTATACGCGGACCACGTCGAATCCCGCGGCGCGGCCGCTTTTCTCGCCGGCATCCGAATCTTCGACTACCAGCGCGCGCTCCACGTTTAGCTTTTTCGCCGCCAGGAGGTATGGGTCCGGGGCGGGCTTCAGCCGCTGGACCTCCTCCGAGCCGCATACCAGCACTTCGAAACGGTGCCGGATGCCGGCGCGCACCAGGGGAGGCTCAATCTCGGAGCGGTTGCTGGAGGAGACCACTGCGAGCTTGTAGCCGTGGAGCGAGTGAACCAGGTCCAGCGTCTCGGGCACGAAGACGTTGGCGGTGGTCATTCGTTCGCGGAAGAGGGTCTGCTTGCGCGGGTATGTCTTCCAGACTTCGTCGAAATCGATTTCGTGCGGCTGGCCGTGACAGAGGCCGGCGATCATGTCGCGATCGGAGACTCCGACGCAGTTGGCGGCGTAGACGTTCCAGGCGAGGTCGATACCGAACGGCTTCAGGACTTCGCGCCAGGCTTCGAAGTGAACGGGTTCGCTGTCGGCGAGGACGCCGTCGAAATCGAACAGGATGGCTTGGTAGTCAGGCATAACCTCTCACTCGAAGACAAGCGTCGCCAGGAGTGGCGAAGCGGCACGCATGAGTGCGTGCGCCACGTCCTCCAAAACCGTCGCCAGCCAGCGACGGCTTAGTCATCGAGGACCGCTTCGATGGTCAGGGGGGCGTTTCCTTCCAGGCGGTTGTTGACGAAGACGTACGCCGGGCGGCGCTGCTCGCGGGCTTTCCGGATCTGTTGGCGCAGGCTCTCGCGCGCGCGGATGTTTTTGTCGAGGATCGTGGTGTAGGGCGAAAGCTTTTGCACCGCTTCTTCGTAGGGGCGACCGCGCCGCAGGAGCGCGCGGGTTACAGTGAAATCGGCCGTCACGGTTTCTTCGATGGCCATCTGCTCATCCAGTTCGGGCATGCGCGTCCAGGCGTTGTATACGTGGGCGACGCCGCGATCGCGCAGGCAGGCGAAGTATTCCGGCGCGAGGAACTCCGGGTTGCGGATCTCCACCGCATACCGCCATCCCGTGGGGAGCGCTGCGAGGAATGGATCGAGGTCGCAGATGAAGTGGCCGGCGTTTTCGTAAGTTCGCTTGGGGAAGGCGCCGAATTCGAAGATCAACAGGGCCGCCTGCTTGCGATACGGTTCGAGCGGGCGCAGGAAGGCCGTGCCGAAGAGGCCGGCGTCCAGAGTGCCGGTTATTTCTTCCGGCACTTTGAAAGCGAATTGCAGGCGCGGGCCGGCGGCGTGGAACAGCTTTCGCCAGAACTCGTCCGTGGGGAACTGGTAGAAGGAGAAATCGCCGCAGACAATGGGAAATGTTTCGGCGTATTCGCCGAGAGATCCGGCCGCGAACTTCGCGCGCGAGAAACGGCCTCGGGTCGCATATCGCTCGCTCGTGTAGATCTGCCCGCACCATCCTTCGTATTTCCACGAGGACGTTCCGATGTAGATTTGCTGGGACGCGAGATCTCCGAGCTTGGCGGCGAGGCGCGCGCGGTTGAATCCCGCGGGCTCCGGGAACAACGGCAGGTTCACCATGCGTGCGCCACCCGGTAGGCGTACGGGTCCGCCGCGGCTTCGATGACGGATTGCGGGAGCATGCGAATCAGGACCGGCGCGGAGCCGCTGGCCCACCGCGAAACCGTTTGCACGCGATGGCCGAGGCCCGCCAGGTCCTGGATGGTCGAGGCGGGAAAGCGGTCGTCGAGCTGCAGGTCTCCCCGATTCCACCCGTGGTTGTCGAAGCTGGAGACGAGATGGCGGGTCTGAAAGCGCGGCGCTTCGATCGCGGCTTCCGCGCCCATGCCGAAGTCGATTATGTCCAGCAGGATTTGCAGCAGGGACTGCTCCTGGTTGTCGCCGCCGGGGGTTGAGAGCGCGGCGTACGGGCGGCCATCGGCGTAGGTAACCAGCGTAGGGCTGAGCGTGACGCGGGGACGTTTGCCGCCCGCGAGTTCGTTGGGGTGGCCCGGGATCAGCAGAAAGCTCTGCGCGCGCTGGGTGAGGGCGATGCCCGTGTCTCCGGCGATGACGGCCGGCAGCCAGGCGCCCGAAGGAGTACTGGAGAACATCAGCCCATCCTTGTCGATGGCGTCCACGCAGGTGGTGTCGCTGGCCTTGAGCGAGTCGTCGATCTGGATGCGCGCCGCGTCGAGGTTCGCGGGATGGTGGCCGCGCCGCCCGTTGATTTCGCCGGGGCGAAACTCGAGCGAGGCACGGTCTCCGATCAAATTTCTCCGTTCCGCCGCGTACTCCTTCGATAGCAGGACTTCTGCGGGAACGCTGCCGAACTTCGGATCGCCGTAGTACGTGTCGCGGTCGGCGTACGCCAGTTTTAGAGCTTCCACCATGCGATGCACGGTGTCGGGCGCGTTGGCGCCGCCGGTGCGGAAGTCGAAGCCGGCGAGTAGATTCAGCGCCTGGATCATCGCCGGCCCTTGCGACCAGAAGCCCGGTTTATAGACCGTGTAGCCGTGGTAGGTGGTGGAGACCGGCTCCTCGAGTTCGAGCCGGAAGGCGGCCATGTCTCCGTAGCGCAGGAGACCGCCGTTGGCCTGCATGAACTCGCCGATGCGGCGCGCGATCTCTCCGCGATAGAAGTAATCTCGAACCGCGTCGATGGCCGCGGTCCGATTTTTACCGGTAGCAAGCGCCTGCTTCTCCGCCTGCACCATCGAGCGCAGTGTGCGAGCCAGATCGGTCTGACGAAAAACCTGGCCGGGGACGCGCAATGTTCCATCCGGAATAAACACGCGTTTCGAGTCGGGCCAGTTCTGGAGGAAGCGGCTGGATTCGGCGATGGCCGACGCGCGCGGTTCATCGAGCGGGAATCCGTCGGCGAGATCGATGGCGGGCTGGATGGCTTCGGCAAACGATTTTATGCCGAACTCGCGCAGCGCCAGCAGACCCGCGTCGACCATCCCGGGAACTAGCGCAGGCATGATTCCGGCTACGGGCACCATGCCCTTCAGGCCGCCGGGGTCCATCTCCATCGCTTCGAATTTTTGCAGCGGACGGTCGCGGAAGAATTGCTGCGAGGCGAGTTTCGGCATGGTGCCGACGCCGGCGATGGCCCACACTTTCCCGCTGGCGGTCCGAATCAGGATGGGGGCTTCGCCGCCGAAGCCGAAGTGGGAGAACTCGGCGACAGACGCGGCGAACATAGTGGCGACGCCCGCGTCGACGGCATTGCCGCCCCGATAGTAGAGGCGCATGCCGGCCTGCGTGGCAAATTCCGAGCCTCCGGCGATGGCCCCGTGGGTGCCGCGGACGGCGTAGCGGGCGGGCGGCTGCCATGGTTTTCGCTGCGCGGCCGCGGGCAGGCAGAGGAGCAAACAGGCGGCGGCGAGGCGGTTCCCGTGCGACAGAGAGATTCTCCCGGATGCGATTCATTATAATAGTCGCACATGGAATCTCCAGCGGAGCGTGAAGAGCCGATGCTGTACTGTCCGCGTTGCAGCGCGCGTTGGACGGAGCACAAGTGCAAGCTATGAGTGATATCGCTGAAGTTCTGGAAAAATTCCGGCGAGGCCCGGAGATTCTTGCGTCCGCGCTGACCGGGGCGGCGGGATCGGAGGTCGATTTCGCGCCCGAGGGCAAGTGGAGCATCCGGCAGATCATGGCGCACCTGTCCGACTCCGAGGTGGTGGGCGCGACGCGGTTCCGGCAGGTGGTGGCGGAGGATGAGCCGAAGCTCCAATCGTACGATCAGGAGGCGTGGGCGCGCGGCCTGGACTACTCGAAGCGGAAGCCGTCGCAGTCTTTGGAGACGTTCCGGCGGATTCGCGCGGAGAATTTCGAGTTGCTGAAGGATCTCCCGGAGGCGGCGTTCGAGCGCAAGGGAATTCACTCGCAGCGGGGGCCGATGACTCTGCTGGCGCTGGTCCGCATCTATGCCGAGCACGTGGAGAGTCACGGGCGGCAATTGCGCGCGGTGCGGGCGGCGTTCAAGGAAGCAAAAGCTACACGATTGTAAAACCGCGAGCCCTATGACCAAGCGGCCGCAAGTATGCAGCCAGCCAACGCCCAATTGTCTTCCGTGCGCTTATCCGATAGCGTCTGCGCCACCTGTCACGCGGAAATCTTGCGGCGTCAGGTGGGCACCCGTATGGCGAATGCCGGCGGACCGGCGCGCGAGGGAGTCGAGCCGGGAACGCGCTCCTGCACGCCGCCGTCATAGCGCAACGGCGCAAGCCGGCTGGACCGGCAGCGCGCGCATCCGGCGCACAAGCGAGAAGATCAGGCACGGCGACGATCGCAGGAATCCGGGCCGCGCCGGCGAAGAGCGCGCCCCGCACTCCGGTGACTTGCGCCGCTGCGCCGGCCACGATGGCTGCCACCCGGAATGATGCCGCGAAACAATACGTGCATCGCGGAGTTTACGCGCCCCAGTAAGCGGTGGGGCGTGACTGCTTGCCGGATGCTTATTTCGGCAATCGCGTAAACGGGCCAGCTTACGTCGCCGGCTTGCGCCGCGATCAGGAAGGCAGACGCAACCCAGGCAGAGCCGGGCGCCAAGGCCGAACAGTAGGACCGCCGCGCCTCCGGCGCCGTCCAGCAATCCATTTGCAGTGGCGACGCGCCGAGGATCATGACGGCGGTGAGCGGAATTCCGGAGCGCGTGATGCTGGATCCGAACTGGGAGACGGCTTGACCAGACCAGAGCTTTAAAAAGCCGGGATCGCGCCAAAGAGTTTTGCGCGGCATTGCGTGAGGTTAACGCACGCCCCGTTCGCCAAGCGTCGCCATGAGTGGCGACGCGGCACGCAGGAGTGCGTGCGCCACGGGGTTAGTAGAGGGAAGCTTCGCCGGGCGGGCGCGTTTTCCAGCGCCGGTGCAGCCACAACCACTCGTTTGGGTGGTCGCGGATGACTTGCTCGAGCTGGGCGTGTATCCGTTGCGTGTCGCACCGCACGTCGCCCGCGATTTCCACCGGCGGATAGAACCGCAGCACGTAGCGGTTCTCCACGCTGGACCACAACGCGAATCCGGGGATCACGGCCGCTCCGCTGTGCGCCGCCAGCTTCGCGAACGCCGAGCCGGCGCAGGCCGGGACGCCGAAGAAATCGACGAACACCCCTTCGTCGGGCAGGACGTTCTGATCGATCAACACGCCGACGGCTTCGTTGTTCTTCAGAGCGCGCAGAATGGAGCGGGCCGCGTCGCGTTTGCCGATTACGCGGTTACCGGCCAGCGCGCGACGCCGGCCGACGAACGCATCCAGGCGCGTGTTGTCGAGAGGCCGTACGACGATGTTCATTGGCTCGGTCATCAGTGCGTGGGCGAAAGCGCTGAGTTCCCAGTTGCCGAAATGGGCGGTGGCGAAGAGCACGCCGCGGCCCTGGCGTTTCGCTTCGGCGTAATGCTCGAGGCCCTCGTAGCGGATCCAGTCGCCGATGTTCTGGCGATTCATCTTCGGGAAGCGAGCGAACACCGCCAGGCTGCGAGCCAGAGAGTCCCACATCGCGCCGCTCAGCCCGGCGATTTCCATGTTGCGGCGCGCGACACGATCCAGCTTGGGCACGAACGCGCGGAGGATCCGGAAATACCAGCGCGCGACACGCATGCTCGCTCCGAAGGGGAGTGCGCCCAGCGTGGCTAGGGCGAGCCGCACCAGAAGGTACGCGGCCATCGGGCTAGTCGATCCAGCCGCCGCCGAGCACGAGATCGCCGGAGTAGAAGACGGCTCCCTGCCCCGGTGTCACCGCGCGCTGAGGATCGTCGAAGTGAACCTCCGCGCGGGCGGGATCCGCCGTTGGATAAATCGTCGCGGGCGCGCCAACGTGCTTGTTGCGGATCTTGACCTCGGCGCGGACGGGTGCTTGCGGCGGGGCGATTGAGATCCAGTTGACCTCGCGCGCGACCAGCGTCCGCCGCAGCAGATCGTCGTTCCGGCCCACAACGACGCGCTGCGTGGACGGCTCGGTGGCGATTACGTACAACGGTTCGCCGCGCGCGACGCCTAGTCTCTTCCTCTGACCGACCGTGAAATTGTGTACGCCCGCGTGCTCCGCGAGAACGTGTCCGTCCGTATCGACCACCTCGCCGCGCGTGGCCGAACGCGGGACTCCCTGCTCGCGGAAATATGCGTCGATGAACGCGGCGTAGTCTCCGTTGGGGACGAAGCAGATCTCCTGGCTATCGGGCTTCTCGGCGACCGGAACGTCGAGCTCGCGCGCCAGTTCCCTCACCTCGGTCTTGTTGAACCCGCCCAGCGGGAACAGCGCCCGCGACAACTGCTGCTGCGTCAAGCCGAAAAGGAAGTAGGTCTGATCCTTGCCGCGATCGACGCCACGCCGCAGTTCCCAGCGGCCGGTTTCGTTATTGTAGTCGTTGCGGGCATAGTGGCCGGTGGCAATGCGCTCGGCTCCGACACCCGCGGCCATGTCCAGGAACTGGTCGAACTTCACGAAGTTGTTGCAGAGCGTGCAAGGGATTGGCGTGCGGCCGGCGAGATATTCGTCGACGAACGGCTTCACAACCTGCTCCTCAAAGCGCTGCTCAAAGTTGACGACGTAGTACGGGATGCCAAGCCGCTGCGCGACGTAGCGCGCGTCGTACACGTCGTCGAGGGAGCAGCAGCGGCCGGTGGCGCGGTCGCCCTCCAGCTCAGGCAAGCGGCGCTGGTTCCACAACTGCATTGTGAGGCCGATGATGTTGCAGCCGCGCGATTTCAGCAGCGCCGCGACCGCGGAACTGTCTACGCCACCGGACATGGCGACGGCAATGAGGGTCTCAGGCATACACCGCAATCTTTCGCAGCTTGGCGGCGCAGATCTCGATTGCGTCCACCAACGCGTCGGCTTGTTCGATGGTGTTCGACCGTCCCACCGAGATGCGCAGGCAGGAGCGGGCGTCCTCGCGCGAGAGCCCGATGGCCCGCAAGACATGCGACGGCTCGGAAGCGCCGCTGGAACAGGCGGAGCCGCTCGACACGGCGTAACCCTGAAGATCCAGAGCGATGAGCAGCGGCTCGGAATGGAGGCCCTCAAACACGATGTTCGTGGTATTGGGAACGCGCGGAGACGCGGCGCAGTTCACGCGCGTGCCCGGTATACGATGCAGAACGGCCGATTCGATGCGGTCGCGGAGTCCGGCAAGCGCGGCCATGTCCTGGCGATGCGCCGCCATCCATTCGGCCGCGCAGCCGAGCCCGGCCGCGCCCGGCACGTTCTCGGTTCCGGCGCGCCGGTCCCGCTCGTGGTGGCCGCCGAAAAACAGCGGCGCGATTTCAACGCCCTTGCGGACGTAAAGCGCTCCCACGCCCTTCGGCGCGTAGAATTTGTGGCCGCTGATGGAATACAGATCCACGCCCAAGGACGCGACGTCGAAGGGGATCTTTCCCGCCGCCTGGACTCCGTCGGAGTGCAGCAGAGCGCCGGCCTCGTGCGCGACGTGCGCGATTTCACGCAGCGGCTGAATTGTGCCGACCTCGTTGTTGGCGTGCATGACCGAAACCAGCGCCGTATCCGGCCGCAGCGCTCGGCGGATATCGTCCGGATCGACCACGCCTGACGCTCCGACGTCAACGTATGTCACATTTGCGCCTTCGCGCTCCAGTTGAGCGCAGGCGTTCAGCACCGCGGGATGTTCGATGGTGGTCGTGACGATGTGCTGCCGCCGGGCCGCGCCGAAAATCGCCAGATTATCGGCCTCGGTGCCGCCGCTGGTGAACACGATTTCGTTCGGGTCGGCGCCGAGCAACGCCGCCACCTGACGCCGCGATTCGTCGAGCCGCCTCTTCGCCGCCTGGCCGTAATGGTGGATACTGGAAGCGTTTCCATACACTTCGGCCATGACCGGAACGATCGCGTCCAGGACCTCGGAAGAAACCGGCGTGGTTGCGTTGTGGTCGAAGTAAGAACGCCGCACTTTATATCATTCTAACAACCGATGCGCCGGCCCATCATCACTCTCACCACGGATTTCGGTCTCTCGGACCACTATGTGGGGACCATGAAGGGCGTCATTCTGGGGATCGCGCGGGATGCGCAAATCTTGGACATCAGCCACGAGGTCGCGCCTTTCGAGGTCATGGATGGCGCGTTTACCATCGCACAGGCGTATCCGTTTTTCCCGAAAGGGAGCGTGCACGTGGTGGTGGTCGACCCTGGAGTCGGGAGCGCGAGGCGTCCGGTCCTGGCGGAAGCGGCCGGGCAGTTTTTCATCGCGCCGGACAACGGCGTGCTGACCATGATGTACGAGCGGGAGAGGCACAAAGTGCGCGCCATCACGAACGAGAGCTTCTTCCTCCCAGGGCCGAGCCGCACGTTCCACGGCCGCGACGTTTTCGCGCCCTGCGCGGCGTGGCTGGCGGGCGGGCGGCGTCCGGCGGAGTTCGGCAAGCTCATTCGCGATTATGTGCAGCTCGGCGTCCTGAAGCCGCAGCGAGTGGGGAAGCGGGTCTGGTCCGGCACCGTAATCAGGGTGGACCGTTTCGGCAACCTGATCACGAATCTGCACGTGGACGAATTCGGCGACATCCGGAAACGGTCCTTCGAATTGTCGGTGGGACTGAGGCGGGTCGGCCGGCTTTGTTCGACTTACGCCGAAGCCGGGGCGGAGGAGTTCTTTGCCATCGTCGGCAGTTCCGGGTATATCGAGGTCTCGCTCAATCAAGGTTCGGCGGCGAAGCAGATGGGCTGCGGCGCCGGCGCTCCGGTCGAGTTGACTTTTCTCTAGGTAAAAAATGGGGATAGACAGCCTTTTCCGCCAGAGGTTAAACGCAGAGTCAATAAGGTTACGGCGGCGGAAAAGGTGTCTGTCCCCATTTTTCGAGATACTGTGTTCATGACCCGACGCGAAATGCTCGCCGTACCGCTGGCCGCCGCTGCCGCGCCGCGGAACCGATTCACTAAAGGCATCTGCTCTGTGATTTTCCCCGAGGCGATGCCGCGAACCGAGTGCTTCACGCGCACGAAGGCGGCCGGATTCGACGCTATCGAGCTCGCCGTGGGGACCGACTTTCCGCTGGATATCAGCCGCGACGACGCGCGCCGCATGGGCGACGCGGCCCACAAAGCAGGCGTGGAGATTGCGACGATCTGGGTCTCCGAGCCGCTCCACAAAAATCCGCTGAACGCCGCGGAACCGGCCGTCCGGGCGCGCGGGGCGGAGGCTATACGAACCGTCATCCGCATCGCGACCGACATGAATTGCAAGGCTCTTCTGCTGTACGCCGTGCGGCTCGGCAACGGCCCGCGCTTCCAATACGGTTCGCAGGAAACGTGGGACCGGCTCAGCGGCGAACTCCGCAAACTGGCTCCCGACGCCCAGGAGGCCAAAGTCCTTCTGAATCCCGAGAACGTCTGGAACAAGTTCCTGCTCAGCCCGCTGGAGATGCGGGCCTTCGTGGATCAGTTTCACAGCCCCTGGATTCAGACGCACTTCGATACCGGCAATGTCATGCAGTACGGGTATCCGGAGGATTGGATTCTCACGTTGGGCCCGCGAATCAAGCGCGTTCACATCAAGGACTACAAGCTGTCGGCGGGGGCGGAGCAGGGACGCTTCGTGGACCTGCTGAAGGGCGACGTGAACTGGCAAGCCGTGATGCGCGCGCTGAAGACGACTGGCTATAACGGGCCCCTGTCGCCCGAGATTGGGTACGAAAGCGGCCAGCCGGATCAATTGAAAACCGTCTCGGCGGCGCTCGACAAGATCCTGGCGATGGCCTGACGCTATTCTGAAGATAGCTCCCTTATGCCATTCGTTTCGATTCCGGAGGCTCTGGACGACTTCCGGGCCGGCCGCATGCTCGTCGTCGTGGACGACGAGGATCGCGAAAACGAAGGCGATCTCACGGTCGCGGCCGAAAAAATCACGCCGGAGATCGTCAACTTCATGGCCACCCACGGCCGTGGATTGATCTGCCTTCCGCTGGCTTCCGATCTCTGCGACCGCCTTGGTCTCGGCCCCATGACGCGCACCAATTCGTCGCGATTCGGGACGGCGTTCTGTGAATCGATCGAGGCGCGGGAGGGCGTAACCACGGGCATTTCCGCCTTCGACCGGGCGCGGACCATCCAGGTGGCGATCGCCTCCGAGTCGCGCGCCAGCGACCTCGCGCGACCGGGACACGTGTTTCCGCTTCGCGCGCGCGACGGCGGCGTGCTGGTGCGCGCCGGGCAGACCGAAGCGGCCGTGGATCTTGCGCGCCTGGCGGGGCTGCGGCCGGGAGGCGTCATCTGCGAAGTCATGAACGCCGACGGCTCCATGGCCCGGGTTCCGCAGCTCCAAGAGTTCTGTGCGCAGCACGGGCTGAAGATGATCTCGGTGGCGGACCTCATCCGCTACCGTCTCCAGCACGAACGCTTCATCGAGCGCCGGGCCGAGGGCTGCATCGCCACCGGGTTCGGCGATTTTCGCGTGATCCAATATGCCAGCCGCATCGGACCCGAGATGCATCTGGCGCTGGTGCGCGGCGAGCCGGCCGGGAGCGGCGCTTTGGTTCGAATGCATTCTCACTGCGTGCTGGGCGATGTCTTCGGCGCCAGCCAGTGCGACTGCCAGGCCACGCTCCGGGGAGCCTTGCACCGGATTGCCGAGGAGGGGCAAGGCGTACTCGTTTACCTCCACCAGACCGGTCCGGGCGTCCGGGTCAAAGACGGAAAAATCGCGAATCACGGGCGCGGCCCCAGCTTCGCGGCGTCGGATTCCCCCTACGTTCAGCAGGAGATCGGCATCGGCGCGCAGATCCTGGCCGATCTCGGACTCAAGCGCATCCGGCTGCTGACGAACCACCCGCGGCGGATCGGCGGACTCGAGGGGTTCGGCGTGCAGGTGGTCGAGCAGTTGCCGATTCCGTAATCCAAGTTACGGTGGGCAAAGTCCCGCAGGTATTGCGCAAATTGCCCCGTTGGTTTTCTAGAAGTGGCCTCCGGCATCCGCGATCAGAGTGGATCAGGCTACGGCCTTACGATTGCTCATAAATCGCCAGAGGTGATCCTGTGAACAAGAAGAGCCGGCAAAAGCTGAAATTGGCGGGCCTCAGGAGACCGGCTGTAGCGCTGCCTAAACCGTCACTGACGAAACCCGGGGTCGATTCGGAACAGGACGATCTCATGCACCGGCAATGGCGGTTGGATAACGCGCCCATCCGTTCCGTTTCTCACTCGTTTTGCGGATAATCGGTTTCTCCCACGCCTGGGAGCCCTAGAATAGAGGTGGGGGGCCTTTGCGAACTGCCGTACTATTCTTCGCCGCGCTTCTAACTTGTGCCGGGGCCGACCCAGTCTTTCGCCTGATCCCGCCTGACGCCACGTTCCTCTCGGGCATTCGGGTGACCCGAAGCGTCGGGACTTCGTTCGGACAATATGTCCTTTCGCAGATGGAGCCCGAAGACGACGACTTTCCGCATCGGGCTGTCACGGTCGTTTTGAAAGCCACCTCCGGCGAGGGCGATCACGAGAAATCCCTGACGATCGCGCAAGGCGCGTTCCACCCGGCACAGTGCGCGGAAGCCGCGATAGCCCGCGGCGCGAGGGTGAGTCCCTACCGCGGCGTGCCGATCATCTCAAAAGAGAATAATGCCATCGCATTTCCCGACTCAACGACAGCCCTGGCCGGAGACCCCGAATCCATCCGCGCGGCCATCGACCGGCTCGCATCGACTGCGCCTGAAAACGCCGCCCGAAGCGCGAAGATACGCGAACTGAGCGAAGCCCACGACGCCTGGTTTCTGTCCATGGGACCGGTGGCGGAATACTTCGCCGGCAGAATTGAGGACGAACGTCTAGGAGCGGCGGTCCGTGGCAGTCTGCTGTCGAGAGTCCTGCAGGCCAGCGGCGGCTTGAAGTTCGAAGCGGACGGGGTGCGGATCGCCGGCCAGGCGGTCGCGCCGTCCGAAAAAGATGCGAACGCTCTTCGCGACGTCGTGCGCTTTATTGCGGGGCTGGTTCAGGTGAACCAGGGTCCGGGTCCCCGAGTCTCGCTGGCTGGGTCGCTCCGGGTCACGGTGGACGGCGCCACCGTTCGGATGTCCGTGTCGATTCCGGAAGCGACCGTCGAGCGGCTCTTCCTGCCGAAATCAAACTGACAATTTCAATATGATGGTCGTGTCCTATGGCACCATCGCACTTCCTCATTCTCTTTAGTCTGGCCGCGACGGCCGCCGAGCCGCCGGCGATACACCCCGATCTGTTGACAAAGCCCTGGAGCGCACGGTGGATCACGGTTCCCGGCGCTCCGCCGTTCGATTATGGCGTGTACCACTTCCGCAAGAGTTTTGATCTGCCAGCGAAGCCCGCGCACTTTGTCGTTCATGTCACTGCCGACAATCGATATCAGTTGTTCGTCAACGGCCAGCGCGGCGTAAATGGACCCGCGCGCGGCGATCTGTACCACTGGCGATTTGAAACCGTGGATATCGCGCCGATGTTGAAGCCCGGCCAGAACACCATCGCCGCCGTCGTCTGGAATTTCGGCCCGTACGCCCCCGAGGCCCAGTTGACCTGGCAGACGGGATTCCTGCTGCAAGGCGATACATCCGCCGAGCGAATCGCCGACAGCGGCGAGTCGTGGCAATGCGTCGGCGATGAATCGTACTCTCCGCTGCCCATTTCGCACGGCGATGTGCGCGGCTATTTCGTAGCCGGACCGGGCGAGCATATCGACGCGGCCAAATACCCGTGGGGATGGGAGCAGCCCGGCTTCGACGACGCGCACTGGTCTAAGGCGGTCCCGCTCTCCAACGGCTCGCCGCGCGATTCCTCCGACGGTCCGAACCGGTGGATGCTGGTGCCGCGCTCGGTGCCCGCGATGGAGGAAACGCCTGAACGAATCGTCGCCGTGCGCGAATCGACGGGTGTGCAGGCGCCGGCGGGCTGGCCTGCAAAACCGGCGGCGTTCACCGTTCCGGCACACACAACGGCCCGGTTGCTGCTCGATCAGTCCTACCTCACCACGGGACACACGGAACTCGAGGTGAGCGGCGGCAAAGGCGCCACGCTTTCGCTCGGCTATGCCGAGGCGCTGGTCGAAGCGGGCAACTATTCGGGCGGATTCCGCAAAGGCAATCGCAACGACGTCGCCGGGAAGCGCTTTGTGGGTTACAAGGACGTGTTCGTCGCCGACGGCGGGAATCACCGGACGTTCCGGCCGCTGTGGTGGCGGACCTGGCGCTATCTCGAGTTCACCGTGGAAACCGCCGATGCGCCGGTCACTATCGACGACCTGCGCGGCGTGTTTAGCGGCTATCCTTTCGAGCGGCGCGCGCGGCTTGCGACGGGCGAACCGGAGATCGACAAGATGCTCGACATCGGCTGGCGAACCGCGCGGCTTTGCGCCCATGAAACCTACATGGACTGTCCGTATTACGAGCAGCTCCAATACGCCGGCGACACCAGGATTCAGGCGCTGGTCTCGCTGTACATGACCGGCGACGACCGTTTGATGCGCAACGCCATCTCGCAGCTAAACGACTCGCGCACGGCGGAAGGCGCGACGTACAGCCGCGCGCCGTCGCGCATGCAGCAATACATTCCGCCGTTCTCGCTGTGGTGGATCGGGATGGTCCACGACCACTGGATGTATCGCGACGACCCGCGCTTCATCCGCGAGATGTTGCCGGGTATCCGGCAAGTGGTCACGTTTTTCAGCCGGTATCAGAAGCCGGACGGCACGCTCGGCAAGGTTCCGTGGTGGAACTTTGGGGATTGGGTGCCGGCTTGGCCGGACGGCGTGCCTCCGCGCGATGCAGACGGCTCGGAATCCAGTGTGATCGACTTGCAACTGCTGCTCGGTTATCAGTGGGCGGCGGAATTGGAGGACGCGCTGGGCTCCAAGGCGCTGGCCTCCGCCGACCGCGAGCGCGCCGGACAACTGGCGCCGGCAATCCAGGCGCGTTACTGGGACAAATCCCGCGAGCTGTACGCCGACAACACGGATCACAGCAAGTGGTCGGAACACGCGAACACGCTGGCGATCCTCGCGGGATTGGTGAAGGGCGACGACGCGCGGGCGCTGCTGCGCCGTGCGATCGAGGACCGATCGATTGAGCAACCCACGTTTTACTTCCGTCATTACCTGCACAGCGCGCTGAACATGGCGGGCGATGGCGACCGTTACCTGTCGATGCTCGACCCGTGGCGCGGCATGATGCGGCTCGGCTTGACCACTTGGGCGGAAAACCCCGAGCCGGCGCGTTCCGACTGCCACGGGTGGAGCGCGTCGCCGAACTTCGAGCTGTTCCGCACCGTGCTCGGCGTCGATTCCGCCGCGCCGGGATTCAAGCGCGTGTCGATCCGGCCGTTCCTGGGCAAACTTCAGCAGGTGTCCGGCTCCGTGCCGCATCCGAATGGCGCCATTCAGGTTCGCCTTTCGCGCCGGGGAGCGGAAGGTATCCGCGCGGAGATCGATCTGCCGGACGCCACGCCAGGCCTGTTCGAATGGCACGGGAAGACAAAGGATCTCACGCCCGGCAGAAACGTCGTCGAGTTCTAGCCACCGCTTGTTGGGCGATACAACTCCGAAGACAGGCGCCGCCAAGAGTGGCGACGCGGCACGCACGAGTGCGTGCGCCACGCAAAACGGACCTGCGTTAAACTAGCAGCTTGCCCGAACTCCCCGAGGTGGAAGCCGTCTGCCGCAGGCTTCGAAAACAAGCGCTGGGCGCTGAGATTGCCGCCTTCCAAGCACAGCGCCCGAGCGTCGCCAGCCCGCAAACCCCGGACGACATCGCCCGCGCAACGGACGGCGCGCGGTTGCGGGCAGTCCGCCGCCGCGGCAAGAACATCCTCATCGATCTCACCGGCGGTTCCACGCTTCGCGTTCACCTGAGAATGACTGGCGACCTTTACGTCATCCCCGACGTGCGTTTCCGCCCTGTGACAGCGCGAGCATGGTTCGAGCTGTCGGACGGCCGCGCGCTGATTTTCGACGACTCGCGCGCGCTGGGCAAGATTCACGCCTATCCAACACCCGAGATCGAGAATGTTCTCGGCCACCTCGGGATCGAACCCCTGTCCAAGGCGTTTCGCCCGGAAACGCTGATCGACGCGGCCCGCAAATCGCACAAGCCGGTGAAGTTGCTGCTCATGGATCAGACAATTATTGCGGGCCTCGGCAACATCTACGCCGCGGAGGCTCTGTTCCACGCCGGCATCGATCCCCGCCTCCCCGCGAATCGCATCCGGGCCGCCCGCCTGCGCCGCCTGCACGCGGAAATTGTTCGGGTTCTTCGGACTGCGGTACAATCGGCAAGTATTGCGTATATGTCCCCGGGCCGCTTCTCGGAAGCGGAGTCCTTTCCCCTGGCCGTTTATGATCGCGAGGGCGAAAATTGCGGGATATGCGGCCGCCGGATCCGCCGCATTCCGCAAGGCGGACGATCGACCTACTTTTGTCCCGGCTGCCAGAGATAGCCATGAGCGCCCTTCCCAATAAAGCCGCGGAGTTTCGGAACCTTTTGCCCGGACGAGTGTTCGTGGCTGACGGCGCGATGGGCACCATGCTCTACGCCAAAGGCGTTTTCATCAACCGCAGCTATGATGAGCTGAATCTCTCGGCGGCCTCGACCGTAAAACAGATTCACCAGGATTACGTCAAAGCCGGCGCGGAGATTCTGGAGACCAACACCTTCGGGGCAAATCGCGCGCGTCTGTCCGCCTTCGGCATCGCGGAGAAGCTGGAGGCGATCAACCGCGCCGGAGTCCGTTTGGCGCGCGAAGCGGCTGGGGACAGCGCGTTTGTGGCCGGCGCCATCGGCCCGCTGGGAGTGCGCATTGAACCGATCGGCCCGACCTCGTTTGCGGAAGCGCGCGCTATCTTCCGCGAGCAGGCGCTGGCGTTATACGAAGCGGGCGTCGATCTGTTCATCCTCGAGACGTTCTACGACCTGCATGAGATCCGCGAGGCCATCCACGCCGTCCGCGACGTGGCCGGCAACGACCCGGTTATCATCGCCCAGGTGACGATCAACGACGATGGCTCACTCCGCGACGGCACGGATACGGAAACGTTCACCAGGCAGTTGAACGAATGGCCCGCCGACGTCATCGGCCTGAACTGCTCCACGGGGCCGAAGAACACGCTCGAGACCATCGAGCGAATGAAGCCGTTCACGAACAAGCCGCTCAGCGCCATGCCGAACGCCGGACACCCGTCGTGGATCGAAGGCCGCAACATCTATCTCTGCTCGCCCGAGTACATGGCACAGTACGCGCGGCGATTCCTGTCGGCCGGCGTGAAGATCTTCGGCGGCTGCTGCGGCACGACACCTGAGCACATCAAGCTGGTGCGGTCGGAAGCGCGGTCGCTGCATCCGCTGAACGAAGCGTCCGCCATCGTCGTCGAGACGCCCAAGCCGAATTCGGCTCATGCGCTCGTCAAGGTGCCGGTCGCGAAGAAGTCGAAGTTGGGAGCCAAACTCGCGGCCGGCAAGTTCGCCACCTTCATCGAAATCCTGCCGCCGCGCGGCGTCGATGCATCCAAGGAAATCGAAGGCGCTCAGGCGTGCGCCGACGCGGGCATCGACTGCATCAACGTTCCGGACGGTCCGCGAGCCAGCGCGCGTCTCAGCGCCCAGGTCGCCTGCCAGTTGATTCAGAATCAGGCCGGCATCGAAACGGTTCTGCACTTCTGCTGCCGGGACAGGAACATCCTCGGCATCCAGTCCGAGTTGCTCGGCGCTCACGCGGTGGGCGTACGCAATCTGATCTGCATCACCGGCGACCCGCCCCGCATGGGCACCTATCCCGACGCCACGGCCGTGTTCGACGTGGACGCCATCGGACTGACCAACATCGTCAACAACCTGAATCAGGGTCTCGACATTGGCGGCAATGCCATCGGTTCGCAAACGGCGCTGCTTCTCGGCGTGGGCGCCAACCCGGGAGCCCTCAACATGGACGAAGAAATCCGGCGCTACGAATGGAAGGTGCAAGCCGGCGCCGAGTTTGTCGTCACTCAACCGGTCTTCGATCTGGCGCTGCTCGAGGAATTTCTGAAACGAACAGAACGGAACAAGATACCCCTGATCTGCGGCATCTGGCCGCTTACCAGTTATCGGAACGCCGAGTTCATGGTGAATGAGCTACGGGTTCCGGTTCCGGATTATTTCATGGAGCGCATGCGCCACGCGGACAGCGCCGAAAAGGCACGCGCGGAAGGAGTAGCCATCGCGCAAGAGATGGTAGCGCGCGTGCGGACTATGGTCGACGGCGTGCAGTTGAGCGCGCCCTTTGGAAGGTACGCCATGGCGATCGAGGTGGCCCAGGCGCTCGGCGACCTGCGGGCGGAAGCGGTGGCGAAATAATGGCAACGGATCTCATCGAAATAGATATCGAGCATCCTTCCACGGACGCCATCGAGCGGGCGGCGGCGGCGGTCCGGCGAGGAGAGGTGATCGCGATTCCCACCGAGGCGCTGTACACGCTGGTGGCCGATCCGTTCAATCTCCACGCGGTCAGCCAGGTGTTTGTGGCCAAGGGACGCGAGACGCAGCGCTCGCTGCCTCTTCTGGTGCGGGACATCCTGATGGCCGAGGAACTAGCGGCCGAAATGAACTCGCGTTTTTACCTCCTGGCGCGTCACTTCTGGCCCGGGCCTCTTACCCTGATCGTTCCGGCCTCGGCCCGCGTGCCGCTCAAGGTGACCGGCAACACCGGGCGGCTCGCGATGCGGCAATCGAAATCGAATTTCGCAAATGCGCTGCTCGAGTTCCTCGACCAGCCGCTCATCGCCACCAGCGCCAACATTTCGGGCCAGCCCACCTGCCGCCGTGGAATCGATGTGTTCGGGACCATGGACGGGCGGGTCTCGCTGGTGCTCGACGGCGGACTCTGTACCGGGGAGGGCGCGACTACCGTCGACATCACCGAACCCTACTGGCGAATGATCAAGCCCGGGGCTGTGGATGAGAAGGAAATCGCATCGTGCCTGAAGGGGACCTGAACATCGCCGAGCGCCTGCTGTCCGGCGATCCCGCGGCATTCGAAGAGTTTGTAGAATCGTATCGCCGGAAGCTGTTCCAATATTCCTTTCTGATGTGCGGCCTGCGCGAGGACGCGGAAGAAGTGGCGCAGGACACGCTGCTCAAGGTATTCTCCAGCCTGGAGCAATTGCGGGAACCGCAGAACCTGAAAGCGTGGGTGTTTCGGATCGCCCGCAACGAATGTCTGATGAAGCGGAGGAAGAGCGTGTTCGCGCCGGAGCACGAGTTGTCGCTCGATGAACTGCGCCCGCAGGCCACCGGCGAGGGCGACGCAAGGGCCATCGAAATCGCCGACTGGTCCGGGTTGCCCGACGACGCGGCCGAGCGCAGCGAGATCCGCCGGATCATCGGCCAGGGCATAAAGGAATTGCCCGACACTTACCGCGCGGTGATCCTGCTGCGCGACGTCGAGGAACTGACAACCGAGGAAGCGGCGTCGGTGCTGGACGTCAGCACGGACGTCGTAAAAACCCGTCTGCACCGGGCGCGCCTCGCGCTTCGGCAGAAGCTCGATCAGTCTCTGCGGTCGGCGGCGTTGGGGATCGCATAACCATGCAGGACTGCACCGACGTATTTGCAAGACTGTCCGAGTATCTTGACCGCGAGTTGCCCGGCGCAACTTGCGAGGAGATCGAAAAGCACATTGCCGCCTGCGCGCCTTGTGTGCAGTTCGTCGAGAGCCTGAAAAAGAGCATTCATCTGACGCACGGTTTGACGCCGGAAGATCCGCTGCCGCCGATTCCCGAAGAGCTAAAGCAAAAGTTGCGTCGCGCGTTCGACGACGGCGCGCGCCGCCGCGGGAAGTAATCTCTCTGATCGCCTATTGGATACCTGGCACGCGCCACCAACCCGTCCGGGCCAAAACCACAACGGCGACCGCAATCAGGCCAAATACGTAGCTCAGCCGGTCGTGTATGGCGAATACCAGCGGATCCTCCCGCAGGCGCCCTCGGGCAGCCACCAGCCATATCCGAACCAGCCAGTAAACGACACCGATGCTCAGGACCCAGAGCCACTGCGGCTCCCGGTAAAGCAAACGCACTTGCTCGCTCTGGATGTAGATCGCCAAAATGATACCAGCGGTGAAACAACTCGCCACGCCCGATCCCTCAATGACCGTGATGTCGCAGACGGAATAGTTTCGTCCCGGCGCCGATGTAGCCCGTCGTTGCTCCAGGTCAACTAATTCCGATGCGCGTTTGCTAAAAGCCAGGCTAAGGAAAAAGAAAGTACAAAACCCCATCAGCCATTCTGAGCAGAGCACACCCGTGGCCGCCGCTCCCAGCAGCACGCGGACCGTATAGAGCAGGGATAGTATAAACACGTCCGCCAGCAGCTTACGCTTCAGGAACAAGCTATACAGCAGCGCGACCAGCGTATAGACTGCTAGAAACAGACGGGCTTGAGGAGGGAGCCACCAGCCCAGAAGGAACGCTGCCGCCAGCAAGACGGGCGCCAGAGCGACCCCGAATCCTAGCGGTAGGCGGCCGCTGGCGAACGGACGGTTGCGTTTGTGAGGATGTCTGCGGTCGGCATCGAGATCCAGAAGGTCGTTGATGATGTAGATCGATGAGGCGCAGAGACTTAAGGCGCAGAACGCAATCCATATAAGAAGCCAAAATCGCGTTTCCAGCAGCCTGTTCGCGCTGCACAGCACCGTGATCACTAAGACGTTCTTGGTCCACTGGCGCACCCGCAGAGCTTCGCCGACGGTTCTCAGACGGATCGGCTCGGCCGGGCAAAGTCGCGTCTGCCCGAACTCCTGCGCCTCTTGGGCGGCGAGGGATGCCGGGGCGCCGACGATGACAGCGTGGCGCGCGCTCCGCCACACTTTTACGTCGGCCGGGGCGTTGCCGGCGTAGTCGAAGCCGTGCTCGCCGAACAGCTCCACCAGGCGCCGCCGTTTATTCGCTCCTGCCAGATTGCAGGCCCCGTCACTGCCCCAGACCCCGTCGAACAGGGGAGTGAGATACTCGCCGACGGCATTGGCCACGGCCTGGTCAGATCCGGTGACTAAATACAGTTTGCGGCCCGAGGTCTTCTGTCCGCGCAGCCACTCCAGAAACTCCTGCCGGTACGGGAGCGACGCTGGGTCGGGAGGTGCGTGCTGCGTCAACCGCCGCTTGAATGCCGGTCTTCCCCGCAACAGCCAAAATGGCAAGTACAGGGCAATCCACGGCCGCCGCTTGAGCAAAACCAGCAAGGACTCGTATAGCGTGTCTGTGGCGACGAGCGTGCCGTCCAGGTCCACACACAGCGGCACGTCATCCGTCGCTCTCCGCCGCCGTTCCCCGCGTGCATCGGCCCGTCCAGCCGATTGCTCAGAGGCCACTTCGATCGGCATCGTAGAGGAGTGTGGCATCTGGCGGCAGGGGTCTCCGCTGGGAGCCCCCCACGCGATTGTGGCCGATCCTGAGGCCGGTTACAAGCATAAAAAGGAGTATACGGTCTTAAAAGATATTAGGCCGGGCAGCTTCGGGGCTGAGGTTCTGCCATCCCGAGGGATGGGTGCCCCAGGAATCGACAATCACTCCCCGTAATACCCGCTCAGCACTTTCTCCATCACCGAGTACGGCAGCAGCCGCTTTAACCACACCGCCGCGCGCTGCGGAGCCGGACCGGCCGTGTAACGCAGCCTCGGCCTTGGAGTGTTGATGACGCGGTGCACCAGCCGCGCAACCCGGAGCGGAGAGGGGCCGTTCCGCTCGTCCGACGCCATCCGCTCCACCGCCCGCTCGCAGCGTTCCCGATACGCCGACCCGCCGAACGAACCCTGCGTCCGGCGCCGCTGCTCGGTGAAACCCGTGCGGTGATCGCCCGGCTCGATCGTCACGGCGTGGATGCCGAACGGCCGCGCTTCCAGGCGCAAGGCTTCGGTCAATCCCTCCACCGCGAATTTCGAAGCGCTGTACAATCCCTGAAACGGGATCGCAAGCAGTCCGCCGATGGAACCGATATTCACGATGTACCCGCCGCGCTGCTTCCGCATCGCCGGCAGTACCGCGCGGCACACGCGAAGGACCCCGAAGAAGTTCACTTCGAATTGGGCCCTAGCCTCTTCGATCGACGTGTCCTCGATCGCGCCAGCTATCCCCATCCCCGCGTTGTTGACCACCGCGTCCAGCCGCCCTTCCCGATCGAGCACGGCGGAGACGCCCGCGCGGACCGAATCGTCGTCGCACACGTCCATCCGCAGAACACTGACTCCCGGAAGTTCGGGCGCGCGGCGCGAAGCTCCATACACCTTGTACCCGCGCTGAGAAAGAAAGGACGCGCAACACTCGCCGATGCCCGACGACGCGCCCGTCACCAGTACCACCCGCGGACTGCCGCCCATCTGCGTCAGAAAACCTTCTTCTTCAGCCGGCCGAGCGAAAACTGCGCCGTCTCCGCCACCGCCATCACCGTCATCACGCCCGCCTGCACCGGGTCCGTGACCACCAGGTCGGCCGCGTCGGGAACGCTTCCCGCCATGTTCAGGCTGACCACCAGCAGTCCCTGCGCCCGCACCTCGCGGACGGCCTGCTCGATCTCCCCGCCCATCAGCGACCCGGCCAGCACCACGGCGCGCGCACGCGGCAGCCTCGCCACCGCGCGAACCGCATCCGCCAGCGGCTGCTCGCCCACCAGCGGGATCGTATCCACCGAGATGTGCTCGCCGCGGATGTTATGCCTGTCCGCCTCCGAAATCGCCCCGATCGCCACCTGCCCCACCTGCGCCCCGCCGCCGATGATGATGATGCGCTTCCCGTAGATCTTCTGGAACGTTTTTACAATCTCCACGTTGTGCACCACCGTGAGGCCGGCCAGTCCCGAAGTGATCGGCGCCGGATCGCCGGTGATTTCAATTTCGAAATAGATCCGCGTTTCCGGCGGCTTGCTCTCTATGATCTCAACCGACGTGATGTCGCCGTTGTGCTGCGCAATCACCCCCGTAAGCTGGTGCAGCACTCCCGGCCCGCATTCGGTCCGGATTATTAATCCGACAAGTTCCGGCATCTCAAATGTCCATCCGCTTGGCCACGCGTTGAAGGATGTCGAGAGCGCGGTCCAGCATCTCGCGCGTGTGCGTGGCCGTCACGATTGTCCGAATGCGCGCTTTCCCCTCCAACACCGTCGGGAAACCGATTCCCGTCGCGTACAGCCCCTCATCGAACAGCTCACGCGAGAACCGGTGGGCGGTGGCCGCCTGCCCCACCATGACCGGAGTAATCGGCGTCTCGCTCTCTCCGGTGTTGAACCCGAGCTTAGCCAGTTCTCCCTTGAAGTAGCGCGTGTTTTCCCACAGCCGCTCGATCCGCTCCGGCTCCTGCTCGAGAATATCGAACGCCGCCAGGCAGGCGGCCGCGACCGCCGGCGGGTGCGACGTCGAGAACAGGAACGGCCGCGCCCGGTGACACAGAAACTCGATCAGGTCCCGCGATCCGCACACATACCCGCCCAGCACGCCCACCGCCTTGGACAACGTTCCCACCTGGATGTCCACGCGCCCATGTAACCCGAAGTGATCCACCGTCCCGCGCCCATTCCGCCCGAGCACGCCGGAGGAATGCGCGTCGTCGATCATCATGACCGCGCCGTAGCGCTCGGCCAACGGCACAAGCTCGTTCAGCGGCCCGATGTCCCCGTCCATCGAGAACACGCCGTCGGTGATCAGCAGTTTCCTGCCTGGCACCGATCGCAGCTCCGCCAGAATCTCGCCCGCGCGCGCCGCGTCCTTGTGCGGGAAGACGTGGATTTTCGCCCGCGACAACCGGCATCCGTCGATGATCGAAGCGTGGTTAAGCGCGTCGGAAATAATGTGATCTTCGGGCGTGAGGATCGCGGCCACGGTTCCCGCATTCGCGGCGAACCCCGACTGGAAGACTACACACGCCTCCACATTCTTGAAGGCCGCGATGCGCTCCTCCAGTTCCAGGTGAACGCTCATCGTTCCGGAGATCGTGCGCACCGCGCCGGAACCCACCCCGAATTTCTTCGCGGCGTTCACGGCCGCTTCCACCAGCTTCGGATGGTTCGCGAGGCCGAGATAATTGTTCGAAGCCAGGTTGATTACTTCGCGGCCGTCAAACACCGACACCGGCTCGCACGGCGATTGCAGTTCACGTAAGCGCTGGAACGTCCCGGCCTCGCGCCAAGCGTGTAGTTGCTCGGACAAATACGAAAGTGGATTAGAAACGGTCATCGGATCACCAAATAACAATGGTATCTCGCCGCCCGGGTGCGATCCTGGGCAATTGTGAGGCTCCTCGTATTGTCCTTCGCCATTCTGGCAGCGGCGAGGCTGGGCCATTTTCGATGCTTACGTACGGCGCCTTTTCCAACGGACGCAGCCTCACGCCTGCCGAGATCGACACGCTGATAGCTTGGGTGGAGGCCAAGGCTCCCAAGGGAGACCCGCGGGACATGCCCGCGCCCGTTCAATGGCACGAGGGCTGGGGCATCGGCAAACCGGACCAGGTCTTTTGAGTGGCCCATCCCCTATGACGTCCCGGCCCGCGGCGCCATCGGCTATCGGCACATCATCGCGTAGATCCGGGAACCAAAGTCCGCCTGGTTTAAGGGACCAAAACTCGGCGTATTCTTCGTCGCGCCGCAAGCGAAAACCGCCGAGGAACCCGATACCAGCGCAATGCCGAGCGACTTCCTGGCCGGCTACGCGCCCGGATAGTCCGCCGAGATTTTGCGGCCCGGCCACTCCGACATCGTGTGTTCCAGGTGCACGACACTCCCAACGGGAAGGCGGCCAAGGATCGGACTCCCGCCCGGCGACCCGAACTACCGCGTGGATGCGACTTTCCAGGTTGGCGCGCGAGTCAAGCTCTGCGGCCTCCATCCGCACATGCACAGGCGCGGTCAGGATTTCCGGGTAGGAGCGAGACAAGAAGTGTAAGGGAGGCGTTCATCCTCTTTTTCTCGCGATCTCAGATTACATCGGCGAAACTGCGCTTGAGGCGGTCAAACCACGCGTACCCCGCGATGGCGAACGCGACCGCCAGCACCCACAGCTTCCAGAGCGAGTGAAACTCCGGCGCATGGCCCTCCAAAAAGATCGCCCGGTAGCCGCGCACCAGGGTGTAGATCGGGTTCTTTCCGAGCAGCGGGAGCGCGGCTTGCGGCAGGGACGTATCCGGATAACAGATCGGCGTGATGAAAAACCAAAGCGTCAAAACGAACCCAATCACCTGCCCCAGATCCCGGACGTAGGCGCCCAGCGCGGCCAGAAACCAGCACAGCCC
The DNA here is from genome assembly GCA_025353165.1 of Acidobacteriota bacterium. GTDB lineage: Bacteria > Acidobacteriota > Terriglobia > Bryobacterales > Bryobacteraceae > TMP-7. Next base: position 4,976 of record JANXRE010000174.1, on the reverse strand, counting down.
CAATGTAAACAGCAGTTGCGGAATCAGGAGCGCCGGCAGCCAGATCGCCGTGGCCGGAATGGAGCCGCGCGCGACCAGGACGAACAGAGCGAAAACTGCCAGTGCGAAAAGTTCCGTCACCAGACCCGAACAGACCAGGTTCACGGGCAGCGTTTCCAGCGGGAACACCAGCTTTTTGACGAAGTTCCGGTGTTCCAGGATAGTGATCGGCGACCGCCCGACGGCCTCGCTGAACGGCAGCCACGGCAGCATCCCGGCCAGGAAGTACAATACGAAGCCAAATCTGCTGGCGTCCCCTGCGAATCGGGTTCTCAACACGACTCCGAACACGAAAAAGTACGTCGCCATCAACAGCAGCGGATTCAGAACCGTCCACAGGACGTCCCCGAACGATCCGCGGTACCGCGCCAGAATATCCCGCCGGACCATGGACCGGATCAGCTGCCGGCTCCGCCATACGGCCCGGAATGGTTCCACGAACAACCGGGGCAGCGAACGCCCGAAACTTTCGCGGCGCAGCGCAGCCAGCGTGGTCTCGCGAATCACGCCCACTTCCGCGTTTCCGTCGCGCACAACTACGTCGGCAATCACGAAACGCTCGCCGTTCGAATAGGACCAGCCGGCCTCCTGGTCCACCGGCGAGATGTACAGCCGGTATGGGCCATCCTGCGGAGGCATGGCGATATTCAACTCGAAGCCGGTCGACTCGCCGGGACCGAGATCGACGTCCAGCGGCGACCACTCGCCCTCGCTGATGAACAGCGCAGTCGCCGGATCGTAAATCTGCCAGCCGATGTGCTGCCGCGACAGAGCGCGCCGACGGCTCTCGAGGCGGAAGCGCACGCGCACCTGCCCGTTCGCGCCCGGCGAGGCTTCGAGATCGCGATACCGCAGGCTCATTGAGCTTCAAGCATACAGCCATGCGGGCCAGCGGTCGCGCACCGGCCCAGTCTTGCGGCCGACCGCGTAAATTCCGTCGCCGCGATGATCCGCCGGCAAGATGTACTTCTCGAGCAGGTGTCCCACCCAGCCGAGCTCCGGATGCGGCTCATCGCGAAAAGGCCCGGTATCGAGCAGTGTCCTTTCGAAGCCGGAATCGCGCAGCAGGTCGCCGATTTCGCGAGGAGTGTATTCGCGGTTGTGGCGCGGATCCACTTCGCCGGATCGCGGCCGGATGTAGGACGGGAACAGACCCGGCTGGTAGCCCTGCAGCAGCGCGGCAATCGCCCGGTGCGAAACGATGTTGGGCGTGGTCAGCACCAGGCAGCCCCCCGGGCGCAGAATGCGGTTGATCTCCGACATCATGTGCATCGGATCTTGGAACAGGTGCTCGATCAGCTCGCAGCACAGCACCGTTGAAAAGTGCTCGTCGGGATAGGGGAACTGATCCTTATCGGCGTCGAAGAGATCGATGGTGCATTCAAACAGCTCGCCCGTCTCCGACTCCACCGACTTGTGGTTGTGACTTCCCAACTCGCCGTAGTAGCATCCGCGCACTTCGCCGTAGCCGAGCCGTGTTTTGAGTAGGGGCGTGACCTGCATGTACGCTCCCATCTCGAGCACTGCGTCGTCCGGCCCGCCAGGCGGGATGATGGAGAGCGTTTTCTCAAGGCGTGTGAGGTGCGTCTCGGCGTAAGCGCGGGCTTCGGGCGCGGTCCACTTCAGGACCTCGTGCCCCGCGGCATCCACTCCCTCACGGTCCTGGTTCGGAATCGGGGCAAGCGGAACGGGCGCCGGCGCGCTGGCAACCCGCGCAGGCGGTTTGCGTCCGGTGACAACCTCCTCCAGAAAGCCGAGATATCGCTCGGCGACCGAGGGCCAACCGCACTCGCGCTCCACCCACGACCGCGCTTTCGCCCCCATCGCGCGAGCCATCTCCGGACGGCTGACCAGCAGGTTCAAATACTCGAAGATCAGATCTTCCTCGGTTGAATCGACCGGCGTCTTCAAGCAGATCTCATCGGGATATTCGGCGAATGAACCGACGTTCGAGACCAGAACCGCCTTACCCATCCCGAGCGCCCGCAACAGCGTGCCGGAGCTTTCGCCTACCGTCGGGTAGCGGAGGTTCAGAACGATGTCGCACGCGCCCAGATAGCCTTCAAACTCCCCGATGGGCGCGAACCCAAGCACGCGCACGTGGGCCTGCAGGTCCAGCGAGCGGATCATTTCGCTCAGCGCCAGATCCGGGTGAGGCTCGCCAACCAGAATCATCCGCGCGCGCGGATCCAGACGGACCAAGCGGCGGAATGCCCGCAGCGATTCGGCGATGCGCTTGTACGGTTTCAAGAAACCGAACATTCCGATCAGCGGAGTCCAGGCGTCCAGGCCGAGCCGTTGGCGGAACGCCATCCGGTCGGCGTCCACGATCCACGCGCCGTGGGGAATCACTGCGGCGGGACCGGAGAACCCGGCGTTGCGCAATTCGCTCTCGACCGTATGACTGTGCGCGATTGCGCCGCGCGAGCGCGCCAGAATGCGGCGCAGCATGGGCACGCCCTCGTAGTCGGGGCCACGGCGCAGCGTCCGCACGAAATCGCGCGCGTACTCAAAGGCCCCCTCGCCGCCGTCGTAGCGCGCTTCTTCGAGATACCCGTCCCAGTTGTCGCGCTTGATCGTGTAGTCGGCCACCAGGTGATGGAGGTTGGCCTCGTGCATGACGACAACGCCGGGATGCTCCAGCGCCATTTCGTAAGGAGTGAAATGAAAGGGATTGTTACCGATCTGATACAGGCAAACGTCGTAAGCCGAGGGATCGAACGCGGCCGGCCGTTCGGTAAATGTCGTGACCTCCGCGCGGCGGGCGAGTTCCGCGAGTAAAGCCGCCGAGTAATCCGCGATACCACTCCGGGCCGGCGGCAGCGGGGAGAAATATCCGATCCGCATGGGTCAGCGGACCAGTTCCAGCGAGAACGTCGCCAGGGTCACCGGAATGCGAACCAGGACAGGAGCCCGCGCCGCGTCTTTCGAAAAGTAAATCTCGAAGGAAATATTTGAAGCCGGTCCTTTCAGGGAAACGACGATTTTGTCCGCTTCCATTGAGGCCTCGCCGACCTTGACCGGTACCGTTCCGGTGAACTCGACTTTCAGATCGTACGCCGCGCCGTAATAGACGGACTGGCGCGGAGGCAGGCGGCCCGCTCCCAACTCCCGCCGGATATATCCGATGTAGGACAGGACGTCCTTGGCGCACGGGGGCGTGTTGAGTTCGCCTTTGCCGCCGCCTTTGGTCTCGCGCGTGGCTTTCCGCGCGGACTGGTCGAAGCTCAGGGTCTCGTCGGCCTTATGCTTTCCGTGCGTATACTGCTTGGTGAAATCGATGGAGCAGAACTCGCCGTCGGCAACCGAACGATGATCCTCCAGCACCGGGAAGCCCGGCACCGAAGCGTCCAGATGGAAGTCCGTTTCCACGCGCGGCCCATCGGCTGTGGTGCGCCTGGTAGTGCGCAGCCGCGCCTCGCCGAGGCTCAGCCCGGTCGGCCAGTTGATTGTGTAATTCAGGACTTCGCTCGAAAGCCGCAGCTCGCTCTTGGGGGCCGCCGGCATCTTCGCGGCAGCGGCGATTTTGGCCGGTGCGTTCTGTGCGGGAACCTGATCCGCCGCCATTAGGAAAAGGAGCGTGGCAAGAAATAAACTCATAGCGCTCACGTACTGGCGGGAACGACTTTCCGCTTTTCCGACCGGGAAACGGACGAACGCCTGCCATCCGCGACGTCGTAATAGACGTCCAGCGTTTTCTGGGCCGCGCGGCTCCAGCCGAAAGATGCGGCGCGCTGAAGTCCAAGCCGCTCCATGCGCGTCCGCAGTTCGGCGTCCAGCAGAACGTCCTGCATGGCGCGCGCGATCTCCGTCGTCGAGCAGGGATCGAAGAGGATGCCGGCAGCGTTTGCAACTTCAGGCATCGCCGCGGCGTTCGAACAGAGCACCGCACGCCCGCAAGCCATCGCCTCGAGAATCGGCAATCCGAATCCCTCGTATAGCGACGGGAATACGAAAATATCGCTGGCGCAGTAGAAATAACGCAGGTCTTCGTCCGAGACCCAACCGGTGAAGTGGATGCGGTCGGCGACGCAGGACCGCTGGGCTGCGCGCCGGACATGCGATGCGTACCAGGTCTCCTTCCCCACCACCACCAGATGATGCGGAAGCTCCGGATGCGCGCGCACGGTCTCTTCGAAAGCCTGGATCAACCCGAGATGATTCTTTCGCGGCTGGAGATCTCCGACCGTCAGGATGAAGGGCTGCTGGATGCCGTGCCGCTCCCGCACCCAATCGATGGCCGCTTGGTGGTGCATCGGCCGGAAGGCCGACGAAACCCCGTTCGGGATAACCGTTACTTTATCGCCCGGCACCCCGTATGCCGCGATAATCGACCGGCGCGAGAACTCGCTGGGAGTAAGGATGCGGGCTGCCCGCCGGACCGTTCTTTTCACCGTCAGTTTCAACTGGTGGGCGCGGAAGCTGGTGAAGTATTCCGGGTGCTCGACGAAGCTGACATCGTGAACCGTCGCCACCATCGGCACGGGACAGGCGATCGGACCGGTGTATTGAACGTGCAGCAGATTGGGGCGATCGCGATACAGGCTCGCGGGTATCTCGAAGCCCAGGCGTATCCAGGGGTTCTCGCTCACCTTGCGCTTGGTGAAACGGCGCGCCACGAAGCGGTTCGCGTCCGGCTTGGACAGATAGGCCAGGAAATTCGCGCTTCTATCCAGTTCTGCAAATTCGTTGAGCAGGTTGCGGATGTACACCTCATTACCCGTGAGGTGGCACCCGATCGTATGCGCGTCTACTGAAAAGAGCATTTGCGATGCGGAATTCGGAAGCGGCTGCCTGAAGGACGGCTCATTCGGCCCGGCGGTTGCATTCGCCCGTACGCCGTCTTCAGGCAGCCGCTTCCGAATTCCGCATCGCAAATGCTCTTTTCAGTAGACGCGCATACGATCGGGTGCCACCTCACGGGTAATGAGGTGTAC